>CACBEF010000030.1 GCA_902538225.1 uncultured Prochlorococcus sp. | reverse complement strand
TTGTCAGCAATAATGTTGAATTTAAGGAATATGACATTAAATAATTTTTTCTAGTAACTCGAGAATGAAAATTAAAGTTACATCATATTATAATTTTTTAGAATTATTCTGTAAAATAATCCTATTAGATAAAAATTCTTAATTAAAAAAAATCTTAAGTAATATTTTAAATCTTAAATTTCCTTAAATAATTATTAAAAATGACTTTTGAAAATAAAAATATTGATCTTCTTTATAGCGATTTAACAGTAGATTTATACAATCTTTATAAAAAATCAACCTACCTAGCTATTGACACTGAAGCAATGGGTTTAATGCATGGAAGAGATAGACTCTGTTTAGTACAAATATGCAATGAATTTAAAAGAACATCCTGTATAAAAATCAAACTTAATACATCTTCTTCACCTCACTTAAAAAAACTTCTTGAAGATGACAAAATTACTAAAATATTTCACTATGCGAGATTTGATGTAGCAGCTCTAAAATGCAATCTTGAAATTAATACAAAAAATATTTTTTGTACAAAAATTGCTAGTAAGTTGGCAAGAACTTATACAAATAAACACGGTTTAAAGGATTTAATTAATGAATTGTTAGGTATAGAACTGGACAAAAGCTCGCAAAGTAGTGATTGGGGTAGCAACGAAGATTTAACAAAAGATCAATTAGATTATGCAGCAAATGATGTTAGATATTTGATTGAAGCTATGCATAAATTAAAAGTTATCTTAGAAAGAGAGAATAGATATGAACTAGCTCAAAAATGTTTCGAAACAGTTTCTGTACATGCTGATTTAGACATACTAAAATTCTCAAATATATTTGAACATTAAGAATCAATCTTCAGTTAAAAAATTATCTTCACCATCAAGAGTTTCCATAAGCTTATCAAGTATTCTTGAAGAACTTAATTTATCTCCATCATTTTTTTCACAAATTTTTAAAACATTTTGCGCAACTTGTATTTTTTCTTGAATAGTTTTCGAGCCTTCTTTTGCAATTTGAATTTCTACTCTCTTTTTAGCAGAAGATAAGCTTATACTCATAAGTTTTGCAATCTCTGCACAAATTTTTAGATATTGTCGATCATTTATTGGATACATAAAAGAATTAATAATTAATAAGTTAGTGCCATTTACTAAGATAACAAATGAAGGTTTATGGCATCTACGATTTTCTTACTTGCTCCGGATTCTCCCATTCTTTTTTTCCCAATTTTTGCTTGTTCTAAGCTATCAACTTTTCCTTTCAAAAGTAAACTTAAACGTTTTAAAAGAATTTTTTTGTTCTTGCAAACTAAAACACTACCTCCCAATAATCTTGATTGCCTTTTTGCAAATGATTTTGTAAATTGCGGTCCAGTTCCCGGCAGAGAAAGAGATGGAATTCCAAGTCCAGCAATTTGCTCTGTAGCAGTTCCCGCATTAGACAAGCCGACTTCTGCCATATTGGCCCATGAATTGAATTTACCTTTTCCAATCACTACATATTGATCTTTCTTTTTCCATACTGAATCTTCATCAATTAGAAATTTGACTTTACTCTGTTTTATAAAACCATATTTATTTAAATAATTTTGAATTTGAATCACATTTGCATTAATGCTTAAAGGCAAAAGTATTACCAAATCCTTTGATAAATCAAAGTCTTGCAAACAATTTAAAAAATTATCAAGATTTTTAAGAGCTTCGGGGTATCTACTTCCAACTAATAAAATAATCCTTTTAAAAGAAATAATATTTGATATCTTCTCGTTTGTTGCATTAACAAAATCCATCATTGGATTACCCAAGTATTTTGCATCAATATTTTTTCTATTTAAATTATGAGCTGTAATTTTATCTCTCATAATTAAATTTTTACATCTTGGAGATTTCATTAAAAACATTTCCCATGGATCCCATTCAGAACCTTTCAACTTATGATAAAAATCGCTTAAATCCCAACCCGGTCCACTACTCCAAGTATGATCACTTTTGGGAGTTCCAATGAAACTAAATTCGCATTCTGAACTCCAAGCGAAAAGTAATGGCAAGAAATCGCCAACGGCGATAATTTTGTAGTTATGTTTTGACTTCTTTTTTACAAGTAGATAATTTCTTAAATTATCTATTAAAAATCCTGCAAACAAATCAAGCACAAATCCCTTCAGACTTTGATTACTAAAACCTCCACTAGGAAGATCTTTTAAATATCCTATTTTTCGAAAATTCTTTGATTTTATGGAATTAAATACATCTCCATTTCCTACTAACGGCAAAACTTCAATATTTTTATTTTTTATTTTTTTTAGTAATCTTTTTATTATTTCCGATGCTATTACATCTTCTCCATGACCATTGCA
>CACBEF010000029.1 GCA_902538225.1 uncultured Prochlorococcus sp. | reverse complement strand
AATGATTCAACATTACTTTTAAGTAGTAAATTTTTTTTTAAATTAAAAATTTCTTTATTTTGATTTAGATATCTAGTTCTTTCTTTATCTGCTAAAAATAACCAATTTAATACCAATGAAAAGATTCCGATTATATTAATTATTATGATTGGGGAAATCGAATGTTGTGGTTTTGTTATTTCAGCAAAGAATGAGTCATTAGACAATAGACTTTGACCTATCATCGTATCTAAACTAATCTCTGTAAAAATGCTTCTTAAAAGAATATTTAAAATTGCACAAATCAGAAAAACACATAAAGGTAATGTATATTGATACCGATAAAAATTATAACCTCTTGCCTTTTTTGATTTTTTTAATAAGTATTCAGTAGTTTTAGAATCAGGAAAAACTTTTGTACCCCTATTTTTGTCATCGCTTTTTGCTAAACCTATATTGACCGCAACATAGAATAAAATATCATCTGAAGTTTTACATCTTTGTACAAATATAGGTAAATAAACTATTTTTGCTTTTTTAAGTGACTTTGAAAATGACACTTGATAATTTCTATTTACATCACCCTGTGCATCCTCATCTTCAATTTCTGCAAGCAATTCATCTCTAATATCTTCATCTTTAATTTTATTTATTGCACTATTAATATCAAATTGAATAATTTCAGTTTCTATTTTTTCTTTATTACAACCTGTATAGTTATATATCCAATTTTCTATTTCATTTTTAGAAAATTGACTGTCACATTCAAAATGAACAAATTTTCTTGTAGCAACAGGATCAAAAATAAAATTATTCAATAAATAACTTTTATCCGATTTATCGTTTTTAAATGTAGTGCTAATTCCTTTTGCCCTATCAGTACCATCGCCCTCATATATTTTTGTTTTTGACCCTTTTATTCTTCTTTGATTGAATTCTATTGTCCTATACTTAGTTACGGGTTCAGTATAGTATTCCTTTCTATATCTTGTAACTTGTGCAGTGTAGTATTCAGTTCTATATTTTGTAACAGGAGTAATATCATCCCCTCCATCTGCCCTTAATCTTCTTTCATAATCTGTATAAGGTACCTGTCTTGATTTTTGTACAGAATCTGTATAAGGTACATCTCTTGATTTTTCTACATAATCTGTATAAGGTTCTTCTCGTTCATCTGCTGCCTCATATTCATAATTTGAATCTATTTCAAAATCCAAATAAATAAAGGGAACAAAAATTAATTTACTTTTATCTATTTTTAACTTTGCTATTTCTGTGCTTTTACTCTTCTTGATTCTTTCAAAAATCTTTTTAATATGGTTTGTACTTATTTCTTTTACACCTAAACATTCTTTAATATCAGGCAAATAAACTTTCGATTGAAAACTCATTAGTTTTTAAAAAATACTTTCTGTGAAATTAGAATTTTAATTAATTTATTGAAAATTTTTAAATAAACTTAACAATCATCAAGTTTTTATTTATTTTTTCTTTCAAACTCTTTAAATGAGGATTGCATTTGCCCTTTATTTTCTAGTGGATCATCCTTATCTAAACCCCTGATTTTCTTCCATCTGGAATACATATACCCAAGATAGATACCTTGCATGAAATTCTTTGCACCATTCTTTAAAAGATTTTTAGAAAATTGATCGTTAAATCTTCCACTTTCTAATAATTCATTTTTCCAATCTATTTCTTTTTTCATTGTTGTTGCTCCTCTCTAAGTGTTTTATAAAAATGTTCAAAAGTTGCCAATTAGATTTGAACTGTTTCTCTTAATTGTTATTCTGGCGTGCAATTTACTTTATGCACAATGAATCAAGACTTTTCAAAAAAACTTTTGCGTTTGAGAGATGTAATAAAAATGACTTCTCTTTCCAGAACAACTATTTATGACTATATGTCAGAAGGAAAGTTTCCAAAGAATATTCATCTTGGACCTAAAATCTCAGTTTGGATTGAGAGAGAAATACAAGAATGGATAAATTCTCAGATACTTTTGAATAGGCAATAGTCTAAAAAGTTAAATCTATTTTCTGCCTATTCTGCAAATGGCAAATATAAAGCAGTTAGAAGATTTTGTTTGTTTTTTCTAAATATAAGATCGTCCAGTATCTGCAAGTTTGTGTGTTGGTGGATGTGTTGGTGGATATTTACATAATCACTCAAGACAAGTCCGATATAGTCCAGTATCTGCCTATGTATGTTGAAAGTGAATTTCACCCTCTCCGTTAATTAGTAGTTTCTATAAATCCCAAAAATAAAATAAGAGAGCATTTGTTCTCCCTCTTCGAGTATATGCACCTCGCTGTTCACAAAGTCGATAAAGTGCTTTGGAATCCTGAATTATTTCTACTCCTACTGAATGGGAAAAGATAGTCGCGACAACCACAAAGAACTAATACTCGGGTATTAATACTCTATTAATTTCAATTGAATAGGAGGATAATTAAGAAGTTGAGATATAGGAGGTTTTATGTTTATGAGACTCACCACTCCATTCACTGCCCTAAAAAATG
>CACBEF010000028.1 GCA_902538225.1 uncultured Prochlorococcus sp. | reverse complement strand
GTGAGTTTAAGTTTTCAGGTAATTCTAAAAAACCTAAAAGATAATCACATTCAAATTCTTTAGAAAGAATTTTATTAATCGGAAAGAATATTTTTTTATTTGTTATTGATTTACCAAAATCAATAACAAAAGTATCTCTCAAAGTTTGTAAGTCGCCACCTATCCAAGGTAAGACTTCTCGAAATGGCTTATTTTTTAGATAATCTGAAAAACTAAAAGGTATATTATTATTTCTCCCCAACACCAAGATCCTTTAATTCTCCAATCAAATCATTCAGTACCTTTTTTGCATCACCAAAGACCATTGAGGTATTTGGCAGATCAAATAAATCATTTTTTATTCCGGAGTAACCTGCACTCATACCACGTTTAATTACAAATACCGTTCTTGCTTCCTGCACATCAAGAACTGGCATTCCATATAAAGGAGAAGAGCTATCATTTTTAGCTTGAGGATTAACCACATCATTTGCTCCTAAAACTAAAACAACATCCGTTGCTGGAAAATCAGGATTTACAACGTCCATCTCTTTAAGTTGTTCGTAAGGAACATCTGCTTCTGCTAAAAGTACATTCATATGTCCAGGCATCCTCCCTGCTACAGGATGAATTGCGTAAACAACATCAATACCATTTTGCTCTAGTTTTTTTGTCACTTCCCTTAAAGTATGTTGAGCTTGAGCTACTGCCAGACCATAACCAGGAACAATAATTACCTTGTTGGCTGCCTCTAAAGTCAATGCGCATTCTTCAACACTGCAAGAAGTTATATTTGTATATTCTCCTGAACCAGAAGAGGCTGTACTTTGTGCAGATAAAGATCCTCCAAAAAGAACTGAGACCAATGATCTATTCATACCCTTGCACATTACTTGAGTAAGTATTAGACCTGCGGCTCCAACCATTGCGCCTGCTACTATCAAAAGCTGACTATCTACAACGAAACCTGCTGCTGCTGCGGCAATCCCTGAATAGCTATTTAATAAAGATATAACGACTGGCATATCTGCTCCACCAATTGGCAAAGTAACTCCAATGCCTAATAAAGAAGAAACTATAACTAAAAGCCAAATAGAACTTGTATTGCCGTTTATCAAATCAAAAAAGGCTATCAAGGAAGCAACTGCAAAAACAATATTTACAAAATGTCTAACTTTGCTCTGAGTCCATCCTGGAGTTGACAACCAACCCTGTAACTTTGCCATCGCCACAATTGAACCTGTGAAAGTTATGGCACCAACAAATATAGAAACAGATATTGAAACTTCGTTAATAAGTGACTTAAAAAAATCAAAATTTTCTTGGCCACTAGATATAGGAAAAATAGCTACTCCTAAGGCCACTAAAAGTGATGACATTCCTCCACAACCATTGAACAATGCCACTGTTTCAGGCATTGAGGTCATAGGTACTTTTTTTGCAAGAATTGCTCCGAATAAACTACCTGTAATTGATCCAATTATTATCCAAATCCAAGACTGAATAGCAATTCCAGAAGTGCCTAAATAATAAGAAAGTAATCCTACTACTGATAGCGACATTGCAAATGCAGCTAATCTATTGGCATCCCTTGCTGACTTTACTTTTGACAACCCTTTTATTCCCAACGCCAGTAAAAGTACTGCTAAAAGGTCAATAACGAATTTAATGATTACAGGTAGATTCATGTTAAAAATTACTTCTTATTTGATGGTTTACGACTAAACATCGCGAGCATTCGATCAGTTACAAAAAACCCGCCTACAACGTTGAAAAGAGCAAATCCAAGAGAAACTGAACCTATGATTAAAAGGGGTACGTTACCTTCTGCTTTTACAATTAAAGTTAAGGCTGCAAGCATTGTTATTCCTGAAATTGCATTTGCTCCACTCATTAGAGGTGTGTGAAGGGTAGGAGGGACTTTTCCAATTAACTCGAGGCCTAATAAACTACCAAGTAAAAGAACCCAAAGAAGACTTATAAAAGACATAATTTTAAAACCTCAATTTTCAAAAACTTTATTTTGAAGAACAACTCCTTCATCGCTTAACAAACATCCAGAAATGAGTTCATCCTCTTTATCTAATTTAATTACACCATCTTTTATAAATGGTGTAATTAAAGATGTTAAGTTCTTAGCATAAAGTGAACTTGCATCATAAGGAACTGAAGAGGGTAATTCGCCCGCTCCTATAAGTTTTACCCCATCTTTGATAATAGTTTCATTTGATTTTGTTCCTGCGCAGTTACCTCCCTGAGAAACTGCTAAATCAATAATTACTGCACCAGGTCTCATTTTTTCAATAAGGAGCTTCTAAAGATTATAAATAGTAATAAGATTTCAGCTTTATCACTAGAATTGCTTCCTAGGATTAGTAGAGCGCAATCTTCTGATGTTCTTTCGTCACAGGCTAATATCGCTGGATATAAAGCAGTTCTTTTAGCTGCAAGTGAGTTAGATAGATATTTCCCAATGCTTATGACTGCAGCAGGCACAGTTCAACCTGCCAAAGTAGTAGTTCTTGGTGGTGGCGTTGCAGGATTGCAGGCAGTTGCGACAGCAAAAAGACTTGGTGCAATAGTATTTGTATCTGATATTAGACCTGCTGTTAAAGAACAAGTAGAGTCCCTCGGAGCAAGATTTATAGAACTTCCTGAAGTGGATGAAAAACCTGGAGAAGCTGGAGGTTATGCAAAAGCT
>CACBEF010000027.1 GCA_902538225.1 uncultured Prochlorococcus sp. | reverse complement strand
GAAAAAAAATTACAGAATATTCTTAAAGATATATCTATTGTTTTCAAGTCGAATACAAATTCACATCAGGATGTTTTTATTAATAACTACTGTGTTACTGAAAAAATTAGATCGCAAGAGATAAATTCCATTGTTTCTAAAATTTCTTCAATTAAAGAAGTAAGAAAATTCTTAGTAGAAGAACAAAGAAAAATAGGAGAATCGGGTGGTCTTGTGGCTGAGGGAAGAGATATAGGAACTACTGTTTTTCCTAATGCAGAACTTAAAATATTTTTAACTGCAAGCATCGATGAAAGAGCAAAAAGAAGGAAATCTGACGAACTAAGTAAAGACTCACTAGAAATAGATCTTGATACCTTAAAGGAACTTATAAAGAAAAGAGATTTTGAAGATTCCAATAGGGAAATTTCACCTCTAACAAAAGCGAATGACGCAATAGAAATTATTACGGATAGATATTCAATTAATGAGGTAGTAGATAAAATTATTGATCTTTATAACGACAAGATTCCTAAAGAGACTGAGATCAAATAAATTCAAGCAATACTTTCCAAAAAACCGTTTACAGAGTCTTCTAAAATATCAAGAACATAATCGAAGCCCTCATCACCTCCAAAATATGGATCAGGAACTTCTTGCTCATTAAAAACTGATCTAAAATCTTGTATTTTTTTAATTGATGCAAAATCAGTTGAAGCTGTTCTATTTTTAAGATCTTGAATATTTCTAAAATTTGAGTTATCCATTGCAAGAATATAGTTAAATTCGTCAAAATCTTTGCTAGTAATTTGACGAGACCTGCTTAGGATATTTATATCTCTTCTTTCTGCCGCAATTCTCATCCTAGAGTCAGCTTTTTTTCCAATATGCCAACTCCCAGTTCCAGCAGAATCTACAATAAAGCCATCGGTTAATCCTTTCTGTTCAATTAGACTTATAAAGATAGCTTCTGCTGCAGGAGACCTACAAATATTTCCCAAACATACAAAAAGAACAGAAATTTTTTTCATATGATTTGGAATTTTAATAAATTATAAAACTTTTAAGTAGTAAATAAAACTTCTTTAATTAAAGATTCAGTAAATTCTTTACCAAACAAACTCGACAACATTGGCCTCGCTGGATCATTATCTCTTCTATATTTCAAATAATTATTTTGACCATTTATTAATTCCTTTTGCAGTTGCATATTGGCTTCTTTACTGTCGAAAAGAATTTCCAAGTACAAATTAAGATATTCCTTAAATGAGGTATAAAGCTGATTATCAATTAAAAAATCACTTCTTTCTTCTTTTGGTAATTTTGACCAGATTAGTCCTGGAGAAAAAAATCTAGCTACATCAGCAGACATTTTTTCAGCTAATGGGAGTGATGAATGACAACGAGTTTTTAGTTCCATCAATTTTTTTATTAATTTATTACTATACTGATTTTCTATTTTTAATGAAGGCTGAAAATCTAATACTAATAAATGACTATTAGGTAGAGAAACAAAATCTACTCCAAAAAATGGGACGTTGTAAATAGTATTAGGAATAATTAAAAAATTTAAAACAGAATAATTTGGACTATTAATACAAACTGCTCTTGCGAATTTAATTCTTTTTTTATGCGATACGCCCCAAGTAGAGAGATTCACATTTTTTTTTGATTTTTTTGAACCATAAGTTGAATCTTTATAAGAATATTCCGAGGGTATTATTTTTTCTAAACAGTAATATTTTCTTAAATTATTAGTTAAATATTTTAGAAAATTATGCCATCTCCAATCTGGCCTATAAAAAATAGTATCTTGTATTAACATTCAATGAATAATCTCATTATTTAATGTAAAAAGGAATTTATTGATAAATTTATTTGTCCATTTTTCTCCAAAAAAAGATTTAAACAATTTATCTGCTGGGTCTTTTTCAAAACTGTACTTATCATATTTAATTTGATTAATCTTTATTTCTTCTGCATTTAAAAATTGATTAACGGGATTGGATTTATAAATATTCAAATAATTATTTACAAATAAATAGAATATATTATTTAAATCTCTATCAAGATTTAATTTATTTCCTCTACATATAATCACCCATGGTGAGAAATACTTTTTTGAATCATATATATTTTTCATTTTATTATTATCAAATGCAGAATATTTTTTCTTAATACTACCTAAACTTGAACAATATTTTTCAAGATAATTGCCTTCTTGAATTAAAGGTTGATAATCAAGTATTGCTAATAACTTTTGAGAAGTTCCAAACCATAAAATATCAGCTCCTAAAATAGGCATTTCACTATCAAAATTTGGATAGGCGACCGTATTAAACACTTGCAGTTTTTTGCCACCATCTAAACTTGTTATTCTCCACTTTCTATATTCGGGAGATGAAAAAAGCCAATTTTTAATAACATATTTTGAGTCTTCATTTTTATGTTCTTTGAATTCGCTAGATATTTTTACTTCATGACCATTTAATTCATCAATATTGGCTTTAAGGAAATAAACTAATGAATCAAACATAAATTATTAGGTCTCGGTGCTTCCTTTCCTTACTTTTTTTGTAATGTAATTAAATACAATCTTGCCTAAAACAGCAATCAAGTTACCTTCTAGCTCTTTAAACATTTTCATATTGTACATAAAAGCTTGATTAGCTTCATCAACAATTTGATCAGCCGTCTTTTGATTTATTGGAAGTTGATTCAAAGTAAGGGAATATTCTTCCTTGAATTTCTTTTCATCAGTAATTAATTGAAACTCATAAAAATTTAAACCATCATTTCCCTGCAA
>CACBEF010000026.1 GCA_902538225.1 uncultured Prochlorococcus sp. | reverse complement strand
GAGGAAGATGGCCCGCTCTTACAAAAACTGTTACAAAATGTCAATCTTTACTAAAAAAATACCAGAGTAAAATTATTCAAGAATTACCAAACGATAAAAAGAAAATTGCTGAAAAAACATTTTTAGAGCTCAAAGAAAATTTTGATAGTCTTCAAGATTTCTCTAAATCAAAGGATAAATACTTATTTATAGCGACCCGAAGAGATGCTTTAGATAAAATAGGTGGATTAGAAGAATATTTTCTACCAAATGAATTTCCATACTCTATTCCTCAGGAATTTGATAATTTACCAAGATTACTTGGCAGAGCAAAAGTCAATATAAAAACCTCCAAAGGTGATATGCAAGCTATTGTGGATGGATTTAACGCGCCACTTACAGCAGGAGCATTTATAGATTTATCTTCAAAAAATTTCTACAAAGATTTACCTATCAACAGAGCAGAAGAATTTTTTGTACTGCAAACAGGTGATCCAATTGGGGAAGATATTGGTTACTTAGATCCTGAAACTAACGAAGAACGTCACGTTCCCTTAGAAATTAGAATTCCTGATGAAAAAGATACTTTTTATAATCAAACTTTTGAAGATTTAGGTCTTTACACAGAGACGCCAACATTACCTTTTGCAACACTTGGAACTCTGGGATGGTCCCATTCAAATACCGCAGTTAATGATGGCTCATCGCAATTTTTCTTCTTTTTATATGAAGCAGAATTAAATCCAGCAGGTCGCAATTTAATTGACGGGAGGAATGCTGCCTTTGGTTACGTTGTAGATGGATTTGATGTATTAGAAGAGCTAACTAAAGATGACACAATAATTTCAATTAATGTTTTAGAAGGGATTGAAAACCTCAAATTAAATGCATAAAGAAATATTAGAAGATATTGGGGAAAAAGAATTAATAAATAGGCTAGGAAAATTTATGCCTAAAAACCAAATTTCAGATGATTGCGCTCTAATTAAAACTAAAAGTGAAAATTTACTTGTTAATACTGATTCTTTGGTAGAAAATGTTCATTTCAATGACATTACTATTTGTCCTAGGGACCTTGGGTGGAAAGCAGTTATAAGCAACATCTCTGACTTATTATCTAGTGGAAGCAAGAAAACTATTGGTATTACAATAAGCCTAGTTCTACCTCCTAAAACTAAGTGGATTTGGGTTGAAGAATTATACAAAGGAATAAATAAAGCATTAAAAGAATATGGTGGGGTGATTCTTGGGGGAGATTGCTCAAAGGGGGATGAAAAAATCATTTCAATTACGGCCTTTGGAATTCAAGGTGAACTTGAATTACGAAGAAATGCATGTAAACCAGGGGAGATAATCTTAACTACAGGAATTCATGGTCTTAGCAAACTTGGATTTTTGATACAAAATAAAATTAATTTCGATAATAAATTTTCTCTTAATGAAAGATTAATAATTAAGTCCATTGAACATTTTTGTCGCCCTAGAGTTTACCCAAATTTTCTAAATAATCTCCTCAAAACTCGCTCCAATAAAAAAATAAGGAGAGTAGGATGCACTGATAGCAGCGATGGTCTATTTCAAGCCCTACAAGATTTAGCAATAGCTAGCAACTGTAAAGCGATCATAAATTATGGGAAAATACCTAAAGATAAGGATTGGCCTAAAGGTGATAAATGGGACGAATATTATTTTTTTGGTGGAGAAGATTATGAATTGGTTTTCTCATTGCCAAAAAAATGGGCAAGAAATTTATCTAAACTTGATAAAGATATTAACGAGATTGGGTTTTTTGCTGATGGTGAACCATCAATAGAATTTAATGATAATAAAAAAAACAAATTATTTAATAGCACACCTTTCAAACACTTTTAGTTACTCCCAATTCTTAGCAACAATCTCAGCTAAATCTACAACTCTCTGACTATAACCCCACTCATTGTCGTACCATGCAAGGACTTTTACAAGGTTATCTCCGATACACATGGTGAGGTCACTATCTACTATTGACGATTCATTGGTACCTGCATAATCGCTCGACACTAATGGTTCATCTCCATACTTAATAATGCCTTTCATTGAGCTTAGAGATGCTTCCTTCAGAGCATTATTAACTTCTTCAGCTGTGACAGATTTAGAAGATTCAAAAACAAAATCTACTGCTGAAACGTTAGGAGTTGGAACTCTCATTGCAATTCCTGTTAATTTGCCTTTCATTTCTGGGTATACCAGAGCTACTGCTTTTGCAGCTCCTGTAGAAGTAGGAACGATGTTTGTAGCAGCGGCTCTAGCCCTTCTTAGATCTCTATGACTATTATCTAAAATTCTTTGATCCCCTGTATAACTATGAATTGTAGTCATCAAACCTTTGTTAATCCCAAAAGTTTGGTCTAAAACTTTAACTACCGGAGCTAAACAGTTCGTTGTACAACTAGCATTACTCAAAATATCATAATCTTTATGTTTGTATGTATCAGCATTGACTCCAACTACATAAGTACCAACGCCATCACCTTTACCAGGAGCAGTCAAGATGACTTTTTTTGCTCCTACCTCTAAGTGCTTACTTGCACCTACATCTGTATTAAAAACTCCAGTAGATTCAATAACCAAATCTACACCCCAGTCTTTCCAAGGAAGATTCATGGGATTTCTATCAGAGAAACATTTAATTGTTTTGTTATTAATTACAAAAGTATCATCAGTATATTGAATATCAACACCGTCAAGTTGGCCAAGAACTGAGTCATACTTTAATAGATGGGCATTAGTCTTAGGATCTGAGGTAACGTTAATTCCAACTACTTCAATATTGGTGTAAGCCCCTCTACTAAGCCAACAACGC
>CACBEF010000025.1 GCA_902538225.1 uncultured Prochlorococcus sp. | reverse complement strand
TAGACGTGCGCGTCTACCAATTCCGCCACGTCCGCAAAGGGTTTTCAGCAACCGGGGAATACCTAAACCTTAGAAATATCATACATTATTGGCTGAAATAAGCATGTAGTTCGAAAAGAGTATTTTTGAAGATGATGCATAATTTTTCTATTGCATAAAACAAATATTTATACATATATAACGTTTTAGGTTGTATTGTAAAAAATGTCCTCTGATCACTAAAAAATTTGTTGAATACTTTGACAAATAATTTTTTATTTTAAGTCATTTCATTTCTTCAATTTTATTTTCATAATGGTTGAAAAAGTTTTAATTGCTAATCGTGGAGAAATAGCTTTACGAATTGTCAGAAGTTGTAGAGAACTAGGTATTGCAACCGTTGCAGTTTTTAGCACTGTAGATAAAAAGGCATTGCATGTTCAGCTTGCAGATGAGGCGGTCTGCGTAGGAGATTCATTAAGTAATAAGAGTTATTTAAATATTCCAAATATACTTGCTGCTGCTACATCGAGAGGAGTTGATGCTATTCATCCTGGTTATGGATTTCTTGCGGAAAATGATAAATTTGCTGAGATGTGTAACGATCACGGCATAGTTTTTATTGGCCCATCTCCTAAAGCTATTAGATCTATGGGAGATAAATCTACAGCTAAAGAAACTATGGAAGCAGTTGGAGTTCCAACAGTACCTGGTAGTAAAGGCTTGTTATCAAATGTTGATGAAGCTTATAAATTGGCAGATGATATTGGCTATCCGGTAATTATTAAAGCGACTGCTGGAGGAGGTGGAAGAGGTATGAGGTTGGTTGAAAACTCTGATAATCTCGAAAAAATGTTTAAAGCAGCTCAAGGCGAAGCAGAAGCAGCTTTTGGTAATGATGGTTTATATATGGAGAAATTTATAAAGAAGCCAAAACATGTAGAAATTCAAATTTTGGCAGACAGGTCAGGTAATGTTGTTCATTTAGGAGAGCGAGATTGTTCAGTTCAAAGAAGACATCAGAAATTACTAGAAGAGTCTCCAAGTCCTGCAATTAACACTGAGCTAAGAAAAAAAATGGGGAACGCAGCCATTGCTGCTGCAAAAAGTATCGGCTACGAAGGAGCGGGGACAGTTGAATTTTTAGTTGATGATGATGATAATTTTTATTTTATGGAAATGAATACTAGGATTCAAGTTGAACATCCTGTTACTGAAATGGTTACAGGAGTTGATTTAATAGCTGAGCAAATTAAAATCGCAAGCGGATCAAACTTGGAATTTAATCAGGATGATATCCATTTAAACGGACATGCCATTGAATGTAGAATCAATGCTGAAGATCCTTCTCACAATTTCCGACCATCACCTGGAAAAATAACTGGGTGGCTTCCTCCTGGTGGCCCTGGCGTGAGGGTGGATAGTCATGTTTATACAGGCTATGAAATACCTCCTTTCTATGACTCGTTAATTGGTAAATTAATAGTCTGGGGCAAAGATCGTAACACTGCAATTAAACGTATGAATAGGGCTTTAAATGAATGCGCAGTAACTGGTATTCCTACAACAATTAATTTTCATCTAACCTTGCTGAATAAATCTAAATTTAAGCAGGGTAAAATACATACTAAATATGTAGAAGAAGAATTATTGCCAAATTACTGAGAAATAATTAAATTATCACTATGAAATATTTGTATGCAATGCAAGTTTTATAAGCCCTTGTTGACCGACTAAAATTTCTCTTAAAAAGCTTATAACTCCTATCCAAATTACTGGTCCAACATCAACTCCTCCAATAGGAGGAATTAGTTTTCTTGTTAAATTAAGAATAGAGCTTGATGGTATTGAAATTAATAACCATAAACCTTTATTTAAATCAATTTTTGGGTACCAAGTAATAATTAATCTTATTAGAAAAACTATAGTTAGATATGAAAGAGAAATTCCTAAACTAATATCTAAAATTTGAAGAGAGTTTACAAGCAAGGAAATCACAATTATTTAATTCATCTTAATAAATAACCCATTGAAACGTATTTAATTCGTATTATAAATTGAGAATTTAATATTTAAAAAGTGTCTCAAATCTCAAATTTATTACTAGCTGCAGATTTTTCTGCTCAAGTTGCAAATAATTCCGCAGTTGGAATGATAGGTAGTTTTATTGCCGCTGCCTTACTTATCGTTATTCCAGCCACTGCATTTTTGATTTTTGTCAGCCAAAAAGATTCCCTCGATCGTACTTCTACTGGAAGACGCTAGTTTTTGTAGAAGTTTTAAGTACACTATATATAGGGGGATATAAGTAACCCTTTAAAAAATAAGATTTTGGAGAAAGAATGTGGTCAATGCTAGTCTCAATTGGGCCAGTATTGTTGGTATAGTTCTCGCGGTATGTGGAGGAGGCCTTTATTTTTTGAGGTCTTTTAAGCCTGCCTTGGCAAGGGATTATGATGTTTTCTTTGCAGCAATTGGACTTTTGTGCGGGGGAATATTATTTTTTCAAGGCTGGAGGTTAGATCCTATCCTTCAGTTTGGTCAGTTTTTATTAGCAGGAACTACAGTTTTTTTCGCATATGAAAGTGTGCGATTGAGGGGAGTTGCTACTGATCAAGCTAGAAGGTCATCTTATTTTGATGATGATCCTATTTCTGATGTTCCCAGAAATTCTAGAGGCCGATTTAATGACGATTATGATAGGTTTGAAGAATCTGAAAGACCATCCAGAAGATTTAAACCTCAAGAAGATGATTTTGAAGAAGACTATACGGAGGTGAGATCTCGAAGGAGGAATGTTTCAAGAGCTATACCCTCTGCTGCAGCAAGTAGAAGTAGTTCATCTTCAAGAG
>CACBEF010000024.1 GCA_902538225.1 uncultured Prochlorococcus sp. | reverse complement strand
AACTGATCATCTCTATTGCTAATAATCCAGCATTCTGACCTCCATTAATTGCAACTGTTGCAACAGGAATCCCAGAGGGCATTTGAACGATTGATAAAAGAGAGTCAATTCCCTTAAGTGTCTTACTCTCTACTGGTACTCCAATTACAGGAATGCAAGTTATGGATGCCAGCATTCCGGGAAGATGAGCAGCACCACCAGCACCAGCAATTATTACTTTTATGTTTTCTGATTCTGCATTTTTTGCATATTCCATCATTTCAATAGGTGTTCGATGGGCAGAAAGTATACAAACTTCAGTTTTTATTCCAAATTCTCTTAAAATATCAATAGCTGGTTTCAATGTTTTCAGATCTGAATCACTACCCATTACGACAGCAATTTTATAAATATCTTTAGAATTCAATTCTGACAAAATAACAAATCAATTCTTTCCTATAATGGCGCGCAATTAATTTGGCGCCAGTTAGTTAGTATAAAAAGAATAAATTTTCATAGATTATTATGAAGTCAAATAAGATTATCGAAAAAAGCGAAGTTAGGGATTATTTTAATGGTACTGGCTTTGAAAGATGGAATAAAATTTATAGCAAATCTGATGGAATTAATACAGTTCAGAAAAATATAAGGAAAGGACATCAAAAAACTGTAGATGATGTGGTCTCATACATCAAAAATTATCCTAAACTAACAAAAAAAAGTTATTGTGATGCAGGATGTGGTGTAGGAAGTCTTTCCATACCTTTACTAGGACTCGGTATAAAAGAGCTACAGGTTAGCGATATTTCTTCTGAAATGATTAAAGAAACAAAAAAACGCATTAATGAATTAGGTTTGAATCAAGGTAAAATTAAGTATGAAGTCTGTGATCTGGAAAAATTAAAGGGATTATTTGATGTTGTAGTTTGTTTGGATGTATTTATTCATTATCCACAACCGGTCGCAGAAGAAATGGTCCAACATCTATGCGATTTAAGTAAAGAAAAACTAATCGTTAGCTTTGCTCCTTATACTCCAGTTCTTGCTGTTCTAAAAAATATTGGGAAATTATTTCCAGGGCCAAGTAAAACTACAAGAGCATATACATTGAAAGAAAAAGGCATTATTAATGCTGCTAAAGAAAGAGGATTTAAAGTGGTTAAAAAGAAATTAAATCAAGCTCCTTTTTATTTTTCAAAACTAATTGAATTCGAAAAAATTTAATAATTTATTTTACTAAATGATTTTCAAGTGCATAACGAACTAATTCGGTTCGGCTTGATGTACCTGTTTTGATAAAAAGTCTACTTACATATTTCTCAACATTTCTAATAGATGTTTCAAGCTGTCTTGCAATTTCCTTGTTCATTAGTCCCTCTGCTACTAGTTGAAGCACACTTGCTTCTCTTGGAGTAAAACTAGGAAGATTTATTTTATTTTCTGGATTATTCTGGTTTTGGTCTGTGAGCATAGATTTTATTTCAGTAATTTGTTTTGCCATTTTGCTCACATCAATATCTGCGAATCGTGCCGCTTCTTTTAGTAAACGTTCTTGTCTGTTGATTACATTTTTAACTCTTGCAGCTAATTCATCAGGATCGAAAGGTTTGGAAATATAATCATCAACTCCTGCAAGATAACCTTCGGTTCTGTCGAGGGTCATTCCTTTTGCAGTTAGGAAAATAACTGGAGTTCCTCCTAATTTTTCATCCTCTCTAATTTTTTCTAATAAAGCATAACCGTTGGCTCGAGGCATCATAACATCGCTAATTATCAAATCTGGAAAAACTGTTTGAGCTTTTTCCCAACCATCCTCTCCATCAACTGCAATAAATATTTCAAAGCCTTCATCTTCTAGAAATGTTTTAACAGCTGTTCTTAAACCAGGCTCATCATCAACTAATAAAATTCTTGATTTTCTTACCGGTTCAGTATTTATTTGATTAATTTCATTCATTTTAAAATTCTTTAATTTGATTTTCTAGTAATAAACAGAATTTTATATACTAAACATAATGCTATCAACTCCCATACTACTAGACTATCAATCTTCGACTCCTTGCTCTAAAGATGTTGTTGATTCTATGAAACCTTTTTGGAGTGAGGTATTTTCTAACCCTGCAAGTAAATCTAATTTGGCGGGGATTAACGCAAGTGCCATATTGGAAGCCTCTAGAGAAAAAATAGAACAAAATTTATTTCTTAAGAATAAAAAAGTTATTTTTACGAGTGGTGCAACTGAATCTAATAACTTAGCCTTATTAGGTTTTGCTAGAAATTTTTATAAAAAAACAGGAAATTTTGGACATATTATTACCTTAAAAACGGAGCATAAAGCTGTTTTGGAGCCTCTGAACCAACTAAAAAAAGAAGGATTTATGGTTACGGAAATTAATCCTGAGAAAGATGGCTTAATTTCAGAAGAACAATTCAAAAAAAATATTAGAGAAGATACATTTCTGGTTAGTGTCATGTACGCAAATAACGAAATAGGAGTTATTCAGCCTATAGAGAATATTTCAAAGATATGTAAATCGAGAGGAATAACCTTTCACTCTGATTTTGCCCAATGTTTAGGTTATATCGAGTTAGACAATCTTTTATCAGATGTAAACTTGATAACGATGAGTTCTCACAAAATATATGGTCCTAAAGGGATAGGACTTCTTTTGATTGATAAAGAAATTAATCTTGAGCCTTTAATTGTTGGAGGAGGTCAGGAATATGGTCTCAGGTCAGGTACATTACCTCTTCCTTTAGTAGTTGGCTTTGCTAAAGCAATAGAGATAGCAGTTTTTAATCAAAAAAATAATGCTGAGAAATTACTTTTGTATAGAAATAACCTTTTAGAGGGTTTGTTAAAAAATAATTCTGGTTTATTAATTAATGGCTCCATAGAAAAAAGATTACCTCACAATTTAAATTTGACGGTATTGGATTTAAACGGAGCAAAGTTTCATAAACTTTTAAAATCTAAAATTATTTGTTCTACTGGATCTGCATGCAGTAATGGTGAACCATCTCATGTTTTACTAGCCCTAGGTAGATCTCTTAAAGAAGCAGAATCTTCAATAAGGTTAAGTATTGGATTAAGCACTAATTCAAAAGACATAAAACAAGCAATTCATATTCTTACAAATACGATCAAATCATTACGTTAGAAATTATTGGCTTTTAATTTAATTGAGCAATTCTTAATTTTCCACTTCTAGCCCTTTTATTTAGTTCAACTTCTTTTTCGGAAGGAGTTATTGGCTTCTTTGTGAGGTTTTTTAGTCTTTGATCATTCTTAAAAGAACTTTTAACTAACCTATCCTCAAGGGAATGAAAACTAATAATAGAAATAATACCCCCTGGCAAAAGCCATTCAGGGACAACTTGCAAAAATTTTTCTAATACTTCAATTTCTTTATTAACAGCAATTCTTAGTGCTTGAAATGTTCTTGTTGCTGGATGTATTTTTTTATATCTTTGTTTTGGTGGGAAGCAGCCTGCAATAGAATAAGCTAACTCTTTTGTTCCAGAATATTTCCCATTTTCCTTTAAATCCATTTTTATTTTCCTAGCAATCTTTCTAGATAATCTCTCATCTCCATATTTATAAATTAGGTTAGCTAGATCTTTTTCATTTAAAGCCTTAATTAATTTCTCCGCATCAACATCAAGAAAAGGATTCATTCGCATATCAAGTGGACCATCTTTTTGGAAACTAAATCCTCTTTTAGGGTCATCAATTTGGTTACTATTTACTCCAAGATCTGCAATCACAAAAGAAACTTTTTCTTTTGGTACAAAATCCGCAAAATTTGAAGCTCTTATATCAATCCTATTTTTAAATTCATCAAGTATTTTTGATGCTGATTCTCTCGCGAATGGATCTTGATCTAGGCCAATTATATTTAAATCCGAATATTTACTCAATAAGTGATAAGAGTGCCCGCCTCCGCCTAAAGTTGCGTCTATTCCTTTAAGTTGGTTGTTATGTATAAATGGGTAATGCTCTAATGAGGCCATAATCTCATCTGTCATAACTGATTGATGATTGAAAAAAGATGAATCAGATAGGTCAGTTTGCATAACTTTCGACTAAGATTTATTTAGAAGTTAAATTTCGAATGGCTCAGCTAGAGACTAGAACAGAACCAATGGTGGTCAATTTTGGCCCTCACCATCCCTCAATGCATGGGGTTTTAAGGTTAGTTGTAACTCTTGATGGTGAGAATGTCATTGATTGTGAGCCAGTAATTGGATATTTACATAGAGGAATGGAAAAGATAGCTGAAAATAGGACAAATGTAATGTATGTCCCTTATGTAAGCAGAATGGATTATGCAGCAGGAATGTTTTATGAAGCTATTGTAGTAAATGCTCCTGAAAGATTAGCTAATATTCTAGTTCCTAAAAGAGCTAGTTATATCAGAGTTCTTATGCTGGAACTTAATCGTATTGCTAATCATCTTTTATGGCTTGGTCCCTTTTTAGCAGACGTAGGAGCTCAAACTCCATTTTTCTATATTTTTAGAGAAAGAGAAATGATTTATGATCTCTGGGAAGCTGCTACTGGACAAAGACTAATAAATAATAATTTCTTTAGGATAGGAGGTGTCGCATGTGATCTTCCATACGGATGGTTAGAAAAATGCATAGATTTTTGCGAT
>CACBEF010000023.1 GCA_902538225.1 uncultured Prochlorococcus sp. | reverse complement strand
TCATAAACAAAATATAAATCACTAATTAATTTTCTATAAGATTTTTTTTCAACAACTCCTTTTAAAAAACAAGCCACAAAGCCAGTATTTTCTGCCATAGTGTGGGATTTTTTTGTCCCTTCTCTTAATTGTCCTGCAAGAGCAATTGCCATATATTTTGAATTATTTTTGTAAGTGTATTTAATCTACAAGGAAAATACATAAAACAGCTAATTTTTGTTACCAGCGGATGTTTTAGAGAATAGCTTATAAAGTTCTTTACAAACCAAAAAAAGGTTATCTTTTTGTTCCTTTTGCGGTAGATGAGTACCAGTCATTTCCCAATCACCGATGGTAGCCACTCTCCATCTCTCGGAGGGAACAATCATACCTCGCATTATTACCAATAATTTCGGAACTCTACAATTTTTATCATTTTCAATTCTTAATTGTAAGAGTATTGCTCTACATTCAATAAGAGGACTCCAACCAGGGAAATGAAACGCAAAATCAATAGTATCTTGCATGGATTCATTATTTGAATTGTCCCATGGACTAAAGTTTACGCTTGCATCTGGGAAATATTTCCGAAACAAAGTAGCAGTGGAAGCAATTTTATTAGCTATTTCAACATTACTTACATTTGAACTCGCATTCATAAGTAGCTGAGTATTTTTTTGAAAATGACATAATTTGCTTTAACATGCTTATTAACTACTTTTTCTTTTAATAAAGATGTTGAAATGCTGATCAATAAACTATTCTCTATTCACATTTGAATAATAAATTTCTAGGTTTTAAAGAAAATAACTCATCGCAAATTACAATACGAGGAACTTCAATGAGTTATCTTTTATTAATTCAATGCTATGCCAAAATTTGAAAAATTAACTTTACCTAATGAAGGCGAGATAATAACTTTTAATCAAGGAAAACCTAATGTTCCTGATAATCCAATTGTCCCATTTATTAGGGGTGATGGTACTGGAGTTGATATTTGGCCTGCAACTCAAATCGTTCTTGATTCAGCGATTAAAAAAAGCTATGGAGATGAAAGAAAAATTAATTGGTTTAAAGTCTATGCAGGGGATGAAGCTTGTGAACTTTATGGAACATATAACTACCTCCCTCAAGATACTATTGAAGCAATCAAACACTTTGGTGTAGCCATCAAAGGTCCTTTAACGACTCCCATCGGTGGAGGTATTAGATCTCTTAATGTGGCATTAAGACAAATATTTGATTTATATAGCTGTGTTAGACCTTGCAAATATTATTCAGGAACTCCAAGCCCTCACAAAAATCCCCAGAATTTAGACGTTATTGTATATAGAGAAAATACTGAGGATATCTACATGGGAATTGAATGGGAAGCGGAGGATAATAATTGTCTTGAATTAATTAATCACTTAAATAACATTGTCATACCAAAAAGTAAAAATTTAAAAAATAGATCCATACCAGACGGATCAGGTATTGGTATCAAACCGGTGAGTAAATTTGGTAGCCAAAGGCATATTAGAAAAGCTATTGAACATGCCAAAAGATTATCAGGAGATAAAAGGCATGTAACTCTTGTACATAAAGGGAATATTATGAAATATACAGAAGGTGCATTTAGAGATTGGGGATATGAATTAGCAGTAAATGAATTTAGAGAAGATTGCATTACAGAAAGAGAAAGCTGGATTTTAGATAATATTCAGAAAAATCCAGAAATTACGATTGAAAATAATGCTCGAAAAATTGAACCAGGTTTTGACAAACTTACAAATAACAAAAAAGCATTCATTTGCGAAGAAATTAAAGAAGTTATTGCATCAATATCAAATTCTCACGGAGATGGAAAATGGAGAGAACTTATTCTTGTTGATGATCGGATAGCTGATAGTATATTTCAACAAATTCAAACTAGACCTCAAGAATATTCAATTCTTGCAACCTTAAATCTAAATGGAGACTATGTTTCTGATGCAGCTGCAGCAATTGTTGGTGGACTAGGTATGGCTCCTGGTGCAAATATTGGAGATAATGCAGCAATTTTCGAAGCTACGCACGGTACTGCCCCAAAACATGCAGGCTTAAATAAGATCAATCCAGGCTCAGTAATTCTTAGTGGTGTAATGATGCTTGAATATTTTGGTTGGAATGAGGCAGCTAACTTAATTACTAATGGTTTAAGTAAGGCAATAGAGCAAAAAAAAGTCACCTATGATTTAGCACGCTTAATGGAACCAAAAGTAGAACCCTTATCCTGCAGCAGTTTTGCTGAAGAAATTATCTCAAATTTCTAATTTTAAAAATTATTTTTATTTTCAAAAACTTTCCAAATATTAACCAGTGAATCTTTAGTACCAATGTTTCCAGGATGAGTAACAATGGGAAGTTTTTCTCCATTTTTTAGGTTTTGAGTCACCACTGAAATGCCAGTTAAAATCTGTCCTTCAAGATAAACATAATCTGCATTAAGTCCTTTACTAAGAATCAAATTTGTTGTTATTCCACCTTTTGAAATCAAATATCCTATTTCATACTTCAAATCTGCGACTAATTCAGCAATAAAACAAGCAAGTAAATTATAAAAATTAAATAGTTCAGAAGAATCTAAAGACATAAATTTTCTTGAAGTAAACAAAACAGGAGTTTTTCCTTTCTCAAAAGAAAATCTAATTTCTTTCAAAAATTTATTTTTAAACAAATTCCTTCGCTTCTGATTATTATCTGATGAAGTAATTTTAAAGAATTCAAAAACATCTACTTCAACTGGATTGCAATTACTTATCTCTAATAAATTATTCAATTGTATTGTTGAAAGTTCTACATAAGATCCAACAATTATCAGTCCTGGAAGAACACTCTTTTCTTGGTTTCTTATTCTTAAATTAGAGAAAAATATTTCACTCTGAGATACACTTTTTTTTGTTTAATTAATTTTTTAATTACTAAAGAAAATTTTTTTAGTTGAGAATAATTTTCTACATCAACAACTACATGTTTATTATTCTTCAAGTTCTTTATTGTTTTAAAAACAATATTATTTTCTTCATCATTTAGCATTTCAATATCTGATAATAAAAGATTTTGAATATCTTCAAAATTTATTTGAGATTTACTCTGTTGAAATAAAAGATTCTTAACATTACTTGTCTCATATCCAAAAATTTTATCTGTTGCAAAAATTGTTTGACTAATAGGAGTTTTATCAACAAAATGAGATCCATTGATTGTTAATCTTTTACCCTCTATGAAAGCTGGAATATGAAAAGTAGCATCAAAAGGACCTAAGCAATTATTTAGAGCAATTGGCTCTAAAAAGTTATGTCCTCGAAGAGTAGAGTCTCCTCTACTTATAAAAATAATTTCCTCTTCATAGGCTTGAGAACTAATTACAGTCTTAAGATTTTTGCAAATTTCCTCTATTGTTAATTTCGCATCATTTTCCGATAGTGACCTTGTATTAGCCAAAATAAAAAATAAATTAGATTTAGATTCAAAACCTTTGACTAAAGTTGAGCAGTCCCACTTAAGCAGTAATAAGCAATCATGAACAGTTTGAGAGCCTGTGGGATCATCATCTATAACGACAAATTTCATAAGTATTGCATAATTACTTAAGAGATTTTATTTGTATTGAGGCATTTAAGCTTTTACTATCATTTGAAGGAATCATAATGTTTCTAAATCCATCAACAAAAGAATTTCGGGGACTAGTCCAAGGTTCAAGACATATCATTCTTCTTGGAGGATCACTCCAAATAACGCTCAAATCAAAAGGATATGGATGAATTAAAGTTACCTCTCTTTTAAAAATTTTGTCTCGAAAAGAGCTTCTACCAGCAGTATACATAAGTAGATCAACTCCTAAATTAATTTTGTTTAATTTATCCAAAGTATTACTTATAGTATTACTTTCTTGATCCTGACAATTAAGTGGATTATCAACAAACTCTAAATTTTTGAAATCTGAAACATTAAAATAAGGATGCAAACCAAAATTTATAGGCATAGCAAAGTCTGTTTTGTTATCGATTGTAATTTCAAATTCTAAAGAGTTAATTTTTAAGGTAACTTCTATTTTTAGTTCGAAATCGAAAGGATAATATTTTTTGGTTTTTTTAGATGAATTTAAGAAAAAACATAAAAATTTTTCATTTTCATTGAAGGAGTATTGCCATTGCAAATCCCTAGCGAAACCATGTTGTGGTAATTGTAAATAACCATTTCCAAATACTGAACTAGAGGTATTGAGATTTCCACAAATTGGAAACAAGATTGGAATGCCCCCCCTAATACTTTTTGTCTTATCCATAAATCTTGTTTCATCGAAATAAAGTATTTCATTACCATCAGAAACCCAATTTGTAATAACGCCTCCTCTTTCAGGACAAAATTTAATGTAATTATTTTTATCTAATTGAAAGACAAAAATTCCTTGATCCTTATTAGATAATTTAAGTTTCACGATTATTACTTAAAGGGAATCAACCCAATCCAAAATATGCTGATTAACTAATTCAGGTATCTCATCATGAGGACAATGTCCAGCATCAAGAATAATTTCTTTTGTATTCTTTGGTGTAAATTTTTTATATAGATTTCTTTTTTTTGGAGTGTTCATCCATGGATCTTTCCCTCCCCAAAGAAGTAATAATGGTGCATTTAGTTTTGCGAATAGCTTATCCAAAGGCAATCCCTGAGGACCTGATGGGTT
>CACBEF010000022.1 GCA_902538225.1 uncultured Prochlorococcus sp. | reverse complement strand
GATTATTTCAGATATTTAGGTTTTTTCAGTGCAAAAATCGAAGATATTTTTACGTTTATTCCTTCAAGATTAGTTTTAATCACATTACCTTTAGTAAGTCCCAAAATTAATGAGTATGAATCAATCATAAAAAAAAGCTATCTTGATGGTAAAAAATATGATTCGCCTAATTCTGGAATTTCAGAAGCTATATTTGCTTATATTTCTGGTATAAAATTGGGTGGAAAAAGTAAATATAAAAATGAGATTATTGAAAAGCCAATAATCAATGCGAATGGAGATAATTGCACTGGAGAGAACATTAAATATATTTGTCAATTAATTTTGAGATTACAATTTTTATGGATAATAATTTTTGTCTTAATTTTTTTTATAATTTCCACTTTAATTTAATAATAAATTAGTTTTAAAATTACTAGAATAAATAAAAAATTCTATGCAAGAAAACGGCTCTTCAATAGAAAATCAAGAAGATGATTTTACTAATACATCATCAACTGATAATGAGTACTCAAAATGGGTAGACAATCAGGGCGATGAAGTAAAGAATGTTTTTGGATTTAATAGCAGTGCTGAACTTGTAAATGGTAGAGCAGCAATGATCGGATTTTTAATGCTCATATTAACCGAGTTAGTTTTTAGCGGCAGACCTGTAACTTCTTCAATTTTTGGTATTAATTAAAAATGGAAGCAAAAAAATCTAATCCAATAAAAGTATTCTTATACATATCTGTATGGGTAATTATTTGGGGCACTATAGGATCTTTAGTCGATTTCCCTCTATATAAAAATAAAATCTATTTAGAAGGAAGCATATATCAATATCTTACTTTCACAGTTACAGCGATAATTTCAATTATATCTGCAAAGTTTTTTTATAAGAAAATTGAATTATAAAAACTTGTACCTGAATTTCTTAATAATTTTTGCTGGTTCTTTACTTTCATTAGACTCATAAAGTATCCACTGATGTGTCTCAGTATCATGATCACAACCATAATTTCCAGATGGGTTATCGTAACTTGAAAGATATGAATGACAATTTTGGTCTGCCTCAAAAGCAGAGTCAAAACCTGTTAGAAAATATATCAAAAATAGAACAGTTATTAACAAAAAAAATACTTGAGAAACTAAATTAACTACCTTCATAAGATATTCTAAAATTTAAATATATCATCTAATAAAATTTTTCGATCTAAAAATATAGCTAACGACCAACATTAAATACAAAGTCATGGAATTCTTGATTCTTTAAATAAAGGATGACTAGCAATACTAAAATCATATTTAAGCCTATTACTATTGATCCAAAAATATTTATTTGTTTTTTACCTGGCAAAGTGTAAGTAAATTTCTTACCTTTAAGAAAACCAGCTAAGCCTTTTTTTTCTTTTATTTGAGTATTTTGAGTATTATTCTTAACTTCACTATCAGAAAAACCTTTTACCATTACAAATTAAATAACCAATTTATAATATTCCAAAAAAATTAATTATTTTAATAATTAACAATTTTTAATCACATATGGGATCATTAATGAAATTCTCTCATTTGAGAAATTATTAAAAAAATAAGCATCAATAATTTCCGTTTGCAGCCCCAATAAACTTGATTGACATTTGAATCTATTTTGGTCAAATACTACTAATTGAAGTTTTTCTATTTCAGAAACTAATTCTTTACATAATTGGGTTCGAGAATCTTTTAAACAATCACTAGATAGTTTTAAAATCTTAGACTTTGTTGGTATTGTTTCTGCCATAAGGAAATTTGATAACAATAAAAATTTTAAGAATAAAATAGTTAAAAATTTCATTACTATTTAAGATTTCAAAATTTTGGATAATTTTGCAGAAGTTTTGGTCATTGATCTAATTGAATCTTATTGCAATAAAAAAAAGATGCTCTAAAAGAACATCTTGTCATTAAAGGAAGAAATAGATTAAAAAGATTACCCTTGAACTCTATCCTTAAAAAGTTTACCTGCAGAGAATGTTGGAACTCTTTTAGCGGGTATTGCTATTTTTTCGCCTGTCTTAGGGTTTAATCCCTGTCTTGCAGAACGATCTCTTGGTTCAAAAGAACCAAATCCTAGTAAAGAGACTTTTTTGCCTTCCACTACTGAATCAACAATAGTTTCAATAGCTGCATCAACAACTAAAGAAACATCCGTTTTTGTGAGCTCTGTACGAGCTGCAACAAGGTTTACTAAATCAGCTTTGTTCATTGAAATTTAAATTAAAGCTAAGGGTTAAAAAAAAGATTTAAATCGAGTTTTAAACCTCGAACTTTCACATCATATGGAGCAAATACAAATACGGCAACCGAAAATGCCGGCGGCGCAAAGCTTTATACAAATTTTAGGGACATTTTTAGCAACATTATTTATTTTTTGTAGCCGCGCTTTTTCATTTATAAAAAATAGCCTCTTCATTTAGAGAACAGCAAAAAGCATTGGTGGCACTGGATTTAGCATTAAAAATCTAACTACATTTAGCAAAGGGGGAAAATATTAAAGGGGGGTGAATTTAAGAATTTGATCTATTTATTATGTTTTATTAATTTTCAGATATATTTCCTTCTCATCACATGAAAAAACACAATTTGTATTTTGAAATCAAGAAAAATCTAGTTTTATCATTATCAGACTTTTTCTATAAATCGTTTGATTCACTGAGTAGATGGATGGATAAATTGCTATAAATGAAAAAATTAATACTCTCCAAGATCTAATAAATTTGATTAGTGAAGCCTTAAATTTGAGTTTTTTTTTTAATTTTGCATCTATTATTAAATATCAGTAATTTAAATAAATTATCTCAATATTTAACTAATCAATGATAAAGAGAAAGTGATTCATCTCAATAAAGGTAAACCATTTCCTTTAGGGAGTACTCTAACTTCACAAGGGGTTAATTTTTCCTTAATAGCCACAAATGCAGAATATGTAGAAATCTTATTGTTTGAGAAAGAAGACTCTATTTCCCCAAAAAGCATATTCAAATTAGATCAGACTCATAATAAAGGTCCTTACTGGCATGCGGAAATAAAAAATCTAGATGAAGGTTGCACTTATGCTTTTAGAGTGAAACAAAAAAATAATGAAATTAATAATAACTATGAAAAAAAAGTATTACTTGATCCATGTTCAAGGGGTATAACCGGATGGGGAAGTTATAAAAGAGCAAATGCATTAAAAACGCAAGAAAATACTAATTGTTGTCTTAAAAGCGTTGTTTGCGATAGAAAATTATTTAATTTTAAGGATTATCCAAGACCGAAACATTCTTGGGAAGAAACAATTATTTATGAACTCCATATCAAAGCTTTCACTGAATCAACTGATAAAGATGAAAGTTGTTTTAAGAAATTTTTAAAAAAAATTCCGTATCTCAAAGAACTGGGTATTACAACAATTGAATTACTTCCAATTTTTTGTTTTGATCCTACTGATGCCCCAAATGGTCTAAAAAATTTTTGGGGTTATAGTCCAATTAATTGGTTTACTCCGCATTTTGAATATCTTTCGAATGAATCCGCCGAAGAGAATAGAGAGGAATTTAGAAGATTTGTAGAGGAATGTCATAAAGCAGACATTGAAGTCATCTTAGATGTTGTGTACAATCACACTTCCGAAGGTGATTCAAATGGGCCAGCAATATCTTGGAAAGGTATAGATGAAAATCTTTATTACTTTATTGGAAAAGATAAAAATTATCAGGACGTCTCCGGATGTGGTAATACTATTGCAGCAAACAGAGGATTAGTTAGAAAACTAATAATTGAATCATTAAAATGTTGGGCAAGTGAATTAGGAGTTGATGGTTTTAGATTTGATTTAGGAATTGCCCTATCAAGAGGAGAAAATCTTTCACCACTTGATAATCCTCCAATTTTTGAAGATATAGAATGTGAACCAGAACTTGTTGATATAAAGTTTATAAGTGAGCCATGGGATTGTGGTGGTTTATATAAATTAGGGGATTTCCCATCTAAGAATACTTTCACTTGGAATGGTCATTTTAGAGATGATTTGCGAAGATTTTGGAAGGGGGATAAAGATACAGCTTGGAATATGAGCGATAAAATCAAAGGTTCTCCATCGATTTATAAAGAAGATAATATTTTCCCAAAATCAATAAACTTTATTACTTCACATGATGGATTCACTCTAAAAGATTTAGTAACTTTCAATAGAAAACATAATTTTGCCAACAGAGAGCAAAACAGAGATGGTGATAACCATAACAATTCTTGGAATCATGGTATGGAGGGACCAACTACAAACTTATTAATTAATGATTTAAGAAAAAGACAACAAAAAAACCTTATTCTTAGTTTACTTATCTCCAAAGGTGTTCCAATGATACTTATGGGTGATGAGATAGGAAGATCACAAGGTGGTAACAATAATTCTTGGTGTCAAAATAATTTATTGGGCTGGATGAATTGGGAACATGGTCAACAAGATTTGGAATTATTAGAATATTTTAAATACGTTATAAAAATCAGAAAAAAACTAATAAACATTTTTAATCCATCATTCTTCCCTAATAATAAAACTAATGAAAATATTCCAACATATCATTGGCATGGAACAAAATTAGATAATCCCGATTGGAGTAGTTGGTCTCACACAGTTGCTTTTAGCATTAACAAAGGCATTACTAATCCGCTGGTCTGGATAGGTTTAAATGCATATTCAAAAAGTATCGATTTCCCCTTGCCGAAATGTAAATATAATTGGATAAAAGTTATTGATACTAGCATGTCAGAGATTTTTGAACCCTTAACTATCAATGAAAAATTTGTTTCAATAAAGAGTAGAAGCTCTTTATTAATCATTTCAGAAGAAGTATTTGGGGCAAAAAATAATTTATTCTAAAGCGGGCGGCGGGAATCGAACCCGCATCTTCAGCTTGGAAGGCTGAGGTTTTACCACTA
>CACBEF010000021.1 GCA_902538225.1 uncultured Prochlorococcus sp. | reverse complement strand
TTTTGAGTTCCAGTGAAGAAAGGATGATTACCACTCCAAACATCGACATGTAATTCAGGCTGCGTGGAGCCAGTCGTCATTACAACTTCTCCATTACAAATAACTTTTGCATCTGGATACCATTTTGGGTGTATTTCTGATTTTGGCATAATTTAATTCCTTTAACGTTTAGAGAATTGAGGAGCTTTTCTTGCTTTTTTAAGACCATATTTTCTTCTTTCCTTAGCTCTAGGATCTCTACTGAGATGGCCTTCAGTTTTTAGCGGTTTCCTATTGTCAGGAGATAATTCGCAAAGTGCTCTTGCTGCTCCTTGCTTGATAGCATCTGCTTGACCAGTCAATCCACCACCAAAAACATTTACAAAAATATCATAAGAATTTTCAAGGCCTAATGTTTGCAAAGGTGCTTTTATTGAATTTAAGTACAGAGGATTAAAGTTTAAGTAATCATCTCCAGAACGACCATTAATTTTTATTAATCCATTTCCTGGAATCAAGCGAACTCTAGCTACTGAAGTTTTTCTTCTTCCAGTTCCCCAGTACACAGCTTTGTTTTTTATTTGACTATTCATTTTGATAAATTAACCATTTAATAATACAGGATTCTGAGCAGAATGAGGATGATCAGCACCTTTATAAACTTTTAGTTTTTTAAATTGCTGTCTTCCTAAAGAGTTATGTGGCAGCATACCCTTAACAGCTTGCTCGATGATTCTTTCAGGGATTCTTTCTTGTAGAGACTCAAATTTTTCAATTTTCATTCCTCCTGGTCTTCCTGAATGTCTCCTATACAACTTTTGTGATGCTTTTTTACCTGTTACCTCAACTTTTTCGGCATTTACTACAATAACAAAATCTCCAGTATCTAGATGAGGTGTAAAAGTTGGTTTATTTTTACCTCTCAATAAAGTTGCAATTTCTGTGGCAAGTCTACCAAGCGTCTTATCTTTTGCGTCAACTAAAAACCAATTTCTTTCAATGGTTTCTACAGATGGAGTAATTGTTTTATTCATTTACCAGATTTATGCAAATAAATTTAAAGTTAGTCCTAAATTCTACCTTATTGGTGGAATATTAAACAACAGTTTTGAATGATTTCACAAAAAATTCGCCTAATTAAACTTTATTTAAGAAAAACCCTTAATTAAAAATACAGGGAAAAAATCATTGTTATTAATCTTTTTAAAAACATTTTCTTCATAAACAGCATTTACAAAACATAACCCCTTAGCTGGAGCAGATTCTTTAACATCATTTTTCTTTTTGTTTACCCATCTATCTGTAAAAATTGCTGGCGATATTTTTTTTTCTCCAACTAAAACTAGTTGACCAACAATTAAACGGACCATTCCATATAGAAAACCAGTAGCTTTAATATCAACTAAAATCAAATCTTCTACTCTTTTAATATCTATTTTTTTTATTTTTGTAATAGAGTTTGTTCTATTACTACCACTTTTCTGAAAAGCAAAAAAATCATGTTCTCCTTCCATTGTCTTGGATGCATTTAACATTAAAACTTCATCTAATACTTTTTGATATCTATGCCATGACCAATTATTGATGAACAAGTTAGGGAATTTACTGTTATTAATGACATATCTATAATGTCTATATATTGCTGAATAGCATGCATGCCAACTATCTTTAACCTCAACTGATTCCAAGATCCTAATTGATGAGGGTAAAAGACTATTTAATATATCAGAATAACTATTTCCTGGAATAACGCAATCAACATCAAAATGTACTACTTGCCCTGATGCATGAACCCCAGCATCAGTCCTGCCTGCTGCAAAAGTCTTTACTGTATGATTTGCAATCTTTAAGAGAGCTCTGTCTAAGATTTCTTGAACAGTACTTGCATTTTTTTGTTTTTGCCAACCTGAATAATGAGATCCATCATATTGGACTAGTAAAGCTACCCTTTTCAAAAGTTATTTTTTATTAAAAGCCCCCTAATTAACAAACTTAAACAAGCTCGATTATGGCCATCTGAGCGTTGTCACCTTTTCTTGATACAGTTCTGACTATGCGTGTATAACCACCATTTCTATCTCCATATCTTTCATTTGCTTTTTCAAATAATGAATGAACTAATTTTTTATCATAAATATATCCAATAGCCCTTCTCCTAGAGGCTAAACCTCCATCTTTGGCGAGTGAAATAATTCTTTCAGCTTCATTTCTTAAAGCTTTTGCACGAGCTTTAGTTGTCGTTACTCTACCTTCCCTAATTAATTGTGTAGTTAAACCTCTTAGAAGTGCTTTCCTCTGGTCAGCAGGTTTACTTAATAATGGAATTCTAAGTTGGTGTCTCATAATTTTAAAAATGGTTAAACAGATGTTCTGCTTTGTGGAATAGAAATGCCGATGCGCTCAAGAGCCTCAATAACTTCATCTGCAGATTTAGAGCCAAAGTTCTTAATTTCAAGAAGATCTTCATAACTGAAGCCCATTAAGTCCGAAACTGAGTTAACTTGCGCCCTTTTTAAACAATTATATGCTCTAACGGACAAGTTTAGTTCCTCCAGAGGAATTTGAGCTTCAGGAGATGGTTCAGGTTCTTCAGGAATTTCCTCAACCATTGTGACAGTAGCAAGGGGTTGAAAAAGTTCTATTAAATGATTTGCAGCTTCAGCAATAGCATCGTCAGGACTTGTTGAACCATCTGTTACGACTTCCATTTTTAATCTTTCTCTTCCCGATCCGCCTTCTGCTACAGCAGTTTCATCAATCGTAAAATTCACTCTCTTCACTGGCATAAATACAGCATCTATTTGAAGCAAATCAATAGCAGTTGTTTCTTCACTCTTTCGGTCGACGGGTCTATATCCAACACCTCTTTCAACATGGATTTCCAACTCTAAGTTATGCCCCTCCTGGATAGTCGCAATCGGTTTTTCGCCATCAACAATTTCAACTTGAGAGGAGAATTGAATATCATTAGCCTTCACCTCCATTGGACCACTAGCTACTAACCTGCCGATTTCGAGCTCTGGATTAGTGCTATTTATTGATAGTTGCTTGCAATTAAGAAGAATATCTAAAACGTCTTCTCTAACTCCAGGAATAGTGGCATATTCATGATTAATTCCTGCTATTCTTACTGCAGTAACTGCACTCCCTTCAAGTCCTCCCATAAGGACTCTTCTAAGGGAATTACCCAAAGTTGTAGCTTGTCCCCTTTCTAGAGGGCCAATTAAAAAAGTTCCTGTTTGGGAGCGATCATCTGCTATTTGATGGTCGATTCTGTCAATCTGGTATTGCAACACGGAAAATAATGAGGTTAAGAGTTTTTTTTCGGGGGGGTTGAGAATGGTTAAGACCTAAACGCGTCTCCGTTTAGGTCTTCTACATCCATTATGAGGTAATGGAGTTACATCTCTTATTAGAGTTATTTCTAATCCGGCCAATTGTAAAGCTCTTATGGCCGTTTCCCTACCTGCGCCCGGCCCTCTAACTAGTACTTCTATTTGTCTCATACCTTGATCAAGTGCTCTTCTAGCTGCAGCTTCAGCAGCTGTTTGAGCAGCAAATGGCGTACCTTTCCTAGCGCCTTTAAATCCACTTGCACCTGCAGAAGACCAAGAAATTACATGACCAGAGGTGTCAGTAATTGAGACGATAGTATTATTAAATGTGCTTTGGATATGTACCACACCATTAGGTACATTGCGTTTAGATTTCTTTGAACCTGTTTTTTTTACTGTAGCTGCCATGATTTTTTAAGTTAATACTTCAATTTGTAAATAGATTTAGTTATTTATTTTTTTCTTCCAGCAACTGTTTTCCTAGAGCCCCGTCTTGTTCTTGCATTGGTTCTAGTTCTTTGACCCCTTACTGGAAGACTCATTCTATGTCTTCTTCCTCTTACACACCCTATATCTTGTAGACGTTTTAAAGCCATTCCCTCTTTTCTTCTCAAATCCCCTTCTAAAGTGAATTCTTCTGTGGCACCTCTTAGTTTTTGCACATCAGAATCTGAAAGGTCTTTGACACGAGTATCGGGGTTTACACCCGTATTAGCAAGAATTAGCTTTGATCTCGTTAAACCAATTCCATAGACGTATGTAAGTGCAATTTCAACTCGCTTTTCGCGAGGTATGTCAATTCCTGCAATCCTGGCCACGTGTTTTGAATAAGTAAAAGTTTGAATTTAAGGGTTGAAGTTTAACCCTGACGCTGTTTATTTCGAGGTCTTTTCTTGTTAATAACATAGATTTTACCTCTTCTCCTTACGATCTGATCGTCAGGACTAATTTTTTTGACTGAAGATCTGACCTTCATAGGGGTTTAACAAATAAAACGTTAATACTATATTCTACATCATCATCAAGCCATTTTTTGTTTGATATCAGAGGAAATGGTTTTTAAATCTCTATCAGCATCAATATATTCTAACAATGAGAGATCCTTAAAATATTGAATTAATGGTTCTGTAGTTTTTTTATAAATGTCAACTCTTGTTCTAATTGTCTCTTCCGTATCATCTTTTCTCCCTCTTAAAAGCAAACGCTTAATTAGTACTTCTTCTGGAATATCTAAATAAAAAACTAATTCCAAAGGTTGATTTATTTCATTCAAGACTTCATTCAATGAATTTGCTTGAGATAAATTTCTTGGATAACCATCTAGAATCCAACCACTATTATCCTTGAGTAAATTTTGTCTAACTATCTTTAATACAAGTTCATCACAAACAAGTTCTCCTCGATTCATAATATCCTTTACCTGAATACCCAGAGTAGTATTCATTTCGATTTCTTTTCTTAATAATTGACCTGTAGAAAGGTGTAAGTAAGAATTAGTTTGACTTAACAATTCCGCTTGAGTCCCTTTCCCTGCTCCAGGAGCTCCTAAAAATAGCAAATGTTTCTTCATTAATTGTTAATTAGTCCCTCATACCTTTGTGAAATAACATAAGTTTGAATTTGCTTAGCAGTATCTATAGCAACACCCACAAGAATAAGTAATGAAGTTGCTCCTAAACCCTGAAAGGTCTGAACATTTGTAGCTCTTTCTACTGCAGCTGGGATTATAGCTACTGAACCCAGAAATAATCCTCCCAATAAAGTCAACCTATTTTGTATACCTGATAGGTAGTTTGCTGTATTGGTTCCTGGTCTAACTCCTGGTATCGCCACTCCTCCTTTCTTCAAATTTGAAGCTACATCAACTGGATTGATAGTAAGAGATGCATAAAAATAAGAGAACCCCAAAATCAAGGAGAAGAATGTAAGAGCATATGGCCATGGATTAGAAGATCCGGGATTTAAACTACTGGCTAACTTGATTAAGACTGGATTACCCGTAACATTTGCAATAGTTATAGGTAAAAAGATTAAAGCAGATGCAAATATGATAGGCATGACTCCTCCTGCATTTAATTTCAAAGGTAGATAACTTTGCCTTGTAGGAAGTAGTGTTGAATTTCCTATTTGCCTTTTTGCACTAACTATAGGAATGCGTCTTGCTCCCTCTTGAACAAAAATGATCCCAACAATTGTCAGTAAAAATACTCCAAGTAAAACTGCTATACCTAAAACATCTCCTCTATCGCCAGTTTGAGCTTTTTCTATGGTTGAACTTAGAGCCTTAGGTAAAGTCGAAACAATATTCAAAAAAATTACCAGTGAAGCTCCTTGACCTATACCTTTCTCCGTAATAATTTCACTAAACCACATTACTAACATTGAGCCTGTGACTAAGGCAATGGAAGTTTGCAAGACAAATGTAGTTTCACTTATCCCCTCCATAGCATATTGTCTGAGAATTAAGGAAAAAATTATACTTTGCAAAAACCCCCATCCTAATGAAACATATCTAGTTATTTGGGCAATTTTTCTTCTCCCCGCTTCTCCTTCATTTTTTTGTAAATCTTCAAGCACAGGCAA
>CACBEF010000020.1 GCA_902538225.1 uncultured Prochlorococcus sp. | reverse complement strand
AATGAATCGTACTGTTTCTAGACAAGATAATAAATCTGCTCCTGGTGATTCTTCTCCATTAAGAAAGAAACCTACTAGAACCACTATTAGGCAGCAATCTTCCACAGCTCAAGTAGAAGATGCTTCATTTAAAGATGCTAATCAAGCCAAAAAACCACGCGAGACTCGAAGAGTAAGCTCTTCAGCGAGATCAAGTTCAAAAAATCAAAATAGTAGATATAACGTTGGAACAAACAAGAAGAAACCAAGAGATAACAGTTCTAGATTTGATGATTAATTATAAGATTCCTGCCCATTTTAAAAACGATTGTTTACTAAATAATTCAATAAATATTATTGCTAGGAAGCCAATCATTGCAAATCTTCCATTAGTTATTTCAGAATAACTACTCCATCCAAATTGATATTTATCTTTAATTTCTATAGATTTTTCATCTAATTTATTGTTTTCAATTTGTTTATTGATGAAATTTGGATCTTTCTGCTGTTCTATAAAACTCTCATTCTCTAAATTAGTGGCTTCTGAGTTAGTTTGTTCTTCTTTAGAATTCATTTTTTTTGTTAATCCTTAAAATTATACTTATCAGCAGTCAATAATTTCCAGTCTCCTTGTCCATTTAATTCTAAAATATTCTCGTGAAAATCTTTTAAGCTAGGTCTATGTCCAACACTAATAAGAGAAAGTTCTCGTTTCTTTAGTAAATTATATAGTTTTTTTTCAGTGTTAATATCTAAAGCACTTGTTGCTTCATCAAGTACTGCAAATCTTGGAGAATTTAGTAAGAGTCTTGCAAAAGCCAATCTTTGTTGCTCGCCTAAAGAAAGAATTCGTGGCCAATCTTGTTTGATATCAAGATTAGGATACCGATCCACTAAGGTTTTTAAATTCACTTCATGTAGTACAGAAGTAAGATGTTCATCACTAAATTTCTTAACTTCTGTGGGATAACATAATTGTTCCCTTAAAGAACCAAGTAACATATATGGTTTTTGAGGTATGAATAATAATTCCCCAATTTTTGGTTTTTTAATTACTCCCTGATCGGGTTCCCATAAGCCACTAATCATTCTTAGTAAAGATGTTTTTCCGCACCCAGATGGTCCTACAACCAAAAGTGATTGATTATTCTCGATACTCAAATTTAAATTTTTAATTATTGTTTTATTTGATCCTGGTGGGCAAAGGTCAGCATTATTAATAAGAATTGAGGGGTAATCTGAAATAACGTTTTGATTGCTTGTTGGTTTGGTTTGACTAATGGATTCAACTTTTGATTGGAATCCTTCTAATCTGCCAATACCAGCAGTAAATTTTGCAAGTTCTTCGATTTGATTAACAATGAAAAATAACGAACCTTCGACCATTCCAAATGCAAAGCTTGCCTGAATAAAGCGTCCATAATCAATATCACCTTTAAAGTAAGGGATTGCCATTATTAAATATGGAAAGAAATTTCCAGCATAATTAATGGATCTTCTCATTACGTCTATTATTACTCTCCATATAATCAGTAAATTAAAGTTTCTCACCACTTCTCCTAAGCGCCTTTCAGTTTCACTTCGTTCAGGATTCTCCCCAGAGTAAAAGGCTATTGATTCAGCATTATCTCTAATATGTACTAAGCCATATCGAAAATCCGCTTCATATCTAAGTTGATCAAAATCAATCTTTACAAGATTTTTACCAGCAATTAAAAGGATAGAAGTTGCAAATGCAGCGTAACCAAATAAAGAAAAAGTAAGTGTTGTACTAATACTCCATAAAATAAGAATATTCAGTGAAAATGTTAGTAGGGCATCAAAAATACCTAATGTGAAAGAGAGACTTTGTCCGGTAAAAGCTCGGGTATCATCTGTGATTCTTTGGTCAGGATTATCTACATCGGTTTGTTCTTCATCATTGGGATTTAATTGGTAATAAGCTTTATTAGTCATATAATCTTTAACCAAACTTTTTGAAAGCCATTCTCTCCAAATTATTCCCAACTTATATGTAAAAAATATTTGGGAAACACGTATTGGTAGAGCCACAGCGAAACAACAAGCGTAAATCCCCAATATCCGATAAAACCCATCTTCTTGTTTTTCTACCAAAGCATTTGTTAAATCTCTTGCAATGAATCCAATACCTGCGTTTATTCCGTTTACAGCTAAAAGCATTAATACAATTATCGCAAGGAATAACCAATGTAACCATCTACGGTTTTTTAATTGACGTCTTAAGCTAAAAAAGCTCCCTGATCCAATAAGAAATAAGGCAGAGAAAAGCAATCCCCAGCTACCAGCCCAAATTGAATTGACAGTACTTACTACACCTCCGAAATACTTTTCAAGAAAAATTGGTTGAAAGCTTTCAAAAAAACTAATTATTCCTGTAAGACCAACAAGTACTACGCCTCCAACACAAAATAAAAGAGAAATTAAAAGCCATATGAATTGAAATCCATTACATTGATCTAGGGGAAGAAAAAAAGGCTGAGATAGCTTCCTTAATTTTTGTAATTGGTACAATATTTTGGTTTTATTATTAATTGCTTTATTCATTACTCGACTAGTTTTATAAGGTAAATTATAACTTTTAGCAGTCTATTGACCAAAGCCAATAAATGAAAGTGCCCAGTCAGGTAAATTTAAGTAATTCAAGATTGTCATATCAAATTTATGAACTTTTGGAAAAGATTTATCTAATACCCACCATAAAAGAAAAGGTAGATTAAATAAAATTTGTAATTGCCATTTATAAGTTAAAACCTTCCAAATTTTTATTAACTTAGTTTTGAGTGAATCGTCTAAATTTTCCCAATTTTTTGAGATTAAATTGAATAAATTTTTGGAATTTGTATTTAAGGAATCTAGTGTATTCATTGTGTTTTTACTTATTTATAACCCATAAACTTTTCTTTCGAGAGTTTTAACCTGGGGGCCAATTCATTTTTCTTCCAGATAAAAAATGAATATGTAAATGAAAAACTGTTTGTCCGGATTCTGCTCCAGTATTAATTATTGTTCTCCAATTAGTTAAATTTTTTGATTTAGCTATTTTACTACCAACAAAAAGTAAATGCCCTAATAAATTTGCATCTTCTTCAATACAATCTAATAAACTAATAATTGGTTTTTTGGGAATCACTAAAAAATGTACTGGTGCTTGAGCTTGGATATCATTAAACGCAATACAAAACTCATCTTCATAAAGCTTATCGCAGGGTATTTCTTTATTAATTATTTTTTGAAATATTGTAGTTTCAGTCATTAGATTAATTAATAGAAATTACGTCTTTTTCGTTGAAGCCCTCCTTTATAAGTTCTTTGTTCAAATCATCTTTTGATGTAACTCTATCAACAAATAATATTCCGTTTAAATGATCCATTTCGTGTTGAATACACCTCGCCAGAAGTCCATCTGCTTTCATTTTACGTGGTCTCCCCATTTCATCTCTAAATTTTAATTTTATAGTTGATGGTCTTACTACATTCAAATATACGCCAGGGATACTTAAGCAGCCTTCTTCGTATGAATTAAGGGTTGTTCCAAAGTCTGTAATTTCTGGATTGATTAATATTAGAGGTTCTGCTGCTGAATCTTCAAAATTTACATCTATGACAAGAAGCTCTTTGTTGATACCAATTTGAGGTGCTGCAAGTCCAATTCCTTTAGCTGCGTACATGCTTTGAAGCATTTCTCTAGCAAGTTTTCTAATCGATTCGTCAACCTTAGTTATTCTTTTGGAATTTTGTCTTAATACATCATCACCAAGTTTATAAATATCTAGAGATGGCTTACTTGTTTGTTCTTTTGCAATTTTTTCTGAGCTTCCATTTGTTCTTGACTTTTTTGCAAGTTGTGAAAAATGGTTTGCCACGTTAAAAAAAGTTTTTAATTAAGAGTTTAGCTATAAAAATACTAGCACTTTAATTTACCTTCTTTATATTTTTTTTAAATGAGTAATGATGATAAGTTAAAAGTTAGGCAAACTGAATCTAAAAAAAATGCTTTCAAGGAATTAACTATTATTAGGGATATCATTTTTTGGATTGATGCTGTAGGTGAAGGCCAAAATGAAAATGCCATTTTTGCAAGACCATTTAATGTCAAAGAAGCGTTTCCTCAGCAATTAACAACTAAAAAATATAACTTTAAAAATAATTTTCATGGATATGGTGGTAAATCTTATAAATGTATAAATTTTAAAAATAATTTTTATTTGATATGGATAGATCAGATTACTAAGGCAGTATGGTTTCAAATTTTTAAAGAGGCAGGGTCAACTTATAGAAGCCAAAATAAATATCTCGTTTCAGTTCAAGAACCTAATCAACTATCTAAATCAATTAATGGAAATTTTGATTCTTCATTTGTCATTTCTGAAAAAAATTTGTTGTATGGAATTTGCGAAATAAATAATAGAGATTATTTATTTTCTTTAAATTTAAAAAAAACCAAACAAGATATTCATCGAATAAAAAAATTTAAAAATTTTGCTGGAGAATTATCTTCTAATACATCGGCTAACTTACTTTCTTGGATAGAGTGGGATTCTCCATATATGCCTTGGGATAAAAATGATCTATTTTTTGCTCAAATAGATTTCGATGGCGAAATACAAAAAATAAAAAAATTCTCAAATAAGCTGATAAATTCCAAAAAAAACGTTTCTTTTTTTCAACCCTATTGGATAAGTGAAACATATTTGGTATGTTCTGAAGATAGTTCTGGATGGTGGAACTTATTGTTTTTAGATGTTAGTGAAATTGAGAATATTTTTATTAAGAAAAGAGTAGAGAGAAATTTGATTGAATATGGAGCACCACAATGGGTCACTGGAATAGCATTCTTTTCAGGGACTATAAAAAATTTATTTTGTGTAGCAAAAAAAGAAAATAGTTTAATAGTGGAACAATATAAAGATCTTGAATTTGTTAAAGAATTTTCTACTCCTTTTACCTCAATAAGTGATTTCAGTGTTTTTCGTAAAAAAGTTCTTTTAAAAGGTTATGGATCTGATTTTTTGGGAATTGTATTTGAAATTGATTTAGCAAAAAAAGTTTTATCAAATTTTTCTGAACATATTTTTTTTGATCATATAAAAGATTGTTCAAAACCTGAAACATTTTGGTTTAAAGGTTTTGAGGCTCAATCTACTCATTCTTTTCTTTATAAGCCGCTTGTTGAAAATTTTAGAAAGCCACCACTCCTTGTTAGAGCACATAGCGGACCAACTTCATGTTTTGATGGATCATATAATTCTGAAGTTCAATATTGGACGTCGAAGGGATTTTTTGTTGCTGAAGTCAATTATGGAGGATCATCAGGATTTGGGAAAGCATATAGAGAGAGGTTGAATTATAAATGGGGTATTGTTGATTCTTATGATTGCAAAGCACTAGCTCTTGAATTGATTAAATCAAATCAAGTTGATAATGAAAAAGTGGTAATTTTTGGGAATAGTGCTGGTGGGTTAACTGCCCTGAATTGTTTATTATATGGTTCTATTTTTACAGCAGCAATTTGTAAATATCCTGTTATTGATTTGAAGGATATGCATTACAACACTCATAGGTTTGAAAAAGATTATTTAAATTCTTTGGTAGGAAATTATGCAAAAAACCATTATGATTATATAAATAGATCACCGATAAATCATATTAACAAAATAAAAAAACCTATCTTATTGTTTCATGGCAAAAAAGATACAGTTATTTCTTATAAACAAACTTTAAAAATTCAAGAAATTTTGATTCAGAATAATAAATATTCAGAAGTTATTTTTTTTGATAATGAAGGGCATGGTTTTAGAAATATTGAAAATAAAGAAGTAGTAATGCAAAAATCTCAGGAATTTTTAAAAAATGCTTTGAATATTTAAGAATTGATTTTTAGAAAATCAATAGTATCTTTTAATTTTTCTATAAACATATCAATTTCTTCCGTATTGGTTGTAAAATTCATGCTGATTCTAGCTGTTGATTTAATTCCAATGTATCTGTGAAGAGGTTGACAGCAATGGTGGCCACTTCTGATGCAAATTCCTTTTGAATCAAGAATTTCAGCAATATCATTTGAATGTATATTTTTTATATAAAAGGTGGCAAGTGAGGCTCTGTCTGGATCTATCTCCGGCGATGGACCTATGATTTCAATATTTTCTATTTCATTTAATTTTTTAAATAAATATTTAGTAATAGTCTTTTCATATTCATGAATTTCATTCAATCCAATATTGTTAATATAATTAATTGCTTCTGCAAGACCTATTGCTTCTGCAATGGCTGGAGTTCCAGCTTCAAATTTGTGTGGTAGCTCTGCCCAAGTACTTGTCTCTTCATAAACATCTTGAATCATTTCGCCACCTCCAAAGAGAGGAGGAATTTTTTCTAGGATTTCTTTTCTTGACCAGAGGAAACCAATACCTGTAGGACCGCATAGTTTATGTCCTGATCCAGCTAAAAAATCTATATTAAGATCAATCACATCCAGTTTTTGATGAGCCAAACTCTGGCATGCATCTATTAACACTAAAGAACCTTTTTGTTTAGCTAATTTAGTTATTTCTTTGATTGGATTACAGCAACCTAGAGTATTACTAACATGTACCAGGCTAACAAGTTTAGTTCTAGATGTAAGTTTTGATTTAAAGTCGTCTATATCTAATTTCCCATCTTTATCTATACCTATAAATTTTAATTTGTATTTATTTTTTGCTGCAACCATTTGCCATGGAACTATATTGCTATGATGCTCCATTATTGATAAGAGAATTTCATCGTTTTCTTTTAATGAATACTCGCCCCATGATCTAGCTACTAGATTGATTGCCTCAGTAGCATTTCTTGTGAAAATAATTTCTTTTGCTGAATTCGCTTTTATATATTTGCTAATTAAATATCGTGCATTTTCAAATTCTTCTGTTGCTTTAGCACTTAATTGATGTGCCCCTCTATGTACGTTGGCATTAAAGTTTTTGTAATATTCATCAATTTTTTTTAATACTTGTATTGGTTTTTGTGTGGTTGCAGCATGGTCTAAATAAATAATTTGCTCATTACTTTTTAAGTTTTTATTTAAAAGTGGAAAGTCTTTCTTCGTTATTTCAGAAAAATTTTGAATCGTTTCCATTAATTCTCATTTAAAAGTTTATCAAGCAAATCCCATTTATCTTTTGAAATAGGAATAAATGAAATTATTTCTTGAAAGTAAGAACTTAATTGTAGTTTACTTGCTTCTGTTAATGTGATCCCTCTTGTTCGCATATAAAAAAGTTCTTCTTCATTTAGTTGCGAAATTGTAGCTCCATGTTTGCATTTGACATCATCAGCAATTATTTCTAATTGAGGTTTGGTATCTATTTGTGCGAGATTTGATAAAAGTAAATTTCTGCTTAATTGGGAAGCATCAGTTTTCTGGGCAATTTTCGGAACTATTATTGAACCTTCAAATATTGCATGTGATTTATCATCAGCAAGTGA
>CACBEF010000019.1 GCA_902538225.1 uncultured Prochlorococcus sp. | reverse complement strand
ATTGGATGATAGACCTGCTGTTCAGGTAGGTGATCCATTTGTTGAGAAAAGTCTTATTGAAGCTTGTTTGGATGCTTTCAAAACAGGGGATGTAATTGCAGCTCAAGATATGGGTGCTGCAGGTTTAACATGTAGTAGTGCAGAAATGGCCGCAAATGGAAATTTAGGGATATCTATTGATTTAGATTTGGTCCCTTCTAGAGAAGATGATATGTCCTCATACCAATATTTATTATCTGAATCACAAGAAAGAATGTTGTTTGTCGTTAAAGAAGAAAAAATTAATGATCTTATTGAAAAATTTAATAAATGGGGTTTATATGCCAGTGTTATTGGTGAAGTGATAGGAACTAATGAGGTAATTATTTCTCATAAAGGTAAAATTGTGGCCCAAATACCAACTTCTGCCTTATCTGATGATACTCCAGTAAATTTTCACAATGCGATTAATAACCCACCCGAAGATCTTTTAAATAAATGGGAATGGAAAGAAAATGATTTACCAGAAATTCATGAGCAAAAAATATTTTCATTGAAGGAAAATAAGAATTTTTCTTTTTCAGAAATCATTTTAAAATTACTCTCTAATCCATCAATAGCTTCTAAACGATGGATTTATAAACAATATGACTCTCAAGTTCAGGCAAATACAGTTTTTAAACCTGGAAAATCAGATGCAGCAGTAGTAAGACTAAGGGAACAAAATAAAAAAAATAAAAGTAAAGTATTTTCTGGTGTCGCTGCTTCAGTTGATTGCAATAGTAGATGGGTTGCGCTTGATCCTTTTAGAGGATCTATTGCTGCCGTTGCAGAGTCCGCTAGAAATGTTAGTTGTGTTGGTGCTGAACCAGTAGCAATTACAAATAATTTAAATTTTTCCTCCCCTGAGAATGAAATAGGATATTGGCAACTCTCATCTTCATGTAATGGAATTGCTGAAGCCTGTAAAGCTTTAGAAACTCCTGTTACAGGAGGTAATGTATCTTTATATAATGAATCTAAAAATAAAGATAATCTAATTACTCCTATCAATCCTACTCCTGTTATTGGAATGGTTGGAAAGATAGATAATATCGAAAAAGCTATAAGTAGTGAATGGAAAAATATTGAAGATCAAATCTGGTTAATTGGTTCTTCCAAATCAGAAATAAAAATTGCAGCAAGTTCTTATCTGGAATATTTTCATGGAGAAATTACAGGTCGGCCTCCAAAAATAGATTTGTTGGATGAAAAGTTTTGCCAGAGTTTTTTAAGAAATGCGATTTTAAACAGTCTTGTAGTTTCTTCTCACGATATAAGCGACGGAGGTTTAGCTATAGCTTTAGCAGAGTCTTGTATTTTGTCCGCAAGGGGTGCAACCATAGAATTAGAGAAAGATATAAAAAGAGTTGATAATTTATTGTTTGCCGAAGGGGGGTCAAGGATTATTTTTTCAATTAGTAAAATGAAACAAAATGAATGGTTTAATTATTTAAAACAAAATCAAATAAATTTCCCATCAAGTGTTTATGTAAAAAAAATAGGATACGTATCTAGTGACACGCTGAACATAAAAATCAACGAAAAAAATATTTGCAATATTAGGGTTGAGGAATTAACCAAAAAATTTAATAATAGTATTTCAGATTACTTTTAAATATGAAAAACATTTCTCAACTACTAATCATTTTAAGATATTAAGTTATGTGCGGAATAGTTGGAATCGTTTCTTCAAATGATGTAAATCAACAAATTTACGATAGTCTTTTGCTTTTGCAGCATAGAGGTCAAGACTCAACAGGTATAGCAACAATGGAAAATACTGTTTTTCATATACATAAGGTTAAAGGTCAGGTTAATACTGCTTATAGAACTAGAGATATGAGGAATTTAATTGGCAAAATTGGATTGGGTCATGTTAGGTATGCAACAAAGGGATCAGCAGAAAGTGTAGAAGAAGCACAGCCTTTTTATGTTAATGCTCCTTATGGAATTGTTTTGATACATAATGGAAATTTGACTAATACCAGAGATTTAGAAAAACAGTTATTTAATGTCGACAAGCGGCATACAAATTCTTCAAGTGATACTGAAATGTTGTTAAATGTATTTGCGACAGAATTACAAGAACAAATTCATAATCAAGAATTAGAACCTGATATTATTTTTAATGCGGTTAAATCTTTACATAAAAGAATTCAGGGTTCATATGCTTCAATTGCGTTAATTTCAGGACACGGTTTATTAGCATTTAGAGATCCTTTTGGTATTAGGCCTTTAGTTATTGGGAAAAGACTTTCATTAACCACAAAAAAAGAAGAATGGATGGTCGCAAGCGAATCTTTAGTACTTGAGAATAATGATTATGAAGTAGTGAGAGATGTAGATCCAGGAGAAGCTGTTTTTATAAGTCTTGATGGGGAGTTTTTCTCTAAGCAATGTTCTGAAAATTCAATGTTATTTCCCTGTGCTTTTGAATATGTTTACTTAGCTAGACCAGATTCAATTATGAATGGAATTTCAGTCTATAAAGCTCGTTTAAAGATGGGAGATTATTTAGCAGAAACAATAAAAAAAACAATCAATTCTGGAGATATTGATGTAGTTATGCCTATTCCTGATTCTTCTCGACCCGCGGCAATGCAAGTTGCAAGACAGTTAGGGATCGAATATAGGGAAGGTTTTTTTAAAAATAGATATGTTGGCAGAACATTCATAATGCCCGGTCAGCAGAAACGTAAGAAATCTGTAAGGCAAAAATTAAATGCCATGAGTGCAGAGTTTAAAAATAAAAATGTTTTAATTGTTGATGATTCCATAGTAAGAGGTACCACTTCAAAAGAAATTGTCCAGATGGCTAAAGATGCAGGAGCAAATAAAGTTTTTTTTACATCAGCAGCTCCTCCTGTTCGTTATCCTCACGTTTATGGAATTAATATGCCTAATAGAGATGAATTAATAGCTCATAATAGGACAATAAGTGAAATCGCCGAAAAACTTGAAATTGATAACCTTGTTTATCAAAGTGTTGAAAGTTTGCGTAAATCTATTATTGGTGATTCTCCTATTAAAGGTTTAGAGATGAGTTGTTTTACTGGTGATTATGTAACTGGAACAGTAAATCAAGAATACTTAAATTGGGTTGAAAATGAATATAAATCTTAGTCTAAAAAGTTTTCAAGTCGGAAACAATTTTCAAGGTATTCATCATTATCTAATTTTAAAAAATCAATTAAAAAGTTTGATTTATTGGATTTGAAATTTAATTTATTTAGGTCTAATCTTGCAGATTTATTTTTATTAGTTTCAATATCAAGGTAATGGTTACTTGCCATTATTTTGAGGAAGTAATCGTTTTTAAGTTGGGTTTTTTCATTCAAATATCCCAAACTGTATTCATTTGAGCAGTAAATTTCATTACTATTTATGCAAAAGATTTTTCCTTGTTTAGATATTAAAAAAATATTTTCTCCATCATTAAATGTACAACAAGAAACGATTTTTTCAGATGGTAAAAGCTTTGCAATTATTAATCCTTGAGATTGTTTAGAAGTTGGCGTTAAAAATTTATTTGATAAATTAAATTTAAAAATTCTTCCTATCGAGGTTAATACTATTAAATCTTTGCTTTCATTAGAAATAAAAGAATCAATTGTTTTTAAATTATTTTTTAATTTTGTAATAGTGAAAGATCTATTGCTTTTAATCATATCTTCATCAAATAAAACTTTTTTAAATCTTCCATCTGAATTTAATATGCATAAATAATTTCTAGTTTCTTTTTTAATTGAATGAAAATTTATTATTTCACTAGGATGAATATTTCCAAGAATTTTATTATCTAATTTATAGTCTTTATTAATACTTGATTCCCAATCAATGTTAAATACTTTTCCCGTATTTGTGATTCCAATTAATTTTATATTTTTTTCAATATTACATATAAATTTTTGAATATTTTTATTATCTATAATTTTATTTACGACCTCAAATGATTTCTTGTAATTAGCTAAAATCATCCTTTTTAAATAAAGTCTATTGTCTATATATAATTTTGTTTTCTTATTTATAAAGTCTTCTAATATCTGATTATTAAGTGCTTCTAATTCTTCATTTTGATTTATATTTTTAATTATTTTTGTTTTACGTATAACATTGTATTTTTTCTTTAATATTAATAATTCTTCTATAAGTAATTCAAGTAATAATTCTCTTTTGTTCAACAATTTTTGAAAATAATTCTTTTTTTCTTCTAAAATTTTTATATCGTTATCAATTTGATTTTTTTCTAGATTTGTTAATTTTTTTAGTGGCATATCCAAAACTGAATTTGCCTGTTTTTCACTCAAGAAAAAATTTTCTACTAATTTTGATCTAGCTTGCACAGAATTTTCTGATTCTTCAATAATTGCGATAACTTTTTTTATGTTTTTTGTAGCTTTAGATAAACCTTCTGATATTTCTAGTTTATCAAGAGTGTTTTTGAGAAAATAAAAAGTTCTTTTTCTAATTGTTTCTTCTCTAAATTCAAGAAAATAGTTGAGATATTTTTTCAGATTTAGTTGTACAGGTTTGCCTTTAATTAAAGCTAAGAATATTGCGCCAAAGTTTGTTTGGAGAGTTGTTTTTTTATATAAATTAGAAATAACAAGTTCAGAATTAGAATCTTTTTTTAGTTCTATTACAATTCTCATTCCATCTCTGTCGCTCTCATCTCTAATATCAGAAATCCCAATAATCTTGCCTGAATTAACAAGTTCTGCGAGTTTTTCAATCCAACTTGCTTTATTAATTTGGTAAGGAAGTTCAGTAATGATTATAGCATTCTTTTTATGTTTCCCTTTGCCTAAATTTACCTCTTCCGTATTTACAACTCCCCTTATCGTTATAGATCCTTTACCAGTTTGATAAAGTTCTTCTATTGCACGACAATAAATTAATTCTCCGCCTGTAGGAAAATCAGGTCCTTTGATAATGTTAGAAAGTTTTTTATCACTAATATCTTTATTTTTAACTAAGGCAACTAACCCATCTACAATTTCGCCTAGATTGTGAGGGGGAATATTTGTTGCCATGCCAACAGCAATACCTGATGAGCCGTTCAACAACAAAAATGGAAGTTGGGCTGGAAGAACATCTGGTTCTTTTTGAGAACCGTCAAAGTTATTTGAAAAGTTTACTGTTTCTGATGCAATTTCTTCAAGAAATCCTTTATGAGCTATTGGAGCTAATCTGGTCTCCGTATACCTCATTGCTGCCGGCGGATCATTATCAACAGATCCAAAATTCCCATGGCCGTCAAGAGTAGGATATTTAGTTGAGAAATTTTGTACCAGCTTTACCAATGCATCGTAAACTGCTTGATCTCCATGAGGATGGTATTTTCCAAGTACATCTCCAACAACTCTTGCACATTTCCTGAATGGTTTATCAGGAGTTAAACCTAATTCATACATCGCAAATATGATTCTTCTTTGTACAGGCTTAAGACCATCTCTTGCATCAGGCAATGCACGTCCAACTATGACGCTCATCGCATACTCCAAATAAGAACGTTGCATTTCTTCTTGAAGCGAGATGGAAGTGAAGTTTTTCTTATCCATTAGAGCGCAAACTTGAATAATTATTAATTAACTAAATTAAGACTAATAGGTAAAACAATATTTACCAGTATTGAACATTAAGATGATTCAATTATTTTTGATTTTGCCAGTATTACATCTTTTTTTAGTTGTTCATTTTGTAAAAGAATTTCTGTAGAGGCTTGTAATTTTTCTCCCCATAACTGTTCTTTTCTATAATCATAATTAACATATTTGGGATCTTTATCCAAAGCTTTTTTTGCTAGCTGAATTGCTAATTTATTATCTTGGATATTTATACATGAGGCTAGGCCAAGTAATGGTTCAGCATTCTCTTCGATTGAGATTGCACTTTCAAAAAGTTTGATTGCAAGATCCACTTTGTTTTTTTCGAAATAAGCTAAACCTTTATTATTTATTGCTTGCCAGAAATCAGGCTTGATTTTTATAGATTTATCAAACAATTTGATAGCTCCCAAATAATTTTTTTCCATTAATAAAATATTTCCTAATTGAAAAATAGCTTTGTGGTTATTGGGCTCAATCTTTATTCCTTTTTCTAAAGCATTCTTTGCTTTTGTCTGTTGGGAAATTTTTAAGTAAACATTACTTTTAGCAAAATATATTTCGCTAATATTTGAATTGATCTGTTCTGCTTTATTTAGAGAACTTAATGCGTTTTTGTATTCTTTGTTAGCTATTTGTGCTTCAGCCAAAATCAACCATAGTTTTTCATCTTTTGCATTTATTTTTACTGCTAATTTGGCTAAGTTAAGACTGTCTTCATATTGACCAAAATAAAGTAGTTGATATGCATTTTTGCCAATATATAAACTTTGCTTTTGTAAATTTTTTATTGTTGGGAAATAATAATAGGGAACTATTGCTCTAACTATTTCTATTTGAAAAAAATAAAAACAGATAAAGGAGACCCAGATTGTTTTTTTTAAAAAAGACTTCATATTTTAATTTTTTTATTATTTATATTTGCTTGTATATTTCTTTTCCACATCCATGGTTTAATTCTTTTTAAAGTAGTTCCTTTAAGATTTTCTTGCCACGTTTTATCATCCCAATTGAGGGACTCAATATTAAGATTTTTAATCCATTCTTTCGGTGTGGTTTCATGATTATTGTTGTATGGCACCGATTTATTCCATGGACAAACATCTTGACAAATATCACATCCTGCAACCCATCCACCTAAATTTTTTTCTATTTTCTTTGGAATATTTTTATCTCTGCTCTCTATTGTGTGATATGCAATGCATAAATCTGATTGTATTACAAATGGTTCTACTATTGCCTTTGTGGGACAATGATTAATACAAATATCACATTTTCCACAAAGTGATTGATGAGGTTCATCTGGTATTAAATCTTTTGTGAGAATCATAAAACCCAAAGTAAACCAAGAACCATTTTCTTTGCTGATTAAATTACTATTTTTACCTATCCAACCAATCCCTGCTTCCTCTGCCCATGCTTTTTCAAGAAGAGGAGAGGTATCAACACATATTTTCCATTTGCAATCAGGGATTTCTATGTCGATCCATTTACCAATATTCTTTAATTTTTTGTGAATCACTTTATGATAATCCTCACCTTGGCCAAATTTAGCTACCTTGAGAAAATTATTGTTGTTATTTTGTGAATTAATATAAGTAAATCCAACACTTAAAACACTTTTTGCATCTTCCAAAAGTGAGCCTATACTTTTTCTTTTTTCTGCTTCCATCCACTTCATTTCAGCATGATAATTATTTGATAACCATCTTTCTAATGAATTAGTTCTTAATTTTACGCGGGAACTACCTGGGATTGAAGCTATTCCGGCAACAGTAAAACCCTCAAAAATAGCTCTTTCCTTTAATTTTCTACTTATTTCTTTTTTGTCTTGAATCGCATCAATCATTTTTTTTTCTTTATAGCATTTCTTTTAAAAGTTATGTTTGGGAGAAAAAACTTATAAATAAAATAGATATATTTAAGAAAAATATATCCTAACTTAGTAAAAACAGTTAAATTATTAGTAAAGTTAATATAGTTAAAACATTATTTTGGTTGAATCTAATCAAAATCAAGATTCGAATTTAGGATCTAGGCTTCAACAAGATCTCAAAAATGATCTTATTGCTGGGTTGTTAGTTGTAATACCCTTAGCAACAACTATCTGGCTGTCATCATTAGTTAGTAAATTTGTTTTAACGTTAGTTACTTCAGTCCCAAAGCAATTAAATCCCTTTATTAATTTAAATCCTTTATTACAAGATTTAATTAACCTCACTTTAGGTTTAACTGTTCCTTTATTAGCTATTTTGCTTATAGGCTTGATGGCGAGAAATTTTGTAGGAAGATGGTTATTAGAATTTGGAGAGGGTACTTTATCAAAAATCCCAGTAGCTGGAGCGGTTTATAAAACTCTTAAACAATTGTTAGAAACTTTCTTAAGTAATAAATCTAATAGATTTAGACGAGTTGTTTTAGTTGAATATCCTCGTGAGGGACTATATAGTGTAGGCTTTGTAACTGGAGACGTAGGACCTTCTCTACAGCCAGAATTGGAAGAAAAGTTGCTTAGTGTTTTCATTCCTACAGCACCAAACCCAACGACTGGCTGGTACACACTCGTTCCTGAGTCTTCTGTTAAGGATTTGGATATTTCTGTTGAAGATGCTTTTAGAACAATAATTTCTGCTGGGATAGTTAATCCAGATGAGAAAAATAACACCACAAATCCAACATTTTCAAAATTGTTTTCTCAATTACGAGCTTCTACTAATACTTCTTCTTAATTGATGCATAATAGATCTCTTTCTAGAGAATTATCTTTAATTTCTCTTGGCCTTATAAAAGATAAAGGTGATTTTAAATTAAATAAATTTCAGATAGAAGAAATTTTTGAATCTGCTTTGGATTCTCTAATAAACCATTGCAGAGAGGAATTAGATAATTGTGAGTCAGAGTTAGAAAATGCTTCACAAAAAATATTAGAAAGTGAATTGCAAGAGGGTGTTGATTCCTCTTATTCAAATGTTCGAGATGAGTTAAAAAAATCTCTGACAAAAATTGAAACTGTAATGAATACTCTCTCTGTTACTTTAGACTTTCCAAAATTGATTGTTTCCAGTGGTCAAATAGATATTAGAGAAGATGTAAATCAAAGGATTTGTAACATAATTAATAATCTTAAAAGTATTGATTCTGATATTGATCAAGTAATGGATGGCTGGAGATTAAAAAGATTACCAAGAATTGATAGGGATATATTGCGTTTAGCTTACGTGGATATCAATTTTTTGAACACACCTATCGCTGTTGCTTGTGATGAGGCTGTTAATTTGGCTAATAAATATAGTGATTTGCAAGGTAGAAAATTTATTAATGGAGTTTTAAGGAGATTACAAACAATTTAATTGTCATAATTATTTGATATAAATATAGTATTTAGAAAATTTTAATTACGAACTATAAATAATAATGACTAATACTGATTCTGATAA
>CACBEF010000018.1 GCA_902538225.1 uncultured Prochlorococcus sp. | reverse complement strand
AGCTTTAGTAAATTCAGAAAGTCTCACAGGATCTGGACAATTACCTAAATTCTCAAATGAAAGTTTTAAGTGTTCTAATGACGATCTTTGGCTTTCTCCAACTGCTGAAGTTCCAATTACTGCTTTTCATAAAAATGAGATAATTGATCCCAAGCAATTACCTCTTAAATATGTTGCATATAGCCCATGTTTTAGGAGAGAAGCTGGGAGTTATGGGAGGGATACTAAAGGGTTAATCAGACTTCATCAATTTAATAAGGTTGAGCTGTATTGGTTTTGTGATCCCAACAAATCTATTGAAGCTCATGAAAAAATTACTTATGATGCAGAAAGTATTCTAAGAAAGCTAAACCTACCCTACAGATTAGTAGATATTTGTACTGGAGACTTAGGATTTTCTTCTAGTAGAACTTTTGATCTGGAAGTCTGGCTACCTAGTAGTAAATGTTATAGAGAAATTTCAAGTTGCAGTAATTGCCTTGATTTTCAAGCACGCAGATCATCAATAAGAACAAAAATTGATAAAAAAAATACATATTTACATACCTTAAATGGAAGTGGCCTTGCTATTGGAAGAACAATGGCAGCAATTCTTGAGAATGGCCAACAAACAGATGGGAGCGTAAAAATTCCAGATGCTCTGGTTCCATATTTTGGATCAAATATTTTAAAAACTGCTTAATATATTTAAATGAACGTTTTAACCTCAATCACAGTCCTGGGATTTCTCATTTTTTTTCATGAGATGGGACATTTTCTTGCGGCAATTTTGCAAGGTATCTATGTTGATGGATTTTCCATTGGTTTTGGACCATCAATAATTCAGAAAAAATATAAAGATATCACCTATTCACTTAGAGCCTTTCCATTAGGAGGCTTTGTTTCCTTCCCTGATGAAGAAATAAATAATATTGACCCTAAAGATCCAAATCTTTTAAAAAATAGGCCAGTTATTCAAAGAGTAATTGTTATATCAGCTGGGGTATTTGCCAACTTAATTCTTGCCTATACTATCTTGATCTTAAATGTAACTACTATTGGAATTCCATTTGATCCCGAGCCTGGTATTTTAGTTTTGGCTACTCAGCCCGAGAAGGCTGCTTCTCTTGCTGGGTTACAAGCAGGGGATAAAATCTTAAAAATTGAAAGCAGTCCTTTAGGAGTTGGCGATCAAGCAGTTTCTGCTTTAGTAAAAAAGATTCAAAATTCATCAGAAGAATCAATTTCAATAACAATTGAAAGAGACGGAGTTTTTAAAGAAATAACTTTGGTGCCAAAAAATGTAAATGGTAAAGGTACCATAGGTGCTCAATTACAGCCCAACATAAAGAAAGAAACTAAAAAAACAAAAAACTTTTACGAACTTTTTAAATACACTAATAATGAATTTTCATCACTTTTAGTTAAAACAATACAGGGTTATAAAGGATTAATAACTAATTTCTCCTCAACTGCACAACAATTAAGTGGACCTGTCAAAATTGTAGAAATTGGCGCTCAACTTTCGGAGCAAGGAGGGACAGGGATATTATTATTTGCGGCTTTAATATCTATTAATTTAGCAGTTCTTAATTCATTACCCTTACCACTACTAGATGGAGGACAACTTGTTTTTACTTTAATTGAAGGATTTAGAGGTAAACCTGTCCCAGTTAAAGTGCAAATGGCAGTTACTCAATCAAGTTTTTTTCTTTTAGTTGGACTAAGTGTTCTTCTTATTATAAGGGATACAAGTCAGCTTCTAATTGTACAAAGATTATTGAACCAATAAATAAAATTCAAAAAATGTTAGCTAAGCTGTTAAGATATAGAATAGTTTTTTAAATTTTCTTAGATGGCTAAAAAGTCTATGATTGCGAGAGAGGTTAAACGCAAAAAACTTGTTAAGAAATATGCTTCAAAAAGAAAAGCATTATTAGATGAATTTAATTCTGCACAAGATCCAATGGAAAGGTTAGAGATTCATAGAAAGATTCAAGGTTTACCAAGAAATTCTGCTCCAAATAGAGTTAGAAATAGATGTTGGGCAACTGGTAAACCTAGAGGAGTATATAGAGATTTTGGTCTTTGCAGAAATCAGTTAAGGCAAAGAGCTCATAATGGAGAACTTCCTGGAGTAGTTAAATCAAGTTGGTAGTATAGGCTAGTATTTTGTGCATTATTTACTAGAGTAAAATACATAAACAAACAAATTAAAATTCATTTTTGGGACAAATTTAAGAATTTTTATAGCTTATCTAAATAATTTACTCAATATGTCCCTATAAAGTGTAAGAATAAATCATGTATAGATTTATAATTTAAAAAAAGTGGAAGGACAAAATAAGTCGATCACGTTTGACGGACGAGAGATACGACTAACTACAGGACTATATGCTCCTCAAGCAAATGGATCAGTAATGATTGAATGCGGTGACACCTCTCTATTAGTTACAGCAACGAAAACTACAAAAAAAGATGCTTCAGACTTTCTACCTCTAATATGTGACTATGAGGAGAAACTATATGCTGCCGGAAGAATACCAGGTGGCTTTATGCGTAGAGAAAGCCGCCCACCAGAAAGAGCGACTTTAATAGCAAGATTAATTGACAGGCCAATGAGGCCACTTTTCCCCTCATGGATGAGAGACGATATACAAATAGTTGCTTCTTGCCTTTCTTTAGATGAAAGGGTTCCAGCAGATGTTTTGGCTGTTACTGGGGCTTCAATTGCAACTTTACTCGGAGAAATACCATTTTATGGACCAATGGCTGCAGTTAGGGTTGGTCTTATAGGAGATGATTTCATTTTAAATCCAAGTTATAGAGAAATAGAGAAAGGAGATTTAGATATTGTTGTTGCAGGTTCACCTGAAGGCATTGTCATGATTGAGGCAGGTGCAAACCAGTTATCGGAGCAAGATACTATCGAAGCTATAGATTTTGGTTATGAAGCAGTTACTGAACTTATTAAATCACAAGAAGATTTACTAAAAGATTTAGGTATAAAACAGATTAAGCCCTCTAATCCTGAAGAAGATAGAACATTGCCCTCTTATTTGGAGAAAAATTGCACAAAACCGATAGAGTTAGTTTTAAAGAAATTTGATCTTACAAAGGAAGAAAGAGATCTTGAACTCGAAAAAATAAAAGTTGAGACTCAAGATAAAATTGATTCTTTGAAAGAGGACAACCAATTAAAAGTTCTTCTTTCAAAGAATGATAAGTTATTAGGTTCCGACTTTAAAAAATTAACAAAAAAATTAATGAGGTCGCAAATCATAAATGATGGGAAAAGAGTTGACGGGAGAGATCTCGACGAAGTTAGAAAAATATCAGCTTCTGCAGGCATTCTTCCAAAAAGAGTTCATGGTTCTGCATTATTCCAAAGAGGTTTAACCCAAGTTTTATCTACAACCACATTAGGAACTCCAAGTGATGCTCAAGAAATGGATGACCTAAATCCAAGCACTGAAAAAACTTATTTACATCACTACAATTTTCCTCCTTATTCAGTTGGAGAAACAAGGCCAATGAGAACTCCAGGGAGAAGGGAAATTGGTCATGGCGCATTAGCAGAGAGAGCAATAATCCCTGTATTACCTGGGAAAGAGACATTCCCTTATGTCCTTAGAGTAGTAAGCGAAGTTTTAAGTTCTAATGGATCAACCTCAATGGGTTCTGTATGTGGCAGCACTCTTTCTTTACTAGATGCAGGAGTTCCTCTAAAAGCTCCTGTAAGTGGAACTGCTATGGGCTTAATCAAGGAAGGGAAAGAAGTACGAATTCTTACAGATATTCAAGGAATTGAAGACTTTCTTGGAGATATGGACTTTAAAGTTGCAGGTACTGATAAGGGTATAACTGCTTTACAAATGGATATGAAAATCACAGGCTTACCAGTTTCTATTATTTCTGATGCAATTAAGAAAGCTCGTCCTGCAAGATTACACATTTTAGAAAAGATGAAGGCGGCAATAGATAAGCCTCAAGAATCTCTATCTCCGCATGCTCCTAGACTATTAAGCTTTAGAATTGACCCTGAGCTTATAGGAACAGTTATTGGACCCGGCGGAAGAACCATAAAAGGAATCACGGAAAGAACAAATACAAAAATTGATATAGAAGATGGTGGAATTGTCACTATTGCTTCTCATGATGGAGCTGCTGCAGAAGAAGCTCAAAAAATAATTGAGGGATTAACACGCAAGGTTCATGAAGGTGAGATCTTCTCTGGAGTCGTAACACGAATAATACCTATAGGTGCTTTCGTTGAAATTTTGCCAGGCAAAGAAGGGATGGTTCACATTTCTCAATTATCTGAAGCAAGGGTGGAGAGAGTCGAAGATGTAGTAAGGCAAGGGGATGAAGTGACCGTAAGAGTAAGAGAGATTGATAGCAGAGGAAGAATTAATCTTACTTTGAGAGGAGTAGGGCAAAATAGTGGAATGTCTTATCCAGAACCAACTCCTACTCCAGTTGCTCCGCTTAATTAAAACTAAAGGGGATAAATTCCATACTCCTCAATAATTTTCTTTATTTCTAAGCAAATACTTCCATGATTTTTCTTGTCATTTGTGGCTACTATAATTCCCCCTTGCTTAAAACCAAATTTTCCATATGATATTTCTTGATTATCTAAGTTTGTAATTGCGCCACCAGCTGCTTTCAGAATTGACTCTGGGGCAGCAAAATCCCAATCTTTTGGTGAACTTTTACCAGGCAAACTAAGACAGATATAAATATCACTATCCCCTCTAACTATGGAGGCTATTTTGCAACCAATGCTCCCCATTATTTCTACTTTGCAAAAATTAATTTTTTGAATCAAAGTTCCCAAAATTTCATTTCCATGATTTTTACTTGTTACCAAAGTCATTTCTTGAAGTTTTTTATTTTTAAAGAGATTTAGTTTATTTTTTGTACCATCTCTTTTTTCACACCATGTTTTTTTTCCATCTGTAATCCATAATTCATTTTTATCTGGAATCAAAACAAACCCTATATATGGTTTTTGTTTAAAGTTTAATGCCAAATGCATTGCATAGTTGCCTGTCCCTTGAATAAAATCCTTCGTTCCATCAAGAGGATCAAGAACCCAGATCCATGCAGACTTACTATTAAAAATTTTTGAAGAAGCTTTTACATTTTCTTCGCTCAAAATATCCCAATTAATATTTTTATATTTTTCATTTATCCTTTTAATAATCAATTCATTAACTTTTAAATCAGCCAAAGTAACAGGATCGTCTTCATTATTATTTTTGAGTATATTTCTTTTATCATCTGTATTTTCTAACAATATAGAGTAATAAAGCAAAATATCTGCTGCTTGCCAGCTGAAAATTCTTATATCATCGATAAGATTATTAATATCAACACCAGAGGGTAATTCAATCATTAAATGAGTAATATTTCCTTATTATCCCATAGAGAGGAAGAACCAGAAAAAGGTATTTTATACATAGTTGGTACTCCAATTGGGAATTTAAATGATATCTCCCAAAGAGCATTAAATATTCTAAAAAATGTATCTTTAGTTGCTTGTGAGGATACAAGACAAACAAAAAAAATAATGAACAAATTCAATATTTCAAATAAACTTATAAGTTTTAATAAACATAATTCTTTAAAAAAAATCCCAAAAATACTACAAGATCTCAAGGAAGGAAAATCAATTGCCATTGTGAGTGATGCTGGCATGCCGGGGATTTGCGATCCAGGCGAAGATATTGCAAGGAGCGTAAAATCTGAAGGAATTGATATGATTTGCATTCCTGGAGCATGTGCTGCAATAACAGCGCTTGTTTCAAGCGGACTCCCATCTTCTAGTTTTGTATTTGAAGGCTTTCTTCCTAAAAAAAAAATTGATCGAGAAAAAATTCTTTTAGAGATAAGTAAAAATGAAAAAACAACTATACTATATGAATCACCTAAGCGACTCATTAAATTACTGAAGGAATTACTTGAATTCTGTGGAGGAGATCGAGAAATTATGGTAGCAAGAGAATTAACAAAGAAATTTGAAGAACATGTTGGTAACAACATTAATAGCGTTATTGAATTTTTCAGAGATAAGGAAATTATCGGTGAAATAACAATTGTTATAAAAGGTATAAGAAAAACAGATCTCAAAACTAATAAATCAATTATAAAAAAAGATCTCAAAGATTTAATAATTGCTGGCCTAAGTTTGTCAGCAGCATCAAAATACTTGGCGAGGAAAAATGGTCTAAAGAAAAGCGAAGTATATAATTTGATTTAAAATTAAAATAAAATATTAATTTAAATGAGTTTATTTGTTAAAAAATTATTTTACTCAGCAATTTTCAATTCTTGTTTATTTGTGCTTTTATTTATTGGGATTCAAAATAGTTCAAACAAAAGCAAAGTAGACTTTTTAATTAACGAAACTATTGAACTCCCAATAAGTTTTTTAGTAGGTTCTAGTTTTATATTAGGTTCTATTTTAGGGAGTTTTATTGATTTAAATATGAATAATAAATAAAAAATGTCTTAAAGAGCTATTAGATTTTCAGCAAAAACTATTCTTGAAATACCTTTAGCAATAAGAACAGGTGATGCGATTCTAAATACATCAGTATTTGGGACTTTAATCACTTTTTGATCTTTATTACAAGATCTTTTTGCAAGATTTAAATCAAAAAATATTTCTATCGTTTTTCTACTCAAATCATCTTGAGGTAAAAATTGCCATTCTGGAAAATCTTTTAATAGTTTTATCTCTAACTCAATTTTCTTATCCACAACCATATAAACAACTCTAGGAAAATCTACCTCTGATAAAGGTACTGAAGATAATTCTTTTCGAGATGAATTATCAATTTCATAATCTACGGGAGCAATTTCAAAAAAAGAATCGATTGTTGCAAAATTTGAGGATGTAATATTTTCATTTAAAACTTTAGGATCATTTGAATCATTTTTAAAATATTCATTATCAAAATTTACTTTTTCTAAATCTTTAATTTGATCTTTATTAGTTTTAGGTTTTTCTTTAGAGAATTTACTTTTTTTAATTAATTCCTTATATTTTAATTCTCCAAGATTTTTTTTCAGATTTCTTATGATTGTTGAGTTTGTGCAAGCATATTTTTTTGACAAAACATCAATATCTGTTCCAGATTTAAAACTTCTGACTATTTCTTTTTTTTGATTTTCAGTAAGTCTTTTAGTCAAAATTAAAAGTTATGCTTTCCCCAATTTTATGTGATTTCCTATTTAATGAAAACAAAAGAAAAATTTTTTCACTAAAAATCATAAAAAGAATTTACTTAGACTGTTTAGGCTTATAGTGTCGGATATAATAAAAAGATGCTTCCTTAGCTCAGCTGGATAGAGCAACTGCCTTCTAAGCAGTGGGTCGCAGGTTCGAATCCTGCAGGAAGCGTTTTATAAGATTTGATTAAATTTTTAAAAATTGAGTATATGTATTTATCAATACTAGTAATTTCTAGAACTTATAAATTACTTAATAGAATGCTTGAAAGTATAAGGGAGGGTTCGGATATAAATAATAAAAATTCCGAAATATTATGCTCGTGGAATGGAGAAAGTGAAGACTTAAAAAAAATCAAAAACTCTGGGAAATTTAATCTCAAATTGATGGTAATAAAACCTTATAACTTTGCAAAAAACATGAATGAATTGATTAAAAATAGTACTGGTGAATATTTATTAATAATAAATGATGACGTTATTTTGGATAAAAATAGTATCAAAAAAGGTATGAATCTTCTAAAACGAAATATTAATATTGGTTTAGTAGGAGGAAATCTAAGAGATAAAAATAACAACCTAACTCATGCTGGAGTAAGTTTTAATTTTCTAAATTCTGCCTACCACTTTTTGGAAAATTTCACCAAATATAATGATAAGTTTTTAAATAAAAGTTTTATTGTCACTGCATCTACTGGCGCTTTAATGATTACAAGAAAAGAAATTTTTAAAGAATTAAAATTTAATGAGCATTATGCAGTTTGTGGAGAGGATATTGAACTCTGCCTTGATATCAATCAATTACTTGGTAAAGAAATTTGGTACTGTCACAATTTTAAAGGTATTCATGAAGCAGAATCTACTAGAAAAAAATTTTCTAATCAACAAAAAAATACTTTAGATAAAAGAAGATTAGAGAGAAGATACAAATCTTTTTTAAAAGATTTAAATACAAAAGAATTACTTAGAATATATAATTTCGAGAAAACGATTTTAGGCTTTACTTTGAGATCCAAAAAAAAAATTTATGAGGGACGCTTTCAAACTGATTTTATTTTAACCATATTAATAAATATGATTAAGATAAGATTTAAAATCATCCAAAAAATTTTAAAAATAAAACTATTAAGTTAAATTGAATTCAATCACTAAATAAACTGGCCCATACATAAATAAATTTTTTAAAAAAACTTTAAAATTAATATATTATGTTAAATAGTAGAACATTCAGTCTTCTAGTTCGTTTATTAAGAAATTTACCAAAGAAAAGAAAGAAGAACTTATTTTTACTAATTCCAGTCGCAATATTTTCTGGTACTGCTGATGTTTTTGTAGTTACATTTGTAGCCAGACTTTTTAATGCTTTTGTTGGCATACCCAATGAGCCATCAATGCCCTTTTCCGAATCATTAGATTTCGATCCAAAATATAAAATTCTTGGTTTAGTCATAATGTACGTAGCAAGTAATTGGATAGCATCAGTTGTCAAATTATTTTTAAAAGGTTGTCAATTCAAACTAAAAGCTTCTGTCTGGAGAGATTTATCCGAGTTAGCACATAGGAAAATCTTATTACAAAAATATGAATATTTTCTTGGAGCTAATCGCAACGATATATCTGCAACAGTGCTAATGAATATTTCGAGGGTAGCTGATATAGTTGTTTTACCCTTATTGCAATTAGTTAGTGGAACTTTTGTAGTTATTTTTATCTCTATTGCTGTACTTTCTATTGCTAAAAAAATTGCACTTTCCTTAATAATATCTATGCTTATTGGATTTACAGCAATTTCATTAATAATCACTCCTTTTCTAAGGAGAGCCGCCAAAGCAAGAATCGATTTAGAGGCCAAAACAAATAATATTTTAAGTGAATCAATGAGGACAATT
>CACBEF010000017.1 GCA_902538225.1 uncultured Prochlorococcus sp. | reverse complement strand
TCTATTTCTGTAAGTCGAAAAAAATTAATTTAAAAACTTTTATAGATATATTAATACCCTCGATTATTCTTGGACAATCCATAGGAAGGTGGGGAAATTTTTTCAATAATGAAGCCTTTGGAGTTCCTACAAATTTGCCTTGGAAATTATTTATACCTATCCAAAATAGGCCTTTAGAATTTCTTAATTATGAATTTTTTCATCCTACATTTCTCTATGAATCATTGTGGAATATTTTAATTTTCATCATCCTTATTATTATTTTTAATAAACAAGGTAAAACAGATTTTTTCAGGCCTGGCTTTATTAGCTGCCTTTATTTAATAAGTTATAGCTTTGGAAGATTCTGGATTGAAGGTTTAAGAACTGACCCACTATGCATAGGTGGAATTCCACCTTTTTGTGATGGCGGTATAAGAATGGCTCAGTTTATAAGTATTTTTCTATTTTCTTCTGGATTAATTGGAATATTTTTTTTAAGATTGAGAACATATAGTGGGGGAAGTAGAAAGAATGGATAAAAAAATTTCCTTTGTTGGTGTTGGTCCAGGTGATCCAGAATTATTAACTTTAAAAGCATTAAAAAAGATAAAAATTGCAGATGTCATTATTTGGACTGACTCTCTAATTCCTGAAAAGATTTTAGATTTTTCCAAAGAAGGTTCTGAAAAAATAAAAACGAGTTCGCTCAACTTAGAGCAAATCACCTCAATTATGATAGAAAAATTTCAGGAAGGGAAGACTGTTGTAAGGTTGCATGATGGAGACCCTTGCATTTATGGAGCAATTAGAGAACAAATCGAAATTTTAAAAAACGAAAAAATTGCAATCGAAATCGTACCTGGAGTAAGTGCTTTTCAAGTTGTTGCAGCATATCATGAAGCTGAGTTAACCATCCCTGACGTTACGCAAACAATAATTTTAACTAGAGCAGGAGGGCGAACAGGGATGCCCGAAAAAGAATCTCTGAAAGATCTTGCGAAACACAATTCCTCTATATGCCTATATCTAAGTGCTAGGCATGTGAAAAGGTCTCAAGAAACTTTACTAGAGTTTTACCCTCCAGAGACTAAAGTGATTGTTGGATTTAGAGTATCTTGGGATGATGGTTGGACATCATTAATAGAATTAAAAGATATGGAAAAATTTTCTATTGAGAAAAAACTAATTAGAACAACCATTTACATAATTAGCCCAGCAATTAGTAATTCTCAAAAAAGATCTAATCTTTATAATCCATCTTATAGGCATCTCTTTAGGAATAAATAATCTTAAAGTTGATAGAAAAATATTAATTACTATAATTAGTAAAAATTTATTTGTTTTGAAAGAAATAAAATCTGTTTCGGGAATCAACAATAAAGGAGGAGGAGATTCCTCTTTAAAGAGAATCGGAAATTTCATTAAAGAGGCTAGGTTAAGTAAAAATCAATCTATTGAAGAATTGGCTTCTGATTTAAAAATTGGAGCTCATCAACTTGAAGCCATAGAAGAAGGTAATGAAGAAAAACTACCTGAAAAAGTATTTATCAAAGCAATGATTAGACGGATCTCACAGAAGCTCAAACTTGATACAGAATTTTTAATGGATGAATTCAAGACAGAGAGGAAAGAAGTGAAAATTGAAGAAATAGTTGAAGAAGTTTCCAAAAAAAATTATAAATCTAGGCAATCTAAGAATTTTAATCCGCTAGGATTCCTAATATTTATATTAATGTCAGGCTTTCTCGGACTTATCGCCTCGTCCTTAATTTTCAATTTATTTTCAGACTCTTCTCAGGAGCAAACTCCAAAACAAGAACTTTTAAAAAAAACTAAATAACTTTTAAATCCAAATTTTTTAGTTCTTTTATTACATTACGACATAATCCTAAGTTCCATTTTTCAAGAAGAAGATCATGGTTTCTATCTAAAGGTAAAAGTTGAAATGTAAGATTATTTTCCTGCAATTTTATTTGAACTGAGGAGATCACCTTGTCAGGTCTTTGATCAAGAGATGCTGCTAGTCTCAGGATTAATGACATTTCAAGAACTAATGTTTTATCTTCTTTGGATATTAAATTTTGCCAAGACTCATGTCTTTTCTTGGGTAGAGTCTTTCTATGGTACCTAGCAATTGAAGCAATAATATTTGTTTCTGCTTCAGAATATCCCAACAACTCACAATTTTTTATCAAGTACCAAGAGTGTTTGTGATATGAACCAACGTTCACATATTTCCCACAATTATAAAGATTAGAAGCTGCCCAAAGAAGTTCTTTAGCTTTAGGGTCATTATCACTATGAAAGATATTTTTAGTCTGATCATAGATTTGAAAGGCAATATCAATAACTTTCTCAGTTCTTGTATTATCTACTCCAAATTTTCTGGCCTGATGAACTATAGTTGTTTTTCTAATATTGCCTTGAATATTTAACTCATTTTTAATTATCCCTTTACGAAGCATCCAATCCACAACCAAACCCTCTCGAAGCGCCCTCTCACTTATTATTAATTCATTAAAGTCCAACATCTCCATTGCGGTTTTTAATATCAATGCTCCTGGAATAATTATTTCTGCTCTTCTCTCACTTATTGAAGGTATTTTCTTGATTTCCGAAACTGGCAATTTAATTAGTTTTTCCAATACATTTTGTAAATTTTCCCTTTTAAATTTATAACCATGCAACTTTTGTTTAGATTCTTCCAAATCATCTGAAATCAAATTTCCTAATGAGGTTGCAGTGCCACTGGTTGCAATCATAGATAAAGGCTGATTCCCCTTATATCTACTCTTTATTTTTCGAACAGATGGTTCTAAAGATCCATTAATAAAAGTTTTTAAAAAACTCGATCTTTCTGAAGTTAAAGACCCTTTATTTAAAAAATCATTTTTAAGTCTTACCGCACCAATTCTCGAACTGGTAAGAGCTATAGCATCTTTTTTATCTGCAAGTATTAATTCTGTAGATCCTCCTCCAATATCTATTATTACAAAAGACTGATCTTCAAAAGACATACCAGAGAGAACACCAAGATAAATTAATCTGGCTTCCTCAGAACCACTTATCATTTCTATTTGAATACCAGTTTCATCAAGAACTCTTCTAATAAAATCTTGACCGTTTGGAGCTTCCCTAACTGCACTTGTTGCTGCTGTTACTATTTGTTTTACTCCATTACTTTTACAATATTCCTTAAATCGCATAAGAGTAACTAATGCTCTTTGGATTGATTCTTCAGTAAGATTACCCTCCTCATCTCTTTCTCCAAGACGAGTGGTTGATTTATCAGTGAATTTTATTGAAAATGATTTTAATTCTAGATTAATTTCTGCTACCAAGAGATGTGTAGAGTTAGTTCCAATATCTATAGAGGCTACTAAAATATGCTTTTCTTGAAAATATCTTAAATCTTGTTTCTGAATCATTTCTTTTTATGAGATGCAGATATCTTTAATCCATTAATAAATATACCTAAGATTGATTATTAAATAATAGAAATCATTTAATCCTAGTAAGATTATTTAAAGTTATGAAATATACAATAGGTCATATGCAAAATAAAAATCGACAATTTAAATTAAGTACTTTTTTTGAATTATTAAGGTGGAATAAGCCTACTGGAAGAATGATCTTACTTATTCCTGCTGGATGGAGTTTATATTTAACCCCAGATGCTAATCCAACATTTTTAATGTTACTAAGAATAATTCTGGGGGGACTACTAGTAAGTGGATTAGGCTGCGTGGTTAATGATATTTGGGACAAAAAAATTGATCAAAGAGTTTTTAGGACAAAAAATAGGCCTCTAGCTGCAAATAAAATCGGTCTTAAAACGGCTTATTCAATTCTTTTCATTTTAATTTTATGTAGCTTCTTTTTAACTTTGTCACTACCTCAACCTGGAAGAATCCTTTCTATTTCTCTTGCTTTTTTAGCTTTACCTATTATTTTAATTTATCCTTCTGCCAAAAGATGGTTTAAATATCCTCAATTTATCTTATCCATATGCTGGGGTTTTGCTGTCTTAATACCCTGGGCAGCAAATGAAGGCAATTTAAATAGTATTGTTTTATTGTTTTGCTGGCTAGCTACCATTTTTTGGACTTTTGGCTTTGACACGATTTATGCTTTAGCAGATAAAAAATATGATATCAAAATTGGAATAAATAGTTCCGCTGTTAACCTCCAGAACAATACAAGAATAACTATTCAAATTTGTTATTTTTTAACTTCTAGTTTTCTCGGATTATGCGGATTTATGAATCAAATGGATTTTATTTTTTGGCCAATTTGGCTTACAATGTCAATCTTAATGCAGAGAGATATACTTAAAGTATTTCCTCAGGAAAAGCAATCAATAAAAAATATTGGGAATCACTTCAAAAATCAATCAATTTATGGAGGAGTCCTTCTATTAGGAATTATTATTGCCTCATAAATTCTAAAAATGGTTTTTAGATTAAAAAAAGGTGATCTAATAGATATTTTAGCTCCAGGCTCCTTTATTGATGGAGACGAAAATTTTCAAAAAGGCATAGAAATCTTAAAAAACTGGGGCTTGAAAATTAATGAAAATAATTCTCTATCAAAAAAGTTTGGTTATTTTGCAGGTGATGATCTAACTAGATTTGAAGAACTGGAAAAAGCACAAAATAGTAAGCTAATCATTTTTGCAAAAGGAGGCTGGGGTTCAGCAAGACTTTTAGAAAAAGAACCTTCTTGGCAGAATGGTTTAATGCTTGGATTCTCAGATACATGTTCTTTATTACTATCTAAATACTCTCAAGGATTTATAGGTTCTATTCATGGCCCAATGGTTACTGGCCTTTTTAAAGAGCCAGAGTGGAGTCTTGAGAGATTAAGAAATTTACTTTTTGAGGGATATGTTGAGGACATAAGAGGAATTCCTTTAAGAGCTGGAAAAGCTAAAGGAGAAATTATCGTTTCTAACTTAACTATTGCTACTTTTTTAATTGGTACTAATCACTTTCCAGATTGCAAAGGAAAAATAATAATTTTTGAAGATATTAATGAAGATATTTATAAAATTGATCGCATGTTGACTTACCTCAGAATGACTAAAACACTTTCTGAAATTGCTGGTATTGGATTCGGAAGTTTTTCTAATGATTCCTGCGACCTTGAATGGAAAGATTTACTAAAAAACTGCATTATTGAAAGACTCCAAGAGTTTGATTTTCCTATTCTTTTTGAACTCCCAATAGGCCACATATCGGGAAATGCTTGCATTCCTTTAGGATACGAAGCCACCCTAAATGGTGATGATGGCATTCTTAGTATCGATACACCTTTTTAACTAGGGGTTCTTCACAAAAAGTTTTGCTATTTTCAAATCTATAGGGGATGTAATTTTTATATTTGAATAAGTTCCTTCAATAATCTTCACTTTCCAATTAAGCATTTCGAATAGAGAAGCATCATCTGTGACTTTCCAGTTTTTATCAATTGCCATCTTATGAGCTTTTTTTAATCTATCTACTTTAAAGCCCTGAGGAGTTTGCGCTGCCCATAAATAATTTCTGTCTGGTGTTTCTTTAATAAAACCTTTATTATCAACAATCTTTATAGTGTCGGTTACCTTAGTAGCCAAAATCACAGCTTCATTTTCATCTAATTGCTTGGCACAAAGGTCTATCAATTCAGGATTAATTAGACATCTAGCACCATCATGTATTAAAACTTTTTCAGCATCTTTTGGTAACGCTTTTAAACCATTAAAAACTGACTGTTGTCTGGTGTCACCACCATTAATCCAATTAACTTTATGGGCAAAATCCTTGGCTGAATTTAATAATAAATTTTTATCTTTTGGTTGCCCAATTATTCCAACCCAATTTGTTGAGCTTGCAGAAAATACAGATTTAAGTGTCCAATAAATCAAAGACTCTCCCTCTAAATCAATAAGTAATTTATTTTTTCCAGCTTTCATTCTGCTACCGCTCCCTGCAGCTGGTATTAAAAAGTGCACAATAGAAGGTCTTAATATTTTCTAGACAATTATAAATAAAAGCAATATCTTTACACAAATAGTACTACGATTGAAAATTATAAAAATTTCATAATGTCCAATAAAGATTCATTATCAGGCAAAAATGCTTTAATCACTGGAGCTAGCAGAGGAATTGGTAAAGAAATTGCTTTAGAACTAAGCCGATTGGGAGCAGAAGTATTTATTAATTACTCTTCTTCTGATGAAAAAGCTGAAGAAGTTGTAAATTCAATAAAAAATTCAGGAGGTAAAGCTCATAAATTAAAATTTGATGTTTCAAAAGAGGATTCTGTCAGTTCAGCTTTTGAAGAAATAATCAAAATTAATGGCACCATTGATATCCTCATTAACAATGCTGGAATTACTAGAGATGGACTATTGATGAGAATGAAATCGGAACAATGGGATGATGTACTAAATACAAACTTAAAAGGAGTTTTTCTTTGCACAAAATATGCTTCAAAATTTATGATGAAAAAAAGAAGTGGTAGCATCGTAAATATTTCATCTGTTGTTGGCATAATTGGTAATCCTGGTCAAGCAAATTATTCTGCAGCCAAAGCTGGAGTTATTGGATTTACCAAAACTTGCGCTAAAGAATTTGCCTCAAGAGGCATAAATGTTAATGCAATAGCTCCAGGTTTTATAGAAACAGAGATGACTGAAAAACTTAATACTGAAGAGATTCTAAAAGTTATTCCTTTAGGGAAATTAGGAAGTTGTACTCAAATTGCAAACTTAGTTTCATTCTTAGTTTCAAGTGATGCAGGAAATTACATTACAGGGCAAACAATCAGTATAGACGGTGGTATGAGTATTTAGTTATGTACTTTCATAAGGCTGGCCTAATTCATCTCTCAACCTTCTAATTTTTTGTAAAAGTTTTAATCTTCGACTTCTAGCAGTCAACGTCAAAAAAAATCTCAGAGGAAAATATATCAATGTCATAGCAATCGCTAGGATTGCGGTAAGAGTAAAAATAAGATTATTTGTTTCTTCCATTACTTAAAGATACTCTTATTTGGGTGAATTTGTATGTCTAATTAAAAGAAATTCGGCTTTCCCCACTTAATTAAATATCCCTTAAAAATGATTCTATGGGAGATTAGAATAAGACAAAGATCAAGTAAACATGGCTAAACAGTTAAGTTTTTCTAATGAATCAAGAGAAGCGTTAGAAAAAGGTGTAAATTTCGTAGCTAATGCGGTAAAGGTTACAATTGGGCCAAAAGCAAAAAACGTAGTAATAGAGAGAAAATTTGGTTCACCAGATATAGTTAGAGATGGGTCCACAGTTGCTAAAGAGATTGAGATTGAGAACCCTATTTCTAATTTGGGTGCGAAATTAATAGAACAAGTTGCGTCCAAAACAAAAGAAAGTGCTGGAGATGGAACAACAACAGCCACCATTTTGACTCAGAAGATGGTTCAAGAGGGATTAAAAAATATTGCTTCTGGTGCCAGTCCTATAGAATTAAAAAAAGGTATGGAAGTAGGCCTGGCTTTTGTTCTAGAAAAATTAAGTTACAAAAGTATTTCATTAAGTGGTTCTGATATCCAAAAAGTTGCAACAGTTAGTGCTGGAGGTGATGAAGAAATTGGATCTATAATTTCGAAGGCAATGGATATTGTTACTTCAGATGGTGTAATAACTGTCGAAGAATCCCAATCACTAGATACAGAACTAGATATAACTGAAGGAATGTCTTTTGATAGAGGCTATAGTTCTCCATATTTCGTAACAGACCAAGAAAGACAAGTTTGTGAGCTTGAAAACCCTAAAATATTAATAACTGATCAAAAAATTTCATCTTTAGTTGATCTGGTTCCAATACTTGAAGAAATTCAGAAATCAGGCTCACCTTTTCTAATTCTTGCTGAAGATATAGAAGGAGAGGCATTAACCACCTTAGTTCTGAATAAGAATAGTGGAGTGTTAAATGTAGCTTCTGTGAGAGCTCCTTTATTTGGCGAGAGAAGAAAAGCTGCCCTTGAAGATATTGCTATTCTTACTGGAGCTAAGTTAATTAGTGAAGATAAATCGATGACACTTGATAAAGTATCGATTAATGATTTAGGCAAAGCAAAAAAAATAACTATCACGAAGGACAAAACTACAATAGTTGCCTTCGAAGATACTAAAGATTTGGTTAAAGCGCGAGTAGAAAAATTAAAGAGAGAAGTTGAAATAACAGACTCAGAGTATGATCAGGACAAAATCAATGAAAGGATAGCAAAACTAGCTGGAGGAGTAGCACTTATCAAAGTTGGAGCTGCAACAGAAACAGAGATGAAGTACAAAAAGTTAAGAATCGAAGATTCTCTTAATGCTACGAAAGCTGCCATTGAAGAGGGTGTAGTTTCTGGAGGTGGACAAACTTTAATTGAAATATCAGATGACCTTTTAAATTTAAGTCAAAAATCTTCCGATGATTTAAAAACAGGGATAAATATAGTAAAAGAAGCCCTTTTGGAACCTACTAAACAAATAGCAAAAAATGCTGGTTTTAATGGTGATGTGGTTGTCGCTGAAATTAAAAGACTTAACAAAGGCTTCAATGCTAATTCAGGAAAATATGAGGATTTAAAAGATTCAGGAATATTAGATCCAACCAAAGTAATAAGATTAGCTCTTCAAGATTCAGTATCTATTGCAGCTATGCTCCTCACAACAGAAGTTGCTATGGCTGACATTCCAGAGCCTGAAGCCGCAGCTCCAGGAGGACCAGGTGGAGATCCAATGGGAGGCATGGGTGGAATGGGCATGCCAGGTATGGGCGGAATGGGTATGCCAGGTATGGGCGGTATGGGTATGCCAGGTATGGGCGGAATGGGTATGCCAGGAATGGGCGGCATGGGCATGCCAGGTATGATGTAAAAAGCTAACTAGCTTTTTTATCTTTATTAATCCATTTTCTTAAATTTTTAATATTAGGTAGTGGTAATTTTGGGGTTTTAATATATTGATTTATTTGATTAGAATCTTGTTTAGTATTAAAGACTTGATTATTATTAGAAATTTTTAAGTAATTTGATTCACAATTTGTTTCTTCTATATTTTTTACAGTTTTTGATAATTCAAGTTTAATTTGTTCTTGATTTTCTTCTTCATGATTTTCCTTTTGTACTGGACTATGAATTAATAAATCACTTAAAGAGTCAATCCCAAATCTATGGACCCACTTAAGAACAATATTTTCTTTAAGCAAAAAATTATTTTCTGAAGAGGCTTTTTTAAAAACTTCTATTAGATGATTTTTTAAAAGCATAAATTTATTAATTTAACTTCTTATTTAACAGAGGCCTTATGATAATCAAGGATAAAATTGTTAAAGAAAATAAAATTGAGATACAACTCTTACAAGTTAAATCACCATATGGAGCATGTAAAGCCACTAATTCTAAATTCATAGTTTCTGTATAAGC
>CACBEF010000016.1 GCA_902538225.1 uncultured Prochlorococcus sp. | reverse complement strand
TATTGCGGAAACTGAATTAGGTGAATTTGATGATAATTTTACTTGGTCGGCAATGGTATTAGCTGCTCAAGGAAAAAAAATAAATCAAATATCGATTGATGAAATTGATTGGTTAACTAAATTACGGAGAGGATTAGAAGAAACCCGTAAAGGATTTGTTACTGAATTATTGGATAAATTGGGAGATGATCCTCTTACTCCTGAATCTCTTGATGATTTAGAGACTTTATTAATAAGAGCTGATGTAGGGATTAATTCAACCGATAAAGTTATAAGTTCTCTTAGAACAAAATTAAACGAGGAAGTTGTGGGTGGAGAAGCAGGAATAAAATTCTTGAAGAAGGAATTAAAATTAATTATCGATAAACCAATAAAAAATTCGGGCTCTGATCTTTTAGTTCCTCAAAAGGGTAAGTTAAATGTCTGGTTATTAGTAGGAGTTAATGGTGTTGGTAAAACTACTACATTGGGAAAATTAGCATATCTTTCATCAAAAAGTAATTATAAAACTTTGATTGCTGCTGCTGATACTTTTAGAGCGGCTGCAGTAGAACAACTTAAAGTGTGGGGAGATAGAAGTAATGTTGACGTTATATCTAATCAATCAAAAAATGCTGATCCAGCTGCTGTGGTTTTTGATGCAATTAATTCTGCAAAAAAAAGAAATGTTGAGTTATTACTTGTTGATACAGCGGGTAGATTGCAAACAAAAAATAATTTAATGGATGAATTAGCAAAAATAAAAAAAATTATTGATAAAAAGGTCCCAGATGCAATTGTTGAATCATTATTAGTTTTAGATGCAAGTCAGGGACAAAATGGCTTAAAACAAGCAAAAAGCTTCGCTAAATCAGCAGATTTAAGTGGGGCAATTATTACTAAATTAGATGGCACTTCTAGAGGAGGTGTCTCTTTAGCTGTATCTGAAGAAGTAAATTTGCCTATAAGGTTTATTGGAGCTGGAGAAGGTATAAAAGATTTGAGACCATTTAATAGTTATGAATTTGTAGAGGCTATGCTTGCAGATAAATAAATATTTAATTAATTTTTTTTAAAAACTTAAATTTAATGTTAAAACATACTTATCTATTATATTTGCTTTGACAAATAATCAAAAAGAAAAAATATTTTCGAATAAATTTATCCAAAATTTTTTAGAAAATGATTCTAAAGTAACTCTAAAAAATAAATATAAATTTGCTGAAATTGCATCCTCATTAGCATATTATTTAAAATCTTTTTCTAATATAAATAAATTACTGGATTATGTATGCTTAATTTTTAAACATATTTTTTCTGAGAATATAATTTTAATTATTCCTTTAAATTACGAGGGTGAGATATGGAATGAAAATATAAAAATTTCTGTTAATTATAAATATTTAATGATTGAAGAAGAAATTAATAGTTTTTTGGACCAATTTCATTTCTCAAAAAATTTTAAAATAAAAGAAATTCTAACTTTTGAAAATGCTTTAAAAAATAAATTTAAAGAATATAAAATTGAAACAAAAAAAATAATATCTAGAGGCAAATGTAGAGGATTTATTTATATTTTTAGCGAAGCTATTTCTAGACAGTCGATTACTGAAGATAGTAATTTTAATTTTATTGAAAATTGTCTTGCTGTTGGATTAGAAAATCACTACTTAATAAAAACAAAGAAAAAGCATGAAAATGTAGATAGAGAAATTTCTACTGGTGCAGAAATTCAATCTCAACTACTCCCGGATTATTGCCCAATTATCTATGGTATAGACTTGGCCGCACATTGTAGACCAGCTCTTCAGCTCGGTGGAGATTACTATGATTTTATGTGCTTAAAGACGAATATCTCTGAAAAAAGGAAAGAAAAATCAAGATGGGCTTTTGTAATAGGTGATGTCATGGGCAAAGGGATTCCAGCCGGTCTTTTAATGACTATGTTAAGAGGAATGCTTCGTGCAGAGGTTCTTACAGGTCTGCCTCCAGATAGAATTTTGCATGATTTGAATCAACTAGCAATCAATGATTTAGATCAATCTCATAGATTTGTGACATTATTTTACTCAGATTATGATCCTAGAACTAGAAAATTGAGATTCGCTAATGCAGCACATAATCCTCCTCTGCTTTGGAAAAATTCAGATCAGAAAATTATTAAATTAGATGCAAAAGGATTTGTACTTGGACTACAAACAGATGCCGAATATCACTGTGGTGAAATCAAGCTTAATCAAAATGATTTAGTTCTTTATTACACAGATGGAGTAATTGATACTTCTAACTCTTTAGGACAAAGATTTGATGAGGAAAGATTAATTAAAACTCTCACAAAATTATGCAAGCAATCTTATACATCCCAAGAAATCTTAAATAAAATATTTAAAAAGTTAGATGATTTTACAGGGCAAAATAGACATCTTGAAGATGATGCTTCGATGGTTATTTTTCAATTGAAATAGATATTTTTTGTCACTTATATAAAAAAATGCTTTATTAGAGATACTTAAAGTTACTAAATGATATGGCAAAAGTTTGGAGTAAAAGATTTGATAAATCACTTGACCCTTTTATTGAAAAGTTTAATGCTTCAATTTGTTTTGATAGAAAGCTTATTTTGGAAGATTTAGATTGTTCGATTGCTCATGCAAAAATGCTTGGCAAAACAAAAGTTTTATCCTCTTCTGAGGCTTACCAAATTATTAATGGTTTAGAATTAATAAAAGTTGAGTATTTGGAGGGTAAATTTTCTCCTAGTCCACCTTCTGAAGATATTCACTATTGCATAGAAGAAAAGCTGATAAGTTTAATAGGTGAAACTGGAAAAAAATTACACACAGGTAGAAGTAGAAATGATCAAGTTGGTACAGATATAAGATTGTGGTTAAGAAAAGAAATTGATAATATTGAAAATTTAATAACCGATTTGCAAAAATCCTTCTTAAATCTTGCGAAATCCAATATTTATACCTTAATTCCTGGATATACCCACATGCAAAGAGCGCAACCATTATCTTTGGCTCATCATTTATTGGCTTATATAGAAATGCTACAAAGAGACCGTGAAAGGTATAAAGAAGTACGCTCAAGAGTTAATATTTCTCCATTAGGAGCTGCAGCATTAGCTGGAACAAAAATAAAAATAGATAGACATTTTACAGCTGCAGAATTGGGTTTTAAAAAGATTTATAAAAACAGTATTGATGCAGTAAGTGATAGAGATTTTTGTATAGAGTTTGTTTCTGCATCTGCAATATTGATGTCTCATTTAAGTAAAATTTCAGAGGAAATAATTTTATGGGTAACTGATGAATTTTCTTTTGCAAAATTAACAGATAAATGTGCCACAGGAAGTAGCCTAATGCCCCAGAAAAAAAATCCTGACGTTCCAGAATTGATAAGAGGTAAGACAGGAAGAGTGTATGGACATCTCCAGGCATTATTAACGATGGTCAAAGGGGTACCACTTTCTTATAATAAGGATTTTCAAGAGGATAAAGAGCCAATATTTGATACTGCAGAAACAATATCTTCTTGTGTTAAAGCAATGACTATTTTAATAAATGAGGGTATTGAATTTAATATTGAAAATCTATCCGATTCTGTAGAAAACGACTTTTCTAATGCTACTGATTTAGCAGATTACTTAGTTGATAAAGATGTTCCTTTTAGGACTGCTTATCAAGTTGTTGGTCAAATGGTTAAATATTGCCTGGAGAGAAAAATGTTATTTAAAAATCTTAAAATTGAAGAATTTAAAAAATTTCATCCCGAATTTGATGAGGATGTTTTTGTAGATCTTAAACCTCTTAATGTCGTTAAATCAAGAAATAGTGAAGGTGGCACAGGTTTTGATCAAGTAGAAAAAGAGGTAAATAATTGGCAAAAAAGATTGTTACTTTAAATCTCAATTATTTTTTCTACAACAAGGGTATGCTTTGAAGTAGAATAGTAAGGCAACGTTATGAGACTACTCATTGTAGTTTTTTTATAAGGTAAATTTTTGTTGAGTTTAAAGTGAGTATTTTTGTTGGCAATTTGCCGTTCCGCGCAGAGCGTGAAGATGTTATACAGTTGTTTGCCCCTTTTGGTGAGGTCTTAAATTGTTCTCTTCCCTTAGAGAGGGATACTGGAAGGAAAAGAGGATTCGCATTTATTGAAATGGCAGATGAAGCGATTGAGTCAAAAGCTATTGATGGTTTGCAAGGAACGGAACTTATGGGTAGGCCATTAAGAATTAATAAAGCTGAGCCAAGAGGTTCTGGTGGATCTCGTAGAGGAGGAAGAGGTGGTAATAATGGTGGCTATGGAGGTGGCGGCTACGGCGGCGGTAATAGATCTAATAGTTCTAATGCTAATAAATCTTCTGGAGCAGAAGGTTGGGAAGACAGAAGTTATGGAAATTCTTCTGATAACTCTGAATATGAAAATGGGAGAAGCAGAAGAAAAAGGGGAGTGTCCAATGAGAGCAATGCTTCAAACGAGACAAATTAGTAACCCATTTCTTCAAGCGCTGTCGTTAATTTAAATAGATATTCAATATTTAATTCTTTTTTTAAAGATTTATTTGAAATTTGATTTCTCCAAATTTTTGCTTTTGGTATTCCTTCAATTAAATTTATAAGATGTTTACAAATATCCCAAGATTTTCCTCCATTACTTAAATGCGTTTCTATGTATGGAATTAAGGAAAATATAATATTGGAAGCAGATTTGGGTTTTTTATTAATTCCATAAATCCTTTGATCAATTTCAGACCATCTCAAGGGATGTTTATAAATTGACCGTCCAATCATGACCCCATCAAAATCATTCAAGGCTTCTAATGATTCATCGATATTTGTTAAACCTCCATTGACTTCTATTAATAATTCTGGGTTTGATTTTTTCAATTTTTTTACTACATCATAATTTAGTGGCGGTATGGTCCTATTTTGTTTTGGATTTAACCCTTTTAATATGGCTTTCCTTGCATGAACTGCAAATCTATCTGCACCAGCATTTGCGATAATTCTTACGAAATTATTCAAATTAACGAAACTATCATCATTGTCTACACCGATTCTGTGTTTGATCGTAACCGGCAAGTTGCAATTATTTTTTAAGGATTCTATGCATTTTGCTACTTTTTCAGGTTCTTTCATAAGTGAAGCGCCAAAATTTCCAGAACTTACCCTTGGACTCGGACAACCAACATTAAAGTTTATCTCGTCATAACCCCAATCCTGTGCCATTTGGGCTGCCTCTTTAAGGATTTTAGGATCGTCTCCACCAAACTGAATTGATATCGGGTGTTCTTCATCATTAAAATCAAGAAAATTTTCTTTTTTATTTGTATAAACTAAACTTTGGGCCACAATCATTTCCGTATACAATAGAGCTTCAGAACTTATTTGTCTCATTATCATTCTGAAGTGTTTATCAGTACAATCCATCATTGGAGCAATACTTAATTTATGAATATTTTTAATAGAATTAGGCTGAATGAAATTCATTACTTTTTTGTGATTTAAATATATGAATCAATTTCTATCAAGAAGAACTTTTATTCTAATTCCTACTATGTCATTCTTAAAAATAATCTTTAAGCCCATGCAAGTATTAGCATCTTCACTTGCTTCTAAAGAAGAGTGGAATTTCTCAAAAGACGAATGGAAAGCTAGGCTTAGTCCTGAATCTTATTATATTTTGAGGGAGGAAGGGACTGAAAGAGCTTTTAGCAGCCAATTAAATAATGAGAAAAGAAAAGGGATTTTTCACTGTGCGGGATGCGATTTGCCGCTTTTTTCCTCAGATAAAAAGTTTGATAGTGGTACAGGTTGGCCAAGTTTTTTTGATTCTATTCAAGGCTCTGTAGAAACAAAAGTTGATTTTAAGTTAATTGTACCTAGAACCGAATATCATTGTTCTAGATGCGGAGGTCATCAGGGACATGTCTTCAATGATGGGCCACCTCCTACTGGCAAAAGATACTGCAACAATGGATTAGCATTAAAGTTTGTTCCTGACTAAATATTTGTGCGGCCTTCCGCAACTTGTTTTGTGCATCACTTTATTGGAGAATAGTTTTATTAAATTTTAGAAAAATGATTGAAAATCAATCAGACAATACTGATAATAAAGAAAATGATGATTCTAACCAGGATAATGCTCCTGAAGATATATCATCTACACAAAATTCATCTAGCGAAAATAATGAATTATCTTCTCAAAAAACAGAAGAAATAAATACTGAAGAATTGAAAAATACTATTTCAAATAATGATGCAAGATTAGAACAATTAGAAAAAGACCATGAAACATTAAAAAATCAATATGTAAGGATTTCAGCAGATTTTGATAATTTCAGAAAAAGGCAGTCTAGGGATCAGGACGATTTAAAAATCCAACTTGTTTCCAAGACTTTAACTGCCATACTTCCTATTGTTGACAATTTTGAGAGAGCAAGACAACAACTTAAACCAGAAAATGAGGAAGCTCAAGCTCTTCATAGAAGTTATCAAGGATTGTATAAACAACTAGTAGAAGTTTTAAAACAACAGGGAGTATCACCCATGAGAGTTGTTGGTCAGCAATTTGATCCAAACTTGCATGAAGCTGTATTAAGAGAACCTAGTGAAGAGTTTGAAGAGGATTTTATTATTGAAGAATTGCAGCGAGGATATCATCTAGAAGGTAAGGTTTTGAGACATGCATTGGTTAAGGTTTCTATGGGACCTGGCAAACAAAATTCACAACAGGAAGTAGAAAAGGATACAGTTGAAGGGGATGTTAATTCAGAGGTAAATACTTCTGAAGATGTATAAATTCCAAATTCTTATTTGAGCATTATCTAATGGCTGATTTTTACCAAATACTTGGAGTTTCAAGAGATGCTGATGCGGATACCTTAAAAAGGGCTTATAGAAAATTAGCACGACAATACCATCCTGATGTTAATAAAGAACCTGGTGCGGAAGATAAATTTAAAGAAATTGGTAAGGCTTATGAAGCATTAGCTGATCCTGAAACTAGAGCAAGATATGACCAATTTGGAGAGGCTGGCATTGGAGGTGCAGCTGGAATGCCTGATATGGGAGATATGGGTGGCTTTGCAGATTTATTTGAAACTTTTTTTAATGGCTTTGGCGGGCAAAATCCACAAGGAGGAAGAACTCAAAGAAGAGGTCCTCAACAAGGAGATGATCTTAGGTATGACCTTAATGTTGATTTTAAAGATGCAATATTTGGCCAACAAAAAGAAATTACAATTCCTCATCTTGAGACATGTGAAGTTTGTAGGGGAACAGGTGCTAAACCAGGAACCGGACCAAAAACTTGCTCAACTTGTGGAGGAAGTGGACAAGTTAGAAGAGCTACAAGAACACCATTTGGTAATTTCACACAAGTAGCTGAATGTCCTTCATGTAATGGAACTGGTCAAATAATCTCAGATCCATGTACAAGTTGTGGAGGTAATGGAGTAAAACAAGTCAGAAAAAAATTAAGAATTAATATTCCTGCGGGAGTAGATACTGGTACTAAATTAAGAGTTTCTGGAGAGGGAAATGTTGGTTTGAAAGGGGGTCCACCTGGAGATCTTTATGTTTTTATCAAGGTCAAGAAGGATTCAAAATTAAAAAGAGATGGGGTGACTATTTTTTCAGAAATATATGTGAGTTATTTACAGGCTATTTTAGGCGACACTGTAAATATCACTACAGTTGATGGAGATGTTAATTTAAAAATTCCTAGTGGTACTCAGCCAAATACAACTCTTTCACTTGAGAATAAAGGGGTACCTAGACTTGGTAATCCTGTTGCGAGAGGAAATCATGAAGTTTTAGTAAAAGTAAAATTACCAACTCGTATAACCGACTCAGAACGAGAGCTTTTAGAGGGTTTAGCTTCTCAATATTCAGATAAAAATATTAATTCCAGTAGTGGACTGTTTAGTAAATTATTTGGTAAAGAATCCTAATGACTTCCTTAAAGCATTTGGATCTTAAATCTGTTCCATGTCCTTTAAATGTTGTCAAAATTAAATTGGCTTTGGAGAAGTTATCTAAAAATGAACACCTTATTGTTGAACTAGATAAAGGTGAACCAGAAGAAATGGTATTAAACAATTTAAAAGAGATGGGATGTTTGTTTAAACAAATCAAAGAAAATGAAAAATTTATAAAAATAAAAATATTGAATGAAAACTAATAGTAAATATTTAGGTTTAGTTACGAAAAAATTTAATGATTTTTTTTTAGTCGATTTAAAAAATCAAGAAAACTCTTTAAATAGCGAGAAATTTTTATGTAAGGTTAAGAAGTCTATAAATTTCAAGGATCAATTAATTTATGTTGGAGATGAAGTAGCGATTGAAAAAATTGATTTTAAAAGTAAACGCGCAGTAATAACAAGTCTAAAAAAAAGAAAAAATCTTTTAGTTAGACCCTCAGTTGCAAATATTTCTAACATATATGTTACTTTTTCCGTTGAAGAACCAGAGTTAAATTTATCTCAAGTTAACAGGTTTTTGATATCAGCAGAATCAATGGGAGTTGAAGTCTCATTAGTTTTGACAAAGTGTGATTTAATTTCTGATAAAAGAAGATCATATCTACTTGATAAATTTGAGGAATGGGGTTACCAAGTAATTACTTTAAATTTACAGAAATCAGATTGCTTTAAAAAATTATTAGCCGAGTTAAATCAAAAAAAGTGTTCAATTTTTATGGGTCCATCAGGAGTTGGCAAAACTACTTTGCTAAATATGATTATTCCAGGTCTTCAAAATAGTACTTCTCCAGTTTCCAATAAAATTAAGAGAGGAAAAAATACTACTAGAAATGTTGAGTTATTTTCTATCTCGAATCAAAGTTACATTGTTGATACTCCTGGTTTTAATATGCAACCTCTAGAGGTTGATATTAAGTTGTTACCAAATCTTTATTCAGAAATATATAAACAGGTAATCGAAGAAGGAATTAAGTGTAAATTTCGTAACTGCTTACATTTAAACGATGAGGGATGTAATTTAAATAAATCCTTCGAAAGATATTCTTTTTATAAAGAAATGATTGAGTCTTCTAAGAGTCACTATTATCAAAACCAGGAAGATTAAGATTTAATCCACCAGTCAAATCATTCATCCTTTCTTTCATAGTTGTAGTTGATAATTCATGAGCTTTTTGAATAGCTTGTAGAATGTTTTGCTCTATTTGTTCTTTATTTGAATTTAAGATATTTTCTTGTACTTCTACCTTTAAAGGAAGTTGGTTTCCACTTATCCAAACTTTTATCATCTCATCATCACTTTTGCCTTCAATCTCCATATTTTCAAGTTCATCTTGCAATTTTTGAGCATCTTGCTGAATTTGTTTAGCTTTTTTAAAAGCTTCTGTAAGTTGTCCAAAGTTAGGAAGTCCAAAACCCGCCATTTTGTAAAAATGTTTCTTTAGTTAGGATAGTCAAAACCAATCATTCTTACTTCCGGTTGCAAATAAATCCCTTTGTTTTGTAGTACTTTTTGTTGAATTACTGTTATTAATTCATAAATATCTTTTGAACTTGCTGAAGAAGTGTTAATTATAAAATTTGAATGCATTGTAGAAATTTCAGCACCACCAATTTTAAATCCCTTTAAACCCATATCATCAATTAATTTTGCTGCATAATTATTTTTAGGATTTTTAAAAACACTACCAAAACTTGGTTGATGATATGGTTGTGCTTCTGTTTTTAATTTAAGGTTATTTTTGGTTGTTTGAATTAATTTTTCTAGATTTCCATTAGGTTCAAAATGTAATCTTGCACTAATAATTGTTAAATCATTTTTTTGAAAAGAGCTAAATCTATACTCAAAATTAATATCTTTTTTTTCAATTTCAAGTTTTTCATGAGTTTTATTATTTATAACTTTTACGGAAATAAGATTTTTTGCTAGCGATAAATTACCTGTGCCAGCATTCATAAAAATTGCTCCTCCTAATGTTCCTGGAATTCCTACAGCCCATTCCCCTCCTTGTAATCCATTTTTAGCAAGTGAATTAGATAATGTTGGGAGCATTACACCTGCTTCTGCTTCAACAACTCCTGAATATGGCTCTACTCTTAATGATTTCAATTTTTTTGTGCACACAACTAAGCCTTTTATGAAAATATTATTTATTAAAAGATTTGAACCTGCGCCAATTATTTGATATCTTTGTTTGTTTAAATTAGCCCATTTTACAAGATATAAAAGTTCTTCAATGCTTCTTGGCTCAGCAAAATATTCAGCTACTCCTCCCACTTTTATGGTTGTATAACTACTTAAATTACAGTTTTCAGAAAAAATCTTTTTATTCATAAATTAGTTATTTTAATGTTTTTTTCATTTAAGATTGACCAGAAATTATGACAATCACCAGCTCCCATATTCAAAATTAAATCCCCTTTTTGAGTTAATTCGTAAAAATTCTTTGTAACCTCATAATAATTATTTATGTAACTAACATTTTTATTTTTTTGATAAATCAGATCAGTGATAATTTTTGAAGTAATTTTATCTTCGTTTCCTTCTCCTGCTCCATAAATACTGGTTACATAAATAACATCTGCTTTTGATAATTCTTCAGCGAATTCTTTAGTAAATTGCTTTACTCGAGAGTATCTATGAGGTTGAAATATAGCTATTAATCTACTTTTTTGATATTCATTATTATTTTTTTGCTGAATGAATAATCTTCCTAATTTAATCGTCTCTTTTATTTCGTTTGGGTGATGAGCATAGTCATCATATAAACTTCTTTCATCTATTTGACCTCTGAATTCAAATCTTTTTTTTGGTAGTTTCAGGTATTTTATATTTTTCTTAATTTCTATAAAATCTACTCCTATCATTCTTGAAGCTGCTATTGCTGCAGTGATA
>CACBEF010000015.1 GCA_902538225.1 uncultured Prochlorococcus sp. | reverse complement strand
GGAAAAATGGTAATAGAGCTTCAAGAGGTAGACAGACAGAATTCAAAACTAAAGTTCATGGCAATGGGAACCTATTAATTGGACATGCCTATACCAAAAAATTAGGTCTAGAACCTGGTCAGGAATTTAAAATAGATCTTAAAAAAGAGTCAAAAACAATTTATCTGATTCCATTAAATTAAAAAATATATTTTACCAACCGTTTTCTTTAAGCCACTCCGAAGAAATATTATTTGAAGATAAATCTTGATTACTATTTTTATTAAATAAAAGTAACTTCTCTACATATTTAATTAGTGCATCTGCCTCAAGGTTTACGCTGTCACCGACATTTAATTTATTCAGATTTGTGTTTTGCCAAGTATGAGGAATTATCGCAATAGTAAATATTTCTCCTTCCTGCTCATATTTTGCAATTGTAAGACTAATACCATTTACACAAATACTGCCTTTATTAACTATGTATTTCGAAAAATTATTATTTTTCCACTTTATAGATAAAAGCCATGATTTATCTAATTTTTCTATATTCTCAACTGTTCCAAGTCCATCAACGTGTCCACTTACTATATGCCCTCCTAGTCGATCAGACACCCTAAGAGCGGGCTCCAAATTAACAACCTGATTAAGATTCGACTTTAATCCTAAAGTTGTTTTTTTTAATGTTTCCTCACTAACATCAACAGTAAATTTATTTTGAAAAATCTCTTTAACTGTCAAACAAATTCCATCAACAGCTATGCTGTCACCAATAGCCATATCAAATAAGTTATCAAGAATTTCAATTTCTAAAATATTTTTTTTTGGTTTTAGTTTTCCAATTGATTGAATTATTCCTGTGAACATAGACTTAAGAAAAATATTTTTACAAAATTTTGTATTTAATTTAATTTACTTTAAATCATTTTCAACTATAAATAAATTAAAGATTAAATAAAAAGAAATTGATCATATTCATATGATTATTAATTCACAAAAAAGATCATTTGGTAGAGGGGCGAAAGTGAGCTTATTCACTTTAGGGACAATGCGAGCAACTGAAAGTCTCGAAAAAATGTATGGAATAATAAAAAATGCACATTATGTTGGAATTAACCACATAGAAACAGCAACTTCTTATGGTAATGCTGAATCACTTATTGGAAATTCAATAAAAAAACTAGAAATAGAAGAGAATATAAAAGAAAAAAATTGGGTTATTACTACCAAAATTTTACCAAACGGTGATTTTGAATTTTTAAAAAATAATTTTAAAAATTCACTTAAAAATTTAAATCGCGAGAGAATTAATAATCTTGCAATTCATGGACTCAACTTAAAACAACATCTAGATTGGGTTCTATCTGGAGAGGGTAAAAAATTCATATCATGGATACTTGAAAAGGAACTAGTTGATCAAGTTGGTTTTAGTTCACACGGAAGTTATTCACTAATTAAAGATGCAATTAACTGTGAAGTTTTTAGTTTTTGTAGTCTTCATTTACATTATTTAGATCAATCTAAGATTGCTTTGGCAGAGGAGGCTATAAAAAAAGGTATGGGAGTTTTAGCAATATCACCTGCTGATAAAGGCGGCAGATTATATTCTCCAAGTGATATTTTGTTAGAGGCCTCTAAGCCTTTTCATCCATTAGAATTAGCGTATCGATTTCTGCTGGCAAAAGGCATTACAACTTTGTCTTTGGGGGCGACAAACAAGAAAGATTTTGAATTTGCGGATAAACTTAGAAACTCATTCGAGAAGCTTACAAAACTTGAAAAAAGGGTCCTGAACAAAATTGAGGAAGTTGCTAATGAAAGATTAAGCTCAACCAAATGTGAACAATGCAGATGTTGTCTTCCATGCCCAAATGAAATACCTATTCCAGAAATACTTCGTTTAAGGAATATATCTATTGGTTATGGCCAATTAGAATTTTCAAAAGAAAGATACAATTTAATAGGAAAAGCTGGCCACTGGTGGGAAGAAAAAAATTCCTCCTATTGTCAAGAATGCAATGAATGTGTTCCTAAATGTCCTAATCAATTAGATATACCAAATTTATTAAAGCAAACCCATAACTTATTAATTGAAACTCCGACAAAAAGATTATGGGGTTAAAGACTCATTCCAGAAATTTTTAAAATTAATTTTTTGTTCATTCGATAGGACAGGGAAAGACCAACTATTTTTCCAACATTTTTCAGAAGGGCCTGAGATGGGAAACAACTCAGATTTATATTTACTTTGCAAGTAATCACTATTGAATGGCAGGTACCAACCCTGGCTAACTAATTTATCTACTATTGATTTTTTTTCTAAAGATTTAATCCATTTAATTAATATTGCATTATTAAGATTTGATCGACTAAGTAGAAAATGCCACATCAAAGGTACTCCTTGTCTTGGGAAAACTAAAGAAAGCCTTGGATCTATTTTTAAATATTTTGAGCAGAAACTATAAGGGACTATTGCGACACTAGCATCAGAATTAATCAACCAATTGAGCATATTTTTATCATCAAATAACATTGCTTGGCTTTTGAGTTTTTTTAAAGAATTAGATGAATTAATTTTTTGAGCAATTGACAATATTATTCTGGGACTTTGTGGAAAAATAATTTTCCCAGTTAATTTTTTTGAAAGAAGAAAATCCCAAGAGTTTCTGGCTGAATTTATTAATTCTTTATTATTTTTAATGATAATTGTATAAGGTACTACGCCAATAGGAAATAATTTATTTCTTTGATTTTGATTAAAACTTCCCAAAAAATCTATTGATCTCTTATCCAAATTTTCGATCAGTGTATTTTCATTTATTTTTTCAAATTCTGCAAAATCTATACTACTAATCCATCCATCATTTATTAAAGTAAAGTCAGAATTGAAAATTTTGTTTCTATTTTTTTGTAGCCGAATATTTTCAAAATTAATTTTTTCCTGCTTCCAATCTTTTGGAATCGTATCTTTAAAAGATTCTGGATAAAAAGAATTTTGTAATGCAATTTTTACTTTATTAGGAAGATTACTGCAAGAGCTTAAGAAAAATAAAAGCGAAAGCTTACCACAATCCAAAAATTCTCTTCTGGTTACAAATTTTGAAAACATTCAGGAATCCTTCTCTAAAGAAATTTGACCTAGTCCCTTCATCATTTCCAGATTTTGTTGACACAAGGAAACTATTTCTTCATTATTAAATCCATCTAAGAAAGCAAGCAATGATATTCCACCAGCACCTACACCTTCTTTTACATGACCTAATTCATAATCCTTCAATTCTTTGTATTTTGAAGATTTAAAATTTAAAGGACTTGCTAAACCTAATAATTTGACATCATATCTTTCATTAATTAGATTTACTAAATCATTTAGAGAATTATCTTTCACAAGCCATCCAGTTGTAGCAATAAAAACATCTTCAATAAATTCATCTCTATTTTTTCCATCTAAGAATTCTAATACAAGCAGAATGACCGCTAACATCTGACTTCCGCCAGACAATATTACAGGTTGTTTTGCTAACCTAGCACCAATTAGTAGACCCATTGAGAAAGCTTGGAAAGGATCACCTACCGCCGCGACAACATCAAAAGAGTCGAAATCAGGCTTAAAATTTGCATTGAAAAGTCCTTTTTTAACTACTTGTCTTCTCAGTTCTCTTGGAGCTTTAAATAAACTACTTCCTACTAAATTAGACACCTGCAAACCAAAAGCTTCCATTACTGCCTGAGCAGTTGTTGTTCCTCCCGGAACAGATTCAGAAATTAAAACTGGTTGTTTTAAGGATTTTCCTATATCAAGACCTTTTTCATAGAGATTTAAAACTCGCTCTTTAGTCATCGATTTACCAGTAGTAAGACAATTTGATGGGCCTAAATCTCTATCTTCTACAACAAAATGATTAAAATAAGGCTTTGCTCCTATTCCCAGAGGAACAATAACTGGATAAATATTTATAAGCTTTGTACAAACATGACTGATTAGGGCCGGAGTCACTCCTGCATTGAGAAGAGGCAATTTATATTTATGATCTTTTGAAGCTCCTTCAAGCAAAAATTCGGCATCTGCCAGCGCAGTTGTTCTCCTTGATTTTGCATTAATACCTGCGGCGGAAATTCCTGGAATTTGAGATGTATTAGTGCCTGCAATTACAAGAAATATTTTAAAGTTATTAATATTCTTTTTCAGTATTTCTATCTTATTAAGTTGTCTTTTTTTATTGGATTCATTACCAAAAAAATTAATCCCTAATGCTGTACTATACATTTTTACTTTTTTAATTATTTAAATCAACTAAGCCATTTAATAATCTTGGAGGATCTGGGATATTTAATTTAAATCTTGGAAACAGAGAATATGCAACTACATGTACTGTTAAAACATAAACTATTTCTTGAAAAATTATTAAAAAAATTGCACCTAATTGGATACTTAAAATTGAGGGGGAAAAAGGTAAATTTAATAATCCAATGAGCTTTTCTAGTAGACCATAACTTGCTCTAGTAATTAACACCCAAAGATTATCACCAACCAACGTAGATAATGCTATTACTCTTAGGAAAAAGCCAAGAGTTCCAATAATAACTCCTAAAGTTAAACTAAGTTTCCAACTTTTTTCTCTAAACCAACACCAGCCCAACCAAAAGGCCAATATCCCATAAGGAAATAAAAATAAAGTTCCTCTAACAGGACCCATAATTATGAATAAAAGAAGAAATTGTATTAGTAGTCCCTCAAATGCAGTTTTAGTTCCTCTTCTCAAGTGCAACAGGATCATTGGAAGAGGTAAAATCAACCTTAATAAAGCCCCCCCAATTGGCAGATAATATAATGCAACCCATAATAAAGACGAAAGAGATGCTAAATAAGAGGTCTCTACAATATTTAATGCTTCAGTTTTTGTTGTTATTTTCATTTTTTGTTGAATATTTTTAATTAATTTTTATTCATATCTTTATTTTTTGAATCTAGGATACGTTCAATCTTTTCTATTTCAAAATTTACCTCAGAATTACTTAATATGGAACTTAACTCTTCCGTGGGATCTTTTGGATCTACATCTTTTAAGATGAATATTATTTTGTAAGATTGAAGCTCAATTTTTCTTTTTTTTGAAAGATTTTTAATTTTTTTATTTTTTTGTTTTGGTATTTTTTCTGAATTTATATCCTTTTTATTTTCTGGAACATTTTTTGGCTTTTCTACTTTCTTTATTGTGTTATTTTTTTGTTTTGGTATTTTTTCTGAATTTATATCCTTTTTATTTTCAATAAAATTTTCTGGCTTTTCTACTTTCTTTATTGTTTTATTTTTTTTATCATTAATCTCTTTGTTTTCTTTTAATAATTTTTTTTTATTTACTAAATTATTTTGTAAATTTTCATCTTTGCTTATTTTTTCTAAATCATTAAAACTACTTTCAAGAAAATTTCCAATCCTCCCTCCAGAGCATGATTGCAATAAAATTAAAAAAATTAATAAAAAAAATTCTTTTTTTTTAAAAATCATATTTTTTCTAATTTTTCTTTTTAATTGTAGTTTTTTTATTACTAATCTTTGTTTTTTTTAAAATTGCGCCTTTTTTATCTTTTAGTTTTTCTTCTAAAAGAGATACTGCGTCATCTATGGTAATTTTTTCTATGTCAGTATCTTTGGCAATCGAAACATTAGTGTTGCCACATTTTAAATAGACGCCATATCTTCCATTTAATATTTGAATTTTTTCTTTAAATTCTTTTGGTTTTCCAAAGTCTTTAAGTACCTCTTGACCACCTCTACCCATTTTTGGCGTAGCAAGAATTTCTAATGCTCGTTGTATATCAACTGTAAAAACATCATCCTCTTTCTTTAAGGATCTGTTTTCAGATTCATTATCATTTTTAATCCATTTGATATACGGGCCAAATCTTCCTCTATCAGCCTCAACAACTCCTCCTTCAGGATGAACTCCCAACAATCTAGGTAAACTTAAAAGTACAAGAGCCTCATCTAGAGTTAGATCATCAGTTTTCAACTCTTTGGGTAATGAAGCTCTTCTTGGTTTAGCTTTATCTTGATCATTATTTCCCAATTGAACGTAAGGTCCATAAGGGCCAAATCTTAAAAAGACTTTTTCCCCAGTTTTTGGATCAGTTCCAAGATCCGATGGGCCACTTAAGATTTGATCAACTTGTTTTATGTCTAAATCTCCAGGAGTAATGTCCATTGGAAGATTACCCTTAGCCTGAATTTCATTACCAGATTCATCAATTTTTGTACCTTCTAGCCAAGGTCCATTAGAGCCTATTCTGACTACGCAAGGAAGGTCTTCAAAATCAACTTGTCTATAAGCTTTACCATCAATATCTCCCTCTGTTTTCTGAACCTTTACCTCCAGTCCATTTTTACCTTTATAGAAAGTTTCAAGGTATGGTAGCCACTCAAGATTGCCTGAAGATATTTCATCCAATGAAGATTCCATTTTTGCAGTAAAAGTAGTATCAACAAGATCAGGAAAATGTTCTTCTAATAAAGCAGTAACAGCAAAAGCTGTAAAAGTTGGAGCCAAAGTATTGGAAGATATATTCGCATAACCTCTATCAACTATGGTCCCAATAATGCTGGCATAGGTAGAAGGTCGTCCAATCCCTTCTTTTTCAAGAACTTTAACTAATGCAGCCTCTGTATATCTTGCAGGTGGTTTAGTTTCATGAAAAGTAGATTCCTCATTAGTAACTTCAAGACATGTTCCAGTTGTTAAGTTTGGGAGAATAATTTCTTGTTGTTCAAGGGATGAACTTGGGTCATCACTTCCCTCGACATAAGCTCTGAAGAATCCTGCGAAATCAATACTTTTACCGCTCGATTTAAATAATCCATCCCCTACGCTAATTTCAGCATTAATAATTGTTATCCTAGCTTCCGCCATTTGACTAGCTACAGTTCTTTTCCAAATTAAATCGTAAAGTGATAAGTCTCTACCAGTTAAATTAGTTTCCTTTGGTGTTTTAAATACCTCACCTGCCGGCCTAATAGCTTCGTGTGCTTCTTGAGCATTTATTGCAGTTGAATTAAATTGTCTTGGTGAGTTAGATAAATATTCTTTTCCATACATAGAACTAACACATTCTCTAGCAGCTCTTGTGGCTTGCTCTGAGAGATGAACTGAATCAGTTCTCATATATGTTATAAAACCTCTCTCATATAGCCCTTGTGCACATCTCATAGTTTCTCTTGCAGACAAACGAAGCTTCCTATTTGCTTCTTGTTGTAATGTGCTAGTTGTAAATGGAGGAACTGGCTTACGAGTGGATGGCTTTTTTTCGATTTTTGAGACTAACCAATCCTCTGAAGAAAAAGTCTTCAATAAATCATTTACTTGTTCTTCTCCAATTATTAATGATTTGTTTCCTTCTTTTAATTTACCGGTTTGTTCGTCGAAATCGGAACCGTTAGAAATTCTTTGACCGTTTAAACTGAATAATTTAGTTTCGAAAGTAATATTATCTTTTACTAAGGAAGCTTTAATCCCCCAGTAACTACCTTTTTTAAAGGATCTTCTTTCTCTCTCTCTCCTAACAAGAAGTCTTACAGAAACTGATTGAACACGACCAGCAGATAGTCGGGGGGCTACCTTCTTCCAAAGTAAAGGAGATAATTCATATCCAAAAAGCCTGTCCAAGATTCTTCTTGTTTCTTGAGCCTGAACAAGTTCCATATCAATTTCTCTTGTTTGGTCTAAAGCTTTATTAATTGCCTTTTTCGTGATTTCATGAAAAACCATTCTCTTCGTTGGTATTTTAGGCTTAAGTATTTGCAAGAGATGCCAGCTAATACTCTCTCCCTCTCTATCTTCATCAGTTGCCAGTAATAGCTGAGTCGCACCTTTTAATGCATCTTTTAACTCTTTAACAACCTTTTTCTTATCTTTTGGAACTATATAAAGTGGTTCAAAATCTTCTGTTGTATTAACGCCTATCCTTGACCATTTTTCCTTTTTAACCGCAGCAGGTATTTCAGCAGCTCCTTTTGGAAGATCTCTTACATGTCCCATTGAAGCGAGAACTTCATAATTAGGAGGCAAAAACTTTCTTATAGTTTTTGCTTTGGTGGGACTTTCAACAATAACAAGTGTGTGATCCAAGGTTTATTTCAAAAATTGGTGTTTTTGTTCAGTTAGGGCATATTATGATTATTTGAAACTTTTTCAAGTAATTTCTTATGAAAATTTCAAAAATCATACCCACAAATTATAATCAAGTTAAGATTAACTCCTAGACCCTTACAATCAAACTTCTAATTTAATCCAATTTAATAAAGTGCCCAACGAAATCTTTACAATTAATTTAAATGCTCAAGCCATTATTCCAGAGGCTTTTATTTTACTAGGTATTGTTGGAACACTTCTTGTAGATTTAGCTGGAGAAAAAACTGCATCGAAGTGGGCACCAATAATTTGCTATTTGTCAATCGGAAGCTCTCTTGTTAGCTTGGCTTCGCAATGGAGTAATCCGGTAGAAAGCGCATTCCTTGGGTCCTTTAATTCAGATAATTTGGCAATCGCATTTAGAGCAATAATTTCTTTATCAACTTTGGTATCTTTACTTATAAGTTGGCGATATACAGAACAAAGTGGCAGCCCAATTGGCGAGTTTGCTGCGATAGTTCTTTCGGCCACACTTGGAGCGATGCTTTTATGTGGATCTACTGACCTTATAAGTGTATTTATATCTCTTGAAACTTTATCTGTAGCAAGCTACTTACTTTCTGGTTACCTCAAGAGAGATCCAAGAAGTTCAGAAGCGGCCTTAAAATACCTCCTTGTTGGATCAGCTGCTGCTGCTGTCTATTTGTATGGATCCTCTTTTCTTTATGGATTAAGTGGTTCAACAAACTTAGCGACAATAGGTTTAGAGATTATCAATAAGCCATCCTTTATTACTTCACTAGCACTTGTATTTGTCTTATCAACAGTTGCATTTAAAATTGCTGCTGTTCCCTTTCATCAATGGACTCCTGACGTATATGAGGGTTCACCTACTCCTGTAGTAGCTTTTTTATCTGTTGGTTCAAAAACAGCGGGCTTTGCATTTGCAATAAGAATATTAAGCACAACTTTCTCTTCTTTTGACGAAGAATGGAAACTTTTATTTACCATTTTGGCAATTTTGAGCATGGCTCTAGGAAATGTTGTAGCTCTAGCTCAAACCTCAATGAAAAGGATGCTAGCTTACAGTTCTATTGGACAAGCAGGATTTGTAATGATTGGGATAGTATCTGGCACACAAGATGGTTTATCGGCTGCTGTTTTATATTTGGCTGCATATTTATTTATGAATTTGGGTGCATTTTCTTGTGTAATACTTTTCTCACTAAGAACTGGTTCTGACAGAATTCTTGATTACTCAGGACTTTACCAAAAAGATCCTCTCATTACATTAGGCTTAAGCCTTTGTCTTCTATCTCTTGGAGGTTTACCTCCAATGTTGGGATTTTTTGGAAAGATATACTTGTTCTTTGCAGGTTGGGCAAATCATCAATATCTACTAGTAATTGTTGGATTAGTAACTTCAGTTATATCTATTTATTACTACATTTCAGTGATAAAAATGATGGTAGTTAAAGAACCACAGGAAGCTTCTGAAATAGTCAAATCATATCCTGAAATTAATTGGGGAATTGTAGGATTACCTCCCTTGAGAATTGCACTTTATACTTGCGTAGCGGTAACTGCTCTTGGAGGAATCCTATCTAATCCTCTTTTTAAATTAGCCAATACAGCAGTTTCAGAAACTCCTTTCTTACAAGATATTATTGCTACAGCAAACAATATTTCCTAGAAGAATTCTTCAATAAATGTCTAAGAAAGTCGCGAGTTTAGAAAATATATCTAAAACATATGGGAAAGAGGATCTAACTGTCAAAGCCTTAGACGCCATAAACTTAGAAATTTATAAAGGTGATTATTTAGCAGTAATGGGAGCAAGTGGCTCAGGCAAAAGTACAGCTATGAATATTATTGGATGTCTAGATAGACCATCTGAAGGTATTTATAAATTAAATGGTATTCCTGTTGAGAATTTATCTGATGATGAGCTCGCGGAAATACGTAACCAAAAATTAGGCTTCGTTTTTCAACAATTTCATCTTCTTTCAGACGCAACTGCACTAGAAAACGTAATTTTACCAATGATTTATGCTGGTATTGAACCTGAGCAAAGATTAGTGCGAGGTAAGAATGCCCTAAAAAAAGTTGGCCTTTCAGAAAGAATGAATAATCGTCCAAACCAATTATCCGGAGGTCAACAACAACGAGTTGCTATTGCGAGGGCTATTATAAATAACCCCGCAATTTTGTTAGCAGACGAACCTACTGGCGCACTAGATTCAAAAACCACTGAAGATGTATTAGATCTTTTTGACAAACTTCATGAATCTGGAATAACTATAGTTTTAGTTACGCATGAAGATGAAGTCGCAAATCGCGCAAAAAAAATAGCCAAATTCAAGGATGGAAGAATAGTTGAATTAAAAGTTAATTAAATTCAAAACCCTCTAATTACCTTCAGTTGAGTTTCATTTTCAATTCTTAAATTCCCATTCGAATCAATATCTTTAATTTTCCATGAATCAGAACAATAACCACTAGGTAAAAAACTTTTAGTAAGAAACTTATTTGCAGATTTAATAACATATTCTTTTTTCTTGTTACTTTCAATTGAATCATAAAAAGCTTTAAGAACTTTGGCTGTCCAATAATGTTGATTAATATTCTTAGTTTGAAGTACTTTTGATAATGAAATACCTTCTGATGGGGTGTAATTTAAAACATTCATCCCAAGTCCTAATCTTACATAGATAATTTTTTTGCCTCTTGTTATCACCCTTGGTAAAAATCCAATCAACTTTTTTGAACCAAAAAAAATATCATTTGGCCATTTCAAACAAACATTTATATTCTCTTGTCTAAGCATTTCACATAACTTAATACCTAAAGACAAATTAAATATTTGATATTCAAATTCTTTTGAAAATATTGGGTAAGCTGCACTTAACCAAATCCCGCCTTTCGGAGAAACCCAAGTTTTTGAATTTTGGCCAACCCCTGAGAACTGTTCTCTTGCGATTATCGCTACTGGCTGGTTTTTCTTTATTTCAGAATATTCAAGCAAGTTTGTTAGCTCATTTTCGGTACTTTTACATTTTATTTTGTAATGAAGTGTCCAGGTTGGATATTGACCCTGAATTTTTTTTAAATAAAAAACTGTCTTAGCTGCAGGTCCAATAACTTTCACAAATTCTTTATTAAAACAACGAGCATCTTTTAAAAGATTAGATTAACTTTAGTCTTAATAAGTAAATTTAACAAATTGGACAAAAAGTATTTGCCAATAGTGAATAGAAGGAATCCACATCCATTAAAAAATTGTCTTGATAATTTCAAAAAATCCTGCGGAGACTTAGATAAACTCTCTAAAATCAACGAAAACTGGAAGAACTTAATCGGCTTAGATCTATTTCAAGAATGTAAACCATTAAATATTGAAAAAAAAATACTTACTATTGCAGTAAACCATCCACAGTGGCGCCAAGCTTTAATCTATAACAAGCATAAATTAAAAGAGAGAATCGAGAAAATTGGAATAACTTTGAATGAAATAAAAATAATACAAAATTATGAAATTAAAAATAAAAATATCAAAGCTACTAATGCAAAGATAGTTTGGGCAAAGCATCCAAGCAGAATCAATCAAAATAATATGTGTATTTGTACTCTTTGTAATTCCCCTACTCCTGAGGGCGAAATCAAAAGATGGGGAAAGTGTTCTTTTTGTTGGAGAAAAATAAAAAACTAAATTCTTTATTTAGTTAAAATTAGTATTCCCATTTGCCCTCCCAAAATTGTCCTATATTCAGCTTTTTTAAATCCAACTTCCTTAGCAATATTTATAAGCACATTTTTCTTTGGAAAATTACTAATACTTTTTTCAATATATGCGTACTCCGGACCTAAATTAAAAAGCCGCGAAATGGTTAATACAATTAATCTTAAATAAATTTTCTGAAAAATATTGGATAAAGAATTCCTTTTTGAGTGATTAAAATCCAAAAATCCTGCCCTTCCCTTATCCTTCAAAAGATCAAAAACTTTTTTTATTCCTTCTTCAACATTATTCAAGTTTCTAAGTCCATATGACATGCAAATCCCATCAAAATTTTTTGAATAATCATTAATTTCTAATACATCTTTAATTTCCCACTTAATAAATTTATTTTTTTTAAGCTCTGATTTTTTTTTTGCAATATTTAAGATATCCTCTGCACTGTCAATCCCAGTAATTGAACCACTTGGACTAACTCTCTCAGAAATTAAGAATGCTAAATCTCCAGTTCCACAGCATAAATCAGCCCAATCTTCACCATTTAAAGGTTCTAATAAATTAACTAATTTCCTTTTCCATAATCTGTGCAGCCCAAAACTTAATAGATTATTTAAAAAGTCATATTTATAAGAAATTTTATTAAATATATTTTTGACTTCGATAGTTTTTGTGAATTTCATTTTTAAATTTTAAACTTATTTCTTTTTGGGATTTAATTGAATTTTTTATTCATATGGTCTAATTGGAAGTTTTTTTTCGAGGAGGAAAGTTTTTATTTCTTTTAAAGTAAGTTTCTTATCATGAAGTAATGACGCTAAAAGTGCTGCTGATGCCTTGCCTTCTTTGAAAACATCATAGATATCTTCTAGAGAACCTGCCCCTCCAGATGCAATTACTGGGATATTAACAATATTTGCAACGGATTCTGTCAAATGTAAATCATATCCATTCTGTGTTCCATCACCATCCATTGAAGTAAGCAATATTTCCCCCGCGCCTAATTCCTCAACTTTCTTTGCCCAACATAATACATCTATTCCAGTATTTTCTCGCCCTCCTTTTACATATACCTCCCACTCACCAACCTTATTAACTTTTCTTCGCGCATCAATTGCTATAACAATGCATTGAGTACCAAATTCTCTAGAACTTTCAGAAATTAAATCAGGATTTCTTACGGCTG
>CACBEF010000014.1 GCA_902538225.1 uncultured Prochlorococcus sp. | reverse complement strand
CTATGAAAAAAATTTTATAAGTCCATTAATAACAGTTTCTGACTCCTGGGGAATAAATATGAATATTTTCATATTACCAGTTTCTTTTTTAGTACTTGTGGGCATAAGTAATTCAGTAAATTTGACTGATGGACTAGATGGATTAGCTGCTGGATGCAGTGGGATTGTCTTTTATGGATTAGGAACAGAAATATTACTGAAAGAACAGCAAGAACTTTTTGTTTTTAGCATCTTATGTTTTTCGATGTCCGGCATATGCTTAGGATTTCTCAAGTATAATAATTATCCTGCAAAAATATTTATGGGTGACACAGGATCTCTAAGTATTGGAGCAATTCTGGGTTCTATAGCAATATTAACCAACAGCGTTTTTACCTTATCTATTTTCTCAGGAATATTTATTATTGAATCATTATCAGTAATGATTCAAGTAGGGTTTTTTAAAATTACAAAAAAATTATTTCATAGAGGTAAACGCATATTTTTAATGGCTCCACTACACCATCACTTTGAACTTAAAGGAGTGAAGGAACAAAAAATAGTTGAAAATTTTTGGAAAATCAACATTTTACTTATAATTTTAGGTATAGTTTTAAAAATCAATCATTAAAAAATTTGTTATGAATTTTTTTACATGGAAAGATAATGGATTAACAAGTGACTGCTCAAGTCTTGATGCTATGGCATCAAGATTTGAGGAAACTGCTAACTTAATGAAAAAACTATCTAAGAAGGGCTTTAAACTAAAGAAAACTCAAAATAATCAACTAATTCTTCACCCTGATCCTGAGGTTTTTGATCAATGGGGTTTTATTAGTGAGGAAGTCCCTTTTAAACAACTTTGTTTAATGTCAGATGAAGAATTACTATTTAAACTTGAAAATTCTTCAGTAAGTACTGATAAATAATTGCGTACATGAGTGTTCCAACTAAAGTGCCTGTTAACACCTTCAATTCCATTTCTGCTCCATATTTTCCACTGATTATTATTTGATATTCCTTTTTCAAGAATAACTTTCAAATCATTAATATCAGTAACATCTACTAATAGTCCATTTTCACATTTTGAACGAATTTCTTTTGGTCCTCCATCATTTGTTGATATTATTGGCAATCCACATGAAGAAGCTTCAAGAAGAGTTAAACCAAAAGGCTCAGTTAAAGCTGGATTTACAAATACTCCACCTCTGCTAGCAGCCCACCTATATAAAGCAGGAATCTGACTTGGAAGATGTTTTTTTGGATATGCTACCTTTCCATACAAATTATATTTATCAATTGTTTCAAAAATATTATTGAAAACATCTTTTTGTTGAGGGTCAAGTTTAGAAGTATTATCTCTGCATCCCAAAATCAAAATTAAATTAGTTTTTCTTTTTAATTTTTCAGATCTTCCATATGCCTCAATCAAAGAAGGAATATTTTTTCTTCGAACAGCTCTAGAAATAGTCAAAAATGGAGGTTTAGTAGAATCCTTTAGAAAAGGTTTCATCATGTTATCAATTTCGGCTGTTTCGCTTGTGGAGTGAATATGGTGAAACTTATTATGATCAACACCAGGAGGAATTACTCTAGCTTTGTGCGGTGAAAAAGAAGAATATTGAGAATATTGATACACTGACTCTTGTTTAGTGCTTGTAACGACAATATCTGCAGACCTCAATGCTTTTTCTTCTGCCTCAATTCTTTTACTTATAGAATAAAGTTTTTCTATTTGATTATTTTTTAAACCAGTATCAAGCAATTTCCTTTTTTTCTCTCTTCCTAAAGAATGACCAGTAAAAATAAGAGGAATGTTTAAGGATTTACTTAGTTTAACTCCTACGTATCCAGCATCTGCATAATGTGCATGAATGAAATTAGGCTTTTTGTTTTTTTTGTAGTAAGAAATTAGTTTTTCAGTTAAATGATCTAAATAAGGCCAAAGCAATTCCTTTCTTAAATATTTATTAGGTCCAAATTTGAATCTTAAAATTCTAACTCCAGGTTCTACAAATTCTTCTTCTTGAGAATATTCATCTTCTACTTTAGAGTCTTTTATTAAACGAGTAACTAAATCAACTTGATCAACTTCAGAAGTATTAGCCAAACTTTTAATTAACTCTAAAACGTATTGTGTTTGCCCTCCTGTATCTGCATCCCTGCCTAACTCAAGATTTTTAGAACGTATAAGACCATGTAAATGTAAATGTAAAAATTTCAACCTCATTCAGCAAATCCTCCGATCAACGCCATTTAATACAAATAAGCTGAATTTTCTAAGGAAATATTAAGAAAGCATTATGATTTGAAATTTTTTTAATATAAAAGTTTTCCAAAAAGCTGTTATAGATTAGTTTTATGCCCCCTTAAAAAAAGAATTTTGTTTTGCTGAAATAACTAAAATAAAAAGAAATACAACAAGGATTTTCTTATTTCAGAACCTTTTTAAGATATTTTGCTGTATGACTTATAGGATTTTTAGCTACATCCTCAGGAATACCTTCTGCAATGATTTCACCTCCTTTATCCCCTCCATCAGGTCCTAAATCGATAATCCAATCTGAACATCTAATAACATCTAAATTATGTTCAATAACAATTACTGAATTACCTTTATCTACCAAACGTTGAATCACATCCATTAATTTATGAACATCATAAAAACTTAAACCTGTAGTTGGTTCATCAATCAAATATAAGGTTTTTCCAGTAGCCCTTTTTGACAATTCAGTAGCTAACTTAACTCTTTGAGCCTCTCCACCAGATAATGTAGGAGCTGGTTGACCTAATTTGACATATCCTAAGCCGACATCTACCAAGGTAGATAATCTATCAGCAGCTTGCGGTATAGCAGAGAAAGTTTCTGCAGCTTGTTCAACAGTCATTTCTAAAACATCAGATATATTGTAACCTTTGTATTTAACTTGAAGAGTTTCCCTATTAAAGCGAGCTCCTTTACATACTTCACATTGAACATACACATCAGGTAAAAAATTCATTTCAATAATATTGACTCCCTGACCTTTACAAGCTTCGCATCTTCCTCCTTTTACGTTAAAGCTAAATTGACCAGCCTGATAACCTCTTGCTTTTGCTTCTACTGTGGCCGTAAATATCTGCCTTATAGGGTCAAAAGCACCAGTATATGTAGCAGGATTTGATCTTGGAGTTCTTCCTATTGGAGATTGATCAATAACAATAACTTTATCAATTGCCTTAATACCCTTTAACTCTTTTACACCTTGAGGAAAAGGGACTTTTAATCCTAGAGAATGACACAATGCAGGATGAAGTAATTCATTTATCAAGGTGCTCTTTCCACTTCCACTAACACCAGTGACAGAGACTAATCTTCCTAAAGGAAATTCCACAGAAATATTTTTTAAATTATTTTTTGAGCAATTATTTAAAATTAAACTTTTTTTTAGAGAAGATCTACGTTCTTTTGGAGTAGGAATCGACTTTCTACCACTGAGATAAGCTCCAGTTAATGACCTCTCTGAATTTAAGACATCTTGATAAGATCCTTTAGCGATAATTTCCCCACCATATACGCCTGCCCCTGGACCAATATCTACTAAATAATCTGCGGATTTCATAGTATCTTCATCATGTTCAACCACAACCAAAGTATTTCCCAAGTCTCTTAAGCTTTTTAATGTTTCTAATAATCTGTCATTGTCTCTCTGATGCAGTCCAATACTTGGTTCATCTAATACATATAAAACGCCAGTAAGACCTGCACCTATTTGTGTAGCCAATCTAATACGCTGAGCCTCACCACCAGACAAAGTCATAGCTGGTCTATCTAAAGTCAAATAATCTAAACCTACATTAATTAAAAACTTCAAACGTAAACGAATCTCTTTTAAAACCAATTCACCTATCTGCTTTTGTTTTTCTGATAAAGATATATTTTCCTTCTTTGTCTTACCTAAACCCATTATGCGCTCAACATGATTTAAGGTTTCAGAAACGCTTATAGAAGTTAAATCAGTAATGTTGTATGGACCAAGTTTAACGGCCAAAGCCTCAGGTCTTAATCTTTTTCCAGAACATGTCTTACAGGGAACTAATTCTAGATACTTTTCTAATTTTTGTTTAACTGATTCTCCATTGGCTTCATTATATTGCCTTTCTAATATTGGCAAAATCCCCTCAAAAGGTCTTTCAAAACCACTAGAAGTTTTAAAACGACTATCAGCTTGAATTAATATTGGTTTATCTGATCCCAAGAGTAGAACTTTTTTTTGCAAATCACTTAAATCTTTCCAAGGAGTTTTTAATTCAAAACCATAAGCTTGTCCTACAGAATAAAGTAATGAAAAGTAATAGGTATTATCTTTTTCGCTCCAAGGAGCTATTGCAGCATAAACAGGCAATGTTTTATCAGGTATAACTCTATCCGCAGTAAATTTTTTTAAATAACCAATCCCATGACAATCTGGACAGGCCCCATATGGGCTATTAAAAGAAAATAATCTAGGAGAAAGTTCTTCAACAATAGAGCCATGTACAGGACATGCATAATTTTCTGAATAAAGTTTTTCTCTCTCTAAGTTAGAAGGTAAGTTTTCTCCTTTTTTTGGAACAACTTCTACTATTGCTAAGCCATCTCCTCTTTTGAGACAAGTTTGTAGAGAATCATTTAATCTTTCTTGAATTCCTTCTCTTGCAATTAATCTATCAACTACTACCTCAATATTATGAATTTGATTTTTATCTAGTTCAATACTATCGGCAAGTTCTCTTACCTCACCGTTGATTCTTACCCTAGCGAATCCTTCAGCAGCTAGTCCACTTATTAATTTTGTATGTGTTCCTTTCTTACCCCTAACAACAGGAGCCAACAATTGGTACCTTGTTCCTTCTGGTAAAAGAAGAATTTGATCAACCATTTCATCAATTGTTTGAGGCGCAATTGGAATCCCGCAGTGGTGACAATGCGGCTCACCAGCACGACCAAACAATAATCTTAAATAATCTTGTATCTCTGTTACTGTTCCAACTGTTGATCGAGGATTATGACTTGTAGATTTTTGATCAATTGAAATAGCAGGTGATAACCCTTCAATATTGTCAACATCTGGTTTATCTACTTGACCCAAAAATTGCCTTGCGTATGCCGAAAGACTCTCTACATATCTTCTTTGACCTTCAGCAAAAATAGTATCAAAGGCTAGAGAACTTTTACCACTTCCACTAACACCTGTAAAAACTATAAATTTATTTCTAGGTAGAGAAAGATCAACATTTTTTAAATTATGCTGACGAGCTCCCCTAATATTAATTGAATTATCTTTTCCAAAACTACTATCAACTCTATTAACCATGTTTAAATCTAACTTATGATTTAAAAGGATATTATAGTAGAATTTTTTTTATTTTACGCAGCCGGAAGATCAAGCAGTCTAGAAGTATATTCGTTTACTTCGCAAGAACCTCCACCTATAAGTTCTATCAATTCATTTTTTCTTTGATTTTTTGTAGTTAGTTTTGCAATTGAAGTATAAGTTATTCCATTAATTACGTTTTTATTAACCTTAAAATGAGCTAATCCCCTGGCAGCTAAAAAAGGCTGATGTGTAATACATAAAACTTGTTGATTTTTAGAAATTTCTTTTATCAATTGAACCAAAGAAAATAAAGATTTACCACTTAAACCACTATCAATTTCATCTAAAAAGAAAGTATTGGGCTTTTTAGAAATACTAGATTTAATAGCTAACAAGAATCTTGACATTTCTCCGCCAGAAATAACATTTGACAATGGGGCAAGCTTCTGATCAGGATTAGCCGAAAACAAAAAATTTATATTGTCAATTCCATCGACAGAAGGCTTGCATTCAGAAAATTGAATTGAAAAATTTGCATTTTCTAAACCTAGATTGCTTAAAATCGACTTTACTGAATTTTGTAAATCTTTAGCAATTTTTTTTCTTTCATTAGATTGAATAACAAATAAAGAATTTAAATTACTTTGTAAATTCTGAATTTGAGATTTAATCTTACAAATCTCATCACCTTGATCATTTTGTTGAAAATACTTCTTTAATTGATCGCGCTTTTCAATTAACTGAGATAGATCCAACGAAAAAGTTCTCTCTAAGTTTTTTAAAAAAAATAATCTTTTTTGTATTTCTGGAAGATTAGATTCATAATTTTCTATGTCTTGCAAATATGAGTTTAAATCAAAAATTAAGTCTTCAACATCAGCATGGATATTTAGTAACTTCTCTCTAAATTTTTGAATTTTTAAATCGAAATCTGCTGTTTTATTTAAAATCTTTATTGATTGATTTATCAAAAAAGTTACTGACGGTTCATCATGACTGAAATTATTTAAGTTTTCTAATGATGATTGAATTGAATTATTAATTTCGAGATTATTTACAAGTTTATTTTCTAATAACTCTAATTCTAAAATTTCTTCACTGGAATTTAAATCAGCTTCTTCTAAACTCTTCAACATATGTTTAATTGCCAAGTTTTTTTCTTCTTGATTCCTAGAAAATTCTATTTTTTCATCCATTAATTCTTTCAAAACTTTAGTTTCTCCCCATATATTTTTAATCCTTTCGCTAATAACTTTTGATTCTTGGGAACATAAGTCATCAATAATTAATCTTCTCTTATCTAAAGAATCAAAGATAAAAGTATCAGATTGACCTGCAAAATCTATTAAAAATCTTCCAAGTTTTTCTAATGGTTGTCTATTAATTGATAAATTATTAAGGCTATATTTGGATAAAATTTTATTATTTTTTTTATAAGATTTTCTTTTAATTTGTAGTTCTGAGGAAGTTATTTCAAAACCATTACTAATTAACCAATTATTAATTTGAGAAGAAGAAGAAAATATCGCCTCGATAACGCAAAAATCTTTTCCTGGACGTATTAAATGTTTTAGAGGTATATTAGTTCCACCAAATAAAGCATTTAGAGAATCCAAAATCAATGATTTTCCTGAACCTGAATCCCCAGTTATGATATTCAAACCTTTTTCGAAATTAATTTCTATAATTTCTATTAAGGCAATATTTTCTATTTTTAGTTGTATTAACATGATAAATCTTCCATATAAAAAAATTAACTTCTTTTTTAAAAAAATAAAGGTTTTAAATATATAAAGTTATGAAAGAAGATTTTACTGATTTTATTGAAATATCCGGACTCTTAAATTACGATCCAGATACAATTTCGAAAATTTACAAAAAAAATCCTCAAAGACTTTTAAAAAGACTTTGGCAAACACTCATACCTATTTTTGCTTACATCTTCTCCGTTGTATGGGATAAATTAACTGGAAGATTAAAAAATGAACCGCAAGCAAGATTTAGAGCAAAAGAATTAACAAATTTGTTAGTAGAGCTTGGACCTGCATTTGTTAAGGCAGGTCAAGCTTTATCAACAAGACCAGATATAGTACCAGGGATTCTTTTAGAAGAATTATCTGAATTGCAGGATCAACTACCTGGTTTTGATGGCGATAAAGCTATGGAACTAATAGAGGAAGATTTAGGATACAAAATAAATGAGATTTTTTTAGAAATTGATAAAGAACCAATTTCCGCCGCGTCTTTAGGACAAGTACATAAAGCTAAATTAAAAAATGAAGAGATCGTTGCAATAAAAGTACAACGGCCAGGTTTAAGAGAACAAATAACCTTAGATCTTTACATAGTTAGAAATATTGCTTATTGGCTAAAAAACAACATCGGATTAATCAGAAGTGATCTAGTTGCTTTAATTGATGAATTAGGTAAGAGAGTTTTTGAAGAGATGGATTATCTAAACGAAGCTGCAAATGCAGAAAAATTTAGAAATATGCATAAACATAATAAAATGATTGCCGTACCAAAAATTTATAAAGAAATAACTTCAAGAAGAGTTTTAGCAATGGAATGGATAGACGGTACAAAATTAACAAATTTAGAAAACGTAAAAAAATTAGGAATTAATCCTGATGAAATGATTGATATAGGAGTGCAATGCAGTTTAGAACAGCTTTTAGAACATGGTTTTTTTCATGCAGACCCACATCCAGGCAATTTATTAGCCTTAGAAGATGGAAGATTATGTTATCTAGATTTTGGAATGATGAGTGAAGTTTCCAGAGAATCTAGATCAGGATTAATTCAAGCAGTAGTACATTTGGTAAATAAAAACTTCGATAAATTATCTCAAGATTTCGTAAAATTGGGGTTTTTATCAGAAGAAGTTAATCTAGAGCCTATTGTTCCAGCATTTCAAGATGTTTTCATTAACGCAGTTGAAGAAGGAGTTTCAAAGATGGATTTTAAAAGTGTTACAGACGATATGTCTGGTGTTATGTATAAATTCCCTTTCAAGCTACCCCCATATTATGCACTTATAATTAGGTCATTACTTACATTAGAAGGAATAGCTTTAAGCGTAGATCCTAACTTCAAAATATTAGGCGCAGCTTATCCATATTTTGCAAGAAGATTAATGGAGGACCCTGATCCTCAATTAAGGGAAAGCCTTAAAGAAATGCTTTTTGATAATAAAAAATTTAAATGGGACCGTTTAGAAGATCTACTTTCTAACGCTGCGAAACAAACAAATCTCGATTTAGAAAAACTTTTAGATGAAGTTATAAATCTTCTCTTTTCTCCAAAAGGAGGATTTCTTCGAAATGAGATAGTTGAAGGTTTAACAAATCAGATAGATTTACTGAGTTTAAAAATATTGAAAAGTTTGAATAACTATCTTCCACAATCAATTAAATTAAATACTGTTAACGAAAATAACAACCTGAGTGACCTTATAATGTATGTAGAGCCATTTAGCAACTTTTTAGAGATTTTACAAAAAGTTCCAGGCTATTCAATTGACATTTTTCTAAAAAAGGTTCCAAGACTCATAAATGAGCCCTATACAAAAGAAATGGGTATAAAAATTGCAAAAAAAGTAACTGAAAAGGGAGTAGTAAGACTTGTTAAAATTGCCGCTGGTGCAAATATCTAAATGAAGTTTAGTAAATTTTTAATATCTAAAATATTATTTATTTTAGTAATTTCTCCATTATTTATTAATGTTCCAAAAGCTAATTCTGCTGAAGAAATTAAAATCACATACAGCATATTTTCTCGAACAATTAAAGTAAATTCTTTAAAAACTTTTGCTAAAGAAGGTAAATCCACAAAAAATTTAAGAAGAATTTTAAAATCCACCGGATCTCCCGATAAAGAAATTAGAACTGTTTTAAATAAAGATTTTGAAATTCCTATTACCATTGCAAGCAAACTAGTATATTCTGAAATAGGAAATGTTTTTTTAACAAGACTTTCATCAATTATCCACCCAACCAGAGCAACTGATGAAAGAACAGGCATGTTGGCCCTTAGAGCAAGCATAATTCAAGGAATTGACATAGGGAATGGAAAAATAAATCTAATACAATTTTTTGAAGGATATCCAACTAAAACTGTAATTTTAGATGTCAGCGCTTTGAGCAAAGTTATGAATAAAGTAGAATCGATTTCAGAATTATTAACCTTTTTCACCAATTCTCCTCTAGAAAAAATCAAAACAAATTAAACAACTATGGTGTTATTAAATAAAATCAAAAATAAACTGCGTATTAATTACAGGAAAAAAAGATGGCCAGGTCTAATAGAAGCTTATAAACAATATCTCCCAGTTACAAAAAAAACACCTATTATTTCTCTCAATGAAGGAAATACACCACTGATTTTAAGCGAATCAATTAGCAACTTAATTGGAAATGGAACAAAAGTTTTTTTAAAATATGATGGCCTTAATCCAACAGGATCTTTTAAAGATCGCGGTATGACCATGGCAATTAGCAAAGCAAAAGAAGAAGGCCGTGAAGCAGTTATTTGTGCAAGTACTGGAAATACCTCTGCTGCTGCTGCTGCATATGCTTCTAGAGGAGGATTAAAACCTTATGTTTTAATACCAGAAGGATTTGTTGCGCAAGGAAAGCTTGCGCAAGCATTAATGTATGGCGCTGAGATAATATCTATTAATGGAAACTTTGATAAGGCTCTTGAAATTGTTAGAGATTTATCCTCAGAACATCCTATAGAGCTTGTTAATTCTGTTAATCCATATCGAATACAAGGACAAAAAACTGCAGCTTTTGAAATAGTTGATGACTTAGGTCATGCTCCTGATTGGCTTTGTATTCCAATGGGCAATGCAGGAAATATAACTGCTTATTGGATGGGATTTAAAGAGTATTCAAAAATAAAAAGAAATTTGAAATTACCAATTATGATGGGTTTTCAATCCGAAGGCTCTGCTCCATTAGTAAAAAATATTGTAGTTCATGATCCAGAAACAATTGCAACTGCAATAAGAATTGGGAATCCTGTAAATAGAGAAAAAGCAAAAAAAGTAAGAAAGGAGAGTAAAGGAGATTTTCAGTCAGTTACAGATGAAGAAATAATCGATGCTTATAAAATCCTTGCCAAAGAGGGGGTTTTTTGTGAACCTGCCAGTGCAGCATCAGTTGCTGGACTGATTAAAAATAAAAATAGAATTCAGAAAGAATCGACTATTGTTTGTGTTCTGACTGGCAATGGCTTGAAAGATCCTGATTGCGCTATAAAAAACAACGATGCTACTTTTAGGAAAAATATTGAACCTTCATTAAAAAATATAACTAAAATCTTAGGATATTAAAATCCAAAAAAAATAGTGTCTGTGGAAATCAATTAAAAACAAACCTGATTTGTTGAAAAGTACATAACAAGAAATTCTATTTGTTGAATAAATTTAAAATTTTCGAAAAAAGAAAAAAATATTCAACAAATAAAAAATTTTTTACACATATTCTTTTCTTCGTAAACTAAATAGACAAGCTGTTTAATTTAATAATTCCACAGTTCCCACAAGAACTACTACTACTAAATTTTTTTATTTTATTATTTATTTTTATATTAGAAAAAAAGTAAAAAATAAATTTATTGAATTTAATTTACGAAAAAAGTATATTGTATTTGTAAAAAGTTCCAAATTCTGATGGAAATTATTTGTAATCAAAATGAATTAAATAATGCTATACAACTAGTAAGCAAGGCAGTTGCTTCAAGGCCAACGCATCCAATTCTTGCAAACATACTTTTAACAGCTGACGAAGGAACTAATAAAATTAGCGTCACAGGATTTGACTTAAATTTAGGAATTCAAACTTCTTTTGATGGAACTGTTAAAAATAGTGGAGCTATTACTATCCCTTCAAAACTTTTATCCGAAATAGTAAACAAACTACCTAATGAAACTCCTGTTTCTTTAGAAGTAGACGAGAATTCAGATAATATCCTAATAAAAAGTGACAGAGGTTCTTTTAATCTAAAAGGGATCCCCTCTGATGAATATCCTAATTTACCCTTTGTTGAAAGAGGTACTTCATTGAATATTGATCCTAGTTCTTTTTTAAAGGCTTTAAAATCTACCGTTTTTGCCAGTAGTAATGATGATTCAAAGCAACTACTCACAGGTGTCAATTTTACTTTTAAACCAAATTATTTAGAGTCTGCTTCTACAGATGGCCATAGATTAGCTGTTGCTTTAATTGGTAATGACGAACATATTGAAAATAAAGAAAACTTATCTTCAAATGTTGATGATTTATCGGTAACTATCCCAACTAGATCATTAAGAGAAATTGAAAAACTAGTATCTTTGAGAAGCTCAGAAAATTCAATTAAGCTTTTCTATGACAAAGGTCAAGTAGTATTTATATCTTCTAATCAAATAATTACTACAAGAACTTTAGAAGGTACTTATCCTAATTATTCACAATTAATTCCTGATTCTTTTACTAAAATTCTAAATTTTAATACAAAAAAATTAATTGATGCATTAGAAAGAATTGCTGTTTTAGCTGATCAGCAAAGTAGTGTTGTAAAGATTAAATTAGATGATTCAGATTTAGCTTTAATAAGCGCAGATGCTCAAGATATTGGAAATGCAAATGAATCAATACCTGTTTCTTATTCTGGAGAAAATTTTGATATTGCATTTAATGTAAGATATCTGTTAGAAGGTTTAAAAGTTATTGCTTCTGAGAATGTACTTTTAAAGTGTAATATTTCAACTACTCCAGCTGTTTTTGTGCCAGAAGATAATCTTAATTCTTTTACTTATTTAGTTATGCCTGTGCAGGTTCGTTCTTAATTTGAAATTACCTAAAGAAATTTTATTAAGTGAATTATTAAATTATAGTGTTAAGGGTAATATGGTCCTTAATTATGGGAATGGTGAAAATGTTTGGATGCACCCTCCAGTTCACCGGATTCTAGGATGGTATTCTCGTCCTTCAAATTTTGATTTAAAAAGAAATGTTTGGCGATTAAATCAAATTACTCAAATAATAGATAATGAAATTTATGTCACAGGAGATCCAGCTATTTCAGATTTAGCAACTTTAAATAGGTTCCCAACTTTAATAGAAGCTAATCTTATAAATATAAATGGATCAAAAATAGGAGTCATCGCAGATTTTTTATTTGAATTGAAAACGGGGAAAATTAAATATTACTTAGTTTCTAGATCTAATCCTAAGATCCCAGGTTCTAGTAGATGGAAATTAACTATTGATAATATCAATGACCAACAACCGGGATTGGTATTCTGTGAAAGTAATTCTTTAGATGATTTATCTTTAATAAAATCAAGTATTAAAAATGAATTTATGCAAAAAGGGAAAAAAATTTTTAATAGATTTGATGATATGAAAAATATTGCTTCTAATAGATTAGAGGAATGGCTTGATGAAGATGAAGATATTAGCCAAAACTTAGATTTTAAACAAAAAAGTTTTTATAATAATGACAGAACATCTATACCGTCTAGTGAAAAAAAAGAAGATGACCCTTGGATATAAATAATGATAAATCAAGAAAATAATGATCTATATGATCTTAATGAAGCACTACAAGTTGAAAATTTAACACTTAATGATTACGAAGAAATTTGCAAAAGATTAAAGAGAAAACCTAACAGGACGGAATTAGGAATGTTTGGCGTTATGTGGTCCGAACATTGTTGTTATAGAAATTCAAAACCTTTACTATCTAAATTTCCCACTAAAGGTAAAAATGTTTTAGTTGGACCTGGAGAAAATGCTGGCGTTATTGATGTTGGAAATAATCAAAAACTTGTTTTTAAAATAGAAAGTCATAATCATCCCTCTGCTATTGAACCTTTTCAAGGCGCAGCAACAGGTGTAGGAGGAATTTTAAGAGATATATTCACAATGGGTGCAAGACCAATCGCAGTCTTGAATTCATTGAGATTCGGCAACCTTGATAAATCATCAAATGTTGATTTACTACAAGGAGTTGTATCCGGTATTGCACATTATGGTAATTGCGTAGGTGTGCCGACTGTT
>CACBEF010000013.1 GCA_902538225.1 uncultured Prochlorococcus sp. | reverse complement strand
TCTCTTTATATTCTTCTTCGAGAGATTCATTTTTTTCAATAGATCTAAAAGCACCTTTTGTAAGGTCCATAAAAGAAAGGGCTACATTAATGTTTTTCCAAGCTTCTGAAGCACTCCTTAAAGCTTCTTCAGTGAAATCAAGTGGTTTTCTATAATTCACAGTCATAACAAAATATCGCAAAGTCATAGGGCTTATACCTGACTTAATTAGCTCTCGGATAGTTTTAAAATTTTGAAGGGATTTACTCATCTTTTGTCCATTTACATTGACCATCCCATTGTGTAACCAATAGTTTGCGAGCTTTTTGCCATTGGCTGCTTCTGATTGGGCGATTTCATTCTCATGATGAGGAAAAATTAAATCAGAACCACCTAAATGGATATCAATAGTATCTCCTAATTCATCTTTAACCATCGCCGAACATTCAATATGCCATCCTGGTCTACCTTTACCCCATGGCGAATCAAAAAACGGTTCATCATCTTTGGCTTTTTTCCATAGTGCAAAATCTTGCGGATTTAGTTTTTTACTATTTTCCTCATTAGCCATTCTTCCTTGCTGATTGATATTTTGTTCTTGTATATTTTGATTACTTAGCTTTCCATAATTTTTATTTTTAAAAACAGAATAATAAACATCTCCATCTCTAGAGTATGCATAACCTTTGTCCTCGAGGATTGTTATGAAGGAGCAGATATTGCATATATGATTAGTTGCTCTTGGCATACTATCCGGTCGCATTATCCCTAAAGAATCCATATCTTTATAAAATTCAATAATATTCTTTTCAGATACTTCCTTCATTGAACTGCTTTCTTCTTTCGCTCTTTTTAAGATCTTGTCATCAATATCTGTAAAATTTTGAACATACTTTACTTTGAAATCACTGTAAATTAAAAATCTTCTCAATACATCCCAAGCTATATAACTTCTGGCATGACCAAGATGACATAAATCATAAACAGTTACTCCACAACAATAAATTTTTACTACATCATCAATAGGCTTAAAAACCTCAACTCTTTTGCTTAAAGTATTAAAAAGTTTGATCATCTTAAACTAAGTATTTCATAAGGTTTATTTTGTCTCCATCCAGTTGTCTCCAATTCCAATATCAACTAAAAGAGGCACATTCAATTTTACACAATCTTCCATAGTCTTCCTTACTAATTTCGTCGTAATTTCCAAAGAATCTGGTTCAACTTCAAACAATAATTCATCATGTACTTGTAAAAGCATTTTAGCGGGAACGTTCATTTCTATGAATTTCTTATTTAGTTGAACCATTGCAATTTTAATGATATCCGCACTTGAACCCTGAATTGGTGCATTAGCTGCGGCTCTTAATGACTGTGCTTCCATGCCAGCCCTTCTTGCAGATTGCAGGTCAATTTCGTAAGGATCTTTCCCTATTAATCTTCCAAGTCCATTTTTATCGAACTTAAATTCTCTTTTTCGACCAAAAATTGTTTTTACATAACCTTTTGATAAGGCAAGCCTTTCTTGGAGTTCAAGAAATTTGAAAATTTTTGAATATCTTTCTTTGTATTTTATTAGGAATTCTTTTGCCTCTGGAGTACTTACTCCTGTTGAACGGGCAAACTTTTTTATACCCATACCATAGATAACTCCAAAATTTATTGTTTTCCCAACTCTCCTTTCGTCGGATGATATTTCTTCTTTCTCGAAAATTAATCTTGCAGTCAAAGAATGAATGTCATCATTTTTATGAAATGCATTAATTAATATTTCTTCATCCGCTAAGTGAGCAAGTATTCTTAATTCGATCTGAGAATAATCAGCTGATAAAAGTTTCCAATTTTTTTCAGGCAAGAATGCTTTTCTGATTCTCCTACTAAATTCAGTCCTAACCGGAATATTTTGAAGATTAGGATTGCTACTACTGAGTCTTCCAGTTGCTGTAGCAGCTTGATTAAAGTTTGTATGAACCCTTCCTGTCTTTTCGTTAATAAGATTTGGAAGAGCATCAATATAAGTACTAAGTAATTTGCTGAGAGTTCTATGTTGTATTAAATGTTGGATTATTTCATGCTCGTCGACTAATCTCTCAAGAACTACTGCATCTGTACTCCATCCTGTTTTTGTTTTGCGTGATTTCTTTTTATCCAAATTTAATTTTTCAAATAAGATCTCACCGAGTTGTTTTGGTGAAGATAGATTAAAATTTTCTTCTGCTAATTCATAAACTTTACTTTCAATATCTTCTAAGGTAATTTTTAGTTCTTTTGAGAGTTTATCTAAATAAGGGATATCGATGGTTATTCCATTCATTTCCATTTGAGACAATACCGGCTCTAAAGGCAGCTCGATTTCTTTGAACAATTTGATTAAGTCATCTTTTTCCTTTGAAAATCTTTCTTTAAAAATTTTGACAATCTTAAAAGTTAGAAATACATCATAACCGCAGTAAATACTTGCTTCATTAATATCAACAAATGAAAAGTCTTTATTTTTACCAACTGTTTCTTTAAATGAAGGGGGCTTAAATCCAAATAATCTAAAACTAATTTCACTTAACCCATGCTTCTCCTGGTTATTAAGAAGGTAGTCTGCTAACAAAGTGTCAAAGGTTACGCCTTTAAGATCAAGTCCATGATTAAAAAATATTTGCCTATCAAATTTAGAATTTTGGAGTGCCTTTTCTTTTTTCGGATCTTCTATCCAAGTTCTTAGTTTTGAGAAAACATCTTCAATTGATAATTGATTGGGGGTCTCTTTTTTTGTTTGATGACCAAGAGGTATATAAAATAAATCATCATTTTCTTCTCCAAGACATAACCCTATCCCAACAAGTTCCGCATCGATTGGATTTAAACTATTGGTCTCTGTATCTAAAGAAACTATCTCATTGGTCTTGTCTAATCTTTGAATTAATTTATCAAGTAATTCGAAATCATTTACAATAGTTAACTTAATTTTAGGGATTTTATTTTCACTATTTTCTAATTCATTTTTACTGGAGACTTTTGCTGCCTTCCCCTCCTCTTTAGCCAAATTATTTTTGTCATAACCACCTTTGCTGAAAGTTGAATTGAAAATATCAATTTGTCTAAGTAGTGTTGATAATTCAAGTTTTTGCAGTGACTCTGAAAGTAGTTCTTGATTTATATTTTTTAATTCATAACCATCACTTAAAATTAAAGGCACTTCAGTATTTATTTTTGCTAAATCCCTTGAAAGAAAAGCATTATGCTTATCGTTTCTGAGCTTTTCGATAACCGAACCTTTGATGAATCCTTTATATTTTTTATCATTGTTCTGCTGAATCTTGTCCAAAGCCTGATAAATCCCATCAAGTGTATCGTTTTCTTTTAGTAGATTAATTGCAGTTTTTGGACCTACCCCTTTAATACCAGGAATATTATCAGAACTATCACCAGTTAGAGCTTTAAGATCAACTACTCTTTCTGGCGCAACACCTAATTTTTCTTTTACTCCATTTTCATTCATAAGAGTTGGATTACCACTTTTTGCATATGGACCACCACCCATATAAAGAACATAAATATCTTTTTGATCATCTACTAATTGAAATAAGTCCCGATCCCCAGAAAGAATATTCACGCACCATCCTTTAGAAGAAGCATCATTTGCAATTGTGCCTAAAAGATCATCTGCTTCGAAACCAGGAGATTTAAAAATTGGTAAATTAAGGCTTTCATCTAAAATGATTTCTAGTTGTTCAATATCCTGAAAAAAAACATCTGGTGCTACATCTCTATTGGCCTTATAATTCGGATCTAATTCATGTCTGAAAGTAGGTTTTTCGGTATCAAAAGTAATACAAACACCCTCAGGACTAATATTTTTGCAATTATCAAGAAGGCTTTTTAGAAATCCATAAGTCACACTTGTTGGGAATCCCTCTTTGGTTGTTAAACCTCCCTCAATCCCTTTGCTAAATGCATAGAAGCTTCTAAAAGCAAGTGAATGTCCATCGACTAAAAGTAAAATTGGTTTTTTAGAGTTTTCAGATTTTAAACTCATTTTCTCTTCTTAGCCCAAGGTGGAATATCAATAAAGATTTGCTCTCCAGGTTCTAATCCATCAATTACTGAAGTTTTATTTCCACTACTAATACCAATTTCAATTTTTTCAAATTTGGGAGAATTGTTTTTATCAACTTTCAAAATTCCCTTTTCACCTTTTTCAGTGACAATAGAAACTGTTGGTACTAAGATTTTTTCTTCATTACCTTCGACTCTAAATTCAAGATCTGCAGTCATTCCAATTTTAATTTCTTCAGAAATATCTTTAAAATTTAAAGTTACTTCAAATGAAGTTACATTATTATCTTTTACAGCTCTTGTGGCTATTTTTTTAACTATGGCACTATATTTTTTTGAGGGATAAGCCTCAATTCTTACTGAGGCTTCTTGACCTATTTTTATTCTACCAATGTCACTTTCAGGAACTTTGGCAACAATTTCAAGACCCTCTGATAGTTCAAAAATAAAGTTTTTTGTTTTAGGGTCTGAACTTAAGTTTGTACTTGGTGTGACATAAGATCCTATCTCCGCATATTTTGCAGTTATCTTTCCTCCGTAAGGAGCTTTAATTAGATAGAAACTTTTTTCAGCTTTTGCATCATTAAGTTTGGCGCTACTAATGTTGTAGTTATTTTTATAACTTTCGTAATCTTCTTTGCTTACTGCACCTTGTTGATATAAATATTCTCTTCTTAAAAATTCAGATTTTTGTTTTTCTACATTTAATTCAAGTTCTTCAATTTTATAGATAAAGTCTTCATCATCAAGTGAAGCTAAAACCTGATCTTTTTTTACAAGATCGCCCTCATCTACTTTGATTTCTTTTATAACACCTTGCTTCCGAGGTCCAATATTGCTTGTCCTGACTGCTTTTACTTCACCACTTGTATTAATTGAATCTGAGAGGATTCCTTTTTCAACTTGAACTACAAAATCAGAAATGTCTTTTGATTTATTTTTCTTGAAGGAAGTGGTTATGAAAACGAAAAATATAGTTAAAGAAAGTATTATAATTCCACTTCTTAGATTTATATTTTTTTTTATTAAATCAAACATTTCTTTTTAAAAGCAGAAGTAGAGAATATTTAGGAACTAAATAAATAATCAAGACGATTATAATTAACTTATCCAAGATTGGTTAAGTAAATACTATATTACTAGAAGATGTTTTCTTGATAATTTTTCCATAATTTTTTTCAAATGTTAAAAGCAGGTATTATTGGATTACCAAATGTTGGAAAATCAACTCTATTTAATGCTCTTGTAGAAAATGCTAAGGCCCAAGCGGCTAATTTTCCCTTTTGTACTATAGAACCTAATAAAGGCATAGTTTCAGTCCCAGATCAAAGGTTGCAAGAGTTAGGTAATTTAAGTTCTAGCCAAAATATTATCCCAACAAAAATTGAATTTGTAGATATCGCAGGACTAGTAAAAGGAGCTAGTAAAGGCGAAGGTTTAGGAAATAAATTTTTATCAAATATTAGGGAGGTTGATGCAATAGTTCATGTTGTAAGGTGCTTTGAAGATAGTGATGTAATTCATGTTTCTGGAAAGGTAGATCCCTTGGATGACATTGAGATAATTAATCTGGAATTGAATTTAGCTGATTTATCTCAACTCCAAAAAAGAAGAGAAAGAATTAAAAAACAGGTTAGAACTAGTAAAGAAGCAGCAAAAGAAGATAACTTACTAGAAAAAATCGAAGAAGAGCTAGAGAAAGGCCTTTCAATTAGATCAATATCTTTGAATGAAGAAGAAAATTTAATAATTAAGCAACTAGGCTTCCTTACGGCCAAACCAATTATTTACGCAACAAATTTGAATGAAAATGATTTAGCTGAAGGTAATGATTTCTCATCAAAAGTTCAGAGTTTTGCAAGTAATGAAAATACAGAATGTATAAAAATATCAGCGCAAGTCGAATCTGAATTAATAGAGTTAGATCCAGAAGATAAAAAAGACTACCTTATGGGTTTAGGAGTAGAAGAAGGGGGATTAAGTTCTTTAATTAGATCAACATATAAATTATTGGGATTAAAAACTTATTTCACTACCGGAGAAAAGGAGACAAAAGCATGGACCATAAAAGATGGGATGACTGCGCCACAGGCAGCAGGAGTAATTCATACTGATTTTGAAAAAGGATTTATTAGAGCTCAAACCATTTCGTATCAAAATTTAATTGATTCAGGTTCAATTGCAAATGCAAAAACTAAAGGTTTATTAAGAAGTGAAGGTAAGGAATATGTCGTAAACGAAGGAGATGTAATGGAGTTCTTATTTAATGTATAGATAGCCTTTTAAGGCTTACTATTTTGCTTTTTGAATTTAAATTCAAAAAATGAAATTAATAAAATTAAGATACATCCCAAGCAACTTCCTATTAACCCAAAAACTATGGTAGTAAAGCCATCATCGTAGCCATATTGTAATTGTGGTAAGTGAGGAGGTATGGGCATTATTATTTTTCAGCAGAATTTTCAATATCTTCTAATAAATGTTTAGTTGATCTACTAAAACCGTTAGTTTTTAAATAGTTTTGAGCCTCTCTAAATTTTTCAGCTACTCTTTTTGCATAAGGAGTATTCATGGAAGTTTGAGTCATGTTGAAATTGCGACTAACCTTATGATCTGATTTAAGTAAACCTTTGATAAGTATTCAAAAATACAAGAATTTATAAATAGGATTTTTTACTCAGTAAAAGGTATTCAAAAAATTTAATTATAAAAATTAATCAGTAATCGATTCGTAAATAACTCTCATCAACATTCTTACTCCATCATCATTTTTTAATTTTTCATAGGATGGCATACCAGACTTATTAAACTCCCTAAGATCATCGAGCAATTCAGGATGAAATTGGAAGGTGAAAGATCTTCTTTTGTGCTGGGTTTCATAATCAGTATAATTAATACAAGTAGCTGAAACTTCAGTGCATAACTTACCTTCAGCACTTGTAGAGCATACAATTTCAATTGAATCAGGTAAGCTTAAAAGCCAAGAATATTCAGAAACTGAAATGATCTTTCTTATTGGTGCAATTGCTTTTTGAAGTAATCCATATGCCCAATTTGAAAATAATATCGCTTCTTCATTTACCTCATCACTGTGAAACATAACAATATTTAAATCTTTTTCAAAAGTCACTGATTGTTCAACTATTCCAATATTTTGTTCACTTGTTACCTCATGATGTAAAAGTAATTTAGAAAAATCTTTACTTTGGTGAATACCATTATGTGAATAATGTAATAATTCAACTTTACCAACTTCAGGTACTTCATTTAAAGCAACTGCGAAACAAGGATCATCCCAACCTTTAGCAACCTCTATTGCAGGTATATCGTCTGAAGTATTATCATCTTTATAAATAGCTAAATTTTCTCCAGTATTTATTATTTCATTACATACATTTATAAGGTTATTGTAATGACATGAAGAGTCAATTATTTCTGGTTTTAATAGATTAAGTATTTGATGTGTTGCCTTTTTTATAAGTCTAATATGAGCCTGTGCAGCTAACTGATGGCCAAGGCATATAAAAATAGATGGCGCTGTTTTTAGCTCTCTTGAAAGTAAAAGTTCTTCAGTAAATCCTTGTAATTCATTTAATGATATATTTAATCCTTCAAAACTTTTAGAATCCTTCACTGTTGGATGCCCACCTTCCACAAATACGGCTAAACAGTTTTTTAGTAAATCAATCAATAATTGGTTGTCAAGTTTACCTGTTTTCCATAATGGAATTAGTATTGAATCACAGTCTGCAATGTATTGGCATAATGAAGCGATATTACTTGAAGCTCTTACATCTTCCCCAATAATATTTTTACCGACGTGATCTGCTGGTTCTACAATGCAAATTGAATTCTTGTAAATATTGGGATTACAAAGAATTTCTTTTAAATCTTCATCGCTGCCTATAACCCTCTCAAAAGGTTCTCCATTATCCCATGTATTATTTATAAGTCTGTTTGCTTTTTCTTCATGGATTTTTTCTAGAAGACTTGGAGAAGTTCTATCATTAATGAAATCTCCCAATAAAGTTTGTATAGAAGAAAAATCTGAAGATCCTGGTCTAAAGAAACCTGCTTTTGTTCTAGATATTGCCACAGTAATTTTTTAATATTAATGTATATAAAATAGAAATTTATAACAATTAAGAACAGTAGTAAATGATACTAAAACCAATTTTTTAATTTGAAATGATAAATAAAGTCCATATCAATTTACATAAAATGTGGAGGAGTTGATCAATGAGTAGATTAAATTTACCAAGACATTTTAAATAATCTATATAAAAATGAATTATAGTTTCTGCTGCTGCTACCAGAACGTTACCTGTTATAAAGAAAACAATTAATCCATGCATAGATACGTGACCTGTCATCCACCAAGCCCAGTTAATATTTATTTTCGAATTATTGTTAGGACATTTATTAATAGCAACAGTGTCAGTTTGAATCGCAAAATCCGCAACAAAGTGACCTAAAATTAAAGGAATAAATAATTCTATGAAGTTCATAATTTAATTTTTTATTAAATTTTAGAAATTTAGTGTAATGCTTGAAAATACACCGTCTCCTAACAACCAATTATTCCATGTTCCTGAATTATCTTTTGTATTAATAAATTTATAAAACCCCAACTCAAATATTTTGTTTGAATTTATTGCTCTAAACAAAACACCGCCTGAACCCGCAGAATCATCGGTAGTCACACCATTAACGTTACTATGAATTTCGCCATACCCTAAATAAGGGACTATTTGAAAAGCTTTATCTTCATTTTGATTAGTAGTAATTACAGCTTCTATGGTTTGTAGCCAACCACTATCGCCACTAGTTACACTACTTGGCAATCCTTTAAGACCTGACGCTCCACCTACTGAGAAACTCATTCCACTAGTTAAAGGATTTAGAGCTATTTGAGATGAAGTAGATGTGTTTATTCCAAATTGAGGTTTAATTGTCCAATTGAAATTCATAGTTAATCCCAATGCCTTTGATTCTCCGGGGTAAATACCATTAAGGGCAAAATCTTGCAGTTGGATATCCTTGCTAAAAAATGCTAGACCTTGCTGACCAAAAAAACTAACGGCCAATGATTTGTTTTTATTTGTATTAGTGTAATTTAATCCACCTTTAATATTGCCACTTTTAACCCATCCTTCAGTATTCATTCCAGTAGCTAAAGGAGTTCTAATCCCTCCAAAAAAACTTTCACTATAACCATTGCTTAAACTAACAAAGGAACTTAAAGTTTTACCTTCACTTTCAATTAATGATCTATCAAATTGAAAATTAAATTGTAAAGCATCAAATCTTAAAGTTTTCAAATCGCCCTCGAATTCCACCATATCACTTCTGCTGTAAGCGAATGAATTTGTAAGATTTAATTTTTTACTTATAGGTACTACATAAGTGGATGAATATAACTGTGATCCAACTTCATTTTGTTGATCGGTATTTATTTCCACCATTCCAATAAACATATCATTCTTTTTAAAAATATCTGTTTTTACGAAAGTTCCAATATTTCGCCATTGACCAGTTCCAGGGCTTCCATCGTTTCTTATATTTATTTGCCTTTGCCATTCGGAGGGGAGATAAGTTGCGTTTATTTTAAGAATTGCTTTAGTGGGATCACTTCCTAATCTGCCTATATCTCCAGAAATTTGTCCTACATTTTTGAGCTCTTTAGCTTCCGAAAGTTTTTTTTGAAGCGTTGGTTGGTGTAAGATTTGACCATTTAAATCTTTAAGCAATTCAAAGACTTTTTGTTGAATAAATTTATTATCGCTTCTTATTTTTAATTCATAAATCCTTCCCATTATCACATCAAGAGTTCCATTATCTCCTTCAAGCAAAGTATAAACTCTGCTGTTTGTATAACCATCACTTACTAATTCAGAATTTAATTTTGCTGCGCATGAATTTAAAGTTTCTTCCAAAATTTCTTTCTTACAGTCTGATAGCAAGGTTTTGATTTTATTAAAAGAATATGGAATTTCGCCTTGAATGATGGGTGCCCAATTCAAAAAATTATCATCTAATTGAATATCATTAAAATCAGTTTCAAGTTTATCAAAAGTATTAATTTCCTCAGAATCTTTAATGGATTTATTTTCTTTTTTTATTTCGAAGGGAGATTTAAGGGGCAAATCAATTTTATTTGGTTCAAAAGATAAAAGTAAAGGAATAAAAAGCATAAATTTTAGTCACTATTTCAACAAAATATATTTGTCTGATTTCTCACATTCTTAAACTTTTTTAAAGTTTGCTAATAATATATTAATAATATTCTAGAAATTTAGGTATTTTTTCTTGAATTAAATATAAATGAAAATTAAAGGTATTACTTATATTTTTTACTATATTTATTTTATATTTTCCCCTTTATTTTATTATTTTGCAAAGGCTGAAATTAATTTAAATTCGATTAATGAAACAAAAACCATTATAAATAATAAAAATTCCAAAAATTGTACAGTTGGTAAATGCAATATATATGGGGGAGTAAGATCAGGAAAAAATCTTTTTCATAGGTTTAATTCTTTTGATACTAGAGGTCCAATTAATGAGGTTAAATTCTTTAATGGGAAACAAAACAACATAATAGTTGGGGTATCTTCCAAGAATGGAACTTTTATAAATAAACCAATAAAACTTGAAAGAGAAGCCAATCTTTTTTGGGTGTCACCTAATGGAATAAAAATTGATAATGGAGGGGAATTTATTAATACAAAAAATATAAGTTTTACTACAGCAGATTCATTAAATTTTTCTAAAAATATTTTTAGTGTATTTAATAATAATAAATATCATTTGAAAGACTATAGTTCAGAGCCAACCTTAAACTTAAATTCAATTAACCAATCAGAAAATTTAAATTCTGTAAAAATAAAGATTTCTGATGCAAATATTTTCATTGATGAAAAATTATATCTTGACTCCCCAAATGGGATGATTGATATAAAAGATACGAAAATAAAAACTACTTCAAAAAATAATGGTTCAATAACTATTACAGGTAATAGTGTTTTACTAAGGGGAGATACTTTACTTTTAAGTAATGGAGAAAAATATGGAGGTTTAATTCAAATTGGAGGAAGCTGGCAAAATTCCAATAAAAAAATTAGGCAATCTAATCGCACAGTTGTGGAAGAAAAAGTTTTACTTGATACTTCTAGTAATTCTGGGGATGGCGGAATAATAGTTATATGGAGTGATTTAAAAAATAAGAAAAGTTTAACAAAAGTAAAAGGGACTTTAATTAGTAATGGAAAAAAAGCGGGTGCAATAGAAACTTCTGGATCAAATTTAGATATTAGGGATATAAAAATAAGCCTAAAAAGTGAAAAAGGTGGAGAGGGAATATGGCTTTTAGATCCTTTTAATTATGAAATTAATGAAATTACAAAAAATAGTATAGAAAACGCACTTAGACAAGATATAAATGTAATAATTACAACTTCTAATAATTTAGATTATGAATTATCACCGTTTGAAAATCAAATAACTCTCTTTAAGAATTATTCAGATGATAGACAAAGTGAAGAGGGGGATATAAAAATAACGAGTAATATTGATTTTTCAGAAGGGCAAGGCTTATTAAAATTAATTGCTGATGATGAAATAGAGGTTAATGCCAATATTAGTACCGGATCAGGGGGATTATTTCTTAGTGCTCCTGGCGGTTTGAAAGGTGAGGGATCAATTTTTATAAATCCACTTAAAAAAGACTATTTATTTAATGAAAACAATTCTGCTAATTTAAGTAATTATCTCTTAATAAATCAAGCTGCCAATTCTCAATTCAATGGAAGAATAATAGGTAATGATTCTTCAAAGATTTATAAAAATGGATCTGGAGAATTATCTCTTTCTTACAAGCTAAAAAATTTTCCTGACCCTATTCTTGATTCAAATGCCGGCAAAATAATTTCCCTACAAGATAAAGCGAAGGAATCATTAGGGGGAGTGGAATTAAAAGCGCCTGTTATTCGAGTAAATACAACAGTGGCAGTTGCTACACCTAAACCTTCTTCTGTTAGTGCTTCTTCATCAGGTGGTGGTTCTCGAGTGGCTATGTCATCAGGTAGTTCATCATCATCTAGTCCCAGTTCATCATCATCTAGTTCCAGTTCATCATCATCTAGTTCCAGTTCATCCTCCTCTTCTAGTGGTAGTTCTACCTCTTCTGGAGAAAGTTCTTCTTCAAGTGGTGGTTCTGATAGTGCTTCTAGTTCAAGTAGTGATAGTTCAAGTAGTGATAGTTCAAGTAGTGATAGTTCAAGTAGTGAAAGTTCAAGTAGTGAAAGTTCTTCTGATGACAGTTCTTCAAGTGAAAGTTCTTCCGATGAAAGTTCTTCTGATGACAGTTCCTCTGAAGAAAGTTCTTCTGATGAAGGCTCTTCTGATGACAGTTCCTCTGACGAAAGTTCTTCTGATGAAAGTTCTTCTGATGACAGTTCCTCTGACGAAAGTTCTTCTGATGACAGTTCTTCTGATGAAGAATCTGATTCCTCAGAAAAAGGTACAGCAAATCAATCAAATAAAAATGTAGCTACAGCAGAAAAGAAAAAAATAAAAAAAATTAAAATAACTGCAGCTCAATCCTTGGCAGGTATTTCAAATATTATTGAAGTTCAAAGAAAAACTATTATTAGTAACCTAAAAAAATCAGAATTATTGGCTTCTAATAGAGCAATTAATTCATTGAATCTAGGAAGCTCTTTCAAAAGCAAAACAAAATCTACAGCTGATTTACAACAGTCAATAATTAATGCTAAAGACAGTATTAAATCAACAAGATTCATATCAGAATATATAGATAACAATAATCTTATTGCTTATAACTCTGAAAATTCAAATTTAAGAGATCCTGAATTTGTATTTGAAAAAGAAAAATATAATCCTGCAATAATGCATATTCAATTTACATCTGCAAAAGGAAAAACAATAGATAAAAATGCGGATGCATTTTTAGATTTGACGGTTATTTTTGAAAATGGAAATGTAATAGGTAAAAGAGTTGAATTAGTAACCAAAAAATTTGCCAAAAATCTTGGAAGTTTATATTCCCAATTATCAAGGCAAGAAAATCTTAATGTTGAAAACGAAAGCTCTCCTGCAAGAGTCTTACATGAAATTCTAATAAATAGTGTTGAAGAAGATTTGAATAAAGAAAAAATAACAACACTACTTATCTCAGCTGATAGGGGACTTCAGGCAGTCCCATTTGGAGCTTTGCATGATGGTGTTGAATATTTTGGAGAAAAATATGCTTTTTCAATAACACCATCTTTATCTTTAACTAATTTAGATATTTCAATAAATAGAAATAAAAAAATATTAGCAATTGGGGCTTCTCAATTTAAAGAATTAGCTCCATTACCTTTGGTTAGTCAAGAATTGAATAATATTGGCACTCCAATAAATAAAGAAATTGTAATTGATAGAGAATTTACTCCAGAAACTTTTTTCGCAAAAGCCATAGAAGAAAAATACGATAAAATTCATTTAGCTACTCATGCAGAATTTAAACCTGGTGGACCTAAAGCTTCTAAATTATTTTCTGGAACAGAACCAATAAGCTTAGATAAATTTTCAATTTTAAGGAAAGGAAGAATAAATAACCCATTTGAATTAATTGTATTAAGTGCATGTAGAACAGCGGTAGGTGATCAAGAAACAGAATTAGGTTTTACAGGGCTGGCTCTTCAAGCAGGGAGTAAAAGTGCTATTGGAACTTTATGGTATGTGGATGATGTAATGACCTCGGCTTATTTTGTTCAAATGTATAGTTTTTTAGATATGGGAATCCCAAAAGCAGAAGCAATGCAAATGACAAGGAAAGCTTTTGCTAAAGAAAAAATAAGATTAGAGAATGATTCACTTATTGGGATTAATAATAAAGTACTACTATCTGAATTAAATAATTCACAAAAAAGAATTATTAGAAATGGTTTAAGTAATCCTTTCTTTTGGGCTGGAATCGAATTAATGGGTTCACCTTGGTAAATTTTGTTATGTTATTAATAATTGCCTTTAAATAATTTAATATGAAAAAGATATTAATTTCTGCTTTAATTTTAGTCTCATCGATATTTCCAAAATATTTAATTTCGCAAGAAATTAATATTGGTTCTGCTTTCCCAGGAAGAAGGTTGGGAGGTGGAACACGCGGAGAGTGTAGCGCGCGAAAGATAATGCATTTGGTCCCAGATAATAATATTCTTTTTCATAATTCCGATGGCCAAATTGCTTTAATAATAGGTCCTTCAAGTTCTCCAAAGGATGTCAAAATTGCTTTCAAACCATATTCTTCTTCTGATGGAAATTTTAAAGGCCCTTCTCCAGAAATTGATGAGCTTTTTATTTCAAATTCATCAGAAAAAGTAATACTTTTAAATATTCCAAAAAAGAAATTCCCTTTTACTTGGGAGTCAGCATTTGAATGTAGTGATGATAAGGAAGATAGTTTTGATGGCTTTGGGTTTAATTTCATACAAGATAATTCTCCCCCTGCAATAACATTAATTGCTCCAGAATCTCTTCAGAAAAAAAATAATAGTGAAGATAAAATTTCATGGTTATCAAAATATTGTGGCAAAAATATTTCTCAAAATGAACTTAATAAAAAATTTAAAGTTAATGAATTATTTGATGAAAATTGGGCAGAAGAGATCTCTGTTGATTGTAAAAGCTTTGAAAAAGTTTAAGAAATATTTTTCTATGATTTAATGTTAAAAAAATTTTTAAAGAAAATAATTAATACCTCTTTTTATATTGTTGCTTTAGGGGGATGTACTTTTATAGGTTTAAGTGGAGTTTCTCAAAATATTGACTTATTAATTTTTGATAGTCTAAAAACCAGATTTCCAAAAAAATATTTATATGATTCACCATCAATAGTTATTGGAATATCTGAAAGTGATATAGAGAAATATGGTTGGCCAATCGACGATAAGTATCTTCTACAGACAATTCAAAAACTTGATAAAGCAGAATCTTCTTCAATAGTTCTTGATTTATATAGAAATGTTGGAGTTGGTGAAGGAGCTAAATCTTTGGCTAATTATTCGAGATCAAATAAGAAAGTAATAAGCATTTTTAATGTTGCTGAGTCTATTCCCTCTATCCCTAAATTTCCTTTAAATCGAATGGCTTTTAATGATATGCCAATAGATACAGATAATGTCATACGTAGAGATTTAGTAGGTGTAGATAGAAAAAAATACAATTTAAGCGAAGAATTTGTAAGCGTTCCTATGAGAATGATAGAAATTAGACAATTATTAAATAAAAAAAATTTTGATTTAGAAGATAAATTTTACAAAAAAGAAATTCCTTTAATAAAAAATTTTTCAGGAGGATATACAAATGTTGATGCCAATGGATTTCAGATATTTATAAATTATCCAGAGAAAAATTATATTCCTATATATAGTTTGGCCGACATATTAGAAGATAAAATCTCTTCTGAAAAATTGAAAAATAAAATGGTTGTTATTGGAGCTACGGCACCTTCTTTGAAGGACGTATTTGCAATACCTTCTAGTAGATTTGAAACGGACAGTAAAAGTTTATTGATAAGTGGGGCTGAAATTCATGCTCATAGAGCTAATCAATTATTAGAACTTCAAAATAATTCACCATTAAAAATAAATACAATAAACCCACTTATGGAACTTATTGGAATTATTTTTTACGTTTCTCTTATAAGTATTTTTATAGAAAAAACAAAAAAAATAAGTACTGGATTTATTGTAGTTTTAACTTCTTTAGGCTTTTTATCTTTATTAATTTATTTCGCATTTATAAACGGATATTGGATTGAATTTGCATTACCTGTTATTGGAGCAATTGCTTTTTCAAGTATTTCTTGGCTTAGAAAAGCATCTGAGCAACAAAAACAAAAAGCTTTAATGCAGAAATTATTAGGGCAAACTACATCACCTGAAGTTGCAGAAGAGTTATGGAATCAAAAAGATTCTTTACTTGAAAATGGTAGATTCCCTGGAACTGAGCTACCTGTAACAATTCTATTCAGTGATACAGTTAGCTTTAGTTCTGTTTCTGAAAATATGAATCCAACAGAATTATTAGATTGGTTGAATCGAGGTATGGAAAAGTTTGTAAAAATTATCTCTGAGAATGGAGGAATGGTAAATAAATTTACAGGTGACGGTTTTCTTGCTGTATTTGGGGCTCCAGTAAAAAAAACCTACGAACAGTCATCTAATGAAGCAATTAAAACCGCAATGGAAATTAGAGGTGCCATTGAGAATCTTAAGAAGGATTTAGAGGCTGAAGGTTTGCCATTAATAAAATTAAGAATTGGAATTCATAGTGGAAAAATTATTACTGGATCAATGGGAGGTTCTGAAAAGATTGAGTACGCCTTAATTGGAGATAGTGTAAATGTTGCTGCAAGGTTGGAATCTTTGAATAAAGAAAATATGAAAAATAATTGTAGAATTTTAGTCTCAAAAGAAAGTCTTAATTTTGCCAATAGTTCAGATTTTAATTTAGAAGAATGGGGCCCTTGTAAAGTAAAAGGTAGGGAAAGTTTAGTAGAGGTATTTGAGATAATTTAAAGCCTTAAATTAGTAAAAGTTTTACTTTTTATTTGATCTAATTAATTTCTCACATAAATTTTTAGCTATTAGTGCATTGAGTTTTTCAAATAATTCAGGTTTTCTATCTTTTAATTTTTCAAGAGTAGTTTTGCTCCAACTTAATGCATAAATATCATTAGAAACTACATTAGCGGAAGTCTTATCTCCTGTAATAAAAGAAAATTCTGAAATCCAATCACCTTTGTTTAGTTTCGCAACCTCAACTTCTTTATCAATTGTTATCGAGGCACCTCCTTGAACTATAAATGCAAGGTTTTGAAATTCACTATTTTTATTGACAAGTTTTAAAGGCGTATCTTTTTTATGCTTAATAATATTCCCGAATTTAAGCATATTTTTAAATTCAAAAGGGAGAAATATGGAGAAATATTTTTTGTATGTTTCTCTCCAACCTAATGGAACAGATCTTATAGATCTTGAATAATAATAAATAGAAATCATATAAATATTTAATGTAAAATGCAGTATTGCTAATAATAAAATAGAAACGTGCTCTGCCGTTTCAAGGCCAACCCAATAACAAAAGAAAAAATTCGCAATCGAAAGTGCTACGATAATGTATCTTAAAACTATAAGAGAAGAACAAATAAAAGAAAGCCCTTCTATAGTTCCCAAAATAGCCTCTACCCAATCAGGTGTTAATACAAAATTTATCATGATATTAATAACTAAAATTCAAAATTAATTTAAGATAATTTTAGAAGAAAAATTAATTTTTAAAATATTTTTTTTTGACTCAAGATAATTACACAAGCTAATAAAACTAAATTTTGTAAAAACAGATACTTAATTGAGTCTTGCATTTCTTTGTTTTGATATATAAGGGTAATTTTAAATACAAAAACTACTAGTATTTAAGGTAATCAGATATTTAAGTGAATGGCAGAAGAAAAAGAATTAAATACTTCTGTAAAAAAATTGAAGTTTGATGAAGTTGAATATAATCTTGACGATCTTCCTGAAGAGGGGAAAAACCTTATAAATGGTTTAAAAACTGTAGATATTCAATTAAAAATGTACGGCGACACTATTAATTTATTAAATTTCAGTAAAAATAAAATGCTTCAAGAATTAAAAAGTATCCTAAAAGATATAAAACCAACAGATTGAATTTAAATCTTTTGGTTTAATAAATAATGTTTTCTAGTTTAGTAAAAATTAAAGAAAATAATTTAACCAAAAGAGTCTGTAAGAATGAGATTATATTTGCAAAAACTTTAGGCAAAGATTCTGAATGGATAATTACATCAAAATCATTAATTAATTATTTTGATAAAAATATTGAAAGAAAATTTTGCGCAAACAATTTATTAGATGCAATAAATCATGTTTTAGAAGAAGAAACAAAGAACATAAATATTGTTGCTCATGGAAGTCCTGGTTTTATTGATATTGGTAATGGATATAATTCTTTAACTTTAGAAAAAGAACTTTCTTCATTAAAAAATAATAGCAAGTTAAATAAACATGAAATAAATCTTTGGAGTTGTTATGGCGGCTCTAGTAATGGAATTAGAGATGCGTTAGAAAGATGCCTGAATTTAAAAGTTAATGCAAGTGATGGAAAGTTAGGAAAAGGTAAAAGTTTAGAAGGGATAAAGCATTCAGAATTAAATAATTTGATAAGTAATTTCCCTGAATATTTAACTAATGGTTCATATCAATACATAACTACAAATTACACACAACGTAATTACATAATGCCTCCAGAGGATAACGCTGATTGGGGTGTTACGCCTATCCATTATCAGACGTCTATATATGAAACCAATTCCGATTTTGCCAGTCAAGGACTGCATGACTATTTTCGTATACGTTGGGAGACTTATATAAGAATTCCAGAAACTGGAACTTATTACTTTAAAACTTCTACAGATGACGGACAAATACTTAAAGTTTATTCAAATAATCAAAGTGGTGCCCTTCTAGGCTCCTTCACTGACTGGAATCTTCATGGAGTAGTAACTAAAAGTACTAGTGCTATTTCCCTCACACAAGGAGATGTAGTA
>CACBEF010000012.1 GCA_902538225.1 uncultured Prochlorococcus sp. | reverse complement strand
GACCTGCCCCTTATCTGATCCAAAACTCTTCTCACTTTAGAGGCTGATCCGCGAACGTAATTCCCATGAGCAATTGCTATTTTTGTTGTTTCAGGTGTTTTTGTCATGATTTTGCTCCTTTCTTATCTCTTATATGACCTCGGTAAGTGCGTGTAGGAGCAAATTCACCAAGTTTATGACCAATCATTTGTTCAGTAATAAATACTGGAATGTGAGTCTTGCCATTATGTACGGCGATTGTGTGACCAATCATTAATGGTAAAATCGTAGAGGATCTCGACCAAGTTTTGATAACAGACTTGTCATTATCAGTATTTTGTTTTTCTACCTTCTTGAGCAGGCTATCTGCTATAAAAGGTCCTTTTTTTAGTGAACGTCCCATGATTATAGAATAGAAATTGAAATAATAAATGAAGTAATCAAGAGTCTCTTCCTCCTCTACTCCTCTTAGAAATGCGACGGCGTCTTCGAACAACTAATTTATTACTTGGTTTGTTCTTTTTACGAGTCTTTAATCCAAGAGCTGGTTTACCCCATGGAGTAACTGGTCCTGCTCTACCAATTGGTGCTTTTCCCTCTCCTCCTCCATGTGGATGATCACATGGGTTCATTACACTACCTCTTACTTGAGGCCTTCTTCCAAGCCATCTTCTTCTTCCTGCTTTACCTAAGCTAGTATTTCTTATTTCAGAATTACCAACTTCACCAAGAGTTGCGTAGCATTCTTTTCTTACAAGTCTTACCTCGGTAGATGGGAGTTTTAAAGCAACATAATCTCCCTCTTTTGCCATAACTTGAGCACTAGCTCCTGCGGATCTAACCATCTGAGCACCCCTACCTGCATATAACTCAACACAATGAACACTAGATCCTAATGGCATAACAGAAAGTGGCATTGCATTACCATCTTCAATTGGAACACTTTCTCCAGATATGACATTTTGTCCGACTTTTACTCCTGCTGGAGCGATAATATATCTTTTTTCCCCATCTTCGTAGAATAAAAGTGCCAGCCTTGCATTTCTATGAGGATCGTAGTGTATAGCTGCAACTTTAGCGTTGATGTTTCTTTTATCTCTTCTAAAGTCAACTAATCTATATTGCCTTTTGTGACCACCTCCACGATGACGACAAGTGATCACTCCACGATTATTCCTGCCTTTAACTCTATGTTTTGAAACTATTAGTGATCTTTCGGGTTTTGCACTTGTTATTTCACTAAAGTCAGTAACTACTCTCTGCCTAGTACCAGGTGTATAAGGTTTAAATTTACGTATTGCCATGATTAAAACTCCTTAAGATTCTGGAAATAGTTGGATTTTGTCTCCTTCAGCAAGACGCACAATTGCCTTCTTGACCTGAGAACGTTTACCGGAAAATTTCCCGACTCTTCTTGTTCTCCTAGGAGGATTCATAGTGTTAACTCCTATGACTTTAACACTGAATAAGGCTTCAACAGCTGCCTTTATTTGTGGTTTTGCCGCTCTATGATCTACTTCAAAAGTATATTGGTTAAGATCTAGCGCATTTGTAGCTTTCTCAGTAATAACTGGCTTTCTTATTACATCGGCTAAACGAGAATCGAATAATTTACTCATGATGCATAAACCTCCTGAATTTTATCTATCGCTGATTGACCTATGACCAATTTATTAGCATTGAGAATATCAAATACGTTTAATTGATCGGCGGCAATTAATTTTACTTTTTCAATATTATTGATGGATTTTTTTATAACATCGGAAGGGTTATCAAGAATAACCAAGACTTTTTCAGTTTTTTGTATTCCTAATCGAGCAAGGCCATTGATGATATCACTTGTTTTAGGCTGCTTTAAAGTAGATCCAAAATCTTCAACGGCTTTCATATCAGATACTCTAGACATAAGTGCAGTTCTAAGAGCTAACCTACGTTCCTTACGATTCATATCAAGATTGTAAGAACGTGGCTTCGGTCCAAAAATAATTCCGCCACCAGGTCTTAAGGGTGTTCTTATTGATCCTTGACGGGCTCTTCCTGTACCTTTCTGTTTATATGGCTTTCTACCGCCCCCACGCACTTCAGATCTTGTTAAAGTTGATGCTGTCCCCTGTCTTTTATTTGCTAGCTGCCTAAGGACTGCTCTATGCATTAAGTCTGCCGAAGAAGTTTCTTTAGCAACTGCTAAATCAAGAGAAACTTTGCCGGATTTTTTACCATCCCACTTAAGAGTTTCAAGTGTTGTCATGATTTTTCACCTCCTTTTTTGCCTACAACATTATTTGGCTTAATGTTTATTATTGAGCCTGGCTTGCCTGGTACAGAACCCTTTACTACAAGCAAATTTTTCTGATCATCAATTTTTAGAACTAACAAACCTTTAGTAGTAATCAGTTTTCCTCCATATCTTCCTGCCATTCTTTTTCCAGGATAAATTCTGCCTGGAGTTGTTCCTGCACCTGTAGATCCAGGTGCTCTATGATTTTTTGAACCATGACTCATAGGACCTCTGCTAAAACCATGTCTTTTCTGGTAACCAGCAAAACCTCTACCCATAGATTTGCCACTGATATCAACTTTTTGACCAACCTCAAAGTTTTTTACAGTTATTTGATTTCCGATTTCATAAGATGAAGTTTCTTCAACCCTATATTCTTTCAAATGCTTTAAAAGTTCTTCACCTGATTTCAACAAATGTCCCTTTTCAGGCTTACTTATATGCTTATCTTTGGAAAAGCCATAACCTATTTGAACGGCAGTATAACCATCCAAAGCGGTTGTTTTCAATTGAGTGATACGGCAAGGACCAGCTTCAATAAGAGTAACTGGCACAGAATTACCTTTCTCGTCGAAAAGTTGGGACATACCCAATTTCTTTCCTAAAATTCCTATAGACATAAGACTAAATTAGGCTAGCTCGTAATGATTTTTAAATTATCTAAAACCTTTAGTTACTAAGGTGAAGTTAATAAAAAAACAATTAATAAGGTTGAGACTTATCTAAAAATCTAGATAGTTTCTCCTGGATTAAACCCACCTGTGTTTTTTAACGAAACGCTAAAAAATGTGAAATTTTACAGAGGCTCGGCTAGCTTGCGAGCTTAAAAATTCACTGAGTTACAATTGTACATCATCAAGTACCATAAAATAAAATAAAATAAAAATAAAGGAATTTTTTATGCCATTACTTCTCACAGGGAAAAAGTTTCATAACGATTTAAAAACTAACAAATGTCTTGCAATCTTTGCTCCTCTTGAAGGTGGTTATGAAACTCGTCTTTTGAGGAGAATGAGGGCCAAGGGCTTTAAAACTTTTATAACCTCAGCAAGAGGGCTTGGAGATCCAGAAGTCTTCTTGCTCAAATTGCATGGAGTTAGACCACCGCACCTTGGTCATCAAAGCGTAGGTAGAAATGGAGCACTCGGGGAAGTTCAACAAGTCATCCCACAAGCTTCTGAGTTATTTAATGATAATGATAAAAATAAATTACTTTGGTTATTGGAAGGTCAAGTACTGTCTCAATCTGAATTAGAGAGCCTAATAGAGATTTGCACTATCGATAATAAACTAATGATAGTTGTTGAAATGGGGGGTTCAAGAAAACTTGAATGGAAGTCGTTAAGTAATTATATTTTAGATGAATTTGAAAGTTAAATTGTTTGATTACAACTAAGAATAAAAAAGATAAATGGATTAAATTAATTTGTGGTGCCAGTAATGAAGATATTGTTGCCATAGAAGATTTATGTGCAATTTATACTGCTGCTGGTGTCGATTACATAGATGTTGCCGCAGAAGAATCTATAGTCCACGCAGCAAAAAAAGGAATCGAGTGGGCAAAAAAAGTCTTTAAAAACACCCCTGGATTAATGATAAGCATTAGTGATGGAAATGATATCCACTTTCGTAAAGCAAAATTTGATCCATTAAAATGTCCCCCTAATTGTCCAAGACCGTGCGAAAAAGTATGCCCCACCTTTGCAATTGATAATTCTGGGATCGAAAAGAGTAAATGTTATGGATGTGGAAGATGTTTGAATAGCTGTCCCCTAAATCTAATTAGTGAATATGAATATAATTTGTCAAAAGATGATTTAGGATCAACACTTCAGAAAATAAAGCCTAATGCAGTAGAAATTCATACAGAAATCAATCGCCTAGATTCTTTTGCAAAAGTTGTCAGTATCCTTAAAAGTTCTGGAATGAAATTAGAGAAGATATCTATCAGTTGTGGATTAAATCAATCTTTCAAAAAATCACAAGAGCCCGAAGATCTTTTGAAAGCTCTTTGGGAAAGATATGAAATTCTTAAAAAACTTGATATTCCCCTTATTTGGCAGCTCGATGGAAGGCCAATGTCTGGAGATCTTGCTCCTTCAACAAGTAGAGATGCTGTTAAGTTGTTTGAAAAAATCGGTTCAGATCTTCCACCTGGATTAATTCAATTGGCAGGAGGAACAAATGAAAAAACTCATGAATTTTTGAATTCAAACAATCTCCCAGACGGAATAGCATTTGGCAGTTCTGCAAGAAAAATTATGCAGCCCCTTATTGAATTTGCTCACAAAAATAACAAAAAACTCTATGAGTATCCTGAAAAAATGGCTTTAGCGATCAAAAAAGCTAAGAAATTTCTAGAGCCATGGAAATCGAGCTCTTTGAAATAATATTTTTATTTTTCAAAACTAGGGCCATGTTTATAAAAACTTTGTATTTTTTGGATAGAAAAAAATCTTTTCATGTATTAAAATAAAAAATCAATGGGCCGTCGCCAAGTGGTAAGGCATCGGGTTTTGGTCTCGACATTCCTAGGTTCGAATCCTAGCGGCCCAGTTCTAATATTCACCAGTTCTAAATATTCAATAGGTGTCTTCTCAAAAAATATTTCTTTTTGATTTCGATGGAGTAATAGTCGATGGAATGCAAGAATATTGGCATAGTTCCTTGCTGGCCTGTGAAAAATATTTAAATTCACCCTGCATCTCTGTTGATAAAAAACTTTATAAAAGAGTACCAAATTCTTTCAAAGAAATTAGGCCTTGGGTTAAATATGGTTGGGAAATGATTCTAATTGTTCACGAAATTATAAAAACAGAAAATCCATTAAAAAATGATAATAAAGATGATTTCATTAAGAATTATCATCAAAATTGCCAGAGGATATTAAATGAAAATTCCTGGATTGCCGAAGATTTACAAAAAATGTTAGATCAGTCGCGCAAGTACCAAATTGATAAAGATTTTAAATCGTGGGTAAATTTACATAATCCTTTTTTTGAAATTATAAATTTTATGAAAGAATTAAAGAAAAGAGAAATAAAAACTGGAGTTATAACAACTAAAGGTAAAATATTTGCAGAAAAAATTCTTAAACAATTAAATATTTTTCCAGAACTTATTTTTGGTTACGAATCCGGAACAAAAGTCAAAATAGCTGAGAAGCTTACACAAACTTATGAAATTTTAGGTTTTATAGAAGATAGAAAAAAAACTCTAATAGATATTAAACAAAATTCAGAAACTTCTCACATTCCATGCTTCCTAGCTGATTGGGGATATTTGAAAGGATCAGATAAGTATACTTTAAGTAATGAAATCAAATTATTAAAATTAGGTAACCTTGAGGAATTAGTTGCAATTTAAAGATAATCAGTTAGAGTACAGATGTACTATAGTTTGTATTTATGAAGTTTGGTTTAAATAAAAATTTCCAAATTTAGAATAATTACAAGAACTTTAACCGTTAAATCAAACAATGAGCCTTGAAGAAAAGAAAAAAACTGAATCGAAAGAAAAAGACAAGGCATTAAGTCTTGTCTTGGGTCAAATAGAAAGAAATTTTGGACGAGGATCAATAATGAGACTTGGTGACGCCTCAAGAATGAAAGTAGAAACAATATCTACTGGAGCGCTCACCTTAGATTTGGCATTAGGAGGAGGCTATCCAAAAGGAAGAGTAGTAGAAGTTTACGGACCAGAAAGTTCAGGGAAAACTACATTAACGCTGCACGCGATTGCGGAAGTCCAAAGGAATGGAGGAGTAGCAGCATTTGTAGATGCTGAGCATGCACTAGATCCAGTTTATGCAGCCTCTTTAGGAGTTGATGTTGAAAATTTGTTAGTTTCACAACCAGATACAGGTGAAATGGCTCTGGAAATAGTTGACCAACTTATAAGATCAAGTGCAGTAGATCTTGTAGTTGTTGACTCGGTCGCAGCACTAACCCCAAGAGCTGAGATAGAAGGAGAGATGGGAGATCACGTAATTGGAAGCCAAGCAAGGCTAATGAGCCAAGCAATGAGGAAAATAACAGGAAATATTGGTAAATCTGGATGTACAGTAATATTCCTGAATCAATTACGCCTAAAAATTGGCGTTACATACGGCAATCCAGAAACAACCACAGGAGGTAATGCATTAAAATTTTATGCCTCAGTGAGACTTGATATCAGAAGAATTCAAACTCTTAAAAGAGGTACTGAAGAATATGGCATAAGAGCAAAAGTGAAAGTAGCAAAAAACAAAGTTGCGCCACCATTTAGAATTGCAGAGTTTGATATTCTCTTCGGAAAAGGTATTAGTACAACAGGATGTTTATTAGATTTAGCAGAAGAGACCAATATCATAATAAGGAGAGGTGCTTGGTATAGTTATGAAGGAGAAAATATTGGACAAGGAAGAGATAATACAATTATTTGGCTTGATCAAAACTTAGAAATCAGGAATAAAGTAGAATCTATCGTTAAAGCGAAATTAACAGAAGGAACTGAAGTCAGTTCTAATTCAATGAAAGCATTAAATAGCAATCCTGCTAATACAATCGCTGTTAATGATATAAAAACAGTAGCTTAGATTTATAAAGAATCAGCTAAAGTCCACCACCCGGCAGCAGGGCCTACAAATCTCACTACAATCCATAAGATAACTAACCCTCCGATTCCAAACCAACTGGCCTTAATACTTAATTTAATTAGGTTATCTCTTTGATTGATTGTAAAGGGAAGCCATTCAAATAATCTTGGAGACTCATCAATTTGAGTTGTAGTATTATTTTTTTTTGGAGGTAAACCAAGTGTTTTACGTCTTTTTGCTTCTCCCATATTTCTTTAGTTATTTACAAAATCATAACCTAATCAAAAGGTAGCATATAGTTAATTTTTTTTGAGGGTTGAATGTTTTGTAAAAGTAATCTTCCCCAGTTTCTTTTATTTGCTCTTCCATCTAAGATTATTAATTTACCTGAATTTCTTCTTAAAGGAGAAATAGATCTTTCAATTTTAATTCTAGCTTGAGGAAGAAAGAAGTCTCTAAACCAATCTTGAGAAAGCTTCTTTTTATGCGAGACTGTAATTGCATTAATAGGTTCTGACATATTCGGAAGAGGAAGTAAAGGAATGATAATTTGTTCTGGAATTTGAATTAAATAAGAATTCATAATCCACCAGTCAAAACTAGAGCAAAGAATTTCATTTTTACCAGAGGGAATTGTCTCTAGCAATACCCTCTTCCCATACTTAGAAGCTAATTCGGTAGCAATGTTAGTTTTTAAATCAATATCATCAGACAAAACTAAAGTTAAACCCTTTCTAAAAAGTATTAACTTTTTGCATTTATCCAAGATTGAATTGGTAAAAAGAGGATTATTAGGAAGCAACTGTTTAGAGGGTATATATAATGAAATCTTTTTCTCTTCAAAATTACTTTTAAAATTAGTAACCAAGTCAATATCTAAACTGTGTTTTTTAAAGTACATTTGGAAAAAATTATCTTTTCTCAATGCTGATAAAAAAACAAATTTATTATTTGAAAAAAATTCCTTAATGTGAGAAAGTTCATCTATTGGCTGCAAATACAAAGTCCAATCTAAATTTGTATCATTTAACTTTACCCAGCATGCCCAACCTTTAGATAATGCTTTGTTAACCCTTAAAAATTTATCAGAAAAAAAAGAATTTTCCTGAAAAAAGTTTGAAAAAAAACTAATTTCTTTTTCATTTAAATTGATATAACTATTTCCTAAGACCTTTCTCATGAAGAACTTTTTCTTCAATGAATCATATACTTTTATAAATTTTTGATTGATTAATTCAAATTCATTAAAATTTTTTGTCCAATCCTTTTTAAGCAAAGAAATTCTAAAATGATTTTTTAAATCCTGTTTAATATCCTCAATTCCAGAATAAACTATTCGATGATTTCTAAGATTACGAGAATTGGAATCATTAAGTAAATTTTGGATTGTTATCAAACGAATATGATGATTTGCAAAAATAAGTTGATCATTTTTCAAAATAAAATTAAAACCTAGATTTCTCAATGAGTCAATCTGAAATTTGCTTATAAATTGAATTTTTTCTTTAGATAAAATAAAAGTTGAATCCTCTTCCTTTAAAAATAAAGAAATCAAAATTGGAGGTAACCAATCATAGCTAGAGAAAATTTCTGAATTAATTAAATATGTAGAATCATTATCAATACATTTGGAAATTATTCTCCCAAAAGAATATATGTGTTCCCACCTGATATTTTGATCTCTCAAAAAATTTTTCAAATATTGATGACTTAAAATTTCAAGCATTTACAATTAATTTAATTTCAAATACATACAAAATTTATGAACCTAATATACAAAAAATTGGTATCAATATAGGAGGGTCTTGAATTAATCAATCAATGAAAATTGGAATAGTAGGATTAGGTTTAATTGGTGGTTCTTTGGGATTAAAACTCCAAAGTCTAAATCATACAATTTATGGAATAGCAAATAATGAATTTAATGAAAAAAAAGCTAAGGATAAAAAACTTGCAAATTTTGTTAGTTGTGATCTGAGCTTATTAAAAAAATGTGAGCTAATAATTTTGGCATTGCCTATCAAAGATTTGATCAGTCCGTCTCAACAATTAGTAGCATCAATACCTCAGGAAACAATACTAACTGATGTAGGCTCTGTAAAAGAACCAATCGTAAATACATGGGAAAATTTACATCCTCTATTTATTGGATCTCATCCAATGGCAGGAACAGAAAAAAAAGGAGTTGATTCAGGTTTTGAAGGTCTTTTTAAAAATGCAAAATGGATTATTACCCCAACACAAAATAGTAATTTAAATTCAGTCAGAACTATTTCCGAGCTCATAAAATCAATGGATTGTGAAATTTGCCAAGCTTCGCCAAAAGATCATGATGAAGCAGTATCTCTAATTTCTCATTTGCCTATATTTTTAGCTTCTGCACTCATAGAAACTGCGCAAACAAAAAATAATCAATCTTTATTAGATCTCACGCAAAAATTAGCTGCTACAGGATTTGCTGACACTTCGAGAGTTGGCGGAGGAAATGCACAACTAGGCTTAGATTTAGCTATTAATAATCAGATTAATGTTTTAAATTCCATAAATAATTTTAAAAATAAGCTGAATATACTGGAATCTCTTATTAAAGAAAAAAATTGGGATTTACTTTCTAAAAAACTTGCTGAAGCAAAAGAAAACAGACAAAATTTTATAAACTAAAATTTTCTATACCTTTGATAGCTAAAATTTGCCTTGAAACCATTAATGCAGACTGACTAACACCTGCAGTCCCCTCTCCTGGATAAATCGAATCTCCACATAACCATAAACCTTCAAAAGGTGTCCTACTTGATAATCCAAATAAGCCAAAAATATCTGGATTTTGACCAAGCCCGCCTACTATTCCATTAGGTCTTTTTGTCCATTTTTCAAAGCCCAATGGAGTTGCTAATTCCCTATGTAGCCATTTTTCAGGATCAATATCAAATTGATTTTCCAATTCAAGGGATATTTTTTTCATGAAACCATTTTTCTTCTTTAAGTAAGTTTGTTTATCTAGATCAAACCAATCTTTAGTTTTGGTAAAGATACTGGCAATTAAAGTAACTTCACCTTTTGGCGCTCTTCCATCACCATCATCACTAATTGATACGAATAACGAACAAAATTCTTTCGAAACAAATTGATAATGATTGGAGAATGTTTTTTTTATATGTTCCTTTTTTAATGCTGAATAAAAAACTACAGCTCCACTTGGATCAGGCAAATTATTAAGTCGATTTTTATAATTTTTTTTTCTTTCTAAAGGATCTTTTAAATGCTTAAGCAAAGATTGTGGAGGCGCGGTATAAATCACATCTTTTGCTTGGTAAATATATGATTTTTTTTTAGAATTAGCAGATACTTGCCAACACATATTTACGTCATCAAAAGTTATAGAATTAACTTCTTGTCCAAAAATTAAATTAACTCCAGTTTTAATCAATGAACTTTCTAATGATTCACTTAAAGACTGCATAGATTTTTTAAGATGCCACAGACCATGTGGCTGTTGACACATCTGAAGAACAGTAGATCCATATAATGCTGCAGTATTATAAACATCCTCTTGAGAATAAAGTTTTAGTTGAAGATTTAAGAATTTAATCAAGCGCTCATTATTGGATAATCCACATATCCGCAATAGATCAAAAATAGTAGATTTAAGTAAAATACCTGTGACAAGGTTTGAAGGTACTAGTGCTTTAACAAGTTGAGAAAAATCCCAAAAATTACTTATTGGCAATACAGGATTATTATTAGCAAATATCCAATTACTTTCATGTATTAGGGTACAAAGTTTCCAAAATCTTTGACTCCCAGGAAACTGCATTTCTCTTTCAGCAATCCATTTACTTTTTTCATACCAAATAGGTATAGGATTACCACCGTCATTTAAATCAACAATGCAAGCAGGGTCTAAAATTGTGGCTTCTGGGGATGGCATATCTAAAAAATCAAAAATTCTAGAATGTATTCCTCCCTTCTCTAAACCAGCAACCTGAGTTGCGCCAACATCGAAAGTATAATTCTTTCTTTTAAAAGTACCGGCACATCCTCCGGCTTGAGTATGAGATTCTATTAAAGTCACTGATAAGCCTTGTTTTGATAAAATCGCTGCAGAAGTTAGTCCTGCTATACCGGCGCCTACAACAATAACTTCAGACTTTCTCATTAAAATGCAAAAATTATCTCCTATTGAAATTAACGAAATTTGTGAAGAATTAGGTGAAACCTATCCAAAAAGTATTGAAAAAGTACATGGTGGTGATATTCATAGTGCATGGCGAATAGAATTCTCAAACAAAAAGTTATTCCTTAAAAGAAACATTAGAAACAAAAAATTTCTTGAATTTGAGAAATATTGTCTCCAAAATTTGAGAAAATATATTAATCAAGAAAACTTAGTTATTCCTGAAGTAATTGCATATAAAAATATAAAAAATATAGAGATTCTATTAATTGAATGGATAGATATGCATAACTTTGACCAAAAAAAGCTTGGAAAAGGTTTAGGTGAATTGCATCTAAAATCGGCTGAATCTAATCACAAAATGTTTGGGTTTCCTGTTGAGGGTTTTATCGGTACAACAGTTCAGAAGAAAGGCTTGGAAGATAATTGGATAAATTGTTTTTTAAACTTAAGAATAATACCTCAATTATTAATCCTTAAAACAACGACTTTAGATAAAGAAATCATAAATAAAGTTAAAGAAAAAATTAAAACAGAATTACTGAATCACGAACCAATAAATGCTCTAGTTCATGGTGATTTGTGGTCAGGAAATGCAGGAATAGATAAAAGTGGAAAGGGGGTTATTTTTGACCCGGCATCTTGGTGGGCAGATAATGAAGTAGATATAGCTATGACAAAATTATTTGGAGGTTTTAGAAAAGAATTTTATGATGAATATCACAGATTTTTTCCTATAAAAAACGGATTTGAAAAAAGAATTATTATTTATAATTTTTATCACATATTGAACCATGCCAATATGTTTGGGGGAGGGTACTTAAAACAAGTTCAAGATTACGTAAAAGCAATACTCAATATGTAATCTTTAACTAACCTAAATATGTCTTCTTAAGATTTTGTACCTTATCTAAAACAGCTTCACGATTTTCACTGGTACGAAGATTTTGCCAGCTCCATTGACCGACAACAATTACTCCTAGTAGTTCTAGTAAACCAGGGAGAATTGGGAAAAAGTTTATCGTGTCAATGACAACTTTAATTATTATCTGAGCTATTACGACAACAGCAATTATGCCTGCCGCCTTGCCGTACTTACCCATTTGAGTCCAATCAACATTACCAAGGGTTTCGTTGACTTTTCCCATAACATCAGAGTACTTCTCTGAAAAACTTTTGGTTTCTGAGCTTGTATCGGAGCCGGAGTCTTGGTTTGACTCTGGAGTGTTATCACTCATGAATTCAGTAAACTTAATATATGAACCAGACAGTATCGGAAAAAACGTCTATTGACTACCTTTTTGTTGTGCAAAATTCCGAACCGAAACATTTCGTATTTTTTTAGAAGCTTTGGCATGTAGGGTTTCTGAAGATATTTAAACTAAAAATTGATTTATAAAAACTTCACATTATCGTCTAGTTCTAACAAAAACATTAATAAATCATAGTAATAAGAAAAATTTAAAAGACTAAAATTTTTATTTTAATTATTATATTTTCATAGTTTAGCTCGCAAACATTAAGGGATCGAAATGTCCAAAAATATCAAATTTAATTTCTTAAACTCTGATGAAGAAGAAAGATATCAAAAACATTTCGCCCTCAAAGAGATAGGTTATGAGGGCCAACTAAATCTTAAAAACAGCTCAGTTTTATGCATCGGTGCAGGTGGGCTTGGGTCTTCAGTTTTGCTTTATTTAGCTGCTGCAGGAATTGGGAGAATTGGAATAGTTGATAACGATCAAGTTGAAAAGTCTAATCTCCAGAGACAAATAATACATGAAACAAATACTATTGGTAATCTTAAAATTAATTCTGCCATGGAAAGAATAAAAAAAATCAATCCTAATTGTGAAATATTAACCATTTCAAAGAGAATTAATTCTAAAAATGCTCTTGAATTAATTAAGGAGTTTGATGTTATTTGTGATTGCTCGGATAACTTTGGCACAAGATATTTAATAAATGATTCATGCCTGATATTAAATAAACCTCTAGTATTTGGAAGTGTACAAGGCTTTGAAGGGCAAGTGAGTGTTTTCAATCTATATAAAAATAGTCCTAATTTAAGAGACTTACTTCCAGAATCACCTTCAAAAAATGCTGCCCCTAGTTGCTCAGAATACGGGGTTGTGGGTGTTTCAACAGGTTTAATAGGAATTCTTCAGGTTAATGAAATTATCAAAATCATTTTGAAAAAAGGTGAAATTTTAGATGGGAAGATTTTAATTTTTGATCTATTGAATATGAATATGAAAAAATTACATCTAAAGAGTGATAAATTTAATAAACAAATAAAAAATCTGTCCCAGTTTGAGGGATTTTATAATAGTGATGAATATTGTGAGAAAAAAGATGGAATTAACATTATTAACGCTAATGATTTTAATAGTTTATACAAAGCAAAACCCAACAAAATTCTTTTAATTGATGTTAGAGAAAATGAAGAGTTTTCTACATCTGCGATAGAGGGATCTATCTCAATTCCATTAAGTGATTTGAACCAAGAATCTGACTTAAAATTTATTAAAAAAGAAAGTTTAAATAAAGAGGTTTTCACGATATGTAAATCGGGGAAACGTTCTGAAAAAGCTTCAAAAATCTTGTCACAATTCAACATTCAGTCAAGATCTATTGAAGGCGGCATTGAAAAGGTAAAAAAAATATTGTGCAATTAATTTTTTAAGAATAGTTAGTAATCTACACCTTTTTTCAAATCAACGCCCACATTTGCATAATGCTTATGACAAACCATTTCAGAGTAAACATCTGCTAGTTCAAAGTATGAAGGTTCATTTTTACACCTCCCAGTAATTACAACTTCTGTATCTGCTGGTTTTTTTAAGAGCGTTTGATGTATTGATTCCACAGGTAACAACTCTAAATCAACAGTTGGATTCAATTCATCTAAAATGATTGTTTTATACAAACCAGACAAAATAGCAGCTTTAGCAATTTCCCATGCTCTTTCAGCCTCAACATAATCAATTGGTTGTTGCTGACCTCTCCATACGATGGCATCTCTGCCTGAACGCAAATGATCTACTAAATGAGGGTAACTCTCTCTCAAAGCTTCAATGGCAGCATCTTCGGTATATCCATTTCCACCTTTTAACCACTGTAATATTAAAACTCTATGACTTTTATCTTGAGATATTCCTTTACCGATAGCTTGAAGAGCCTTACCGAGTGCACTTGTGGATTTACCCTTTCCTTCACCTGTATAAATCTCAATTCCACCATTAGAACTACTATTTCTAGTTGGTTCTGATAAATCTCCTATCAAACGTGGTCTCATTTCTGAATGGAGTTGAGATATTCTTACCAAAGAGGGCGGGGCTGCCCTTCCAGTAATAATTATTTCTAATCCATCTGGACGATTTTGAAGAGAATCAACTACTTCATTAATATCGAGCATTCCTAAATCAAGAACTGGATTCAACTCATCGAGTACAACTACAGAATAAAGAGAACTAGCAATTGCTCCTTTAGCAATATTCCAACCTCTTTCGGCCTCACCAATATCAAACTTTGTCACTTGGTCAGCAGTAAAGAATTCAGATCTTCCTGTCCTTACATGGTCAATTAAATGTGGAAAGCCTCTTTGTAAGGCCTCTATAGCTGAATCCTCGTCATATGGCCTCTCAGGGCCTTTTAAAAATCTTAGGAGTAAAACTCTTGACTGTCTTTTTTCGCATATTCCTAATCCTATTGTCCTGAGAACTACTCCCAATGCAGCCTGACTTTTTCCCTTACCCTCTCCATCATAAATATGTAATTGACCTTTTGATCTCTCTTGACTGTCACTTGCTGTGACAATTCCAATTCCTCTATTTCTACTCGTATTCGTCAATTGAACAAAATCTGTAAATTTAATCTAAGATATAGATAAGAATATTATTAAAAATTTAATAATAAATTCAACCTATTCATAGGTAATTTGAATTTTAAAGTAATTAGCATGTTCAATCAACTAGAAATTCTCTCTGATGAACAAAGTGAAAAACTTTATACAATTAGGAGATACATAAAGAATCTTGAAAGTGTTTGTATTGCTTATTCCGGAGGAGTTGACAGTACATTAGTAGCATCATTAGCATTCGAGCAATTAGAAAGCAAAGCAATAGCTATAACTGGTATTTCTCCTGCATTAGCGAATACTCTTCGTGAAGAAGCAAGAAGGCAAGCAAAATGGATTGGAATAAAGCATTTAGAAATTAAAACATCAGAATTAGACCAACCAAATTATAGTGAAAATCCTAAGGACAGGTGTTTTGCATGCAAAAAAGAGCTTCACAAACATACAACCTACCTCTCAAAAAAACTTAATTACAAGATTGTTTTAGATGGAGTCAATCTGGATGATCTTAAAGATTACAGACCAGGTATACAAGCCTCAAAAAAAGCAGGAGTTATCTCTCCCCTTGCAAAATTTAAAGTCTCAAAACAAGACATTAGGGACATATCAAGAGCACTGGGTTTTCCTTGGTGGGATAAACCTGCTCAACCTTGCTTATCATCAAGATTTCCTTATGGCCATGAAATAACTAGTGAAAGGCTAAAAATGGTTGAGAAAGCAGAAGAATATCTTAAAGAATTTGGATTATCGGAGGTTAGAGTTAGATGCCAAGGATCGACTGCAAGAATAGAAATTCCCAAAAGTGAATTAAAGCATTTTTTTAACAAATATAATTTTAGTGAGTTAGTTCAATATTTTTCTAATTTAGGATTTAATTGCACAAGTTTGGATCTTGAGGGACTAGTAAGCGGAAAATTAAATAGGTAAATATTGTCAAACAACCGTTCTGATCTGTTTAGAGACTGCTGAAGGTGGATTTCGCTTAATAACACGCAAAGCATGTTCTTTAGCCATTAAAGATTCAATTAAATATTGACTAGCTTTTTCAGGCATCATATTTTTACCACATGTAAAAATATCGATTGCAGAATAATTAGACTCAGGCCAAGTATGTATTGAAATATGAGATTCAGCCAGCAAGGCAATTGCCGTAACCCCTTGAGGCTCAAATTTATGACTTATTAAATTCAGAACTGTTGCATCTGCCAATTTAGCAGCTCTGTTTAAAGTACAGCGCAAAAAGGATTCGTCATTTAATTTTTCGCAATCGCATCTATAAAGTTCCAACAAAAGGTGTTTACTTTGATGACTTAATTTATGATCATCATGAAACGAACCTAAAATTTGATTTTTTTTGTAGATTTCCATTTAAGAAATTTATATGAAATTAAGATTAGCTAAAAATCATGCCTTTTTAAATTATAAGTAAATCATTTGAGAAGAGCCTAATAAAGACTGATTAAATTCATCTAAATGCGTCGCACTTATGAAACATTGACTATCTTTACCAACAGAATTTAATAACAAATTTTGCCTGGTTAAATCTAATTCGGCCAAGACATCATCCAATATAAGTATAGGAGGGACATTTAATGTTTTAGTTAATAAATCTAGTTCAGCCATCTTCAAAGCCAAGATAAAAGTCCTTTGCTGTCCTGATGAACCATATTTTCTTACTGAAACATTATTAATAAGAAACTCAACATCATCACGATGAGGACCAAAATTACATTTACCAGTCAATGCTTCTACTGAACGCTGATTTAATAGTTGTTCGGCTATTTTTTTACTAATAACTTCTTCTTCTTCTTCTTCTGGACTTATATTCTGTATCCCCGAAAGATAATTTATGCTTATTTGCTCTTTAGATTTACTTAAATAATTATGCCAATATTCAACATATGGTTTTATTTTTAATAAAGCTCTTCTTCTTCGCCTAAAAATTCTTGTACTTATTATTGACATTTGAATATCAAAGCTTTCAACAATATCTGTGGATTGGGTTTTTAAGAAACTTTCCGAACGCCAAAAATGACTTCTTTGTTTTAAAATCCTGTTAAATCTACTCATCAGGTCAAAATATACTGGTTCAAGCTGTGATACGACTTTATCAATCCATGTTCTTCGATAACTGGGTTCACTTCTAACAATATCTATATCATTAGAACAAAAACATACACTTCGTATATAGTTCTTTATTTCACTCTGTCTTTTCAAGATTGATTCGTTGACATAAATTCTTTTAGGGCCTTTTCGGAATAAATTTAACTTTAAATCGTCTTTAAAATTTATCTGTCCTATGACTACAGCCATATCACTATCGTTCTCTATTAAATCTTTGTCGCTTTGTGCTCTATTAGATTTTAATTGACTTAAAAATTCAACCGACTCAAGTAAATTTGACTTGCCAATACCATTACAGCCAAGAACAATTGTTCTTTGCTCGTTTAAATCAATTTCAAAACGTTTATGGTTCCGAAAATTTTTAATTTTTAATCTATTTAAAAAAATTTTTTTTGTGCATTCATTAATTAAATTAGCTAAGTTTAAAATATTTAGATTTTCTTTAAAGAAATTGAAAAATTAAAGGGCATGTAGCTCAGTTGGATAGAGCATCAGATTCCGGTTCTGAGAGTCGGGGGTTCGAATCCCTCCATGCTCGTAAAATATTTTTAAAGTTTATATCCCATTACTCTTATTCCATTTGGATCAAGTATGAATCCATTTTCCTCTAAACTAAAAAACGAAGATACTGGAGCCTGTACAGAAATACTGCATCCAGGCATTTCTCTATTTATTTTCTCAAGAGTTACTTGAAGCAATATTGAATAATAAAGTTTCTGATTGATATCTGGCAATGCGCTTAAATTCCACAAGTTAGCATTCAGTCCTCTGTCGGACGTAACCCTTACAAAGCCATATAATTTATTTTTTAATTCACTCTGTATGGTAAAAAAGAAATTACTTTTCTGAATAGCCTCAGAAAGAGGTTTTATTGGAAATGTCTCACAACCACAATTCGCTAAAAGTTTGTTAACTTCTTTAGCTAATGGGATTTGAGAAGAATTAACAAAATAACCTTCTGGAAGAACAAGTTTTTTTTTAGGAAAATATTGCAATTATCAACCTGTATTTCTCATTCCAGCTGCTATCCCATTAATAGTTAAAAGTGCTCCCCTCAATAGTTCACTTCTGCTGTAAGCTCTTCTAGATTCATCTTTATCTAAAATAAATTCACTTATTGGGGGTTGTCTAGTCTGGTCTCTTAGTCTTCTTAGAAGTGAAACCTGCAAAAACCCTAATGGAATAATTGTCTTATTTCTCAAGCTTACTGATGATTTCAAGTCTCGATCAGATTCTAGGAGCTTATTTTTACCAGTAATTTCAAGTATTAAAGATTTTGTAAGATTATATTCTTTAGAAATTACTTCAAAAATATCATCAAAAGAATCTTTATTTTCTTTACTACCAAGAGTATCAACATAATATCTAGCAACTTCCAAATCCACCTTAGATAATGTCATTTCTACCTTAGATATGAGCATCCTAAAAAATGGCCATCTTTGATGAAGAACTCTTAATAATTCAATTTGTTGTGGATCAGAATTTAATTCAGATGACAATGCAGTGCCGACTCCAAACCAACTTGGCAAAAGAAATCTACTTTGTGTCCAACCAAATACCCATGGAATAGCTCTTAAACTTGATAAATCTTTTGCACCTTTTTTTCTTCTAGCAGGCCTACTAGATATCTGCAATTTACTTATTTCTTCTATTGGAGTTACCTCTTGAAAGAAATTTAACAAATCAGGATTCTCATGCACTAATTTTCTGTAATGAGACCTTGATGTTTCTGCCAACCTAGACATTAATTGATTCCATTCTGGAGTAGCGTCAAGTCTACTATTGACCAAACTATTTTGAATTACCGCTGTAGTGACTGTCTCAAGATTGTACAAAGCCAGTTCGGGAAGACTATATTTAGAGGCTAAAACTTCACCTTGTTCTGTTATTTTTATTCTCCCTTTTAAAGTGCCGCTTGGTTGAGCCAATATTGCCTGATAGGCTGGTCCTCCCCCTCTCCCTACAGAACCACCTCTTCCATGAAAAAGTCTTAGCAATATGTTATTTCTACTGGAAAGATTTTGAAGAGCTATTTGAGCTCTATGAATTTCCCAATTACTAGAAACAAAACCCGAATCTTTATTACTATCAGAATATCCAAGCATTAATTCTTGCAAAGGTTTAAAAGATTCTCCTACTTTTGGCAATAATGATCTATAGAAATCTAATTTAAACAACTTTTCCATTACTTCTGGTGCTCTTTTAAGGTCTTCCACAGTTTCAAAAAGAGGAACAACTAATAATTTTGACTTTTGTGAATTTTGATCAAGAAGTCCCATTTCTTTTGCCAGTAAGAGAACTTCAAGCAAATCAGATGCACTATGACTCATTGAAATTACATAAGAATGGCAAATGCGACTTCCAAATTCTTGCTGTAGTCTCTTAACCATTTTAAAAACTGAAAAGGTTTCTTCTGTAGTTTTTGTCCAGTTAACGTCAGATGGAATTAAAGGCCTTTTTGTATTTAATTCGTCTATAAGCCATTTAATTTTCTCTTCCTCAGACATTTGGTCATATTGAACAGATAAATCAAGATGATTTGTAAGTTCTTGTATAGCGTCACTATGCCTTGTACTCTCTTGACGAATATCTAAACTTGCTAAAGAAAATCCAAAAATATGAACTTGAGTAAGTAAGGTGTTTACAGACTCACAAGTTAAATCTGTACTAATTAAGCTATTTTTAATTAGTTCAAGATCATAAGTGAATTCATTTACTGACTTGTAATATAAGTTTTCAACTTTATCTAGATTTTTGTTATCAATTTCTCCCTCTAAAGCAAATTTCCACCCACTATCAGCTAATAAATTATTTCTTTCTTGTGTTAACCTTAATTTTTCTAAAATATAACTTAATTTCAATCTGTAGGGTTCTGATCTATACCTTGTAGCTCTTGCTTCATATATTTCAGGGAACTTAACCCTATCAGTTTCGAGTGACTCTAATAGAGAGGAGCTGACTTGACTCCATTGCATCGAGACACTTAATTGATCTCTAAGATTAGACGTGGCAATAATATATCTTTCCAACATCAACTGCCTTTGATAGCAAGCAGTTCTCCATGTTATTTCAGGAGTGACCGATGGATTACCGTCCCTATCGGAGCCTACCCAAGAACCGAAGTTACAAAAAGATTCAGAGGGCATCTGAACATCTGGATAATTTTCTGTGATTGCTTCAGCGATTCTGCCCCTCAATTGAGGCATCGCATTAAATAAAACTTGCTGAAAATAATGTAAAGCATAATCTACCTCGTCTAAAACTGAAGGTTTAAATTGATGCAATTCATCTGTTCTCCACCAAAGTCTTACTTCCTCTTTTAATTGGGTTTTTAGAGAATTTTTTTCTTCTTTTGTTAGAAATTTCTCAATCTGTATTTTTTTTAGCAAATTTGCTACTCTTGTTTGCTTATGTCTAATAGTATGTCTTACGATCTCAGTCGGATGTGCAGTAAAAACTAAACGAATATCCATTTCTTGCAATAACTCTTCTAATTTTCCTGGTGGTACATTTAATTTTCTCAGCCTGTAAAATAATTCTCTAAAAGTTACTGGAGCATTTTGCCTAGCCAATGCTGGGGCAAAAGGATCAAGATTGTCGGGCGATTTTTGAACATCCTTATTGGTAAAGCTTTGTATATATCTATCTTCCTCAACTCTTTGTTCCAAAATATTCACGAGTTGAAAATACAATGAAAACGCTCTTGCTGCTGCTATGGATTCTGCTAAATCCATAGAATTTACAATATCAACTATTTCATTTTTAAAAGTTTTTGAACTTTCGCCATCAATTTGTTTTGAATAACTTAATTCTTTAAGCTGTATCAATCTCTCTGCTTGATCATCTGGGCATTCTTCTCTGAGCACAGATTCCCAGAGATCTTCAATTAAAAGACGATTTTTATCAAGTGGATCATTGTTACTTATAAGATCCACATTATTATTTTTTATTTGTCGAAAAGATTCCATATAATCATTATGTCACAAGTGAAAATATTCAGATCAAAGTTTATTTAAATAATCAAACATTCTTGGCCTCACTCCTAATCATATCTTCGATAGAAATTTTCATTATCTGCTCAATAGAAAGACCTTTTTCATATAGATTTATCCATTTCATAGATTGATTGCCTTCTTCAAGTACTTTATAGATAGGATCCAAAAGATGTTTCATACCAAAATTTTCTGCTGTGGATGATAAATCTGATAATAAGTTTTGAATCCATTCTCTACAAATAACTCTTTTACCATCTTGCCAGTGAATTAACTCTGAATTCAGACTATCTTTAGCAGCATTAATTTCATTTTGATCACATACTTCTGACAACTCATCCATAGAAAAAGTACTAGCATTCATAGGATCTAAGGTATTTATATTTTCAAAAAGATTTAAAATCCTTAGTTCTATCATGGCAGTTATCCCTAAAAGCAGATTAATATCGTGAACAAAATCACAAATTCTTAATTCCAAACGATCAAGAATTAAAGGTCTTTGGGGACCATTTGGTCGGATTGAAGACCAAAAATGCCTAATATTTTGCATGTTTTTATTAGATATATTTTCCTCTATCCAGTCGATATAAGAATTATGATTTACAAAAAAAGGCACTCTACTTGGTGTTTTAGGAAACTGGACCCATCTCTGAGAGTGATTTTTCGTAATTTTATTATTTAAAAAAGGTGAACTAGCACTTAATGATAGATAAAGAGCAGCCTCAGATCTTATGAGTCTTATAGCTGTAAAAAGTTTATCTAAATCATCTATTCCGATGTTTATATGGACACTTGAAGTTGCAATAGATATTCCATAATTATCTTGAATAAATTGATGATAGACGTTTTCAATATCAGATCTTTGAAATTGAGTATCGTGTTTAAAACATAAAGTGGATGAAGGAATGATTGTTAAATTATTAGTATTTAACCACTTCCTTAACTTTTTTCTTGGAGTTATTAATTTCTCATATAAAGAACCGTAGTCTTTTTCAGGTGTTGTTATATATTCAACATTTCTGTTATCTGGCTCTTTTACAAAATCAGGAAATTTTTTCTCAATTTCAGCCGAAACACCAATATGAGAATTTAAAGAACCTGTGAAAAGTTCCACCTCAAAACCCTTATAAAGATTATTTTGACTCATTTATTTATCCAAGCAGGCTAATGCTTTAAGTATCCCCTTTGCTTTATTTATCGTCTCTTGATATTCATTTTCAGGAAGAGAATCAGCTACTATTCCAGCTCCTGCTTGCACTGATACAACATATTTCCCATCTTTTGAGGGTTTAACAATCATCGTTCTTATTGTAATTGCTGTATTTAATGCACCATTAATATCAATTGATCCGTATACACCAGCATAAGGTCCTCTAGCATCTTTTTCAAAGTGCTTAATTAATTGCATAGCTCTTATTTTTGGGGCGCCAGTTACTGTCCCAGCGGGAAAGGATGCTTTGAGCAAATCCCATACATCAGAATTGTTTTTTAAGATTCCCTCAACTTGACTGACTATATGCATAACATGTGAATATTTCTCAATAACCATTAAATCTTTAACCTTGACAGTACCAATTTCACAAACTCTTCCAAGATCATTTCTCCCAAGATCAATTAGCATTACATGCTCAGCTATCTCTTTTGGATCTTTTAATAATTCCTTTTCTAATTCCAAGTCTTGTTGATTATCAATGCCTCTAGGTCTTGTGCCAGCTATTGGTCTTAAACTTGCAACAATCTGACTATTTTTATTTTTTTCTGCTTTAACCATTACTTCAGGACTTGAACCTATCAGATACCATGAGCCGAAATCAAAAAATGACATGTATGGAGATGGATTAACCATCCTCAAACTTCTATATAAATTAAAGGGATCATTATTGACTTGAGTTTGGAATCTCTGACTTATAACTATTTGAAAGATATCTCCCTTTCTTATATATTCTTTTGCAGAGAGAACTGCATCCTCAAAATCTTTTTTCTCCCAATTACTGACTAGATCTAAATTCAAATTCTCATTTTCATTCCAATCTAGAAACTCATTTTCTTTAAGAGGAACTCTCATTAAATTTCTAGTTTTCTGAATTTTAGAAATTGAGTTTAGATACAGCTCTTCAATTGAGCACTCATTTAAAGAAGTTGTATCTGCATAAACCACTGCAGTAATACATCTTTTTATTTGATCAAATACAACTAACTGATCAAAAAACATCCAGGAACCATAGGGGATATCGTTTTCTGGAATTTCATTTATTGGAACGCTTGGTTCTATTCGATTTATTAATTCATAACCCCAAGAGCCATATAACTGTCCAATTGATGGTAAGTCATCAAGCATGATTGACTTGTATTCCTTTGTCCAACTTCTCAAAATATCAAAAGGATCACCTTTATGTGTTTCAGTTTGGCCATTATTCCAAGTTTTAACTATTTCTTCTCCATAACAAACGGCTTCCCAAAGAGGTTTAGTAGCTACAATACTCCACCTACCCAAATTCTCACCACCTTCAACAGATTCAAGAAAAACACCATGGTAATCTTTTGAAGATAATTTTAACCAAGTCGATAATGGAGTCTCTAAATCTGCTGGCCAAGTTTCAACGATAGGTATAAAATTTTTACCTTCTTTGTAAGCCTTTAAAAAACCATCTTTATGTGAGCTGATCATATTAATAATGTCAACCCAAATTATAATTATTTTTCTCTTTTATATCAACTTTAGGGAAGTCAATCAAAAGTATTCTTAGTTGTAAATTTCAAACCAGCTGGATTAGGATTCTCACCTATTCTTCTAGGATTATGGCCTACTTTCTCTCTGCCTTCATTTACTTTCTCAGAGAAAACACCATCCTTTGGGTGTAAAAATTCAATATCGCCACCTGGGAAAATTCGGTAGATTTTAAAATCTTCAATTCTTGGTTTGAAGGCTCTTAATTGTGTCCCTAATGCAAGGCATTGTTCTTTTCTTGCAAAGTACATTAAATTATCACCTTCATGCATAATAGCTGCTCCACCAGTGGGCAATTCAAATGCTTGTTCCTTTGAACTTTTCCATACGATTGCATATTTTTCTTCGGTTTCTGCTGAGTTTAATAAACCCCCAGTACTTCCTATATGCTTTGGAAATTGACCAACTAAAGTTTCAGTCATCCTTGATTTTGAGTTATTTCTTATAAGAAACTAGCATTCATATTTTGCAAAATTCAAAATAAACAGCAAATTTTCTACATTATTTAATATATGGCAAACTTATTTCTCATTTTATTTTGAATCTGAAATCGGGAAAAATACTGTCAAACCTGTATCACGTCTTTGTGTGACATGCCCTCCTAAACTAGCTAACAACTTTTGAGTGGCATTTTGACTAAGTTGTAAACTTCCAGTTTGGGGGTTCCAATTTAAAACAGGACCAATATCAGAACCATTATCTTTTTTTAGAATTTCTTTTTGATTATTATCTAATTTTTGTACTTTGAGTTGAAGTTTGAGTTTTTGACCAGCTGGTCTTAATTCTAGAATTAATGTACTACCTTCTTTTAATCCCCTAGTATTTTTATCAATTAATCCACTTAACATTAATTCTAATTTTTCAGAATCGCTCAAAATTTGTGGAAGTTGTTTGGGGATATCTATCTTCAAAGAAATACCACGTCGGTTTAATTGTTTACTCCATAAGGGAGAAAGCTTTTTGAAAATTTCGGCTAAATTAATTTTCGCCAAGTTATTCAATGATGGCAGTTCATTACCAACTAATTCTGCTGCATTAAAGATTAAACCAAACCTATCAATTTGTTCATTACACTCATTATCTATTTGAATTAAACGATTTCTCATTGATTCATCCATTTTATATTTTTTTAACGTAGAACTTATTAAAGTTCTTATTGTTGCCAAAGGAGTTCTTACTTCATGAGAAATTGCACGTAATAATTTTGCTTCAGTTATTTGCACATTTTTTTCATCATTTTTCACAGAATTCTGTATATTATGGTTTGGCGTAATTTTTGCTAATTTTGCCGATAATATTGGCCAAAATAATTTTTCAAATTGATTATTAATATTAAGGTTACCTAAATTATTGATTGCATTACGAAATTTTACTCCTTCCTCATAATTTTCTTGATTTAATTTTGTATGCATTAATTCAATTGAAAGTTTAAGGCTCTCTTCATCACATTTGATTAATAGAATTTTCTTATCTTTTTCTCCTACAATTGATAATACGCATTGAAAATTTGGAGTGATTATCATCAAAAAAGGTTCATAGCCATCTTCTTGACTAAGATTTAAGACTTTATAATTACTAACTAAATCGAAATCTTTTTTTATCTTTTCTGAATTATTGACTGGTAAAAAACCTGCATTCTCATTTTGAAAGTATGGAAACCCCTCAGGAGACCAAAGCCATCCATGAAGTTGATTTAAAAATTTTTTATCATTAAAAGCTGGCAAAGGCGAGGCAACCCATATCCCCCCCTGTTTATAATTCTGAGAAAGAAAATCTTTTTGAATAACTTCTAAAGAAGCCCACCACATTCTTCTGGATGTATCATCATCCACATGTATGTTTTTAACTCCTTTAATCAAAAGCTCTTGAATTTTTTTTATAGTTATTTGTGATTTCATCAACTTCTTAGTGATCTAGAACGTTTCAATATAGATAAAACAAATCCAATAGATATAAAATTAGTCACCAATGACGTTCGACCATAGCTCATAAAAGGAAGGGGAATCCCAGTAACTGGTCCTAATCCAATAGTCATAAATAAGTTAATAATTATTTGAAATACAAAAGTTGAGGCTATTCCAATAACAATTAGAGATTCAAAGTTAGTCCTAGCAATTGTTGCAGTATTAATAAGTTTTTTAATCAAAAAAAAGAACAAAAATAAAACTATAGTGCACCCCACAAAACCTAATTCTTCCCCTAGAGCACTGAATATAAAATCAGTATGTTGTTCAGGTATAAATTGCAAATTAGTCAGCTTACCTTGTAGCAAACCAGTCCCAAATAATCCTCCAGAACCAATTGCAATTTTACTCTGTATCAAATGATATCCGCCACCTAATGGATCTCTACTTGGATCTAAAAATAAAACTAATCTATCTTTTTGATATTCTTTTAAGCCATATTGCCACAAAATTGGTGTAAATTTTGCCACTAATAAATGGAACGAAATAGCGAGAGCAGAAAAAATAATTTTCTTTTTTGAAGATCTATAAGCAAGATATCCAATAACAGGAATCCAGAAAACAATAAGCGTTGGTAAGGTTAGATATAATATCGATGTGATAATACAAAAAACTAATATCAAAATCCACTCTATGGGCATTTGAGACCAATAGAGCATCACACCTGTCAAAACAATTAAAACTAAAGAGGTTCCTAAGTCCGGTTGAAAGAAAATTAATAACCAAGGAATAACTACTACTAATAAGGGCAATACTAAATCTTTTATTGTTAGGATTATTTTTTTGTCGAGTACTAAAGCAAGAGTTAATACAGTACTAAGTTTAGCTACCTCTGAAGGCTGAAAAGAAAAGATGCCAAAGTTTAGCCATCTTTGAGCTCCAGAAACTGAAATCCCAAAAAAATAAATAAGCAATAAGGATATTAAAGTACAAAAATAAAATGGAACCACATACTTTCTAATTCTCTCTAACGGTATATAAGAAATAAAAAATGCTAAGAAATAACCAAAAAAACCAGTTAGGATATGACCTAAATAGTTCGATACTAAAAAATCACCCTGAATACTTTTTATCAAAAAACCCGAAATAATAACTAAAAACAGGGGAATAATAAGTAGCGGAGAAAATAAAAAACCTCTATTAAAATTGTCTTTTTTTTGTAAAAATCCTCTGTTATTTAAAAAAGAAATTTTCTTAAACATCAATAATTATTAACAAATTGATTCTTAATTAATTGAGCTAAATTACCAAATACGACAGAACTTTCTTTATTGGGCTGGCTGATTGAGATTGGTACACCTTTATTACTCTCATCAACGAGAGGGATTTCAATAGGAATCTGAGCTAATAATGGTAAGTCATTTTCGTTAGCTAATTTTTGTCCACCACCTCTACCAAAAATTTCATATTTTTTACCTGGCATATCTGGCGGAATAAATACTGACATATTTTCTACAATTCCCAGTAAAGGTACTCCAAGTTGTTTAAACATTGCTAAGCCCCTCCTTGCATCTTGCAAAGATACTTGTTGAGGAGTAGTGACAACTATAGCTCCAGAAATAGGCACAGATTGAGAAAGGGATATTTGAGCATCACCTGTTCCTGGAGGCAAATCAATAACCAAAAAATCAAGATTATTCCATTCAACTTGGTACAAAAATTGTCTGATAATACTATTAAGCATTGGTCCTCTCCATATAACTGGCTGACCTTCTTCTATAAGGAAACCCATTGATACCAATGAAATTCCATATTTATTTATTGGTATTAACCTTTGATCACTACCACTTCCTTCTGTAACCTTTGGATTCTGTTCGGAAACTCCCATCATTGAGGGAGTATTAGGTCCATATATATCCGCATCCAGCAAACCAGTTTTCAAGCCTAATTTAGCTAGAGAACAAGCGAGATTAACTGCAATGGTACTTTTTCCAACTCCACCTTTACCACTGCTAACAGCAATGATATGCCGAATACCATCAATCTTCTGCAACTCAGGAGCATTACTTTGATTTTGAGATTCTGTTTTGGAAGGATTATTATCTATCTCTATTTGAACATCATCAATATCTTCAAAATCCAGTAGTACCCCTCTAACCTCTTTTGCAATTCTATCTCTCTGAGAATTTGCAAACGATGGTAATGATAATGTTACGATTACTTTCGGTATAGTTACTCTTACATTTTTAATCCAAGCTAATTCAATTACATTTTTCTGTGATCCAGCATCTAGAACTTTTTGTAAAGCAAAATTCGCATCTTCTATTGTGGTCATTAAATTTTTAAATATTTTGACAAGATAGTCGACAGTTTAAAAGATTAAGAACTATGTCGAACTATCAAATAATAGGCAATAAGGACCCCCTAAGAGAAATTATAAAGAGAAACTTATAATTAACCAAAAAAATTTTTTTCTTCAAGATTTACTAAATACATGTTGAAAGAACCTCCTAAAAACTCGAGAGAAAAAACTAAAAATCTCTTATTAACTCTACAAGACAAAATTTGTTCAGGACTTGAAAATGTAGATGGCAAAGGGAAATTTACAGAGGAATCCTGGCTAAGAGACGAAGGTGGCGGTGGAAGATCAAGAGTATTGAAAAATGGTTCTATTTTTGAGCAAGCAGGCGTTAATTTCTCGGAAGTACAGGGAAAAGAATTACCTCAATCTATAATCTCTCAAAGGCCCGAAGCAAAAGGTCATGAATGGTTTGCTACGGGAACTTCTATGGTTTTGCACCCTAAGAATCCCTATATTCCTACAGTTCATCTGAATTATCGATATTTCGAAGCTGGTCCTGTTTGGTGGTTTGGGGGAGGCGCAGATTTAACCCCTTTTTATCCTTATCTTTCTGATGTAAGGAATTTTCATAATGAACATAAAAAAGCTTGTGAGAAAGTTGATCAAGATTTGCATAAAGTTTTCAAACCATGGTGTGATGAATATTTCTTCTTGAAGCATAGAAATGAATCTAGAGGCATAGGAGGTATTTTTTATGATTATCAAGATGGTTCAGGCAATATTTATAGAGGAAATAATCAAAATGGAGAAGCATCAAAAGCTTCACAAAATATTGGCAGATCTAATTTAAATTGGGATGATTTATTTTCTTTAGCAGAAAACTGTGGGCAGGCATTCCTCCCTTCATATTTACCCATTATTGAAAGTAGAGCTTCTCAAACATATTCATCGAAGGAAAGAGAATTCCAGCTATATCGAAGAGGTAGATATGTCGAATTCAATTTAGTTTGGGATAGAGGGACAATTTTTGGACTACAAACAAATGGCAGAACTGAATCTATATTAATGTCCTTACCGCCTTTAGCTAGATGGGAATATGGATATAAAGCTATAAAGAATTCTCGAGAGGAATTTCTTACATCAATTTTTACAAAACCCCAAGATTGGTTTAATGATAAAGAGTTAGAGAAATTCTGTATAGAGAATAATATTTTTGATTAAAAATAATCAAATAAAATTTTAAAGTATCTTAAATAGGTGTTTTAAATAAAGAACCGTCACTTTTCAATTGAAGTTTTTCTCCGAGTTCATTTTCTAAAGAGATTAATTCATCCCTATGGGCTCTAAGTCTCATAAAAGTTGAATCATTTTCATTTTCGTTGATCAACCTCAATTCAAATCTCTCCTCTCTTGCAGATTTTTTAAAATAAACAATTCCAGACAAAGGGCCACCAATTAATCCCAAAAGAATAGGCCACCAACCTAATTGGGGATATATTTGAATAATTACTAATCCCAAAGCACAAGAACCAAAACCGCCAAGAAAACCTAAAAAAATTGCTAAAAATCT
>CACBEF010000011.1 GCA_902538225.1 uncultured Prochlorococcus sp. | reverse complement strand
CTCGAATAGTCGCCAAAAGTGAAGCTACTTGACCTCTAGCATTAACAATAAAAATTATTGGAGCATTTAGAAGTTTAGAGATATTTGCTGTGCTGGAATAGGTTGTTGACCCTAGTCCATCAAACAGACCCATTGCTCCTTCAATCAACGAGAATTCATATTTCAAAGAATGTTTAAAAAAACTTTCTTGAACCCATTCCTCACCACTTAAAAAAATATCTAAATTCCTGCAAATAGGTTGGCCAATTGAGCTAAGTTGTTGTTGATCAAGATAATCTGGGCCAACCTTGAAAGTTTGTATCTTTATACCTTTTGAGAACGCCCAACAAGATAGCAAAAGAGATAATGTAGTTTTCCCGCTATCAGTTGAAGGAGAAGATATTACACAAGGCATCTATTAGTTGTTCAAACCATTAAATATTTGAAGAGCTATTTTAATAGAATTTTCAAAAAGAGGACTGGTATTACCTCTACTACTTCCCAATAATTTACTAACATCGTACTCTGATGTAGAAAAAGAATTTGGAACAACTTGCTCTATTAATTCCATATTAGCCATTCCCCCTGCTTCAAGTCTCATACATTCCACTGATTCACAGCCAAGTATTACACAAGTGTTATTTTTTTGAACCTCGCTAATTTTTGAAATCAGCCTCAAACCAATAACTTGTCCTAAATGAATACTTGGATTTCCCAAAGATAAGGGATTAATTGATGTAGAAATTATTTCGCCATTAATTCTTTCAAACTCTATTTTTGTTGATTCTGTATCCCTTTCAACTCTTAGAAAAGACCAACCAAGTTTATCGCTAATCCATGAAATCAAAAACAACGCTTGAATCATATGATCTCCCGCGATATCAATGTCAATATCAGTAATATGATCTAAAATTGGTCTCCTCGAAGGCGGATCAAAAATCATTGCCAATGATTCCCTCCAATTTTTCAATCTAACCCAATTCAAATCATTAATAGCTTTATTTGAATTATTTAATTGATCTAAAACTTTTAAACATCTTTGAGGCGATCCAAGAGAAGTATCAATTATTAACCTTAGACCATAATCAGTGAAATATTCGAAGATTTCAGGCGACTCATCCAAGCTTCCATTCCACCACAACCATGAAGGTAATTCATCAATAGATAATTCATCAATTATTTTTAATCCTTTATTAGATATTGAGGCCGACCCCCCCCTAATAACAACTAAATCCCCACAAATAGGTTGCATAGCTGGTGTATCACTTAATGGACAGTAAGCGGATACAAAAGTTTTGATATCTGAATTTTTATTTAATGTTGGTGCTAGAGTTATTAATCTTCTTGGATTCAATGTACTTATCGTTGACTCAAAAAATTGTCCTCTAAAATCTTCAAAGTCTTTATTAGATAAATTTTCCTTCAACAAATTCAATAATTCTTCACTATTAAGTGAAGTAGTGATAGGAAGTCCTTGATCTAATATAAATTTTTTAGCAACTTCAATTATCTCTGGACTTAAATTTCCAGTAATTGGTCCATTTACTAATCCTTTTTGAACCAAACATTGTTCTAGCCAAGCTGGCTGCCAGACCATTAATGTGAAAGTATTAGCTCCACTATTATCTTTATCTTCTGAAATCCATAATTTATTAAGGTAATTAGAAATTTCATGATAAGGCAGCTCTAAAGGGGTTTGTAGTGTAAGTTGAGGTTTCATTTTTAGGGTCTACGCCAGAAAATATTATCTTTTGAAATTAATTGATCTGACTCAGGAGGTCCCCATGTCATAGATTCATAATTATAAATAGGTAACTTCCAAGGGGAATTATCCATCAATTCTATTAATGGCGTATAAAGTTTCCAGGCTGCCTCTACCTCATCACTTCGAGTAAATAATGTTGGGTCAGAAAGCATTGCATCAGCTAATAATCTTACATAGCCTTCATCTGAGGGCTCTCCAAATGACTCATCATAAGAAAATTCCATCTCAACAGGTCTTGATTTCATTCCAGAACCAGGAGACTTTACCTCAAATTTGAAAGTAGCACCTTCATTTGGCTGAATTCTAAGGACAAGTTGATTTGGGGCAGGATTTATTATTGTTGATTCAAATAAATGAACAGGAACGTCTTTAAAAGTCATGACTATTTCTCCAAGTCTTTTAGGTAGTCTTTTACCTGTTCTCAAATAAAAAGGAACTCCTTGCCAACGCCAGTTATCCACGAAAACTTTTGTCGCAATATAAGTTTCTGTTGTGCTGGTACTATTAACACCATCTTCCTGCCTATATCCTTTGAGTCGATTTGAAATATTCCCTCCCTCTCCATATTGACCTCTTATGCAACAATTCCACGGTTCATTTTCGTTAGCAAGTTTTGAAGCTTGAAGAACCTTAGCTTTTTCATTTCTTATTGCTTCTGGTTCAAATTTTCCAGGAGGTTCCATCGCAGTAACTGCAAGCATTTGAGTCATATGATTTTGAAGCATATCCCGTAAAGCACCAGAGCTTTCGTAGTAACCTGCTCTATCTTCAACACCAACTGTTTCAGATGAAGTAATTTGAACACTTGATATATAATTCCTATTCCAGATTGGTTCAAAAATAGTGTTAGCAAACCTCAAAACAAGAATATTCTGAACTGTCTCTTTACCTAAATAATGATCAATCCTATAAATCTGACTTTCTTCAGCGCAACTTTGAACGATCTTATTCAATTTTTTTGCACTTGAATAATCTCTTCCAAAAGGTTTTTCAATTACTAAACGACTTTTCTTAGGGTCATCTAAAAGGCCAGCCCCTTTAAGAGCTTTACATCCACTTGCATAGAAATTCGGAGATACTGATAAATAAAATGTTCTATTCCCATGAGTAGCTTGTGTTTTATCAATTTCATTTAATCTTCTAGAAAGCCTTACGACATGATCACTTTGTTGTAGGTCAACTGGTTCATAGAAAAGATAATTAGAAAATTGTTCCCACTCCCTTTCTTTACCAGATATTTGATTTGATAACTTTACTTTCATCTTTTCTCTAAACTCATTATCAGTCCAAGGTCTTCTCGCACAACCAACTATTCCAAATTCACTAGGAATTCTTCTTTGCAAATAGAGTTCAAATAAGGCTGGTATTAATTTTCTATGAGTAAGGTCTCCACTAGCGCCAAAAATTACTAAACATTGTGGAGATATGACTCTTTCCTGCCGTAAACCTAATCTTAGAGGATTATTTAAAGTTGAAGGCATATTTTTAGTATTCTTTATTTAAAATCCTCTTTTTTTCAAATATTAGCTACGTATTGTGTCTAAACCAAAAAGTATTTAGTATGCGAAACTTAAATCTAAATATAAAAGATTTAGTAAGTTTCTACGTGCCATCTTCCTGCTTTTTTTAGTTGAGGCCTTAATTCTAACCAGTTCAATCCTTTTTCTTCCGCTGCCTTAGTCATTGCTTCATCTATTCCAGGTTCCATACCCTTTAATCCACAAAGATATATATGTGTCTTTTCATCTTCAATCATATTGAAAAGTTCATTAGCTGACTCTAAAACTCTGTCTTGAATGTACATTCTTCCTCCTTTTGTATTTTGCTGCTCGCGACTAATAGCTTTTGTATATTTAAAATTATCTGGATTCTCAGCAATGTATCTTTGAAGATCTTCTTCGTATAACAAATTAGCTGATTTTGGAGCACCCATAAATAACCAAGCTTTACCCTTGAAATTCCATTTATTTTTTTCTTTTTCAGTGGGTTCGAACATTCTTCTTAAATAAGCCCTCATTGGTGCTATTCCAGTTCCAGTGGCTAACATAACAATGTTTGCGTCCTCTTCATCAGGGAGAAGCATTTCTTTACCAACAGGACCTGTTATTTTTACTTTATCTCCAGGCTTAATATCACATAAGTAGGTAGAGCAGACACCATTAATGGTTTCACCATCTTTTTCATACTGAAGCTGTCTTACACAAAGAGAAACTGTATTTCCGTTAAAGTCATCACCGTGTCTAGTGCTAGCTATAGAATATAGTCTTAATTTATGAGGTTTTCCATTAGCATCTTCACCAGCAGGCATGATGCCAATACTTTGACCTTCTATATAATTTAAAAATGGATCACTATCTTTAAGGTCGAAAGTTATGTGATTAACTCTACCAATTGCTCCTTCTTTAAGAAGACTATAGTTTTCAATAACTGTTCCCTCATATGGTGTTTTAGGACGGTAAATATTAACTGGAACATCTGCATGTTTTTTCTTAACTATTTTTGGAGCTTCTGTTTTTGTAGCTTCTATTTTTGAAACAGTTGGTTTTTTTGGTTCCACAGCTTTTGGTTCAGGTTTTTTTGTTTTTGCTTCTTCAACTAATTTTAAAGCTCTTTTATTGAAGGTTGTGAGTATAAAATAAAAAACAGCTATTACCACTGGTATATGAGCTAATCCCCCTGCGATTACTTTTGCTTGTGAATACATTTTTAAAATTTCTTTAATAAAAGATTATCAATTTGTAGTTTAATTTGTAGTGATTTTACAAAAATGGTTACGTTTTGAGATCGGAATAAATAGATGAAATTATTTTTATTTTTCAGTATTTGTTGTTTTTATCAGTATAGTTACACAGAAATAATTTTTATATAATTAAAAATTCATTGTATGAACAATCCTCAAGATTCAATGAATCATTTTAAAGACAATGATTTCAGGACAATTGAGCAGACGATGGAAAAGCTTTCTGGCGGCACAAGACGACTGGCAGCTCAACTTACAACTTCTGCAAGTCTCGATTCTTTGTGGAGTGTTTTAACAGATTATGATCGGCTAAATCTTTACATCCCAAATCTTTTATCGAGTAAAAAAATATTTCAGAAGGAAAATAATGTACACCTTAAACAAGTTGGAGCTCAAGATTTCCTTGGCATGAAATTTTCAGCTGAGGTTACTATAGACTTATTTGAAGACAAGGAGCTTGGCCTCTTAAAATTTAATTTGATAAAAGGAGATTTCAGGAAATTTGAAGGTAGTTGGAAAATTAAAAAAATTAAAAATACTTCAAAAAATTCATTAATTTATGATCTTACTGTACAAGGTTGTCAGTGGATGCCAATAGGGATGATAGAGAAAAGACTGAAAAAGGATCTTTCAGAAAATTTAATTGCCGTAGATAGGCAAGCAAAATCATCAAAAAGATCGTTATGAATTTAAATTAATTAATAGCCCCAAGGGGATTCGAACCCCTGTCGCCTCCGTGAAAGGGAGGTGTCCTAGGCCTCTAGACGATGGGGCCAGGAAATTAGCATAACAGCTTATTTAAAAACTACGAGTAAGGCTAGCCTTTCGTCAAGTATTGTTGCTCTTTGTTTTGTCCTTGCCACACAGGAACTGTGAAATGGAAGCAGGAACCTTCACCAATTTCAGATACGACCCATATTCTTCCTCCATGAACTTGTACTATTCTCCTACATACTGATAACCCTATGCCAAATCCTGAAGTTCCTTCAGAAGTCTGGGGAAGTCTAACCCTATCGAGAAAAATTCTCTTTTGTTCGCTCAAAGGAATACCAGCACCTTTGTCACAAATTGTTATTTCTACCCATTGATTTGTCTTATGTATCATAGTGATTTTTATAGATCCAGAATCTTTAGAAAATTTAATAGCATTTTCAATTAAATTTAGAAATACTTGCCTCATTCTTCTTTGATCTGCAAATACACTTGGCAGATCAGATGGAATATCAGTATCAATTTCAATATTCCTTAATCTCCAGAATTTTTCTAATTCGAGTATAACTTCGGCACTAATATTACCTAATTCAATTTTCTGAGGATTAAATAACGCTTCCCATTTAGTTGTTCCAACCTCCAAAAGATCCTGAGATAAGAGTTCAATCTCTTCAAGACGTCTTTTAATTACCTCCTGTAATTTTGAAATGTCTATTTGTCCAAGTTTTTGACTTTGAACGGCCAAAGTAGCAGCAGTTAAAGGTGTTCTTAACTCATGCGCGACCATTCTTAATAATCTTTCCTGAGATTCTATTCTTTTTGTTAATGTCTCATTTTCTTGTCTTAAAACAAGAAGTTCGTCTTCCAATAGAAATTCTTTTTGAGTTCTTATTGAATCAATTTTGGATGGCTGCAAATTAATCCCAAGATTTTTTGTTAAGCCTTCCTGTGACCACCTTGGCAACCATTTTTGCAACTGAGAGAAAATATTACTTCCAGCAAATATTTGCTTAGGAGCTGGGGAAACCTTTATAAGAGCAGGAATAGCGACTAATCTATGTAATTCAAGTAATTCTGGCTGCTCTGTAGGTTCAGAGATCTGAAGAGATATCTCAAATTCACAATCATCTGATTCTAAATAAGCTATTAGGGACTTAATATCATTACTAGAAAGTTGATTTCTAGCTGCCACAAGTATTAATTTTAGCTCTTTTTTATCATTCAAATCAATTCCTCTGAAGTGTTGAAAAGCTGTCAATCCTTATAAACACCTTAAGATATTTTTTTTTATTTTACAGATAGGCTATTAAATAAATAGGACTTATTTATAAATGGTTGCTATTAATTCAAAGAAAAACTTACATTTTGGTGAAAACCCCCCTGAAATCAATTTAAATAGTAATTTAAAAAGGTGGTTTTCTAGGAATATTGGATTGTGGAAATCTAATAGAACGTATTTTTTCGATGAAGGACAAAAAACCTATAATTTAAGTATGAATATAAATATTCAAGCTCTCGAGAGTAAATCCGAATGGGAGTCGCATTATAAATTTACTTGGTACCCAGAAAAAAAATATAATTTCTTTGACGAAAATCCCCAGTATAAAGAACGAGGAGAAATGCTTGCATTTTTAAAAGGCCATCAACTCAAGAGGCAAAATTTTTATTTAAGTAATGATGAAGGTATTTCAAATATTAAGCAAGTCGACGAACATGAAATGATTTTTGAATCTTCTTACGAAGATTGGTATATTATTGAACATACAAGACTTGTAGATTCTGATAATTATAGATTTAGGGTTATATATTCATGGAACAAAAGTAAGCTAAAAATAGTCGAGAATCATCACGAAATTAAAATTATTAAATAAATTTACTTGGCATTTTTAGTTTAAAAAATAAAAAATGTTATCTTAAATAATATGAATTAACAATAAATCAATTATGGGTTTTAAAATATATAAAATTTTTGCAATCCCTCTAATTTTATCATCTTTTTTAATTGATATAAATAACGAATCTAAAAATGTAAATGCAAATGTTAAAAATTCTCCTGCCAATAAAAATGATTTAGATTTATATCATGGGATGGGTGTTTCATTTCTATGTAATGCGACAAGAAAAGGATTTGATTTAGATTTCCCAAAAACATTAAACGTTGCCTCAGCAACTTTTGCATCAGTAGTTTCACAAAAACATGGAGGGAAAATAATAGAGAGAAAGAAAGAACAAACAGTTGATATGAAACAATTACAATTTATTGCATCTTTACAATTAGTTGAATCAGCTCTTCAAGTATGTCCAGATAATGTTCCTGAAAAGATCGAAAAGCAATTTAAGATTGAAACTGAGAGACTCAAGAAATTACAAGGGTTGTAAAATTTATTCTATCTAAACATAGAACTAACAGAACTTTCTTCGTGGATTCTCCAAATAGCTTCCCCCAACATATTTGCGACGGAAAGAACTTTTAACTGTGGAAAATTATCTTTATGTATAATTGGTATACTATTGGTTACAATAACTTGCTCGAAAAGATTCTTAGTACTTAATCTTTCATAAGAAGGAGGAGAAAATACAGCATGTGAGGCACATGCAAATATTCTATTAGCTCCTTCATTTTTTAGTAAATTTGCTCCAGAACAAATAGTACCTCCAGTGTCTATCATGTCGTCTATAAGAATAGCGGTTTTACCTTTGACTTCACCAATAACGGTTAGACTTTCAGCGACATTATGCGCAGATCTCCTTTTATCAATGATAGCCAACGGCGCATCCTTCATTAATTTTGCGAATGCTCTTGCTCTTGCCACCCCGCCTACATCAGGAGAGACTACAACTATTTCTTCTAAATTTAAACTTTCTAGATAATCAATTAATACAGGTGAGCCGTAAATATGATCGCATGGTATATCAAAGTAGCCTTGTATTTGAGCCGAGTGTAAGTCCATAGCAAGAACTCTATCAACTCCTGATTTCTCTAGTAAATTAGCAGTTAGTTTTGCAGTTATAGACTCTCTTCCTGAGGTCTTCCTATCTGCCCTTGCATATCCAAAATAGGGAATTACAGCCGTTATTTGTCTTGCAGACGCTCTCTTGCATGCGTCAACCATGATCATAAGCTCCATTAAACTATCGTTAACAGGAGCGCATGTAGGTTGGATAAGGAATACATCACAACCTCTAATAGATTGCTGAATCTGAACATAAAGTTCTCCATCTGCAAATCTTTTAGATATTAAAGGTACATTTTTAATCCCTAAGTATGATGCAATTTCTTCAGCTAATTTAGGATTTGTTGTCCCACTTACTAGCCTTAATCGACTATTACTAAGATTAAAGTTCGATTCTTTACTCTGCATTGCCGTGATAAAACTTGTCACGAAATTTGCACCATAAAACTATATTCTTATCGTAGTCGTTTATGTGAATTTCGCAAAAGATAATGACTAGATTTTTTCAAAAGTCACATCAATTAAGCAAAAAATTGTTGATTAAAAATTAGAGTTTATATTTATTCAGACTTAAAAACCAGGTATGAAATTTGTCAATTAAATAAAATTTGTATATTGTTGAACTTAGAGAATTAAAAACACGTTAAGTGTAAAGAATCAAAATATATTTAAACATGCCTATAGATTCAATTATTGCAAAAAAATCATTAGGCTTACTTATGCATCCAACATGTATTCCAGGAGGAAGAGTATGTGGAACTTTTGGTAAAGGAGCTAAAGAGTGGATAAAAAAACTACATAAACATGGAATTGAATACTGGCAATTTTTACCTCTTACACCTACTGACTCTACTGGTTCTCCATATAGCTCCCCATCAAGTTTTGCACTAAATCCGTGGTTTTTGGATGTAGATGATTTAATCGAAAAAGGTTTTATCTTCATTTCAAATAAAGAAAATCTAGGCCAATCAAATCAAAATAAAGATCATTTTGAATTTGATATTGCTGATCACTTAACAAAGGAACTAGGTCTTCTCCTTTTTCAAGGTTGGGGTTCACAATCTGAAGAGAGAAAAATTAATTTTAACAACTGGATCAGTAGAAATTCTTGGGTTGAAGATTATGCAACATTTGTTGTTATCAGAGAGGAATTTAATATGTTGCCTTGGTGGGAATGGCCTCAAGAATTTAAAATAAAAAATGACAGGTTCTTAAAATCGTGGATTAAGAAAAAAAGTAAAGAGATACTTATTAAAAAATTAATACAGTGGCATCTTGATGAGCAATGGAGTGTCATTAAAACCTTTGCGAAATCAAGAAATATTAAGCTAATAGGAGATTTGCCTTTTTATGTCTCAAGAGACAGTGCAGATGTATGGAGTAATAAATCATTATTTTCAATTTTTAAAAATGGAAATTTAATCTTTCAAAGTGGTGTGCCACCTGATTATTTTTCATCAACAGGACAACTATGGGGGACCCCAACTTACTTTTGGTCAAAGCATAAGAGGACTAATTTCGATTGGTGGAGAAAAAGATTTCAAAGGCAATTTGAACTTGTGGACATATTGAGATTTGATCATTTCAGGGGTTTAGCAGGTTACTGGAGAGTTAATGGCAGTTCTAAATCGGCAATTATTGGGAAATGGATAAATTCTCCAGGTAAAACACTATTAAAAAAAGTGAAAAAGGATCTAGGGGGTAACTATCTACCAATTATTGCGGAGGATCTAGGAGTAATAACTCCTGATGTAGAGAAATTGAGGGAAAATTTTGAACTGCCTGGCATGAAAATATTACAATTCGCTTTTGATGGTAATGAAGATAATCCTTATTTACCTAAGAATATTGAAGGAGAAAATTGGGTTGTTTATACAGGTACTCACGACAACTCAACTTCTGTTTCATGGTGGGAAAATTTAGATTATGAAACGAAAAAAAGAATAAAAGATGAGTATAAATTTTCAGAAAATCCATCTTGGGATTTAATAGAAATTGGCATGGAGACAAATGCTAATCTCTTTATCGCTCCATTACAAGATCTATTATCTCTAGACGATTCAAGTAGATTAAACAAACCTGGCACCACAAAAAATAACTGGAAATGGAAGTTAAATCGTCCTTTAGAAAAAATAGAAGATAATATAAAAAAGTTTAGCGAGCTAGGAAATAATTTTGGGAGAACTTTAAAGTAGATCTTGTTAAAAATTATTTATCAATGATTTGATTTTCAATATTTTGAATCTCTATAACATTTACATTTAAAATAAAATATCTCTTTAATATAAATATAGTTAGGACTAATACAAAAAAATACAAAAGACTTCCTTGCCATGTATTGATAAGATCGAATTTCCTCAACATAAAATCCTTGCCCTCTTTCTTTAAAATTTTTCTTTCTTTAACTGCTAAATTTAATAATGTATTTTTGTTTAATACTAAGCACTCCTCTAATTTAATTAATATAGATCTTATAAAAGGATACTCTGGCCTAATATTTTTATTATTATTTTCAATAGAGTTTATTATTCGTTCTGGAATTTTTGAAATGTATGACAATTCTTTAATTGTAAGGTTTCGTTGAATTCTTGCTTCTTTTACTAACTTTGCAATTTCAATATATTGGTCAACCAATCCCGGCCTAAATTCTTTATTTTTTTCAGATTTTTTATTAAATAAAAAGAGACTTTTCAAAATATTCATTTAATCTTCCAAAGCTAAATAATCCTTTTTCTTATCATTTTTAAACCATACATCCAATTCTAATTGAATTGAAATCATAAGTAAATTTATTAGATATAAATATAAAAAACTAAACTGTAGAAATAATATTTTGCACCGCACTCTTTGCCATATTCAGCGGGCTAAAAGTATCTCTAATTAAAGTTAAGAGTTTTTTCGCATCAGTAAATTCTAACTTTTCATCTTTTATAAGACTTAAAAGAAGATTCTTCCTAACTTCGGATCCTTTTTTACTGACAAATAATTTCAATCCAGCGTTCGCAACTGGTATGAGATCTGAATTGATATTCTCTGAATCTCTAAATAAAATGTTTAATAAACTTTCAACTTTTTCTATTTGAATTTGACCTTTTTTGTCAAAAACGACTTCTAAAAGTATTTCTAAAATCTCTTCAGAATTATCGGTCAGTAGTTTTTTAGCAATATATGGATAAGCTATTTTTAAAATTTTAAATTCAGGATCTAACCTTAGTGCTAAACCTTCTTGACTAACAACGGCTCTTATTATTAAGGCAAACCTACTGGGAACTCTGAAAGGATAGGAATACATTAGTTTTGAGAATTTGTCAGTTACATTTTTAAGATTAAAATTACCAACCTCAGCGCCAAATGATCCTCCTAGAACTTCTTTTAAAGGTTCAACAAGTTTTTGAAGATCTTGTTCTTTGGTTAAAAAACCTAATTTCTGGAAATCTTCTGCGAGAAGATAATATTCTTCGTTTATTATGTGAACAATTGCCTTAATAAGATTAAGTCTATCTGAATTTGTAATAGTATCCATCATTCCGAAATCAACATAAGCTAAATTCCCACAATCTGCATTTCCTCCTTTGAGAGCAAACATATTTCCTGGATGTGGGTCTGCATGAAAATATCCAAATTCAAATAATTGCTGCAGTCCACTGATGACACATGTTTTTATAAACGAAGCAGGTATTAAGTTATTTTCCTCAAGTAAAGCTCGATCTCTTAGCTTAACTCCATCAATCCAAGAAGTTGTGATTACCCTTTTGGATGAAAACTGTTTTTCTAATTTGGGAATAAAAATATTTGGGTTTTCTTTGAATAAATTTGCAAACCTTAAAGCATTTTCGGCCTCTTTTTGATAGTCAATTTCATCAAAAAGTGTCTTACCAAATTCATCTATTATTTCTCCAATTCCAACACCTATATTTAATGGTAAGAGTGGGGATAAAAAAGTTCCTAAAAACCTTAAGATTACAACATCCCTTCTTATAAGGAAGTATAAATTTGGCCGCTGCACTTTTACCGCTAGATAAGAATTATTTATTTTTGCTTTATAAACTTGACCTAAGCTTGCTGAAGCAATAGGACTATCTGGAAACTCTTCAAATAATTCATTAGCAGGGGATCCAAGTTCCTCTTCAATAATTTTTAAAGCAATTTTGTGATCAAATGCTGGAAGATTATCTTGTAATTTTGTAAGTTCTGTAAGCCAATCTTGTCTAACAAGATCGGGTCTAGTTGAGAGTGCTTGGCCTAATTTGATAAAACAAGGCCCTAAATCTGTTATTACATCAAAAAGATATTTCGAGAGATTTTTTTGTACATTTTTATTTTTACTGTTACCTTGAAAAAGTATTCTTAAAAAAAGAAAAATAAAAGTTAAAAGGATATATAAAACTCTTGGGATAAAAATCCATGGCCTCAAAATCAACCAAAGTAAGTCATCTTTTGCTGAATATTTCGAATAAGATCTTTTCATTAAAGTTAAAAAATATCAAAAAAGATAACTATGTAGTTCATTCTATATATGTCAATAATACTTTATGAGCATTTCATCTTTTCTAACTAAAAAGTTTTTAAAGTCTTTATTCTTTCCCGCTCATAACAGGGGGGCAGCTTTACCAAAGAAATTAGTGAAGTTATTAAAATATCCACCTGGATATTGGGACCTACCCGAACTACCAGAAATAGGCTCCCCACTATCCCAAAGCGGATTAATTGCTAAATCTCAAAGAGAATTCTCCAACAAATTTGGGGCTAAAGGATGTTTTTTTGGAGTTAATGGAGCTTCCGGATTAATACAATCAGCAGTAATTGCAATGGCAAATCCAGGTGAAAATATCCTGATGCCTAGAAATGTTCATATAAGTGTTATAAAAATCTGTGCGATGCAGAATATAAATCCAATATTTTTTGACCTAGAATTTTCAACTGTAACGGGTCATTACAAACCAATTACAAAAATTTGGTTGGAAAATGTATTTAAAAAATTAAATTTTGATGAGAATAAAATTGCAGGTGTTATTATTGTAAATCCTTCTTATCATGGTTATGCCGGAGATTTAGAGCCTTTAATAGATTTTTGTCATCAAAAAAATTTACCTGTTTTAGTTGATGAAGCTCATGGTTCATATTTCCTTTTTTGTGAAAACCTTAATTTGCCAAAGCCGGCCTTATCATCAAACGCTGATTTAGTCGTTAATTCTTTGCATAAGTCGCTCAATGGATTAACTCAAACAGCAGTACTTTGGTACAAAGGGAATCTAATAAATGAAGGTAATTTAATCAAAAGTATTAATTTGCTGCAAACTACCAGTCCAAGTTCCTTATTACTTTCTTCTTGTGAAGAGTCTATTAGGGACTGGCTTAACAAAAAAAGTTTATCAAAATATCAAAAAAGAATTTTAGAGGCAAAAAGTATTTATAAAAAATTAATTCAAAAAAATATTCCTCTGATAGAAACTCAAGACCCCTTAAAAATCGTAGTAAATACCTCTAAGGCTGGGATTGATGGTTTTACTGCTGATAATTTTTTTTATAGAAATGGCCTTATTGCTGAATTACCAGAAATGATGACTCTCACTTTTTGCTTAGGATTTGGAAATCAAAAAGATTTTCTTAATTTATTTGAAAAATTATGGAAAAAATTACTATTAAATTCCAAAAAATCAAAAAGTTTAGAAGTTCTCAAATCGCCCTTTAAATTAGTTCAAGCTCCCGAAATCGAAATTGGAATTGCTTGGAGAAGTAAGACTCGGAGTATTTCTTTCTCACAATCATTAAATAAAATATCTGGAGATATTATTTGCCCTTATCCTCCTGGAATACCTCTACTAATTCCTGGCGAAAAAATTGATATAGATAGGTTTAATTGGATAAATAATCAAAGTTTATGCAACAAAGATCTGGTAAATTTTAATATAAGTGTCTTAGAAGCATAGCAATTTCATATGAGATTAAGAAGTGGATTACTTATAGGAATTTTTGGTTTAATTGTTGTTTTGTTGGGCGGATGGTTTTTTACATTGGCAACTGCTTTTCTTACATATCTAGCATTATTAGAATTTTTTAGAATGGCAGAATTTAAAGGTATAAGACCAGCTACAAAAACCACATTATTTTCATCCTTTATTATTATAGTTTCTACTTATCTTGAGACTATTGGTTTGATTGAAGGAGAAATATCAAATTCAATTCTGCCAATTTGTTCAGTTGGGATATGCACTTGGTTACTTTTCCAACCAAAACCTGGGACAATTTCAGATATTGCAGCCTCTATTTTTGGATTATTCTATTTAGGTTTTTTACCTAGTTTCTGGATTAAGTTAAGGGGATTAGATTCAGTGATAATAAGTTCAAATCAAGGTTTTATGTCGTTTGAGAACTTATCAAATACTACAGGTCTTCATTTAACTTTAACTTCTTGTTTTTTAATTGTAGCTAGTGATATTGGCTCTTATTTCATTGGGAAGTCATTTGGTAAAACATCTCTATCTCCAATATCTCCTAGCAAAACTATAGAAGGTTTAATTGGAGGAATATCCTGTTCAACTTTACTATCAATATTTTTCGCATTTTTAATGAATTGGGAAAATCCATTATTTGTTGGCATAATATATGGAATTTCTATTTCTCTTATGGCATTAGTTGGAGATTTAATTGAATCTATGATGAAGAGAGATGCCAAAATAAAAGATTCCGGAACTTTTTTACCGGGACATGGAGGAATTCTTGACAGAATTGACAGTTACATCTTTACTCCATCAGTTTTGTATTATATTTTTATAATTCTCAAGTATCTAAATTAATTAAAAAATTTTTTATTCCAAAAAATAATCTTGGATAATTTTACTAGATAATGATGGTAGATCAATATGTGGAAGATGACCACAATTTTGTAACCCTACAAAATTTAATTTTTCAATACTTCTTATATTTTTAATCTCTTTTTTTCCAAGAATTCGATCATTTTCTCCACATAATGTTTTAATTGGGATATTTTGGATATATTTTTGAGTCCCTGCAAACCCACCACTTTTTGCAAATGATGCGAGTGAATTCCTCCATCCTTTACAACCTAGATGAATTGAAGCAATTTGCTCTTCCATCTTACCAACACACTCGTCTGGAAAAGCAAATGCTTGCCTACAAAGACTTTTTCTGACCTGAGGCAATCCAAGAAATGAGGCGCCAATTTGGTTAAGAGGGAAAGGAATAATCTTAGGTTCTCCAAACAATCCGGCGGGGGACAAAAGGATAATTTTATCGATAGAATCAGGAATTTCAAAAGCAAGTTTTAAAGCTGTAGAACCTCCCATAGAGGCACCAATAATTTTTAGATTCTTTGCTATCTTTAAGGTCTTAAGCAAATCAACTAAATGTGAAATTATTTTCGAGGAATTGTATTCGTTTGTTGCGCACCTGGGACTAAAACCAAAACCAAGCAGATCAGGAACAATAACTTGAAAATTTCTTTTTAGTGATTTATATATTCTCCTGAATTCTAAAAAACTACTATCAAAGCCATGTAGAAGAAGTATAGGTTGACCTTTACCTCCCATAACTACTGGGAATTTTAAAGAATTCCAGTTTTGGTTGAGTTTTATCCACTTAACATCATTTGCCAAATAAAGACCTAAAGGGTCTAATAGTGACAATTTGGCACTTTCAAAAAATTCTGCATTTAAATCACTTAATTGTTCAAAATTGTTTTTAGTCAAAAAAATGTTTAAATTTTAATTTTTTGTTGTTCAAAATTTGAAATGACCTCTATTATGTCTTCTTTATTAATTTCAAAAGGCAAAAAGTGAATTTCAGATTTATCTCGACAAGTAAAATCAGCAATTTTCTCTAAATTATTATTTTCAAAAACATTTATTCCAAGTTGTCCGATAGTAGTGGGCAAATTTAATTCTTTCATGAGTACAAATAATTGTTTAATTGATTGATCAGCTAATTTATTATTATTTTTCCTTGCTTCTAATCTTAATTGCAATAATAATCCAACTCCAACAATCTCACCATGTAAGAATTTATTAGGGGTGATTATCTGAGTAATTGCATTATGAATAGCATGTGCTGCTGCAGTTCTACACTTTTCTCCACCAATACCACCAACTAATCCTGCTGTAAGTCCACATGCTTCTATAGTATTTTGCCAAGAAAGATAATTTTCAAATTGACCCTTAAACGCTTTTTCTCCATCTATTAATAGTTGATCTCTTAAAACTCTTGATATCTGAATTGCTTGTTGAACAAGACCGTCATCTATGTTTGAACTTGTTATTGAGGATTCGTACCATTTTGCCAAGGCATCTGCTATGCCACTTGCAAGTGTTCTTGATGGAGCTGTTTGTATAAATTTATGCTCATAAACTAGTATTTTCGGACAAGATCTTAATGCGACATCCTTTATGAATTGACCCTCCTTTGTATATATATTAGATAAGGCTGTCCAACCTGCACATGTAGAAGCGCTAAGCGGGACTGTAATACAAGGGATATTAAGAGACTCGGCTATATATTTTCCAGAATCTAGAACTTTGCCACCTCCAGCAGCGATAACAGAATCATTATTATTATTTAAAATAATACTCTTAATTCTTGAAATATCTTCGTAACAACAATCAAATTGTAGATTAGCAGAATTAACATTAAGTTTTTGATTTTTTAAATCATTAAAAATATTATTTCTCAAATTATTAGTTTGAATCCCTCTACCTAGAATTAATGGACTTTTAGTTAATTTAGTAATTTGAGGTAAAGATTCTTCCCAAGCATAATTTCCCCTATATATAGTTTCTGGAGAGATTGACTGCATATTTACTTTGAATGATTAGAAGTTAGCACCTGCTAGCTCTTGAGAAGATTCTTCAGAAGAAATATTTATTGTAACTTTTTTATTATCATCTATATCAACTAAAGCATTATCTCCATCTTTTATTCTCCCGGAAAGAACTTCTTCAGCCAAACTATCTTCTAGTAGACGCATAACTGCCCTTCTCAAAGGTCTTGCTCCGTATGAAGGATTGTAACCTTCTTCAACTAGTCTCTCTTTGAAAGCATCGGTGACATTTAATTTAATGCCTTTATCTTGTAATCTGACAAAAACTTCTTGCAGCATTATTTCAGCAATTTCTTTAACTTCATTTTTAGTAAGTTGTCTAAATACAATTATTTCGTCAAGTCTATTTAAAAATTCAGGCCTAAAGTATTGCTTAAGTTCTTCATTAACTAGTGATTTAATTCTGTTATATTGGCTATCTTCAACTGAATCTCCTGAGAATTCGAATCCTAGTCCACCACCTCCTTTCTCGATTACTTTTGAACCGATATTAGAGGTCATGATTAGCAGTGTATTTTTAAAATCTACAGTTCTACCTTTGGAGTCAGTTAATCTTCCGTCTTCAAGTAATTGCAATAATAAGTTGAAAACATCTGGGTGCGCCTTTTCAACTTCATCAAATAAAACGACGGTATAAGGACGTCTTCTAACCGCTTCAGTAAGCTGACCACCTTCATTAAAACCAACATAACCAGGAGGCGAGCCTATAAGTTTACTAACTGTATGTCTTTCCATAAATTCTGACATATCTAATCTGATCATCGCTTCTTCACTACCGAAGAAATATGAAGCTAATGATTTAGTCAATTCAGTTTTACCAACACCAGTAGGACCAGAGAAAATAAAACTTGCGATGGGTCTATTAGGATTTTTTAATCCAACTCTTGCTCTTCTTATAGCTCTTGAAACAGCCTTTACAGCTTCATCTTGTCCAATTAGCCTTTGATGAAGAGTTTCCTCCATGTTAAGAAGCTTGACTGATTCAGTTTCTGTTAATTTTTGAACAGGGACTCCTGTCCAAGAAGCTACAATATGAGCTACATCTTCTTCACTAACGAGGGGGCTTTGTAAAAGTTTCGCATCACTTTTGACAGAATTATCAACTTCAGATGAATTTCCAGCCGTAGATTCTTTTTTATTTTCCAATACCTCTTTAATTTTTGCAGATAATTCCATCTCTTTTTCACGTAATAGGCCTGCCTGATCAAATTTTTGATCCCTTACAGACTCTTCCTTCTGTTTTTGGACTTGTCTAAGTTCTCTATCTATTTGTTTAGCTTCAGGCGGAAGTTTAGAATTTATTAAACGTACTCTGCTTCCAGCCTCGTCAATAAGGTCTATAGCTTTATCAGGTAAAAATCTATCGGATATATAACGATCCCCTAAATGAGCAGCCGCCTCAAGTGCATCATCAGTGATTTTTAGACGATGATGTTGCTCGTAACGTTCTCTGAGACCTTTTAGAATTTCGATTGTATCTTCAATGGATGGCTCCCCAACCATCACAGGTTGGAACCTTCTTTCTAGAGCCGCATCTCTCTCAATATGTTTTCTGTATTCATCAAGAGTTGTTGCTCCAATACATTGAAGTTCTCCTCTCGCTAATGCTGGCTTCAGAATATTTGCTGCATCTATAGCTCCTTCAGCAGCTCCAGCACCAATTAAAGTATGCACTTCGTCTATGACAAGTATAACGTTCCCTGCTGATTTAATTTCTTCCATTATTTTTTTTAACCTTTCTTCAAATTCCCCTCTATATTTAGTTCCTGCGACTAAGAGTCCTATATCAAGCGTCAAAACTCTTTTGTCTTCAAGTATGTCTGGAATATCTCCAGTTTGTATTCTTTGAGCCAAACCTTCTGCAATGGCTGTTTTTCCTACACCTGGCTCCCCAATAAGAACAGGATTATTTTTTGTTCTCCTCCCTAATATTTGCACTACCCTATCAATTTCTGAATGGCGACCAACTACTGGATCTAATTTTGACTCACTTGCTAATTTTGTTAAATTTGTTCCAAATTCATCGAGCGTAGCAGTTTTTAAGTTGCCTTTATTTGTACTAGCCCCTGTCCCAACTTCGGCTGTTTCACCTAGCATCCTTATAACTTGAGTTCTAACTTTTGTAAGGTCAATATTAAGGTTTTCAAGAACTCTGGCAGCCACACCTTCGCCTTCTCTAATTAAACCTAACAATAAATGTTCTGTACCAATGTAATTGTGGCCAAGTTGACGAGCCTCTTCTAAAGATAGTTCTAAAACTCTTTTAGCTCTGGGAGTAAAAGGTATTTCTACAGCTACAAACCCTGAACCTCTACCTATTATCTTTTCCACCTCTATCCTTGAATCTTTTAAATTAACTCCAAGTGATTTAAGTACTTTCGCTGCAACTCCAGTCCCTTCTCCAATTAACCCCAAAAGAATTTGTTCAGTTCCAACAAAATTATGACCAAGTCTTCTTGCTTCCTCTTGGGCAAGCATAATGACCTTTATAGCCTTTTCTGTAAATCTTTCAAACATTAGAAGATCAAATTCCTATTAATAACCTACCAGTAATATGTCAATTTTGTGTTCATAATGAGCTTTTATGAATACCAAAAATTATAATTTATCTAATTAATTTGAACTTTTTTAGTGATATGACAAGAAATTATAGTAATTTCAATGATTATGGTTATCCGAACAATTAAATTTTTACATTATTTTGTTGTTAATTTTTTTTCTTTTAAAAGAGCATGTGAACCATCTTTATAATAATTTTTTCTTATTCCTACAGTAAAAAAATCAAAGCTACTATAAAATCTTTCAGCAGTAACATTGCCCTGAGAAACCTCCAATAGTATTTTTTTTAGATTTGATTTTTCACATTTTTTTATTAAATAACTCATAAGGAATGATCCAAAACCCTTTTTCCTAAATTTCTTATTTACAACAAAATAATTTATTTGAGCTTCATCAAGAACAACCTGAAAAACACATATTCCAATGACTAAATTTTTAATTAATAATCCAAAGATTTTTGTACCTTCTTTTTTGAATTCGTTAGCCCATTGTCTCTTGCTCCATAGGGAAATCGTATTTGAATCTAATTTATAACATAAATCAATATCTTTCTCATTTATTTGTTTGATAGATATCATTTTATTATGTGTGTATATTTAAAAAGTTCAAATCTAGAGTCATTATAAAATATGACAGTTTTGGCATAACTTTTTTTTAAAGTTCTCCTATGGAAGAAAAACAATCTTTTTTAAAACAGAAAATTGACTTGGAAAGTCCTAATAAAAATATCGTACCAATTACTACAACCATTGGAGGAGATGGGAAATTGTCAGTTGGTGGCTGTTCTATTGAAGAGTTAGTTAAAAAATATGATTCTCCTCTATATATATTGGATGAAATCACTTTAAGAAAGTCTTGTAGAGCTTATAAAAAAGCATTAGAAAAATATTATCCAGGAGAATCTCTCCCTATATATGCTTCAAAGGCAAATAGCTCAATATTCATGAGTAATCTTGTTTCCTCAGAAGGTTTAGGACTTGATGCAGTGTCAGAGGGAGAATTATTAACTGCTCTAAAGGGTGGGGTACCAAATGAAAAAATTGTTTTTCATGGTAATAACAAATCTGACAAAGAAATTGATTTCGCAATTAGAAATAACATCAAAATAATCATAGATAATGACTATGACTTAAGAAGATTAGAGGAAGTATCAAATTCATTAAATCATGACTTAGAAATAATGATACGCTTTACTCCTGGAATCGAATGCCATACACATGAATACATAAGAACAGGTTCATTTGATAGCAAATTTGGTTTTGGAATCGAATATTTGAATAATTTATTTGCATACATAAGCGAAACTAAATATTTAAAATTAAAAGGAATACATGCTCATATTGGTTCCCAGATTTTTGAACTAGACCCTCATAAGGATCTAGGTGAAATAATGGTAAAGGTTATTTTAGACGCCAAAAAATTTGGCCATAATATTAAAGAACTTAATGTTGGAGGAGGTTTAGGAATTAAATATACAATAAATGACGATCCACCTTCTATCGATGAATGGGTAAAAACAATTTCCAACTCAGTTGTTAAGGCTTGTAAAAAAAACAATTTAGATCTGCCAAAATTGATGTGTGAACCTGGAAGATCTATCGTATCTACAGCAGGCATAACAATTTACAAAATTGGGGCTTTTAAAGAAATTCCTGGAATCAGAACTTATTTGTCTGTTGATGGCGGGATGAGTGATAATCCAAGGCCAATAACATATCAATCAAATTACTCTGCATGTTTGGTAAAAAACCCCTTTAATATTAACTCTAAAAATAAATATACAATTGCTGGCAAACACTGCGAATCGGGAGATGTTTTGTTTAAGGAGATAGAATTAGCAAATTGCGAGACAGGAGATCTCATATGTGTTTTTGGTACTGGTGCTTACAATAATTCAATGAGTTCTAACTACAACAGAATTCCAAGACCAGCAGCCCTTTTAGTTTGTAATGGAGAAGCCGAGATTATTCAAAAAAGAGAAAGTCCAATTGATCTTTTAAAATATGATGTTTTGCCTGATCGCTTTATTAAATAAAATTAGGTAAATTTAGATTAATTCTGTTTTTAGTGTGAATTTCTGGGGAATTATAAATTTAAAGCTTTTATTAGATGTCTTATTTGCTGTTGGTTTCGGACTTTTATTATTCACTAGAGTAAAAGAACAGCGGACATTATGGCTTCTAAGAGGATATTTGTTTTTAGTATCGTCCGCTTGGTTCATTCAAAGATATGCATACTTACCACTAACATCAAAATTAATTGATGCAGTTGTCCTGGCTTGCTCTCTTTCATTAGCGATCCTTTGGCAAGGAGAGTTAAGAAGATTAATGGAACTACTTGGCACTGGTAGGCTAGCTGTATTACTTGGGAATCCTCCAAAGGAGTTTAGAGCATCTTCAACTACCATTACTAAGTTAGTTGATACTGCAGGTAAACTCTCTCAAAATAGAAGAGGCGCTTTAATCGTTGTAGATCTGGGGAGCGATTTAAGACCTGAAGATTTTTTATATTCAGGTACCAATATTGAGGCACAATTATCAACTGACCTTTTAATAAATCTTTTTGCTACAGATACGCCTCTACATGATGGAGCAGTTCTTGTGAAAGGGAATAAAATAATTTCTGCTGGCGTAATACTTCCTCTTTCAAGACAAGGAATAAGTAGATATGGCACAAGACATTTAGCAGCATTGGGAATTACAGAAAGATTTGACAGATGTATTTGTATTGTTGTTTCTGAAGAAACAGGTACGTTGTCATTAGCAAACCAAGGCAAGCTCGAAAGGCCAATAACAAGCAGCAGGTTACAAGAACTTCTTGCAAAATTGATTGGTAATCAAAATACTATGGGAGCAAATAAAGCATCTTTAAGCAAAAATGTCTTATCCCAAAAGACAGACTCGGATGATAATATCATCAGTGATATTAATAAAAAAGAGTCAGAAAAATCAGAAATTTTCATTAACAAAAAGGATTAACTTATGAGTTTAGAAAAAGTAATAGACGATAATATTATGGACTTATTAAAGAAAATAGATAAGCAAAAATTACCCAAACATATAGCAATAATTATGGACGGCAATGGAAGATGGGCGTCTAGAAAAGGTTTACCTCGATCATTTGGACATAAACAGGGCGTTAGTGTATTAAAAAAAATTCTCAAAGCTGCAAAAAATTTAGGTTGTAAAGTAATTACTGTTTATGCTTTTTCAACTGAGAATTGGACAAGACCAACAAAAGAAGTTGATTTTCTTATAAATCTTTTTAGCGAAGTTTTAAAAAACGAAATTAAAGAGATACATGAAGAATCAACAAAAATTCAATTTATTGGAGATTTAACTCCTTTCCCAAACAATTTAAAAGAAATAATCTCTAGTTCAGAATTACTTACTAAAAACAACAATAAATTTTTATTTAATGTTTGTGTTAATTACGGAGGTAGACAAGAAATAGTAAAAGTTGCAAAAGAACTAGCATTAAAATCTTCTTCTGGGGAAATAGAACCAAGTGAAATTAATGAAGAATTATTTAATTCAGAGCTATTAACTGGAGGGATTAATGATCCTGAATTACTAATAAGAACTAGTGGCGAAAAAAGGATAAGTAATTTTCTATTATGGCAATTAGCATATTCAGAGATTTATATATCTGACGTACTTTGGCCAGAGTTCAATGAGCATGAATTTCTTAAAGCAATAATTGATTACCAATCAAGAAATAGGCGTTTCGGCGGTATAGAATCATTATCAAATGAATCTTTTGAAGATTCTCAATATTTTACCTAATAAAATGGCTAATTCGAATAATCAGTTATTTAAAGAAATTAGGTTCGATTGGAATAAAGAGGAGATATTGGAAATACTTAATATGCCTCTTATTGATTTAATGTGGGAATCACAAACCGTTCACAGGAAATTTAACAAATACGACATTCAATTAGCATCATTGTTCAGCGTAAAAACTGGTGGATGTGAGGAAAATTGCTCGTACTGCAGCCAATCAATTTATAGTGCTAGCGAAATCAAAAGTCATCCACAATTTCAAGTTGAAGAGGTTTTAGCAAGAGCGCAAATAGCAAAAAATGAAGGTGCAGATAGGTTTTGTATGGGTTGGGCGTGGAGAGAAATTAGAGATGGGAAATCATTTAATGCAATGTTAGAGATGGTTAGCGGTGTAAGGGATTTAGGGATGGAAGCCTGCGTTACTGCTGGAATGCTTACAGAAGAACAAGCTTCCAGACTGGCTGATGCAGGTTTGACAGCTTATAACCACAATCTTGATACTAGTCCTGAGCATTATAAAAATATTATTACGACTAGAACTTATCAAGACAGACTAGATACTATAAAAAGAGTAAGGAATGCAGGAATAAATGTTTGTTGTGGAGGGATAATAGGCTTGGGTGAAACCAATGGAGATAGAGCATCTCTTTTGGAAGTGCTTTCAAACATGAATCCACACCCTGAAAGTGTTCCTATAAATTCATTAGTAGCTATTGAAGGTACTGGTTTAGAAGATAATCAAGAAATTGATTCTATTGAAATGATAAGGATGATAGCTACAGCAAGAATTCTTATGCCTAAAAGTAAAATAAGATTAAGTGCAGGGCGAGAAAAGCTTTCAAAAGAAGCCCAAATTTTATGTTTTCAATGTGGGGCAAATTCAATTTTTTATGGAGATGAGTTACTCACAACTTCAAATCCATCTTTTCAATCAGACAGAAAACTTCTTAAAGAAGTTGGAGTATCATTTAACAAAGATTTTGAAACTTGCGAAAAGACATTATCTTCTTTATGAAAGGCAAAAATTATAAAATAGTTTCTCTTTATTCTTTCTTCCCCTTTCAAGAAAACTTAATTATTGATCTAAAAAATAAATTATTAGAAATCGAAAATGAAAACGATCTCTCAGGTTTATTAATTTTTGCAAGTGAGGGCATCAATGGAACTATTTGTGCTGAGAAAAATGTAATTGATATTGTTATAAATTTAGTTAATAAATATGCAGATAATAGAAATTTGAATATTAAAGAAAACTTTGCGAAAAATAAAGTTTTCAAAAAACTAAAAATAAAAATCAAGAAAGAAATAGTTACCATGGGTGTCCCTGAAATAAATCCATCGGAAAATAATGGGACTTATATTGACTCAGCTGATTGGAATAAGTTAATTAAAAATCGAAATACAATAGTCATTGATACTAGAAATCATTATGAGGTTTCTATAGGTACATTTCAGAACTCTATAAACCCAAACACCAAAAACTTTAGCGAATTCCCCAAGTGGGTGGATAATCATTTAGATACCCATTTAGGAAATAAAGAGTCTACAAATATAGCAATGTTTTGTACCGGAGGAATAAGATGTGAAAAAGCTACTAGTTTGCTGAAAAAGAAAGGTTATAAAAATATTTATCACCTACAAGGAGGTATCCTTCAATACCTTAATGATATACCAAAGGAAAAAAATTTATTTGAAGGTGAATGCTATGTTTTTGATAAAAGAGTTGCTTTAGATCAAGAATTAGAAAAAGGCTCCTACTCGATTTGTCATGCATGTGGAATGCCAGTTTCTATTCAAGATCAAGAAAGGAAAGAATATAGAAAGGGTATCCAATGTCATTTCTGTATAGACCAATTCAGTGATGATGATAGGAAAAGGTTTGAAGAAAGACAAAAACAAATAGATAGATTAAACCTGGAAAATCATAAAATCTATAAGGACTAATTGTCAAAATCATGAAAGTTGAAGAATTAGAAAAATTAGCAGGTACTATTGGATTATTAATTAAAATTCAAGTTAGAGAAACTCTCGGATTATGTCTCTTTAGAATCGTTATAGCAGAACGGAAAGATAACATAATTAAGATTTGGGCCGAAATGAAAGGTTGGACTTATTTAAATAAACAAAGCATTCAGCTTGATACATTAAGAATCCTTAGTAAAGCTCCTGCTTTTGTTTCGGAATTAATATGGGCAACAACTATGGCTTGGGCAATTGAAAAAAATTCAAGCGAAAAAGTAAGACTTTTAGCTATTTTTGATAGTGAAGGATATAGTAAAAAACTTGTAAGATATTTCAAGTTAATAGGATTCAAAATTGTAAAAGAAGTTGGTTCTAGCCCCGTAGATCTTTTATTAAGATTGGTTTGGGGAGGTGCAGGTACACTCATGAACGGGGAATGTATTTCCATATTGAAAAAACTTGAGAAGAAACTCTCTTTAATTGAAAAAAGTTAACCCGCATGATAACTACTTCTAACTAAAGGGCCAGAAGATACTTTTTTGAATCCTAATTCCTTAGAGAAGCGATATAGATATTCAAACTCTGATGGATCCCAATATTTCTTAACTGCCAAATGATTGAAAGAGGGCCTTAAATATTGGCCAATTGTAATTTGATCACAATCTATTTTTTTAAGATCATAAATTGTATTTTTTATTTCATCTAATGTTTCCCCAAGACCTAACATAATTCCTGATTTAGTTTGAATATGAGGAGCAATATCTTTTGACTTTTTTAGTAAACTAAGGGATTTTTTGTAATTTGCACCCCTCCTAACTTCTTTTTGCAGTCTTTCAACAGTTTCAAGATTATGATTAAAACATATTGGATCTTTTTCTAAAATCATCTTTAATCTTTGAGTCTGAAGTTTATTAGTTTCATCAAAATTTTTGCCCCCACCCCATAAATCAGGAGTTAAAACCTCTATTTTAATTGTAGAATCGATTTTTCTAATCTCATCAATTGTAGATATAAATAAATTTGCACCATGATCAGGGAGATCGTCTCTAGCTACTGATGTCAAAACAACATATTTCAAATTTAATACTTTCACTGCTTCAGCGACTTGAGTACATTCATCAATATTAATAGAACTAGGTCTACCTTTATTTACCTGACAAAAAGCACATGAACGAGAACATATCGATCCACCCAGTAAAAAAGTAGCTGTTCCTGAGGCATAACATTCTGCTCTATTCGGACATCTTGCTTCTTCACAAATAGTATGAATGTTTGATTTTTTAATGAGTATTTGTATTTTTTCGAATTCTGAAGCTTTACTAATAGGAAATTTAATCCAAGAGGGTAGTCTTAAGATTTTTTCTTTCTTGATTAGATTATTGTCTCTCATTGTCTAATTTAGTTTTGTTCTTCCTTCTAACGCCCTTGCAAGTGTAACTTCATCAACATATTCAAGTTCACTGCCCATTGGGAGGCCATATGCAATCCTCGTAACTTTAGTAAAAGGTGCTAACAATTTTCCAATATAAAGACTTGTTGTATCTCCCTCAACACTGGGGGTCAATGCCAATATGATCTCATCTATTTCAGACTTACTAACTCTTTCTACCAAGCTTCTTATTTCTAAGAGTTCTGGGCCAACAGAATCCATTGGAGATATTAAACCACCAATAACATGGTAAATACCTTTAAATTCTCTGGCGCGCTCCAAAGCAAGCAAATCTTTAGTTTCTGCTACTACACAGATTAGTTTTTGATTTCTTTCAGTATTTTTACAAATTTCACATTCATCTTCTGAAGTCAAATTGAAACATTTTTTGCAACGACCAACATTACTATGTGCTTCTAACAGAGCCTTTGAAAAATCTCTTATTGTACTTTCAGGTTGTTTTAAAATAAACAGGGCTAATCGTTGCGCTGTTCTTGGACCAATTCCTGGAAATTTCTCAAAATGACCAATTAATTTTGAAAGCGGTTTGGTATAAGTAATCAAAATTAAACTATTTCTAGGAATAATTTAGACGCAAAATTCTGAATTGCCATAATTGTTTGCTTTTAATGTCTTATTATGTTTTTAATTAGTAATTTCAAACAAAATGAAAAATATTAAATTTAACCCTTTCAAATATTTATTTTTGATTTTTTTGTGTTTAACACTGAGTGCTTGTAGTGGTGGACTAAATGCAGGATTAGAAGCTTATCAAAGTCCAGATGGAAGATATGCCTTTTTTTATCCAACAGGATGGACTAGAGTAAAAGTCGATGGAGGACCTGAAATTATTTATCATGATCTAATAAATAGTAATGAGACTTTAAGTTTAGTTATTTCTGATGTAAATAAAGAGATTCAATTAGAGCAATTAGGAAGCCCAAGTGAAGTAGGTCAAACATTAATTGATAAAGTCATTGCTCCCAAAGGTTCAGGTAGAGAGGTAAAACTTATAAATGCCAATAAGAGGGAGGCATCCAATCATATTTTCTATGATTTAGAGTATGAATTATATCTAAATGAACAGGCCAGGCACGAATTAGCTACTGTCGTAATTGATAGAGGAACACTTTACACTTTCGCTGTGGGAACAAATGAAGAAAGATGGAGTAAAGTTGACGGTATGTTTAGTAATGTAATTGAATCATTTAACTTCTTAATATAGTTTAGGAATTCCATACTAGATTCCTACTTGAACATTCCATAAATCAGCATATATTTTGTTCTGATCTAATAGTTTTTCATGTTTTCCGCTTTCAACTATTTTACCTTTATCAATAACAACAATATTATCCGCATTTTTTATAGTGCTTAATCTATGAGCTATTACTATTGTTGTTCTTTCTTTGGTGATTTTAGATAATGATTTTTGAATTAAAGCCTCTGTTTCATTATCAACTGAGGCTGTAGCTTCATCTAATATTAATATTGGAGCATCCTTTAAAACAGCTCTAGCCAAGGCAATTCTTTGACGTTGCCCGCCTGAAAGCCTTTGGCCCCTTTCCCCCACTATTGTTTTATAACCATCTGGTAATTGTTCAATAAATTTATGAGCTTCCGCAATCTTGGAAGCTTTAATGATATCTTTAAGACTTGGTTTGATTGAGCCATAAGCAATATTTTCTTGAACACTGCCATGAAATAAATAAGTTTCTTGACTTACTAAAGAAATACACTTTCTTAAATCCCTCAAATTTATTTCTTTAATAGAAATGCCATCCAAGTTTATTGACCCATTGTTACTATCATAAATCCTTAGGAGTAATTTTATTATTGTACTTTTCCCAGAACCTGTTAAACCAACAATTCCTAATGTTGAGTTATTTTCAATTTTAAAATTTATGTTTTTTAAAGTTAAATCTCGTCCAGGATAATTAAAATTTACATTATTAAAAATAATTTCTCCTTTGATATCTTTAGGTTCAATTTTTATTTTTCCATCTTTTATTTTTATTGGCGTATCTATGAGATCAATTACTCTATCTATTGACGCCATAGATCTCTGAAAATCATCTAAAACATGTCCCAAAGTAGTTAAAGGCCATAATAGTCTTTGTGTAATAAACACTAAAAAACTATAAGTTCCTACATCAAGTGTCTTATTCCAAGTTTGGAAACCTCCAATTAATAAAATCGCTATAAAAGCAAATAAGATTGCAAATCTTATAAGAGGGATAAAAGCAGAAGATAATTTTATTGCAGCCTTATTACTTCTTTGATAATCGAGACTTTCTTTATTTAATCTATTTAGTTCCCATTTTTCTTTAGTGAAACTTTTTATGGTTAAAATTCCACTTAAATTATTATTAAGTCTTGATGCCAACAGTCCAGCTTTATTTCTAACATCTCTGTATTTTGGAGCAAGCTTCCTTTGAAATTTAATTGATCCTAAAAATATAATTGGAATAGGAAAGAAAGCAAATAAAGCAATTTTTGGAGCGACAAAAATCATAGTGCCCCCAATTATTAAGACAGTTATAAATAACTGAATAATCTGATTAGCCCCTTGGTCTAGAAATCTCTCAAGTTGATTTATGTCATCATTCAAAATAGATAATAGCCTTCCGGTATTATCATTTTCAAAAAAATCCATATCTAATTCCTGGATATGCTCATAAGCTTTTATTCTTAATTTATGTTGCGATAGCTGAGCCAAATTTCTCCATAAAATCGAATATAAATATTCAAAGGAGGATTCACCAGACCAAACTATTCCTGAAGCAAATGCAAGAAAAATCAATTGTGTTGGAACTTCTTTTATCCCAAAACCAGCAATCCATGAATTCTGTTCCTTTACAACGATATCAACTGCAAGACCAATTATTACAGGGGGAGCTAAATCTAATATTTTATTAATTATGGAACTAAGAAAAGCAAAAAATAGTAACCTTCTTTCTTCAATCAGATTTAAATAAAGTCTAATTATTGGATTTTGATTGTTCTTAGACCTCATAAAAAAAACAATTAAATTTTTCTATTATGATTTAAATTTTCTGCAGTTTCTAATTTACATTTTGTTTTTGCATCTTGATGACTTGCAGTTTGTGAAAATTCTTTATTATAACAATCACAAATTTCATTCGCAATTTCTTCACTATATACTATTTCTGCTTTCAACATCTCTTCTTTGACACTCTGAAGACAAAATAATTTTATTATTGAA
>CACBEF010000010.1 GCA_902538225.1 uncultured Prochlorococcus sp. | reverse complement strand
AAGCAATATTTTGAGTATTTGACTGATGTAAGCCAATTAAAGGAACTATCTTGGAACATTTGTTATCTATAACTATTACTCCTGGATCTTGATCTTTAGAGGTTAAAAATGAATTTATTAAGCGTATTGATGCAGCAATTGAGCCTATAAAAATTATTAAATCTATCTCCTGCCATTTTTTTAGTAAGATTTCTCTAGGTTTTTGTACTTGAATAAGTTCATTTTCCTTTCCATTATCTTTTGAAGAACCTGAAATATATATGTCTTGGACAAATTCGGTTTTTTTAAGCCTTTTTAAAATTTCTTTTGAATTATTAGATAGACCTATCGCAATGCCTTTCAAATTAGAAACTATTGATAGTAACTTTGAAATTATATACTTTCGCTGGATTTTTAAAATTTTCTTTGAAATATAAAAAAAAATTTAAGAAATTTACATAAATTTTGAGTAAAAATACCCATAATTTAGTCATAGATTAGAATTTAACAAAATATTCATATAGTAACAATCATTAGAACATTTGTTACGTTAATGCATAACGAAAGAATCTTTGCCTTATTATTTTTGAAACGAATATCTAAAGTTCCGAGGGATTCGTTTTCTTGAACATTATCATTAAAAATAGGTTCAAGATCCGATCAATCGGCTTTAATGTCAATTATTTTCGAGGTGCTAGATGACCATCAGCCCACCAGAAAGTGGAGAAAAAAACAAAAAAGTTTTGGAAGATCCTGTCAAGGCCGATCCAAGACCTATTGATTTTGCCAAATTAGATAAGCCAGGTTTCTGGTCAAGTAAATTATCTAAAGGTCCAAAAACTACAACTTGGATCTGGAATTTGCATGCTGATGCACATGATTTCGATGTGCATACTGGCGATGCTGAAGAAGCAACAAGAAAAATCTTTTCAGCTCATTTTGGACACCTTGCAGTCATTTTTATATGGATGAGTGCTGCATTTTTTCATGGAGCAAGATTTTCTAATTACTCAGGTTGGTTAGCTGATCCAACTCATGTCAAACCCGGAGCTCAGCAAGTTTGGGCAATCGTTGGTCAAGAAATGCTTAATGCTGACCTTGGTGCTAACTACAACGGTATTCAAATTAGTTCAGGAATATTCCACATGTGGCGAGCATGGGGAATTACTAATGAGAGTGAACTGATGGCTTTAGCAATTGGTGCTGTAGTAATGGCTGCACTTATGCTTCATGCTGGAATTTTTCATTATCATAAAGCAGCTCCAAAAATGGAGTGGTTCCAAGATATTGAGTCTATGCTTAACCACCATATTGCTGGTTTAGTAGGACTAGGATCTTTAGCATGGGCTGGCCATTGCATTCATATTGGAGCTCCTACTGCAGCTCTATTAGATGCAATTGATGCAGGCTCTCCTTTAGTTATTAATGGAAAAGAAATAGCAACTATTGCAGATATGCCTATGCCGCATCAACTCTGCGATCCACAAATTATCGGTCAGATATTTCCAGGATTAGCAAGTGGCACAGGTAATTTCTTTAGTTTAAATTGGTTAGCTTTCTCAGACTTTCTAACTTTCAAAGGTGGACTTAACCCTGTGACAGGAAGCTTGTGGATGACTGATGTTTCACATCATCATTTAGCTTTTGGTGTAATAGCAATAATCGGTGGTCATATGTACAGAACCAATTACGGAATTGGTCATAGTATGAAAGAAATATTAGATTCACAGCAAGGAGACCCAATATTATTCCCTGCTCCTAAAGGTCATCAAGGTCTTTTTGAATTTATGGCAGAAAGTAGACATGCCCAGCTATCAGTAAACTTAGCGATGCTTGGATCTATAAGCATACTTGTATCTCATCACATGTATGCGATGCCTCCATATCCTTATATAGCTACTGACTACATGACAGTTCTTGGATTATTTACCCATCACATGTGGATAGGTGGATTATTCATAGTAGGAGCAGGTGCGCATGCTGGAATTGCAATGGTAAGAGATTACGATCCAGCAAAACATATTGATAATGTATTAGACAGAATTCTTAAGGCAAGAGATGCTTTAATTAGTCACTTGAACTGGGTATGTATGTGGTTAGGATTCCATAGCTTTGGACTCTATATTCATAACGACACAATGAGAGCTTTAGGAAGACCTCAAGATATGTTTAGTGATTCTGCAATCCAACTTCAACCAATATTTGCTCAATGGGTTCAAAGCATTCAAGCTTCAGCCGTTGGTACTTCTATATTGGCTGGTACAGCAGAAGCTTTACCTCATAAAGCTATAAGTGAAGTATTTAATGGAAGTTTAGTTGAAGTAGGTGGAAAGGTTGCTATCGCTCCAATCCCCTTAGGAACTGCTGACTTGATGATTCATCATATCCATGCATTCCAAATACACGTAACAGTTTTAATTCTTCTTAAAGGTGTTCTTTATGCAAGAAGCTCAAGATTGATACCTGATAAAGCATCATTAGGATTTAGATTTCCATGTGATGGTCCTGGTAGAGGAGGCACATGTCAAGTTTCTTCTTGGGATCATGTTTTCTTAGCACTCTTCTGGATGTATAACTGCTTATCAATTGTTATTTTCCATTTTTCTTGGAAGATGCAAAGTGATGTTTGGGGACTAACTGGAGGTAACTTCGCTCAAAGTGCCATTACTATTAATGGTTGGCTTAGAGACTTTTTATGGGCGCAAGCTTCTCAGGTTTTGACCAGTTATGGTTCAGCTATAAGTATGTATGGTTTGATGTTCTTAGGAGCACACTTTATCTGGGCATTTAGCTTAATGTTCTTATTCAGCGGAAGAGGTTATTGGCAAGAGCTGTTTGAGTCAATTGTTTGGGCTCATAACAAACTTAAAGTTGCTCCAACAATTCAACCAAGAGCACTATCAATTACTCAAGGTCGTGCGGTTGGCGTTACTCACTTCTTAGTAGGCGGTATCGCGACTACCTGGGCCTTCTTCCACGCTCGCCTTTTCGGCCTGGGCTAATTACCTGAACTTCACCTTTTTAATACAATGGCAACAAAATTTCCATCATTTAACCAGGGTCTAGCTCAGGACCCTACAACCCGACGAATATGGTACGGAATAGCTACTGCACACGACTTTGAAAGTCATGATGGTATGACCGAAGAAAAGCTTTATCAGAAGCTTTTCTCTACACATTTTGGTCATCTAGCAATAATCGCCCTCTGGGTAGCTGGTAATTTATTTCATATTGCTTGGCAAGGTAACTTCGAGCAATTTGTACTTGATCCAACCCACGTTCGTCCTATTGCTCATGCTATTTGGGATCCTCATTTCGGATCTGGTATCACAGAAGCAATGACACAAGCTGGAGCTAGTGGTCCAGTAAACATAGCTTACTCAGGTCTCTATCATTGGTGGTACACAATTGGAATGAGAACTAATGAGCAACTGTTCCAAGCTTCAATATTCATGAGTATTTTGGCTTGTTGGACTCTATTTGCAGGTTGGTTACATTTACAGCCAAAATTCAGACCTTCTTTAGCTTGGTTTAAAAATGCAGAGTCAAGATTAAATCATCATTTAGCAGTCTTATTTGGTTTTAGTAGTATTGCTTGGACAGGTCATTTAGTTCATGTTGCTATACCTGAATCAAGAGGACAGCATGTAGGTTGGGATAATTGGTTAACAGTCCTTCCACACCCTGCAGGATTAGCTCCTTTCTTTTCTTTAAACTGGGGAGCATATGCTCAAAATCCTGATTCTTTAGACCAAGTATTTGGAACAGCTGAGGGAGCTGGCACAGCAATCTTTACTTTCTTAGGTGGTCTACATCCTCAAAGTGAAGCATTATGGCTTACTGATATTGCGCATCATCATATTGCGATTGGAACAGTTTTTGTAATTGCTGGTCATATGTATAGAAATACTTTTGGTATTGGTCATAGCCTCAAAGAAATTACAGAAGCCCATAATACAAGACACCCTAATGATCCTCATAAAGGTAGTTTCGGAATTAATCATGATGGAATTTACGAAACTGTAAATAATTCATTACATTTCCAACTTGGTCTAGCATTAGCATCACTTGGTGTAGCAACTTCTCTTGTAGCGCAACATATGGGTGCACTTCCTTCTTACGCTTTTATTGCCAGGGACTACACTACACAATCTGCGTTATATAGTCATCATCAGTACATAGCAATGTTCTTGATGGTTGGTGCATTTGCACACGGAGCTATTTTCTTTGTAAGAGATTATGATCCTGAATTAAATAAAGATAATGTATTAGCTAGAGTTCTTGGAACAAAGGAAGCTTTGATAAGCCACCTTAGCTGGGTAACAATGTTGCTAGGATTCCACACTCTTGGAATTTATGTTCATAACGACGTTGTTGTAGCTTTTGGTAACCCTGAAAAACAAATTTTAATTGAGCCAGTATTTGCTCAATTCGTTCAAGCCGCTCAAGGTAAGATGATGTACGGCTTTAACGCTTTATTATCTGATCCTACAAGTTCAGCAAGTCTCGCTGCTAATTCATTACCAGGTAATCATTACTGGATGGATCTTATTAATAGACAAGATGCATTAAGTGCTTTCTTACCTATCGGTCCTGCTGATTTCTTAGTTCACCATGCTATCGCTTTAGGTCTTCATACAACTGCTTTAATCCTTATTAAAGGTGCACTTGATGCTAGAGGAACAAAATTAATTCCTGATAAGAAAGATTTAGGATATGCATTCCCTTGCGATGGTCCCGGACGTGGAGGTACTTGTGATAGTTCATCTTGGGACGCCATGTACTTAGCTATGTTCTGGGCATTAAATTTAATAGCATGGGTAACCTTCTACTGGCATTGGAAACACCTAGCAATATGGCAGGGTAATGTTGCGCAATTTAATGAATCAGGAACTTATCTAATGGGTTGGTTCAGAGATTATCTCTGGTTAAACTCTGCTCAACTTATTAACGGATATAATCCATTCGGAGTTAACTCTTTATCTCCTTGGGCCTGGATGTTCCTATTCGGTCACTTAGTTTGGGCTACTGGTTTTATGTTCTTAATATCATGGCGTGGTTACTGGCAAGAATTAATTGAAACATTAGTTTGGGCACATCAGCGTACTCCAATAGCTAATCTTGTTGGCTGGAGAGATAAGCCAGTTGCACTTTCAATTGTTCAAGCTAGATTAGTTGGACTGGCACATTTCACGATTGGAAACATTCTTACATTCGGTGCATTTCTTATTGCATCAACTTCAGGTAAGTTTGGTTAAATTTTTCTTAAATAATTTAAATCACCACATTTGTGGTGATTTTTTTTGTTTAATTTTAATGTTCTAAATTAAGTTAAAATTATATAAATATTATCAAATATAAATGTCAGATATAAAACAATTAATTTCTATTATTATCCCTGTTTACAACGAAAGTGAGAGTATTGGTTTTTTATTGGATGAAGTTTTAAATGTAATGTCATTACATAAATTTAATTTTGAATTGATTATTGTAAATGATGGTTCTAAAGACAATACTCAACAAGTATTAAAACAATTAACTCTCAAAATTAAAGAATTGTCAGTGATTTCCCTTCGCAAAAATTATGGGCAGACTGCAGCAATGTCAGCTGGCTTTGATAACTCTAAAGGTGATATTGTCATTACTTTGGATGGTGATTTACAGAATGATCCAAATGATATTCCGATATTAATTTCAGAAATTAATAATGGCTACGATTTGATTTGTGGATGGAGGTTTGATAGAAAAGATAAATTAATTAATAGAAAGATTCCATCAAAAATAGCGAATAAATTAATTGGTCGCGTAACAGGTTTGAAGCTGCATGACTATGGATGTTCATTAAAAGCTTTTAAGAAAGAAATAATTGATGATATTAAATTGTATGGAGAACTTCACAGGTTTTTGCCTGTCTTAGCAAATATTGAAGGTGCAAAAATCAAAGAAATTAAAGTAAATCATAGAAGCAGGCAATATGGATCTAGTAAATATGGAATCGATAGAACTTTTAGAGTTTTAATGGATTTACTAACTGTTTGGTTTATGACTAAATTTTTAACAAGACCAATGTATGGATTTGGTTTTGTTGGAATTATAAGTATTTTCATTAGCCTTGCAATGAGCTCTTATTTAATAGTTTTAAAAATAATGGGTGAGGATATTGGAAATCGTCCGTTGCTAATGTTTGCATTAATATTAGGAATTGCTGGGGTTCAATTATTTAGCTTTGGATTATTGAGTGAACTTTTAATTAGGACTTATCATGAAAGTCAAAGTCGTCCAATTTATAGAATTAGGTCAATAAGTAGTGCCGAACGAAATTGAATTTTTACTTGAATTTTCTGATTAATAAAGCTGAAATTTCAACCACTTCAGGAGACATATCTCTCAATCCTATTCTTAAAATTGATAATGTTGATTTATCAGCCAATTCTTCCGCAATTTTTAATGCTTTTAATTTGTCTTCTGTATTTCCTTGAAAAAGACTAAACATTTTATTTCTTTGAGAATTCTTATAAAATACTGAGTGCTTTTTTTCTTCGTGTTTGTATAAAACACTTTTTTTATTAGAAACAAATTGATTATTATTTTTTCTATGTTTTTTTAATTTAATAGAATCTAATTTGCCCTTATTTATTAAATTTTTAAAGCTTCTTTTTTTTAAAACTAGAAGTAATATTCCTATAAAAATAATAAGTACAAATGCGAAAAAATTTAACATGTAAAAAGTTAATAATTTTTATATCATCCAGTTGTAAAATTAACACTATTTAGCAGATAAATACTAAAGTGTTTAAAGATGTTTAAAGAACTATGCCATCTGATTTACCAAGTCTTTTACCTTCAATTTTTGTTCCATTAATTGGTATAGCAATGCCTGCTGTTTTTATCGTATTGATTGGAAGATTAATTACAGCAACTGAATAAATTATCAAACACTAAACTATTAAAAAAATGAGCGACTTTCAAAAATCATTCTCAGAATCAACAAGTTCTATTAAGTTTGATGAGAAATATATAGATACTTCTGTACAACCAAATGATATTGGCGTAGCAGAACAATGGGCAGTAAAAACAGTTGCTGATCCTTGTGTTGGTAATTTAGCTACCCCAGTTAATAGTGGTTATTTTACAAAAGCCTTCATAAATAATTTACCTTTTTACAGAGAAGGTATTTCCCCTAATTTTAGAGGTTTAGAAACTGGAGCTGCTTTTGGATATCTTCTATACGGACCTTTCACTATGACTGGCCCATTAAGAAATTCTGAATTTGCTATAACAGCTGGACTTCTCGCTACTATTGGAGCTGTTCATATTTTGACAGCACTTTTTGTTCTATACAATGCACCTGGTAAAGCACCTAATGTTCAACCTCCCGATGCGACTGTTAATAATCCGCCAAAGGACTTATTTACAAGAGCTGGTTGGGCTGATTTTACAAGTGGATTTTGGTTAGGTGGCTGTGGAGGAGCTGTTTTTGCTTGGTTACTTGTTGGGACATTACACTTAGATACCATAATGCCAATTATTAAAAATATTTGGACTGCTGGCTAATTCCTAAATAAAAGAATAAGTAATATTTAAATTAAATTAAAAATTAAAAGATGAGCTCTATTAATTAACGTATAGTTCTGTCCCATCTATAATTTCTAACTACTCGTCCTGCGGAAATTAGTTTAGATTTATAATGTAATGATATTTTGTCATTAGACTTTTTTAGGGTATCTAATCCTATTCCATTTCTTCCAAATTCCTTTCCAGAGCTATGATAATACAATCCGTCTCCCTTGTAGATTCCAATATGATCACATTTTTCTTCATTCCCAAAAAATAAAAGATCGCCAGGTCGTAGAGCCGCATATGATTCTTTGTAATAAAAAAGGTGTTTACAAAAACTTTTTATTTGAAAAGAGTCTCGAGGTATATGTATTTCATGCTTTAAAAAAGCAGTCTGAATTAATCCAGAACAATCAAAATTGGGTCCTAATGTTCCTCCCCAAAGGTATTCATTATTTAACTTAGATTGATCCTTGATCCATTTTAAAATTGAGTTAACTTTATCTTTTATAAAGAAGTTTTTTTCTTTTGAATTCACAGGTTTTCCTAATTCGTATTTCTCAATAATTAATCCATCTAAATTTATCCAACAGACGTAACCATCTTCATATAGTTGAACAAGTATTCTTGATAATTTATTGTTGTTTAGAGAAATATTTGAATAAATAAGCCTAAAAATTCTATTCTCAAATATTTCAGTAACTAAATCATCTTCTGTTTCATTTTGATATCCAGAAATATTAACTTTTAATTTCCACCAAATAGTTTTTGAAAAATTAGTTTGTTTAAATAGTGAGATAGCATTTTTATAACTTTCCATACAATGTCCTTTTACTATTTAAGTAAAGAGATGGGTCTAGCCTTAAATGATATTTTAGGGAGAGCATGCTCTTATAATAAAGATTTTTCAAGAGAAGATATTTCGATAACTTGGATTAATTATAAAAGTGAAAATAAAAGTGTATTTAAAGGTTTTGGAACTGGTATTAATAATAAAAAAATGGTTTACCCTGCTAGCATAGTCAAGTTAGTTTATGGCCTTGCTGCATTTTATTGGATTAAAAAAGGAAGTTTATTATTATCAGATGAAATTATTGATGCTGTAAGGAAAATGTTGTCTTTCTCCAGTAATAATGCAACAAGCTTTTTAATTGATTTACTTACTGGAACAACAAGTGGACCTTGTATTGGAGGTGAATTATGGGAAAATTGGAAATATCAAAGAACTATAATAAACGATTGGCTACTTGATTTAAATTGGGAGGAATTGAGCGGTATAAATTGCTGTCAGAAGACCTGGGATGATGGACCATTTGGTCGTGAAAAAGAATTTTATGGACATAATAATAAAAATAGAAATGCTATGAATTCTGATTCGGCTGCACGGGTTTTGGAGGAAATTATGATTCATATTGATTATCAAAAAAATGATTTAAATTTACGAAGTTTTTTAAAAAGAAATTTAAATAAATTTGTTCTTAAAAACGATTCTCTCAATCAAATAGATGGTTTTTTGGGTGCAGGATTACCAGAAAGCATTAATCTTTGGAGTAAAGCAGGTTTAATGTCTGAAGTTAGACATGATTCTGCTTGGTGGACTAATAGTCAATCTCTACATACTTTATTAGTTGTTTTTTGTGATGGAGAAAAATATTCGAAAGATACTTCCTTCTTACCATCAATATCAAAAGAAGTATATGAATTTAATAAAAGATATACTATTCAGCACTAAATTAAATCGTCTAAGTAATTAGGATCTAATTTGTCAGTATATGCTTCATAAGGTAACATCATTACTTCTTCAAAATCTAAATCATTCATAATCCATTCTCTATATTCAGCTAACAAACTTTTTCTATCTTCATTATCTAATTCATAAATACGCAACGCTGTATCTTTGAAATTTTCTTTAATTAAATTTTCAATTTCTTTCCTCTTCATTTTATGTTAATTCTCCTTCCAAAATCACTCTTCTTATTGTTGATAATGCAATTCCTGTTTGTGATCTGATTGATCGATATGAATATCCTTCATTGCGCAATCTGATTACTAAAGATTCTTTTAAAGGACTTATTTTGGGCCTTCCTCCCAGATTATTTCCAGATAATTTTCTGCGTAATAGTTGCTCTTTTTTTCTTTCACTTAAACTTTTGTCTTCTAAATAATCTAATTCATATAAAATTTTAAAAATTGAAGAACTTTCATTAGAGGATTCATTAGCAGCAAAAAAACCATTCAAAGTTCGCAATTTAACATCCTTATAAATAAGTTTATTTATTGTCCTCAAACATTCTTTTTTATTTTTAAAGGCTCGGTCAAGCTGAGTTATTATAAATTGATCGCCTCTAGATAAGCAATTCATAGCTTTATTAAGTTGGGGTTTGATTTCTTCATCTAAACTTATAAATTCAGAGAAAACTAAACTGCAACCCTCTTCCTTTAAAATTTTTATTTGTTCTTCTAAATATTCATACTCATCATTAGTAGCTCTAGCATAACCTATTGCTTTAGAGTTTTTATTTTTTTCAGATAGTAAAATACGCTTTCTTTTAAATTTAAAAGTCAATGTTTTATTACATATATTTTTTACTGTATCAATAAATAAATAAAAAAACACTTTTTAGTACAAAAAAATTATTATTATGTTTAACGATCTATGTATTAAGTGTTTTTGAAAAGTGTCCTGATATCTGTATTAAAAATAACGTTCTAGATTCTGTTTTAAGTTTAGTTGATGGAACAAAAATATTGTGTAATTAGTAACTTGAATTAGGATCTTTCAAATTGTCGATGGATTAATTAAATTCATTTATTTTTTGACCTCTATACAGTAGTCTTTATTTTTGAAATTATTAATAGTTAATTCAAATTGTTTTTAGTAAAATAAGATAACAGGCTAAAAAATTAATTTGACTAATAATTCCAATAGTTTAATTTCAAAACCTGATTGGTTAAGAGTAAAAGCTCCGCAAGTTGAGAGAATTGGAAATACTGCAAATTTGTTAAGTGATTTAAATCTCAATACTGTATGTCAAGAGGCAAGTTGTCCAAATATTGGTGAATGTTTTGCTAGTGGAACTGCCACTTTCCTCATAATGGGACCTGGCTGTACTAGGGCATGTCCATATTGTGATATTGATTTTGATAGATCTAAAAGAGAATTAGATCCAACAGAACCATATCGTTTAGCCGAAGCAGTTTATAGAATGAAGCTTAAACATGTTGTAATCACATCAGTTAATAGAGATGATCTTGAGGATGGTGGCGCATCTCAATTTTTTGAATGTGTTTATCAAGTAAGAAATAAATCTCCTGAAACTACTATTGAGCTTTTAATTCCTGATTTTTGTGGTAACTGGAAAGCTCTTGAAAAAGTTCTTGATTCAAATCCAAACGTTTTAAACCACAATATTGAGACTGTGCCATCTTTATATAAAAAAGTAAGACCTCAGGGTAAATATGAGAGAACTCTTGAGTTACTTAAAAGAACTAGAGACTATTCTCCCAAAGTTTATACAAAGTCAGGCTTTATGCTTGGTTTAGGAGAAAAAGATGAGGAGGTCTTAAGTCTTCTTGAAGATTTAAAAAGTAATTTCGTTGATATTGTTACTATTGGCCAATATTTATCTCCTGGCCCTAATCATTTACCTGTTCAAAGATTTGTGAGACCCTCAAAATTTAATTATTTTAAAGTTTTCGGGGAAAAAAATTTGGATTTTATGCAAGTAGTTAGTTCTCCTTTAACTCGAAGCAGTTACCATGCTGAAGAGATTCAAAAACTTATGAAAAAGTATCCAAGATAGTATTTTTCATTTATTTGAATCTACCCACTCATTTAATTTCCATTCAACTAGATCATTTTTAATCATTGGATCATTCTTAATTATTTTTAGTGCATTTTCATAATTATTTATTTCAAGAATTAGTAATCCGCCGGCGCCCGGCCTTTTTAACTCATCTACTAAAAAACCACTTTTTATATTAATTCCGTCTTTTTTTAATTTTTTTATCCAATCATTATGTTCGTTGATTGCTTTTCGTTTTAAATCATTATTAATTAAGTATTCTTTTTTTATAATTTCAGTTTTTACAAAGAAAGGCATTTACATTTTCTTTATGCCAAGCATCTCTTCTTCACTTGGGGGAACAATTAATTTAAAAGTACTCTTATAATGAGACCAATTTTCAATTATTTTGGCGGCCTTTAAGCTATTTGTTTTTGCTCGATATTCCCTAATAATTTCCAATAAAATATCTTCCTGCATTGATGAAGTTATTTTATGAATGCTTACTATTTCTGTATTAACTTTATTATTTAAATCATTATTCTCATCGATTATGAAAGCTATTCCACCAGTCATGCCAGCACCAATATTCCTTCCTGTGGAACCTAGAATAACTACTTTCCCACCAGTCATGTATTCACAACAATGATCTCCTGCGCCCTCTGTTACTGCTGTAGCACCACTATTTCTTACCGCAAATCTTTCTCCAGATTTTCCTAAAGCAAATAACTTCCCACCTGTCGCTCCATAAAGGCAAGTATTTCCTAGTATAACTTGTTCGGAGGAGATTTTATCTATTTTTGGTGGAATTATTGTGAGTATTCCTCCATTCATTCCTTTACAAACATAATCATTAGCTTCTCCGATTAATTGAACATTCATTCCCTTTAATAAAAAGGCACCAAAGCTTTGTCCCGCATATCCTTTGAAATTTAAGTTAAGTTCGCCATTAAAGCCAGTGTTTCCATGAATTTCTGCGATTTCGCCTGCTATTTTCGCACAAACACTTCTATCTGTATTTTTTATCTCAATTTCTTTAGTCAATTTTTCGTGACTTTTAATTGAATCTATAAATTCAGTATCAGACAAAAACTTGTCCTCTAATACAAAACCATTACTATGAGCATTTTTTGAATGTTTTAACCATGATCTATCAGTGGTTATGTGTTTATTATTTATTAAAGAAGAGAGATCGATATTAGAAGTTTTTGGAAGACCGATATTTCTTGCAGAAAGAAATTCTTGATTGCCAATCAGTTCTTCCATATTAGAAACTCCAATACTACTCATTATCTGTCTTATTTCTTCAGCAATATATAAGAAAAAATTGACAACATTTTCTGGAATACCTTTAAATCTTTTTCTTAACTCTTCTTTTTGAGTAGCAACTCCAACAGGACACTTGTTTGTATGACAAACCCGAGCCATTATGCATCCTTCAGCAATCATCGCTACAGAACCGAAACCGTATTCTTCAGCACCTAGTAAAGCTGCAATAACTACATCCCAGCCTGTTTTAAGACCTCCATCAGTTCTCAAAATTACTCTTTCACGTAAGTTATTCTCTAAGAGAGATTTATGAACCTCAGCAACACCTAATTCCCATGGTAAACCTGCATGTTTAATAGAACTTAGGGGCGAAGCACCTGTACCGCCGTCATGGCCTGAAATTTGAATTACATCTGCATTAGCTTTGCTTACTCCAGCAGCAATAGTGCCTATACCAATTTCAGAAACAAGTTTAACGCTCACTTTCGCTTTTGGATGGACTTGGTGTAGGTCATGGATAAGTTGAGCTAAATCTTCAATTGAATAAATATCATGATGCGGGGGAGGAGATATTAGAGCTACACCAGGTTTACTATTTCTTAGTTTTGCGATGTAAGAATCAACTTTTGGACCAGGCAATTGTCCCCCTTCTCCAGGTTTTGCACCTTGAGCCATTTTAATTTCGAGTTGTTTACCACTTCTTAGATATTCAGGTGTGACTCCAAATCTACCTGATGCTATTTGTTTAATAGCTGAACACGCGGTGTCTCCATTTTCTAGACCTTTAATAAATGGTAACGTCGCTGATTGAGTATTTTCATCGATATCATTTAAAACATTGAAACGAGCTGGATCTTCTCCCCCTTCTCCACTATTACTTTTGCCACCAATTCTGTTCATAGCAACTGCTAACACTTCATGCGCTTCTCTTGATAATGCACCCAAACTCATTCCTCCAGTACAGAACCTTTTGCAAATTGATTCAACACTTTCAACTTCCTGTAATGGGATGCTTTTTCTTTTTGAACTAATTGTTAGTAAATCTCTTAGGGATGTTGTCGGTCTATTGCTAATGAGTTTTTTGTAAGTTTCAAAATGATCGTATCCTGGACCTTGTTTTACAGCTGAATGTAAAACTTTGGACATCTCTGGGTTATTGGAATGATATTCTCCATTATTTCTAAATTGTACAAATCCTAAAAATTCTAATTTCTTTAAATCGATCTCTGGATAGGCTTTCGTATGTATTGAAAGTGTTTCATTAGTTAATTCTTTTAATGTTATGCCAGCGATACGACTCGTTGTACCATCAAAAGCAATTTTTATTAAGTCAGATCCAAGTCCTACAGCTTCAAAAATTTGTGCACCATGGTAACTAGATAAAAGTGAGATGCCTATTTTCGAGAGAATTTTTCTTAGACCGTCTTCTAGAGCTTTTTTAATATTTTCTTGAACATCAACTATTGATAATGGATTTATTTTTTTGCTATCAATGAGTTTTTGTGTTTTTGGATGTTTTAACCAGTGTCTTCCTGCTTCGAAGGTCAACCAAGGGCAAACTGCACTTGCTCCATATCCAATTAAACAAGCTAAGTGATGTGTGCTCCAACATTGACCGGTTTCAATTATTAGAGAAGCTTTTAGCCTGATTTCTTTTTTAAGAAGATAATGATGAATAGCTCCAACAGCAAGTAAAGGAGGTATAAAAGTCTTTTTAGGATTAATTCCCTTATCAGAAATTATAATTAAAGAGCAACCTTCTTTTATAGACAGCTCACTCTTTTTACAGATTGCTTTTAATTGGTTCTCTAAGCCTTGAATACCTTCCTCTAAATCAAACAAACTTGAAATTGTCTGAGATTTAATTTTTGATTTTTTGATGGAAATGAGTTCTTCCTCATTAAGAATCGGACTTTGTAAATGAACAAAAGGTTTAGCATCTTTAATATCAAATGGTGTACATCTTTCTCCTAGATGCATCTCTAAACTCATTACAAGTTTTTCTCTCAGAGGGTCAATAGGAGGATTAGTAACTTGTGCAAATCTTTGCTTAAAGTAATCGTATAAAATATGTGGTTTAGATGAAAGAACTGCTAGTGGGATGTCGTCGCCCATGCAATAAGTAGGCTCTTTAGCTAATGAAGCCATTGAATCTAAGATAAGGTCATTATCTTCCGCTGAAAAACCGTATGCAGTTTGTTGTTGCAACAACTCAAGGTCTTTTAGTTTGCAGTCTTTAACCCATTCATTATTTTCAATTTTTATAGTTCTATTACTGAGAAGATTTTTATAATCATGCCTTTGAGCGGCTTCAGATTTTACTTCCCAATTTCTTAGGATTCTATTCTGATGAAAATCAACTGCCAACATTTGTCCCGGCCCTAATCGACCTTTTTCTATTACTCTTTCTTCTTCAATATCTACTACTCCTGTTTCAGAACCCATTATTACAAAACCATCATTTGTGATTGAATATCTTGCTGGTCTTAGGCCATTTCTATCAAGCGTTGCTCCGACAAAATTTCCATCAGCAAATACAAGGAGTGCTGGACCATCCCAAGCTTCTTGTAGGCTTGCAGAATATTCATAAAAAGCTTTTATATCTTCTCTCTGCTCAAGTTCTGGTTGATCTCTAAATGCTTCAGGAACAAGTTTTAATAATGAGTCAGTAATGGGCTGACCTGAACGAATATTGATTTCAAGAGTTGCATCAAGATTTGATGAATCACTTTTGTTTACATCTACAATGGGCTTGATTTCATTAGATAACTTTCCCCAAAAATCATCTATATATGTTTCTGAAGATTTAGCCCAGTTGATATTACCTAAGAGAGTATTTATTTCGCCATTATGACCCAAAAATCTCATGGGTTGAGCTAGCGGCCATTTTGGAAGTGTATTAGTACTAAATCTACGATGATAAACAGAAAATGAAACTTTAAAACTCTTTTCTTTTAGATCTTTATAAAACTCGGATAAAATTTCAGAACGAACCATACCTTTATAAACAACTGTTTGAGAACTTAGTGAGGCAAAATAAAATTCACAATCCCCAACATCGTTTTTGAAAGTTTTTCTTATTTTTTTCTCAATTCTTTTCCTTAATTGAAATAAAAGCCTCTCAATATCCTGATGATCTTTTTTATCTATATATAAAATCCACTGACAGATGAATGGAGCATTTGCTTTAGCTAAAGGACCTAAGATTTCATTATTAACAGGTACTTTTCTCCAAGATGTTTTGTTGACTTTTAATTTTTCTGCTTCCTGATCGCATATTGATTTACATACTTCAATTTTTTCTTTTTTATTAGGCATAAAAACCATGCCTAAACCTCTATTAAATTCTTGATTATTTTTTATATTAATTTCCTCTTCTAGATATCCCCATGGAATTGAACATAAAATTCCCGCTCCATCTCCTGAATCACTATCTCCTCCACAACCTCCTCTATGTTCCATGCAGTTAAGGCCTTTAAGGGACTGTTTTAGGATCCAATTGCTTTCTACCCCTTTAATATTTGCTATGAAACCAACTCCACACGCATCTTTCTCTCCAATTATTCCATTTGGGGAATAACTATCTTGATATGGGCCAACGATTCTTTTGATACTCTCTCCCATAGATTATTTAATTATATTTAGTTATTTATGTATTTCTATTATAAAAATAAATATGAAAATAAATCTAAAGATAATGAATATTTACCAAAGAATTTTAATTTGACAAATTTTAAAAAAATATAATTAAAAAACTTTTAGTTGGTGCTCGTAAAGGGTTATGATAGATAAATGTTTATTTTTATCTAAGTTTAATAGATGCCCACCATCTCGCAATTAGTAGGTTCAGAAAGAAAACGTCTGACAAAGAAAACAAAATCTCCTGCATTAAAGGCTTGCCCTGAGAGAAGAGGTGTATGTACAAGAGTCTATACATCAACTCCAAAGAAGCCTAATTCAGCTTTGAGAAAAGTTGCTAGGGTTAGATTAACTTCTGGTTTCGAGGTAACGGCTTATATTCCTGGGATTGGACATAATTTGCAAGAACATTCTGTAGTACTACTTAGGGGTGGAAGAGTCAAGGATTTGCCTGGAGTTAGATATCATATAATAAGAGGAACTTTAGATACGGCTGGAGTCAAAGATAGACGTCAATCCAGATCTAAGTATGGAGCAAAGGCTCCAAAAGATTAATTTGTAAACATCATTTTTTTTAAAACATGTCACGTCGTAATGCAGCAGTAAAAAGACCAGTTCTTCCTGATCCTCAATTTAATAGTCGTCTTGCTTCAATGATGATTTCTCGATTGATGAAACATGGTAAAAAATCTACAGCTCAAAGAATATTGTCTGATGCGTTTTCTTTAATAAGCGAGAGAACAGGTGGGAATGCAGTGGAATTATTTGAAACAGCTGTAAAAAATGCTACTCCTCTTGTCGAGGTAAGAGCTAGAAGAGTTGGTGGTGCAACATACCAAGTACCTATGGAAGTTCGCCAAGAGAGGGGTACGGCTATGGCATTAAGATGGCTTGTTACATTCTCACGTGCAAGAAATGGAAAAAGCATGTCCCAAAAACTTGCTGGCGAGTTGATGGATGCAGCAAATGAAACAGGCAGTGCCGTTAAAAAAAGAGAAGATACTCATAAAATGGCAGAAGCTAATAAAGCTTTTGCACATTACAGATATTAATTTCATCAAAAGGTACTTAAGTAGTTTATTATTATTAAAGTTTGCTTTTAGGGCGAACTATACTTATCAAAAATTATTTTATTTGGAGCTTTAAAATTGGCACGCGACTTTCCCCTAGAACGAGTAAGGAATATAGGTATAGCCGCTCATATTGATGCAGGTAAGACAACAACAACTGAAAGGATTTTGTTTTATTCAGGTGTAGTTCATAAGATAGGAGAGGTTCATGATGGTGCTGCTGTAACAGATTGGATGGCTCAAGAAAGAGAAAGAGGAATAACTATTACTGCTGCTGCAATATCTACTAGTTGGCAAGATCATAGGATTAATATTATTGATACTCCTGGTCACGTTGACTTTACTATTGAAGTTGAAAGATCAATGCGTGTCTTGGATGGAGTCATAGCTGTATTTTGCGCAGTTGGCGGAGTTCAACCTCAATCCGAAACGGTTTGGCGTCAAGCAGATAGATACTCTGTTCCAAGAATGGTTTTTGTCAATAAAATGGACAGAACTGGTGCAGATTTTTTAAAGGTTAATGAGCAAATTAAAGATCGACTAAAGGCAAATGCACTTCCGATCCAGTTACCTATTGGAGCTGAAGGTGATCTCACAGGCATTATTGATTTAGTTGCCAACAAAGCATATCTTTACAAAAACGATTTAGGTACTGATATTGAAGAAGCACCAATTCCATCTGACATGGAGGAGGAAGCTGCTGAGTGGAGAAATAAGTTAATGGAAAGTGTCGCAGAAAATGATGAAGAGTTAATAGAAATATTTCTCGAAACAGGAGAATTATCTGAAGAACAACTCAAAAAAGGTATTAGAGAAGGGGTTTTAAAACATGGATTGGTTCCAGTACTATGCGGTTCAGCTTTTAAGAATAAGGGTGTCCAACTTGTATTAGACGCTGTAGTTGATTACTTGCCAGCTCCAGTTGATGTAAAACCAATACAAGGCGTTTTGCCAAGTGGTAAAGAAGATGTTAGGCCTTCAGATGATAATGCTCCTTTCAGTGCCTTAGCTTTCAAAGTAATGTCAGATCCCTATGGGAAACTAACTTTTGTAAGAATGTATTCGGGTGTTCTTTCTAAGGGAAGTTATGTAATGAATTCTACTAAGGATGCTAAAGAGAGAATTTCTAGATTAGTGATTCTTAAGGCTGACGAAAGAGAGGAGGTTGATGAATTGAGGGCTGGGGATTTAGGAGCTGTATTAGGTCTTAAGAACACAACTACTGGTGATACTTTGTGTAACTCAGAAGATCCAATAGTTTTGGAGACATTGTTTATCCCTGAACCAGTTATCTCAGTAGCTGTTGAGCCAAAAACTAAAGGAGATATGGAAAAATTATCAAAAGCTTTAACTGCTTTGTCTGAAGAGGATCCAACTTTTAGGGTAAGTACAGATCCCGAGACAAATCAAACTGTTATTGCAGGTATGGGTGAGTTGCACTTAGAAATCCTCGTTGACAGAATGTTAAGGGAATTTAAAGTTGAAGCAAATATAGGAGCTCCACAGGTTTCATATAGAGAAACTATTAGGTCTAGTTCCAAAGGTGAAGGTAAATATGCAAGACAGACTGGAGGTAAAGGTCAATATGGTCATGTAATTATTGAAATGGAACCTGCTGAAGTTGGTAAAGGTTTTGAATTTGTAAACAAAATTGTTGGTGGAGCTGTACCAAAAGAGTATATTGGTCCTGCATCTAATGGAATGAAAGAGACCTGTGAATCTGGTGTTCTTGCCGGTTATCCACTCATTGATGTAAAAGTAACACTAGTCGATGGTTCATTCCACGATGTAGACTCATCTGAAATGGCCTTCAAAATTGCAGGTTCAATGGCTTTTAAAGACGGGGTTAAAAAATGTAATCCTGTCCTTTTAGAGCCTATGATGAAAGTTGAGGTCGAAAGTCCTGACGACTTTCTTGGATCTGTAATTGGTGACCTCTCTTCCAGAAGAGGTCAAGTAGAAGGACAATCTGTTGATGATGGATTGTCTAAGGTACAGGCCAAAGTGCCCTTAGCCGAAATGTTCGGTTATGCCACTCAACTCCGATCGATGACTCAAGGTCGGGGTATATTTTCAATGGAGTTCGCAAATTATGAGGAAGTTCCTCGTAATGTTGCTGAAGCTATCATTTCCAAGAATCAGGGCAATTCCTGATCTCTAAACTAAAACACTCTTAAACCCTCGATTCTTTAATTCAAAATGGCTCGCGAGAAGTTCGAAAGAAACAAACCACATGTCAACATAGGTACTATTGGCCATGTTGATCATGGAAAAACAACACTAACAGCTGCTATTACAAATGTATTAGCTAAAAAAGGTCAAGCTCAAGCTCAAGATTATGGAGACATTGATGGTGCTCCTGAAGAAAGAGAGCGTGGCATTACGATTAATACAGCTCATGTGGAATATGAAACTGAAGGCAGACATTATGCTCATGTTGATTGCCCAGGACATGCTGATTATGTGAAAAATATGATCACAGGTGCCGCCCAAATGGATGGAGCTATTCTAGTTTGCGCAGCTACAGATGGTCCTATGGCTCAGACAAAAGAGCATATTCTTTTAGCTAAACAGGTTGGAGTCCCTGCTCTTGTAGTTGCTCTTAATAAGTGCGATATGGTCGATGATGAAGAAATTATTGAACTTGTCGAAATGGAAATTAGGGAACTGTTAGATAGTTATGACTTCCCCGGAGATGACATTCCTATTGTTCAAGTTTCAGGTTTAAAAGCTCTCGAAGGTGATTCTACTTGGGAATCAAAGATTGAAGAATTAATGAAAGCAGTTGACGCTAGCATTCCTGAACCAGAAAGAGAAGTTGATAAACCATTCTTGATGGCAGTTGAAGATGTTTTCTCGATTACTGGTAGAGGAACTGTTGCTACTGGAAGAATTGAGAGAGGTAAAGTTAAGGTTGGAGAAGAGGTAGAAATAGTTGGAATAAGAGATACAAGACTAACAACTGTTACTGGAGTTGAAATGTTCCGAAAACTTCTTGACGAAGGTATGGCTGGTGACAATGTTGGTTTACTTTTAAGGGGTGTCCAGAAAGAAGATATTGAGAGAGGAATGGTTCTTGTGAAGAAAGGATCTATTACTCCCCATACTCAGTTTGAAGGAGAAGTTTATGTTCTCAAAAAAGAAGAGGGCGGAAGACATACTCCTTTCTTTGCAGGATATAGACCCCAGTTCTACATCAGAACAACTGATGTGACAGGTCAAATAACAGCATTTACCTCAGATGATGGCTCTAATGTTGAAATGGTGATGCCAGGAGACAGAATTAAGATGACTGGAGAACTAATTTGTCCAGTAGCTATTGAACAAGGTATGCGATTCGCAATACGTGAAGGTGGACGTACTATCGGTGCTGGAGTTGTTTCTAAAATTCTCAAATAATAAATTTGAATATTAAAAATTCAACCTCAATCATTTAATATAGGTTTAAGGATAAGGGTCATTTTAATCAATGACCCTTTACTACAAGTTATTTGACACTATGACTGCATCAATTGCACAACAAAAAATAAGAATAAGGCTCAAAGCATTTGATAGAAGAATGCTTGATTTATCTTGCGACAAAATCATCCAAACTGCAGATACTACTTCTGCCTCAGCTATAGGCCCAATACCTTTACCTACTAAAAGGAAGATTTATTGTGTCCTAAGATCACCACATGTTGATAAAGATTCTAGAGAGCATTTTGAAACAAGAACACATCGAAGAATAATAGATATTTACAGTCCTTCTGCAAAAACTATTGATGCTTTAATGAAATTAGATCTCCCTAGTGGTGTAGATATAGAAGTTAAACTTTAATAAATCCCGAAACCGTCCTAAATTGTTTAGTATAAAAAAAATGAAATGAGGTTTAAATGGGAGAACTCTCAGTAAGGGAATTACCTTTATTTCCTTTGCCAGAGGTAGTCCTTTTCCCTCAAGAAGTATTGCCTTTACATATTTTTGAATCGAGATATAGGATTATGCTCCAATCTGTTCTTGAAAGCGATTCTATGTTTGGAGTGATTAAGTGGGATCCAACTACTAAAAGTATGGCTAATGTTGGATGTTGCGCACAAATTCTAAAACATCAAACTGCAGAGGATGGAAGAAGCAATATTATCACACTCGGCCAACAAAGATTTGAAGTCTTAGAAATTACCCGTTCGACGCCATTTTGTTCTGCGATGGTTAGTTGGATTAGTGATGATAATATTGATGACCTTAAAAAATTAGATTCTCTAAAAGATTCAGTAAAAGAAGCACTTAGTGATGTTATTAATTTAACGAGTAAATTGACTAATACAAAAAAAAATCTACCTGATAAATTACCTGATACCCCAATGGACTTATCATTTTGGATAGGAGCTCATTTGGGCGGTCCTGTTGCGGAAGAACAGCAAAGACTTCTTGAAGAGAGAAATACTTTTACCCGTTTGCAAAGAGAATATGAAATGCTTGATCATACAAGAAAACAACTTGCAGCAAGAACAGCATTGAAAGAGAGTTTTCCTGATATAAAAGAAAATTAAATGCTTGAATTATTACTTTTTTTTTTAATATTTTTATTGTTTCTAGTCCTAGCGATAATATGGAGAAAAAATGCTAGAAAATATATTTCTTCCGGTACAGTAGCTTCTGCATATGATGCTTGGACTCAGGACAAATTACTTGAGAGATTATGGGGAGAACATATACATTTGGGTTTTTATCCCTCAGGACAAAATAATATTGATTTTAGAAAGGCTAAAGTTCAGTTTGTTCATGAATTAGTCAAATGGAGTGGTTTAGATAAATTACCGCAGGGATCAAGAATTCTTGATGTAGGTTGTGGAATAGGGGGAAGCTCTAGGATTCTTGCAGAATATTATGGGTTTAATGTCACTGGCATTACAATTAGTCAGGCTCAAGTTAAAAGAGCAAGAGAACTTACTCCTGATGGGCTAAATTGCAACTTCCAAGTTATGGATGCTTTGGATTTAAAATTTGAAGATGGATCATTTGATGCCGTCTGGAGTGTTGAGGCTGGTGCACACATGAATGATAAAACTAGGTTTGCAGATGAAATGCTGAGAACTCTAAGACCTGGAGGGTTTTTCGCTTTGGCTGATTGGAACTCAAGAGACCTCAAGGCATACCCCCCATCATTTTTTGAAAAGTTAGTTCTTAAACAATTACTTGAACAATGGGTACATCCTAATTTTATTAGCATCAACGAATTTAGTCACATTCTTAGAACTAACGAAAATAGTTCAGGAAGAGTTATTTCTGAAAAGTGGAATTCATATACAAATCCTTCATGGTACGACTCCATTATTGAAGGCATTCGAAGGCCGTTAGTAATTTTGTCACTTGGTCCATTTGCCATAGTTAAGTCGATTAGAGAGATTCCAACAATACTTCTCATGAATTGGGCATTTAGAAAAGGTTTAATGGAGTTTGGAGTTTATAAATGTAGAGGATAAATTAATCTAGTTCAATATTTTCAGAAAGATAATTTCCAAAGTCTACAAAATTCTTGCAAAGTGGCTTTAACTTATTTTTTAATTCAAGAAAATTTTTAATGCTATTTTGATCATTGATTTCTAAATCAACATAAATTATATATTCACCTAATTCTCTTTTTGAAGGTCTAGATTCAATTTTACTCATATTAAATCCAAAATCTGCAATATAGTTTATAGCTTTAAGCAAAGCACCTGGTTTATTTGAAATTAATGAGAATGCAAAACTGGCAATATTAGCTAAATTTGAATTTGATTCCTTGCTCAATAAAACAAATCTAGTGCAATTACCTGGAACATCATTAATAGGAAAAGCTAATTCTTTAAGTCCTTCAATTTGAATTAACGATTTTGAACCGATAGCAGCTCTGAATTTACTCCCCTTGATCATATTGACAGCTTCTGATGTTGAATTTGTTGGGAGAGGAATTGCATTTGGAAGATTCTCAGATAACCATTCTGAACATTGAGCTAATGCTTGAGGATGAGATAATACTTCTGAAATGTTTGAAAGTTCTCCATCACTAATTAATGCATGTTTTATAGGTAAAACAATTGCTTTATTTATAAAAATTTCAGGGAATTTCCAAAGGGCATCCAGAGTAGCTGTAACTCCCCCTTCTACAGAATTTTCTATAGGGACTACAGCAGCATCACAATTGTTGTACGCTATTGATTTAATGACCGAATGTAACCCATTACATGGTACAAATATAGGTGTCTGAAAATTGGCAAGCTTTGATAATATATGGGCTGCTTTTTCTGCGTATGTTCCTTGAGGACCTAAATATGCAACTTGTTTGCGCATGATTAATTGTAAAAAAAAAAGAGATCAAATAAGCATTGGAGGAATATAGAAAATGCTATTGTCTTTTGATGCTAAACAGAAACTCAGGCTTTCTGTAACACGTAATAAAGAATATCTTTCTAAATATCTTTTGGAAGAAGAAAGAGTTGTTGGAGCAATGCTTGACTCCAAAAAATTAGTACCTGAAGGAGTAGGTAGATATAAGTATACAGTAACAAGTTTTAAGGTTTTCCAATTAGATATTAATCCTGTTGTCTCAATTGCGGTAGAAAATAAAGATGGAATTTTAAAAATGAGTGCCCTTGAAAGTACATTGGATGGTTTGGGGATGATTGATGATTTTAATCTTATTTTGAAAGCGAATTTGGAAGCAACTGATGTTGGTTTAGAAGGTGAGGCGCTTCTTGGAGTATCTGTAAGCCAACCCCCTCTACTGAAGCTGGTTCCAAGGAGAATTTTGGAATCTACTGGTCATTCGGTATTAAATGGGATTCTTTTAGGTATAAAGTCAAGGGTTCAACAGCAACTCGTAAAAGATTTTTTAGATTGGTGTAAATTAAATAAGATTTGATTTCTTTAAAAAACTTTTCCTATGAAGTTTAGTTATTCCATTTTTTTTGATTAATGAAAGATGCTCTCTGGTTCCATAACCTTTATTTTTAAATATCAAGTATCCTGAGTATTTTTTTTCTAACCTCTCCATTAGATTGTCACGAGAAACTTTGGCAACTATGCTTGCTGAAGCTATCGAGATAAACTTTGAGTCTCCAGCTATTATGTTTTTCTGAATTCCGTTCCATGGCCTTAATAATAAGGGACCATCAATTATTAATTCAGATGGCTTTTTTTTTAATTTTTTTAAAGCTCTTATCATTGAAAGTTCTGTCGCAACCCTGATACCTAACTTATCTATTTCTCTGGCCGAAGATTGCCCAATTCCATAATCTGAAGAGAGTAATAAAATTTTTGGTAAAAGTAATTTTCTTTTTTTGGGAGTTAGTTTTTTACTATCTGTAACACCAAATTGTTTTAAGATTAATTTATTTTTTTCAGTTAATACTACAGCTGCTGCAAAAACTGGACCAAAAATCGCTCCCCTTCCAACTTCATCTATTCCAACTTCTAATACTTTATTCAATGCTTGCTGAAGATCTTCTTCTTTTTTTTCTTGCATTGTTTAGCTCATCTGTAAGTTCAGTTTCACCCTTTTGATCTGTAAATACGACTTCATTATTTTCATTAGTTTTATTTGTTGATTTATCTTTAGAATTTGCATTTGCTTCAATTTTAATTTGAATCTTATCTTCTCCCGATTTTGTGATTTTTTTAATTTGTTTTGCTTTTGTTTTTTTATTATCTAAGGGTTTTTCCGTCTCTTTATTACTTTCTTTTAAGAGCACAAAATTATTGCTGGTGAGATATTCTTTACCTAACTTTATAAGTGGATTAATACCTAATTGACTGAAAACAATTTTTTCTTCATCTGTAAGATCAACTGTTATTATATTTTTTTCTTTTGAATTTGATTGGATCAAATTATCATTATCATTCTCTTTTTCTTTTTTATTAGAAGAATTCTCTTTATTTAGATCTTTGGAGTTAATTAATTCCTTGTCAATTATTTTTTCCTGCTCATCAGTTGATTGATAAGTATCTGTATCTATAGCTTTTAGATTGTTTGATTGATTAGATTTATTTTCAATATTTTTAATTTTGAAGTTAGAAATTTCGTGATTTAAAATATTTTCTACATGTCCGGTACCATCGCATGCAGAACATTTTTTACCGAATAATTCATATATATTTTGACCTTGTCTTTTTCTGGTTAACTCTACTAAGCCTAATTCAGTAAGCTGAGCTATTTGAGGCCTAGCAGAATCATCTTTTATTGCTGAGGTAAAATGCTCAAGTAACTGAAATTGATCTCTTCTAGATTCCATATCAATAAAATCTATTACTATAACTCCACCAATATTTCTTAATTTCATTTGCCTTGAGATTTCAACTGCTGCTTCGCAGTTTGTCCACAAAACGGTTTGTCTTGAGTTTGCGGATCTTGTAAATGATCCAGAGTTTACATCGATTACTGTTAAAGCTTCAGTAGGTTCGATAATGATATAACCTCCCGAAGGAAGATCTACTCTCGGCTGGAGAGCTTTTTGAATTGTCTTCCTAATTTCGTACTTTTCGAAAATATGTTGGTTTAAACTGTTATCATGAAATTCAATATCTATATCAGATTCATAATTTATTAAAAAATCTTTTGCCCTTGCAACTGAAAATTTACTATCAATAATTATACTTTTAGTTGATTCTTTAATATAATCTCTCAAGATCTTAAGAGAGAAATCATCATCTCTTTTTATTAAATTAGGCGGATTAGAAGCTTCAGAAATTTTTAGTATATTTTCCCATTGTTGAGTTAATTGTTCTAAATCTTCAATTAGAAGTTCTTCTTTTATTTTTTCAGCCTCTGTTCTAAATAACAAGCCTGTGCTGGGTGGTTTTATTAAAACCCCAAGAGCTTTCAAACGGCTTCGTTCTGTTTCTGTATTTATTTTTCTTGAAATATTTACTCCTTGGCCATATGGCTGTAATATCAGATATTTTCCTGGGATCGAAATGCTCCCGGTTAGTCTGGGACCTTTAGATCCTGTGGGTTCCTTTATTACCTGTACTAAAACTTTTTGCTTTGGTTCTAGTAATTCAGTTATTCCAAATGTCCCTTTTTTAAGTCTTAGTGGACCTAAATCTGAAACATGAATGAATCCATTTTTCTCACTTTCTCCAATATTTATAAAAGCGGCATCAATACCCGGGAGAACATTTTCAACTGTTCCTAAAAAAATATCGCCAATTTGATATTGACCTTGTGCGACGACTAATTCATCAACTCGATCATCTGTGAGTAGTGCTGCTATTCGAGCCTGCTCAGCGATGATAATTTGCTGAGACATATAATTGATTCTGAATGATTTGGATTTTGAAAATTTTCTAAATTAATGAATTAGCTTTTATCTTTTAATAAAGCTTTTTAGCTATTATTATTTACTTTTTAGAAATTAATAAAGTTAATAGTGATTAAATTCTGCTATTTATAAAGCTTTAAACGATTTTCAAACTAATTGAAATTGATTTCACAGCTATGATTATCTCTTAAATTAACCATAACTAAAATAATTTTAACATCTAATCACCACTAAAGCACGTTAATACATTATTCTAAGTACTGGTGAAATTTTTTATCTAAAGTGGTTCAAGTAAACGAAAATTATTTAAAACTCAAAGCAGGCTATTTATTCCCTGAAATTGCTAAAAGGGTAAAAATGTATTCTCAATCAAATAAGAGTGCTGAAATTATTAAGCTTGGTATAGGAGATGTTACAGAACCATTACCTAGAGCATGCATAAAGGCTATGGGTAAAGCTTTAGATGAAATGGGAACTACAGATGGTTTCAAAGGTTATGGACCAGAACAAGGTTATTCTTGGCTGAGAGAAAAAATATCTGAGAATGATTTTATTTCGAGAGGCTGTCAAATTTCACCTGAAGAAATCTTTGTTTCTGATGGTTCAAAATGCGATAGTAGCAATATTTTAGATATTCTTGGCAAAGATAATTCAATTGCTGTAACAGATCCTGTTTACCCAGTATATGTGGATAGTAACGTTATGACAGGCAGGACTGGTGATTCTCTTGAAAATGGAACTTATCAAGGATTGACATATCTTGCAATAAACGAGGGGAATCACTTTCTGCCAGAACTACCTGAAAAAAAAGTTGATATTTTATATCTTTGTTTTCCTAATAATCCTACTGGAGCAACGATTAATAAAGCAGAATTGAAAAAGTGGGTTGACTATGCTCTTCAAAACAAATCCCTAATACTTTTTGATGCAGCTTATGAAGCATTTATTCAAGATAATGATATTCCACATTCAATATATGAGATTGAGGGAGCGAAGGATTGTGCGATTGAATTTAGATCTTTTTCAAAGAATGCAGGATTCACTGGAGTTAGATGTGCTTTTACAGTAATACCCAAAAATCTCAAAGGTTTGAGCTCAACAAATGAGGAAATAGAGTTATGGCCTCTTTGGAATAGGCGACAATCTACAAAGTTCAATGGAGTAAGTTATGTGGTCCAGAAAGGAGCAGAGGCTATTTATTCTCTTGAAGGGAAGAAACAGGTGAGAGGTTTAATTGATTTTTATATGGAAAATGCAAAAATAATGAAAAATAAACTTCAGAATTCAGGATATAAAGTTTATGGTGGGGACAATGCTCCTTATATCTGGATTAAAGTTCCAGATCAAATGACATCTTGGGACTTTTTTGATTTCCTTCTCCAAAAAGTTAGTGTAGTGGGAACACCTGGGAGCGGATTTGGATTAGCAGGAGAGGGTTATTTTCGCTTGTCAGCATTTAACTCACGATCAAACGTCCTTGAAGCAATGGAAAGAATAATTAATATATAATTATTAGTATAATTTAAACTCTTATAAATTTAATGCTATCTATAAAGTTAGAACAGGGTGTAAATAATAATTCAGCAGTGATTGAAAAGAAACCTGCTGAATTAAAAAATAAATCTCCAAAATATAAGGTTTTACTTCATAATGACCCAGTTAATTCTATGGAGTATGTCACTATTTCACTTCGAGAAGTTGTCCCGCAATTAAGCGAACAGGATGCTATTGCCATAATGCTTGAAGCACACAATACAGGTATAGGTTTAGTAATTGTTTGTGATTTAGAGCCTGCAGAATTCTACTCAGAATCTTTAAAATCTAAAGGAATTTCTAGTTCAATTGAGAAAGAGGATTAATAAAGATTGCATTTATTATTTAGAATGAACTAATTTCCTTTCTGATAGAGGACGAACTTTTAGGGAATCTTTTAAGGAGGACTTTCCATATTCTCTCTCAAGAATGTCGATAACTGTTTTGCCAAATTCGTCTTCTGGATTATCAAAAGCTTCTAAGCAAACCTGACCAAGTTTTTCCCCTAGTGAGCCTGGATTCCAAAGAAGTTTTCTCGCTGTCCAGGGCATCATGCTCATTGGATTATAATCTGGCTTCAGAATTTTATGTTCCAAGGCGTACTTCTCAAGAAGAGTGTGAGGTTGCAAACCTATAAAGAATATAGCTGGATCAACTAAGCCTTTACCAAAAATATTTTCTAATTCTCTATGGTAAGCAATTGTTTGTCTTATAGTGCTGGGCGTTTCATCAAAAACATTAAATGAATAATTGACTGAAACATGATTCTTGAAACCTGATTTGACTAGCATTCTGCAATTATTTAATACAGTTTCAAGGTCATACGCTAATCTCATTTTTCTAACAAGTTCTTGAGATCCAGAGGTGATACCTATTTCAAAATAGCTCATACCTGTATCAACCATAAGCTGAGCTAGCTCAGCATCAATATTATCTGCTCTGATATATGCAGCCCAATTTATATCGTCCCAACCTTGCTCCTTAATTGCCCGCAAAAGTGTTTTTGCATCTTCAATATGTTTTTTGGCTGGAATAAACTGTGCATCTGTAAACCAAAATCCCCTTACTCCAAGATCATATAATTGCTTCATTTCTTTTATTACTTCCTTAACAGGATTAACGCGAACTTGCTTCCCCTCCACAACTGTGTAAACACAGAAACAACAATTATGAGGACAACCTCTTTTTGTTTGTACCCCTACGTAATAATCGCCACCTTCTATATACCAATTGAATTCAGGCCATATTGATTTAATATATTTATAGTTGCAGGCAGTTTTAATAGTTCCTGAAGGTTGTTCATGTATTAATTTGTTGCGAGGTTTTTGTCCAGCAATGTAACATCTTTCTTCCTCTATTGAATCTCCTCTAATGATTTTTTCAATGAGATTTTCTCCCTCTCCAACTGAAATAACAGTTCCAATAGGGAGTAGATTTCCCAATTGTTCATAGAAGACACTAACAGCTCCACCTCCTAAAATTACTTTTACATTTTTATTGTATTTTTGTGCTCTTTTTAGGCCCATCTTGACTAAAGAAGTATTTCTATATATTTCTCCATAATGAGATGCAATTAATTTTAATCCTCCCCAGGAACCTCTAATTTTTTTAAGGATATTCTTTGAGTAGAAAACTTCAAAAGAGTTTTGTAAGGGATTTCCACTTCTACCATCAACAGGTGCATAAATTTGTATATCTCTCCATGAAAAAATAATTAGGTGTGGTCTAAATTGATCAATTTTTCTAGATAAATGTTTGGAAACTTTATTAGATGGAATTATTGCTAGATCAATAAATTGCTGCTCTAAGCCTGGAAAACATTTATGAATATGGTCTGCTAAATATATAGGTCCTATTGGAAATATTGGATTACATGGCAATCTTACAGTTAGTATTTTTCCATAATGCTCTCTTTGATAATTTTTTTTATTTAATTTTTTGAACTTCAAATTAAAATTCATGTCATGAAATTTAATGAATTAATTTCCTTTAAGAATCTAACTACTTTATTACTAATTTGGAGAAATTAAAAATCCTGAGAAAATACTCCCGAAAATTTTATTTAATTCAGATATCAGAAATCATATAAATCCAGCATACTTTGAGAAGTTTTAATCCATCTACCCATCTAGATATATTTGGCTCTCCAGATTGTCTAGCGTAATATCTAACAGGATAATTTAGTATTTTAATGTTATTGTTTGCAGCTTCAAATATTATTGTAAAGTCTCCAAATGGGTCAGACTTGGAATCCCAACTTCCGTTTTGTTTCATAAGTTTAAAGAATTTTCTTGAAAAAACTTTTGTTCCACAGAGTGAATCTGATATAGGCTTATTTATGAGAATTGATAGAAATATTGCGAAGAGTCTATTTCCTATATAATTTGCCCATCTCATTGCATCTTTTTCCATTGGAAAAGTTGTGCGGGCGCAGTTAATTAGGATATTTTTATTTTTGGTTGATTCCATAATTGCTGCAATACTATCATCAATATCTACGGTAAAATCACTATCAATTATAGCGAGGGTCTCACCTGAAGAAATATTAAACCCCTCCACAACTGCATTTTTCTTCCCTTTAGAAGTTTGTTTTAAAAGAGATATCTTGAAGAACTTTGAGAAATTTTCTTTTAATTCTTTCAAAATTTCATATGTATTATCATTGCTATTACCTTCAACAAATATAATTTCTAATTTATTGGGTATATTTTTGAATTTATTTAAAGCATTAATTAAAAGTTCTTTATTACCAGCTTCATTTCTTGCGGGAATTACTATTGATATTAAATGTTCTGAAATATTTTCACTATATTTATAAAAAACTATTTCAAGTTCATAGGCGAGTTGTTTTATGATTGGTATTTTTCGAAAAATATTTTTAATAGATTGTGGAATTGCCTTAGTGGGTATAGGAGTTAGTTTTTTTGCTTTCCATCTAATTGATCTGTAGTTATAAATTTCTGCTAGAGATTCGATATCGCATAAAGTTATTCTTGCTTTGCTAGTAGTTTCTCTAAAAATTCTTGAATCTAATCTTAGCCATCTAGTGATTGGCTCCCAAGTATTACCGCGGACTTTAATAGCAATAAATTCTTTATTGTCTTTGAATAATTGATGAAGTTCATTATTAGTTAAATTCCAACTATTAGCAGATCTCATTATTAAAAATTACAAACGGAAATTATTATGTATGAATTATTTACTTTTTTAATATTAATTTCCATGGATTTAGAATATCATGTTCATATATCAATTCATAAGAATTCTCATTATTTTTTATTGTTTTAAGGTCAGTTGTCCATGCTAATTCAGATTTTTTTAACTGATTAATACTTTCTAATCCCCCACCTAATTTAGGAGTTGATAAAGAAATCCTTATGATTTTTGATTGCGATCGAGAGTTGTTGATTCCTTTTTTATCAACCATGATCGTTTGATTTTTTACTAAATCAATGGATGAAACATATTCCATTTTCTCTCTAAGTTCTCTGGATCTATCTGTGAATAAACCTGACTGCAAAATAAATGAAGTGAATAAGTAAGGCCCAATTATGAGAGTTATTAATATTTCTTTGAACGAATTTTTATGTTTTATTAATGACCAAGATAAGCCGAAAGATAATAATCCAAGAATTATAAATGTATTTTCCTTTGTATTAAAGTTAATTGAATCTTTAAAGAAAAAATAATATGTGAAAGTTAGAGCAAATATAAATAATGGAATTATTTTTGAAGTTATAAGTATAAAAAATCGACTATATCTTTTAGAATTAAATAAATATTTTATTCCTATATAAGTATTTATAGAAAAAATAGATGAGATTTGTAGAGTATAGTAAGGTGTTTTTGTAGAGAAAATGCTAAGAGTTGCTAATAAAATTAAAGGGAAAAATGCAAGTATATATTTATTCTCTTTACTTTGAGAAATATTGTATATTGTGCCAATAATTGCGAAAAAACTCCATGGCAGAAACGTTACGGGTACATTCCAGAAATAATAATAGAAAGGATTTGTAAAAGTATTTTTACTTGATAAAAAGTTAAACTTTTCAACCAAGTAAAAAATAACATTTTTGTCTAAATAAGGGTTGATAGAAAACATCCAGAATAAAAAAGGAATAAATCCAATTAGTAGTCCTAACCAAAAGAATTTGATGCATAAAAAATTTTTTTTAAAAAAAATATATGGTACGAGCGATAGTACCGGTACAAAAACTAAAAAAGTTTTCATCATAAAAGCTAAACCAATCCAAATTCCAAAAAGCAGAATATAGAATTTGTTATTTTTATTTTTTATTTTGACTAAAGCTAATACTCCAATAGTAACTAAACATGAGTAAATAATATCTTGAGTGGCTAAGTGTGAGTAGTCAAACCATAAATATGTAGTAGCAAGGATTAGTGGAGATATAATTGCATATTTTTTATTTAATAATTCTTCATGTAATTTATAAGTTGTAAATAGCATCAATATTGATGCGACTGTTGTTGGTAGATATGCAGAAAAAATATTTCTTCCAAATAAGTATTGTGACTTTGCTATTAAAAACTGTAATCCTATTGTTCTATCTAAAACATATTCATCCCACCAGAGTGGAATTGTCCAGTTCCCTTTTTCTAATATCCATCTAGATTGTAGTGCATAATAACCTTCATCAAACGCAATATAACTTCTTTTGCCAAAATAAAATATAAGAGGAATAAAAAAAAATAATTTAAAAAGATGTCTAAATTTTAAAATTTTATTAACCATTTTACTTTTAATTTACTTTGAAAGTGCCGATAATCGGAATTGAACCAATGACCTACTGTTTACGAGACAGTTGCTCTACCGCTGAGCTATACCGGCCAAATTAAATATTGAATTTTTCATATAGACTTAATTTTATAATTTAAAGAATTTATGTCAAAAATAGATCCAGAATTGAAAAAGAAATTATTAAAGGAATCCCAAGCTCCTTTTAAGGGATTGAGAAGAATATTGTGGGTAGCTTTTAGCGGTTCTGCATTTTTGGGACTTCTAATAATGCTTTCCAGAATTGCAAGCGGAACTGAATTACAGCTAAATAACCTTCTCATACAGTTGGGTGCTTGTGTAATATTTCCAACTTTATTAATCTTTGATAGAAATAAAGATTAATAAGCTAGAGGTTTAATTATTGTGATAAGGTCCTTTTTTTGGTGACAAACTTGAATGCTTCGATTACATCTCCTTCAATCCATGAAGAGAATTTATCGCAGCCAACTCCACATTCAAACCCTGTATTTACTTCTTTTACATCATCTTTAGCTCTTTTTAGAGAGTCTAAATTACCCTCAAATATTACTTTCTCTGATCTAATAACTCTCAGAGAACAATTCCTTTGTAATTTGCCAGTTTGTATATAACAGCCCGCAATAGCTCCTTTACCAACTGCGAAAGTTGCTCTAACTTCAGCTTGCCCTAATGATTCTTCCACAAGATCGGGTTCAAGTAGCCCTTCCATAGCCAACTGAATATCTTCTAAGAGTTTATAAATTACTTCATATTCTCTTATATCAACGTCATTAGCATCAGCTGCTCTCTTCGCACCAGAAGCCAATGAGGTGTTAAATCCAATGATTACTGACCCAGATGCGGCAGCGAGATCGATATCTGTCTCAGTTATTTCTCCGGGAGCAGAAAGTAGGACTCTGACTTGAACTTCATTTTTTGGTAATTGTTCTAGTGATCCTAATATTGCTTCAACACTACCTTGAACATCAGCCTTGAGAATTAAATTTAACTCCTTAAGTTCTCCATCATTTGCTTGAGTTGATAAGGATGATAAGCTGACTCTTCTAGAGGCCATTTGCTGAGCTAATTTTGTTGCTCTAGCATCTGTTGCCCTTTCTCCGACAATGGCTCGACCAGTTTTCTCATCAGGGTAGACTTCGAATTCATCCCCTGCAGTGGGTACTTCACTGAATCCTAGCGCTTCCACTGGGAATGATGGCCCTGCTTCTTTGATTCTATTACCATGTTCATCAACCATTGCTCTAATTTTTCCAAGGACTGAACCCGCAGCTAAAACATCTCCAGATTTCAAGGTTCCATTTTGTACTAACAAAGTAGCCACAGGTCCTTTTGCTTTGTCTAGGTGGGCTTCAATAACAGTACCTTTTGCAAATCTATCAGGGTTAGCTTGTAGATCTTCTACCTCTGATACTAATAAGATCATTTCGAGTAATTTATCAATGTTTTGTTTTTTGATAGCACTTACTGGAACCATCACTGTATCGCCTCCCCAATCTTCAGCAATTAAATCTTTTTCTGATAGTTCCTGCTTTACTCTGTCTGGAGAAGCCCCTTCTTTGTCAATTTTATTTATTGCAACAACTATTGGTACTTTTGCAGCTCTTGCATGACTGATAGCTTCAAGTGTTTGAGGTCTGCAACCATCATCTGCAGCAACTACAAGAACAGCTACATCTGTAACCTTTGTACCCCTTGCTCTCATTGCAGTAAAGGCTTCATGACCAGGTGTATCAAGAAAAGTTAATTTTTTCTTTTGAGATTCATGTTCAAATTCAACTTGATAAGCTCCTATGTGTTGGGTGATGCCCCCTGCTTCCCCCGAAGCTACTCTTGATTCTCTGATGGAATCTAAAAGACTTGTTTTGCCATGATCTACATGACCCATCACTGTAATAACAGGCGGTCTTCTTATTAGATTATCAATATCATCAGATTCAATCATATCAACTGTTTTCTCAGCAGCTTCTTGGATATCATCTTGTAAAACAGGCACACCAAATTCTTCTGCTACTGCTTCAATTGTTGCTAAGTCAAGTGATTGAGTAACAGTTGCAGTTATGCCTTTGAAGAAAAGAGATTTTATTATTTCAGAACTTTCAAGGCTTAATTTATCAGCTAATTCTTGAACAGTTAAATTATCTTCGGGAACTATTATCATTTCAGGTCTTACTTGTTTGGCCTCTTTGGCAGCCTTTAATTCCATTGCTCTCCTTTTCTGCCTTTGTCTTGTGGTCTCTTTTTTCTTCTTCTTAAATTGTTTGATAGATTTTTGAGATTTAGTTTCTTCAGACTTTTCTTTCTTAGGACGCGCCAGACTTGCTGATAAAATTGAAATTTTTTCGCCTGAATATCCACTGGTTTCAGATGTTAATGAATCATCATTTTCACCAATAATATGAACTTTCTGCCTTTGTTTTTGAGGATTTTTACTTCTTAATGCTTCAAGTTTTGCGCTATCATCCCAGTCTGTCTTTCCAGGTTTCTTTGAACTATTTGAAAATGTTTTATGAGGAGGTTTTTTGGAACTTGGAGTAGCATTTGGACGACTATTAGGCGATTTCGCCTTCTGCTTAGATGCATCGATATTTTGTTTAGCGTTATTCTTTATAACTAGGTTATCTTTCTGAGAGTTATTATTTTTTTGAAGTTGTAAAAGTT
>CACBEF010000009.1 GCA_902538225.1 uncultured Prochlorococcus sp. | reverse complement strand
GCAGATTGCTTCAGAAAAAGAAGGTGATTGTTATGCGAGATATCGAGTAAGAGTTGAAGAGATGAGACAATCACTAAGCATCATTCGCCAAGCCTGCAAAATGATTCCAGGAGGTCCAACAGAAAATTTAGAAGCTCAAAGAATGGCGACTGAAGATAAGAAGAGTGAAATATTTGGTATTGACTATCAATATGTAGCTAAGAAGGTTGCTCCAACTTTTAAAATTCCTAACGGAGAATTGTATACAAGATTAGAGTCCGGTAAAGGTGAAATAGGTGTATTTATTCAAGGAAATAATGAAGTTACACCATGGAGATTTAAAATCAGAGCAGCTGATTTAAATAATCTGCAAATATTGCCTCATATTCTTAAAGGGGCCAAAATCGCCGATATTATGGCAATCCTTGGCTCAATAGATGTCATTATGGGATCTGTTGATAGATAATTTCTTTAAATGAAACCCGCTGATTGGTTAATATTGCAGAAGAAGGTAAGATTCGGTGATTGTGATTCTGCAGGTGTAATTCATTTTCATAACTTATTAAAATGGTCGCACGAAGCTTGGGAAGAGAGTATTGAAATTTATGGAATTCCTTATCAAGATATTTTCCCAGATTTTTCTATAAGTAAAAGTCAAATTATTTTTCCCATAGTAAATTGTGAAGCAAACTTTCTTGCGCCTATCAAAATTGGAGATTTCTTAAAAATAAAAATTGCCCCTCATAAAATTAATACTCATTTGTTCCAAGTAAATAGCTTTTTTATAAAAAATGGAAATAAAGTAGCAGAAGGAAAAATAATACATTGTTCTTTAGATGTTGATTCAAGAAATAAAATAGGACTTCCCGATCAGTTGGAAAGATGGATAGAGGCTTCAAATGTAAGTAAAAATTTAAAAGAATGCTAATTATTATTTTTTAAATTTAAAGTTTATTTTTCCGTAAAGGTATTTTTGTTTTTAACAATCCACCTTTCAGGTTTTTGATGTTTAGGCCAACTTTGAGAAAATCTTTTTAATAAATTTAATGAATTTTCAACATTTTTATGATTTGTAAGTTCTCTAAATTCAACAACTATTTTAATTTTATTTCCCCATAATTTGTCGGATACTTTTGAAATATTCAATTTACTAATTGGGATATTTTCTTTCATAATGAAATCATTTAATCGAGATTCAATTACTTCTGGAAAAACGATTTCTCCTCCTGAATTAAAAGCGTTATCACTTCTTCCAAGAAATTTTAAATATAAAGAATTATTGATTGGATTAATTTCACCTAAATCACCGGTTTGCCACCAACCATTTTTATGTTTGAAATTTTTAGTTTTTGAAGACTCTATTATTTCGATTCCAATTCTGGCTGATTTTATCTCGATTAATCCTTGTGCGTTAATTCTTATTTTTGTATCAGGTAGTATTTCTCCAACATTTTCAAAACCCATTAAGAATTCTTTTGGCTTTAAACTTGTAACCATTGCTGCTGTTTCAGTTGAGCCGTAACAAGGTGCTAATTTTATTTTTTCTTGTATACATTGTTCTGCAGTTTCGTCTGAAATTGAAGCTCCACCTACCCAAATTACATCAAAAATTTTAAGCCAACTAATTCCATTTTTTTGAGCTAAAAGTCTTTGTAATTGGGTAGGTACTAATGACGTAATCAAGTGTTTTTTGTTTTTTTTAGATTTAATTGTAAAAAGTAAAAGTTCTCGAGTTTTTTTTATCAAATTCGGAGAAATATTAATACAAGCACATCCCCAAATTTGACTTCTAATAATTGGCATTAATCCACTTATATGGTTTAGGGGTAAAGTATTTAAAATTAAGCAGTTTTTCAATTCAAATCCTTGCTCTATTAGCCATTGACCTGATGTAGCTGCAGATAATTTAAGATTATCTAAATGGTGAAAACATTTTCTCGGTTTTCCAGAACTCCCACTACTGTTTAAGATAATTGCTGGCCCATTTTCAGTAATTGAATCTAATACATCTTTGTCTTCATAAAATTTGTTTTTTACATAAATAATTTTTTTCTCTCTAATTTTTTCAATAATTTTCTCTACAGATTTAGTTTCGTTATTTTCAACTTCAATAGTATGAATTTTATTTTTCATAGTAGATCCCATATTATTTTTGCTTCATTTAAAAATAGAAACGAATTAGGCAATTTATTCATTGCCAAACCAGGAACTTTTGGAGTTGGTCCTTGTAATTGTAGAGACGATAAATGATAAAGCCATCTCCTTCCTATCCCAGTTTCAAATGAGGTACTTATAGATATTAATGCTTTTTTATTTTCTAATTCTCTTAAAAGCTTAACTGGATTATTTTCTTGAGAAGGCCTTCGAATTTGCCAACCCTTCCACTCATCAATCAAAGTTGGAAATTTTAAAAGTGATTCGTCCAAGGCTATTGGGATTTTTTTGTTGAGTTCTTTCAATCCATCAATATCATCAACACATAGAGGTTGTTCTAACCAATCTATATTTTTATTATCTTTCAAAATATCAGCCCATCTATTAGCTATCTCTCTTCCCCAAGAACCATTAGCATCTATTCTTAACTTAATATTATTATTATTTATTTGGCTTAAAATTTCTTCTAAATTTGCTTCTTCCTCATTGTTATTTTTTAATGCTACTTTCCATTTTATCGTTACTGATTTTTCAATGCTAGATTGTCTTTTTTTAATTTCATTTAGATCTGAAATTACATTTTCAGGATTTAAAAGTATAGCTGTTTTATCAATTTCATCAAAGAAATAGTTTTCTTTGAAAATTATTTTTCCATTTATTTCAGCTAATGCAGAATTTATTGCAGATTGAATGCATGGGTGAAAAATATTTATTTGCTCAGATAAATTAAATACTCCTAAATACTCAGGGATCATATTTAGTTGTTTTGCACATTTTTTTAAGTCCTCTTTATTAAGTGGTGAAACTTCTCCAAACCCAATTTTTTTGTCATTGCTGGTAAATTTTATTATCCAACCTGATTTTGTAAGGTAAGTGGTTTTAGAATTTTCTACCTTTGTGGATAACTTAAAGCTATAAGGTTTTTTTTTAAATATTAAGTTCATTTATTAAGCAAGTAATTAAATATTAATCCTGAGATTAAGCCAATTCCATTGAGAGTTTGAAATTTTATAGCGAGGAATTTGCAATTTTTTATTGCAGAAGGTTTTTTATATGAAGATTTTAATAAATTTATAAGTCTTCTTGCTTTAGGAAAACTAATCAAATAAAGGATACAAAACACTGGAATAAATCCAGTAACTATAGTGAAAAGTTGAAATATATATATTGCAAAAATTATCCAAGGTATAAATTGAGAACCTTTTTTTGCTCCTAAGCGAACTAAAGGTGAATTTTTCCCATGCTTTTTATCTTCAGAAATTTGATGAAAATGAGAACAAAATAATACAAGAGTTGTTGCTAAGGAAGGTCCTGAACCAAGTAATAAAGAAACTTTCCAGGGAATATCTTCGAAGTAAATATTATACGGATTTAACGCAATTAAGACTGCAGAGTAAGCAAAAGGTCCAAATGCAAGCCAGCATAATGGTTCTCCTAAACCTTTATAGCCAAATCTAAAAGGAGGTCCTTGATATAAATACCCTAAGAAGCAGCAAGCTGCCACTAAAATCAAAATGTTTATACTTGTTGATACTGAAATAATTGAAATTATTAATAAACCAACAACTAAAGATGAATATGCAATAAATGAAATTATTTTTTTATTTTTTACAAGATTTACAATTGAATGGAATTTAAATTCATCGATTCCTGTTTCTGCGTCGAATAAATCATTAGTTAGATTTTCCCAAAGTAATATCAAAATTGCAGCTAAAGTAAATGCAATTAAATTATAAATTTTTACCTTTTCATATTGATTGAGTAAATAAGCTGCTGTTATTAAAACAGGAAGTATTGCAACAGAATAAAGAGGCCATTTTATTGCTTGCTTCCATAATTTTTTTTTATCTTTGTCCATTTTTAATTAACACACAAAATTCGATAATTATTAAATTTAGTTTATAAATTGAGTTACATTTTTTACTTTATTGCATGATTTTTAGTTATTTTCAATAAGTAATGAAAAATGATTTAAACTTAACAGATTTTTTAAAAGATGTATTTTCTTCTTTCGATAAGAAAGTGGAAAATTCTGGATTAGTAAGTATTTGTATTGAGATTCCTTGTATTGATTTATTTCAAGTATATGAATTGTTTATAAATAAATATCCGTTTTCTTCGTTTTGGGAGGAATCTGATGGCATTTCGTATATTGCTTTTGAGAAATGTAAATATGTCACTTTGGATGGTCCAAAAAGATTTGAGTTGGCGAAAGAGTTTAATTCTGAGAATTTTAAAAATTTAGTTAACTTAACTAACGAATCACATAATTCTGCACTTTCAAAAATAATTTACTTGTTTTCTTTCTCTGAAAATTTGAATAATAAGAATTTATCTTCAGATATCCCTAGTTTGGAAGCAATCTTACCAAAAATATTAATTATTAAAAGCGATAAGAATTGCTGGTTAAGAATCAATGGTCATGTTGAAGGTAAATCATCATTAAGAACATTAATTGAAGAAATATGGACAATTAGGAATCAAGTTATAAATTCTGGCTCAGAATTAATAAAATCATCTGGCTTAAAAACTGGTTTTGATTGCCCTATTATTGATGATTTTTCACGCTCCTTAGAAACCTCTAAAACAAATTTGAAAAAAATAGTTAATAGAGGAATTCAATTAGTAGAGAAAGGTATCCTCGAAAAGATAGTTTTAGCTAATAGGATTAAAATAAAACTTAAAAATAAATTAGATTTAGTAGAAATTTTAAAAAGATTTAAAAAGAATCAACCAAATACATGTAGATACGTTTGGAAAAGGAATAGTAAGGATATTTTGTTTGGAGCATCTCCAGAAAAATTATTTTCTTTTACTAAACCTAATTTAACTTTGGAGGCTCTTGCTGGAACTATCTCTACTAATTCAAATTTTAAGAAACTCCTAAAAAGTACTAAAGACTTAAAGGAACATAATTATGTAATAGAGTATTTGATTAAATGTTTAGAAGTTTCAAAAATATCAAACTTTAAAAAAAGTGATATCAAGGTAAATTCATTTGGAGATATTTCTCATTTGCAAACACTCATTTTCTCCAAAGTTGAAAATATTTGTCCTTTTGAATTGCTTAAAAACCTACATCCATCTCCGGCCGTTTGTGGATACCCAAAAAATGCAGCATTGGATTGGATAAACACTCTTGAGTCTTTTCCTAGAGGAAATTATGCTTCTCCAATGGGTTGGGTTGATTCATCAGGAAATGCTTCATTTCTTTTAGCAATAAGAGGCGCAAGATGTATTGAAGAAAATATTGAATTTACGGCTGGTTCAGGTATAGTTTCAGGCTCTGTTTTAGAGAAAGAAATAGATGAGATTAAATTAAAATTTGAATCTATAGTAAAACAGATATTTTTCGCTAAAAATCCTAGATAATTTCTACTAATTTTTCAATAACTTCATCTGAAACATTCTTATTGGATAAATTTTCTATTTCTCTTAAACCTGTTGGACTGGTTACATTAATCTCGCTAAGCATTCCATTTATTACATCAATACCTACAAAAAATAAACCTTCATCTTTGAAGTGTTGTGATAATTCTAAGCAGATACTTTTTTCTTTTTCTGTTAATAATGTGGGTTCAGCCTTCCCTCCCATCGCTAAATTACTCCTAAAATCGCCTCCTTGAGGAATCCTATTTATAGATCCAATTGCTTCACCGTTTACGATAATTATTCTTTTATCACCCTCTATGACTTCAGGAATAAATTTTTGCATCATAACGGGTAATTCTTCTTGAGAAGTAATTAATTCAATGATTGATTTAATTCCTGGAGAATTTTTATTTATCCTTATAACACCTTGACCACCTTTTCCTCCAAGAGGTTTTATGACTACTTCATTATTTATATTTGCAAAATTAATAAGATCTTTCACCTTACTCGCAACTATTGTAGGTGCCATTAAGTGGCTGTATCTCAAAGCACCTAGCTTTTCATTCCATGCTCTTAATGATGAGGGTTTGTTAATTACTTTTACTCCTTTTCTTTCGGCAACTTCTAAAAGATGAGTTGCATATAAATAGGCCTCATTTACAGGAGGATCTTTTCTCATCCAAATGCAATTAAATTCGGCGAGAGGTATGCAATCATTCTCTTTGAAAGAAATCCACGGATTTACTTCAACTTTTAGGGAAGATGCCCATACTTCATCACCTCTAGCTTCAAGATCTTGAGGAGTACAACTCCAGATTTCAATATTTTTTTTTGATGATGCTTGCATTAAAGCAGCAGTTGAATCTTTGAAGGGATTTATATTTTTAATTGGATCTATTACGAATAGAAATTTCATAAGATCTAGTTTAATAATGCTTCTAATTTATTTTCATTTTCTAATGCATAGAGATCATCGCAGCCCCCGATACCCTCATTATCTATAAATATTTGTGGTAAAGTTCTTCTACCATCAGCCCTTTCAATCATCAATGCTCTGGCATCTTCGTCGCCATCTATTTTATATTCTGTAAAATTTACATTTTTTTTCTTGAGTAGTGATTTTGCTCGAATACAGAATGGGCAATATTGCCAAGTATAAATTTCAACTTTGGACATTTTTTTAAAATAGTACTTAGTTTATACTATTAAACAAAAGTGCTTGTTAGATTATAAATAACGAATAAATTCTATTTTGATAGATATCACAGATTTCAAAAAAGATCTTTCGGAACTAACAGTGCGCCTGGGTAATGCTCAGGATTGTCTTTGACGTTCCAGGATTAAAAGCGAAAAGGAGAGAGTTAGAGCAAATTTCTGCTCAGCCTCAATTTTGGGAAAATCAAGAAGAAGCTAAAAAGCAAATGTTAATCCTTGATGATGTCAAAGCACAACTCGAATTGTTAGATAAATGGAAAACTTTTATTTCTGATGCTAATGCCTCTCTTGAGCTTTATTCTTTAGAACCTGAAGAGGAAATGATTTTGGAATCCCATCAGGGATTAAAGAAATTAAGAGAGAATTTAGATAAATGGGAATTTGAAAGATTGTTATGTGGTGAATACGATAAGGAAGGAGCAGTAGTTTCTATTAACGCAGGTGCGGGTGGCACAGATTCGCAGGATTGGGTAGAGATATTATTGAGAATGTATTCAAGATGGGCCGATAATAATCAAATGAGCCTTATAATTAATGAATTATCGCAAGGAGAAGAAGCAGGTATTAAAAGTGTGACGTTTGAAATTGATGGAAAATATGCATATGGCTATCTGCAACATGAAAAAGGAACTCATAGATTAGTAAGAATTTCTCCTTTTAATGCTAATGGCAAAAGACAAACCAGCTTTGCTGGAGTAGAGGTTATGCCAAAATTAGATGATAATATTTCACTTCATATACCTGAAAAAGATTTAGAAATTACAACGAGTAGATCCGGTGGAGCGGGAGGACAAAATGTTAATAAAGTAGAAACAGCAGTAAGAATTGTTCATTTGCCTTCAGGGATTTCAGTAAGATGCACCCAAGAAAGATCTCAATTACAAAATAAAGAAAAAGCTATGTTACTTCTAAAGTCTAAACTATTAGTGATTGCTAAAGAACAACGAGCTGCAGAAGTCGCTGATATTAAAGGTGATATTGTAGAAGCTGCATGGGGCAATCAAATAAGAAATTATGTTTTCCATCCTTATCAAATGGTAAAAGATCTTAGGACTATGCAGGAGACTAACGACTTAGATAGTGTTTTAGATGGTGGACTTGAACCATTTATTCATGAATTATTACGTATGAATATTTCTTCTAACGAATCTATTGAATAACTAATGGAAAATAAAAACGAAATCTTAGACAAAAAAGTTGCTCCTCCAAGCTTTATAAAACTTGCTATGAGAAATATGGTAAGGAAAGGTTCAAAAAGTATTTCTCATTTTTCTATAACCTTTCTAGTTTTAATTGGGATATTAATATTAGTGGCCACTATAGGTAAGCCCAATATTCCTGTTTAAAAATGTATGAAAAAGAAATTATTTCTGAAATAAATTTAGATTTGGTTTTTCAATGTAATGATTTTTCTCAATTTTCAAATAAGTTAAAAGATAATAAAACTAAGCTTATTTTTGAATCTATTTTTTGGGAGAAAGTTTTTTTATCTTGGATAAATGCAATATTAAAAAAAGAGGATTATGAATTGCCAAATTATTTTTTTGAAAAAAAATCTTTTTCATTAGGATTACAAATAATATCTAATCAAGAAATTGCTTCTTTGAATAAGAAGTGGATGCAAAAAAATGGTTCCACTGATGTTCTATCTTTTCCAATTATTTCTGATGAATCTCTAAATAATTTAGATCACATAGAGTTGGGAGATATATTTATATCATTAGAGATGGCACTTGAACAATCTTATGAATATAAACATTCAATCTATAGAGAGATGATCTGGTTGGCTAGTCATGGATTTTTACATCTTTTGGGTTGGGAACATAATAATGAGCATGATTTGGAAAATATGTTAAATTTTCAAGAATATTTAATTACTCGATTAGATTAAAAATCAATGAAAAAAAAAATAAACTATTTAGAAAATAGAAAAGAATCATACAAAACTTCTAGTAATGTATTTATAAGTTTTAAGTATGCTTTCAGTGGAATTAGTTACGTATTAAAAACTTCAAGAAATTTTAAAATTCAATTAATTTTTGCATTTACAATTTTAATAATTGGTTTTTTACTCAAAATTAGTCTAAGTAATTATGTAATTTTGATTGCATCAATTATGCCTGTTTTAATATTAGAAATATTAAATACATCTATTGAATCAATCGTTGATTTAGTAGTGAAAAAAGAATTTAGTATTTTGGCTAAAATTTCAAAAGATACTTCTGCAGGAGCAGTATTATTAGCTTCCATTAATTCTGTTATTATTGCTGTATATATCTTTGTTCCTCAAATAAAGTTGTTATTTTAAATCCATATAAATATGTTTCTTGTTATTGATAATTACGATAGTTTTACTTATAACCTTGTTCAATATTTAGGAGAACTTTCAGTTGAGCATGAAATAACTAAAGAATTAATAGTTAAAAGAAATGATGAAATTACTTTAGAAGAAATTATCAAACTAAATCCTAGTGGAATTCTATTATCTCCAGGTCCAGGTAATCCAGATCAATCTGGAATTTGTCTGCCAATACTAAAAAAATTATCTAAAAATATTCCGACATTGGGAGTTTGTTTAGGTCATCAGGCTTTGGCTCAAGCTTTTGGAGGTAAGGTTATAGTTGGTAAAGAACTTATGCATGGCAAGACATCCAAAATATTTCATAATCAAAAAGGATTGTTTAAAGATATAGAAACTCCGTTTGTGGCGACTAGATACCATAGTCTTATAGTTGATTCAAGTTCTTTACCATCTTGTTTTGACATAACTGCGACTTTAGAAGACTCAACTATTATGGCTATCTCTCACAAAGAATATAAACATTTACATGGGGTACAGTTTCATCCTGAAAGTGTGTTGACGCAATTTGGTCATAAATTAATTAGTAATTTTCTAAAAATGGCTCAAAAAATGTAAAATAAAAAAAATTTAATATTATGATTTCTCAAATTAAAAACTTTTTATTTTTGATATTAGTTAGCTCTTTTTTACCTACTTCATTATTGGCAAGGAATTTAGTAATAAAAAGTTTGGGACATAGTAGTTTTTTAATTAATAGTGCAGATAAATCTATTCTTATAAATCCCTTTAAATCAATAGGTTGTGCAAGTAATTTAAAGGAGCCAAAAGAAGTTAACGTAGATTTTATTTTGGCTAGTTCTAGGCTTCCAGATGAAGGACATAACCCTAATGATCAATTAATGTTTGTTGAGCCAGGAATCTATCAATTTGAGGATATTATATTAAATGGAATTTCTGTACCACATGACAGAGTAGATGGAAGAAGATTTGGGATGGCAACTGTTTGGAGTTGGGAGCAGAATGATCTTAAAATTGTTCATATGGGAGGAGCAGCTGGTGATATTGATATAAATAGTCAAATTATTTTGTCTCGTCCAGATATCTTATTTATTTCAATTGGAGGAGGAATAAAATCTTACAATGGGAAAGAAGCTTCAAGAATAGTTAATATCTTAAAACCTAACGTAGTTATTCCTGTTCACTTTGAACGTGGCAAACAAATTAATAAAGAATGTGATTTCTCAAATGCTGATTTATTTATCGAAAATATGGAAGATTTTAAAGTAAAATATGTAGGAAAAGATTTTCAAATAAAACCTAAAAGAATCGATCAAAATACAATTTATATTTTCAGTAATTAATTTATTGTATCTAAGATCTTGTAATTGTCCCAGAAAAAAATCATTTGTTCTTTAGTTCCAATACTAACCCTTATTGAATTACCAATATCTTTTTTGTTTTCCATACTTCTAATAAGAATTCCTTTTTCTCTCATCTGTTGTATTAAGATTTTAGGATCTTTTTTTGGCCAAATTAAGAAATAATTACCTCCACTAAAGTGAGTTCTGATTTTTGTTGATTTAAATTTATTTAAAATCCATTCCCTCGCCTTTTTTACTTCTAAAACATAATTATCAATATATGATTTGTCTTTAAGTGCTGCTAATGCTGCTGTTATAGCAAAGCTATTTACATCATATGGTCCTGTAACTTTATTAATGAACTGAATTAAACTTTTATTGCCAAAAGTAAAACCTATTCTTAAACCAGCTAAACCTGCAGTTTTTGAAAGAGATTGGATTATTAGTATATTGTTATTCTTTTCAAAATCTATTGATTCAAGAAGACTATCTCCATTAAATTTTTCGTATAGTTCATCAATAATTATTAATGAATCGTGATTTATATTAGCTAAGTTAATTATTTCTTGAGAGCTTAGAACGGTTCCTGTTGGATTATTTGGATTGCAAATAAATATTAACTTTGGATTATGCTTTGTTATTTTTTCCCTAAATTCTTTGATTGGGAATAAAAAATTTTCTCCAATGTAAGAACAACTTATTTTTTTCATTCCTCGCATTTCTGCACAAGGAGAATAGTAACCAAAAGTTGGATTTGTGGTTAGAAATATTTGATCTTTTTCTCCAAAGCAATTGAAAATCGCATTTATTGCTGCATCTGCTCCATTGAAAATTCCGATTTCATCATTACCAAATTTTCTTGAATCAAGATATTTATCACATAAAAATTTTTTTAAAAAATTATATTCTGGATAAATTGAAATCTCATCTAATTTTATCGCTTGTAATGCCTCTAAAACTTTAGGACTAGGACCTAATGTATTTTCATTAAAGTCTAAGCGGAGTAAATTTCTTCTATTTTCTAGAGGTGCAGAGTAAGACTGCATATTTATTATTTCTTCTCTTGGTTTTGGGAAAAGATTATTTAATTGATCAAAATTATTCATTACATTCTTTCTAAAGTTTCAATTCCTAAAAGTTCTAAGCTTAATTTTAGTGTTTTTGCAGTTAGGTCACATAAATTAAGTCTAGAAATTTTTATATTTTTTTCTTCTTTGAGGATTGGAACTTGATCATAGAATCTATTAAAAGTCTGACATAGCTCGAACAGATAATTGCATAGTCTATTTGGCATTAAGTCTTTTTCAATAGAAATTATGACTTCATCCAACTTAAGTAATTTTCTGATGAGTTTCCACTCAGATTTATGTTCATAATTTATGTACTGAAAATCTTTAGAGTCATAAACAAAATCATTTTTTCTTTTAATTCCTGAAATTCTTACAAGTGTGTATAGCAAATAAGGAGCAGTATTTCCATTAAGGGAAAGCATTTTATCAAAACTAAATTGATAATTAGTAATCCTATTTTGACTTAAATCTGCATACTTAACAGCTCCTAATCCAATAATTCTTGAAGTATTTGCAATAAACTCATCTGTCTCGTAACGATCTTCATCTTTTAATCTTTTCAATAAATCTTCTTTTGCTCTTCTAACCGCTTCATTTAATAAATCTTTTAGACGTATTGTTTCACCTTCTCTTGTCTTTAGTTTTTTGCCATCAATTCCTTGAACTAACCCAAAAGGGACATGGTCTACTTGACAATTATCTGGGATCCATTTTGCTTTTTTTGCAACTTGAAAAACTCCAGCAAAATGATTTGCTTGTCCATGATCAGTTACATAAATAATTCTTGAAGCATCATCCCCATTAGGCGCTTTATTGAATCTGTATCTTATAGCAGCAAGATCCGTAGTGGCATAATTAAAACCGCCATCTTTTTTTTGAACAATTAGCGGTAAAGGTTTGCCTTCTTTATTAGTCATCCCGTCTAAAAATACACATTTAGCTCCTTGATCTTCTATGAGTATTTTTTTAAACTTCAAATCCTCAATAACTGAATTTAAAAATGGATTATAAAAAGATTCACCTCTTTCTTTTATTTTTATTTTTAAATTTTTATAGATTTCATCAAATTCCTTTCTCGATTGATTACATAACAATTTCCAGGCTTGGATCGATTTACTATCTCCACTTTGTAACTTTACTACTTCCTCCCTAGATCTTTGTTGGAATTCAAATTCATTATCAAATCTTTTTTTTGATGCTTTATAAAATTCAACTAAATCACTTATCTTGATCTTTCCTATTTCTTTTAGATCATTTGAATATAAATCTTTGAGCTGAGTAATAAGCATTCCAAATTGTGTTCCCCAATCACCAATATGATTGAGTCTTAATACTTGATAACCTCTTAACTCGAAAATTCTAGATATTGAGTCACCTATTATTGTTGATCTTAAATGCCCTACATGCATTTCTTTAGCAATATTAGGACTTGAAAAATCTACAATAACTTTTTTAGACAAACCACTATCTAAATCTTTTTTAATTAGAGGTATGCCAGACCTATGGCATTGAATATTTGATTTGATTTCATTTATTAGAACTTCATCTTTTAATTTTATATTTATAAATCCAGGGCCTGCTATTTCTAGACTTTTGCATAATTTTGATATACTTTTATTTTTATTTAAAAGATTAACAAAATCATCAGAGATCTCTCTTGGTTTCTTTTTATATATTTTAGATAAACTTAGACAAACATTACATTGATAATCACCAAACTCTTCTTTTGATGATTGTGTAACTAAATTTTTTCTAAGATTGTCGAATTCTCCTTTTTTATCATTTTTTTCAAGACTATCTAAAAGAGATTGTTCAAATTGTTTTGTTAATTCTTTAAAAATGATTAGCATTAATTATTCAATTATTTATCTATATAATTAATTAATATAACGCATACTTAAATCAATCCAATTACTTTTGGTAATTGCAGAACTTGTTGAAATTAAATCAATACCTTTTATTATATATTTACTAATTTCTTCAGGGTTTATTCCAGAAACCTCTATTATCAAATTTTGATTGACTTCTTTTTTTATGCTATTCATTGATAAATCCCTTAATTCTTGAACGTTTTTTTTGATTATTTCAGGGCTAAATTCGTCCAATAAGACACTATCTGCTCCAGCCAATACTGCTTCTTTTGCCTGTTCGATATTTTCAGCTTCAATTATAATATGAGTTGTAAAAGGCGAATTTAGTCGAATTTTTTTTACTGCATTATTAAGATTATCTGTCCATGCAATGTGATTTTCTTTTATCATAGCTGCATCGTATAATCCCATTCTATGATTCACTCCTCCTCCGCATTTGAATGCATATTTTTCAAATATTCTTAAGCCAGGAGTAGTTTTCCTAGTATCTGCTAATTTTATATTTGTACCTTCTAACTTATTTACAAGATTATTAGTATATGTTGATATTCCACATAAATGCATTGCTATATTTAAGCCTATTCTTTCACTAGCTAGCAAACTTTTTGAAGGTCCATATATTTCCAGGAGTTTTTGATCTTTAACAAATTGATCTCCATCAGAGATATTAAACTTTGAACTGATTTTTAAATCAATTTTTTTAAAAATTTCTTTTATGATTTCTACACCACAAAATATTCCACCTTCTTTTGCAATCCAATATGCATTACCATTATCTGCTGTAATAGAAGGACTTGTAAGATCTCCCCTACCTATATCTTCATCGATCCAATTATCAATGATCTTACTTATTATTGGAGTATTTAAATCCACTAAACTAAAAAATAATTAATAAATAAAAATTCAACTGAAGTTAGAGAATTAACTATATATCACTATGTAATTTAACTCAAATTTATTTACCAATACAAAACTTAGAAAAAATATTACCTAGAAGTTCCTCTGTTAATTCTTGACCAGTTATTTTAGATAAGTTTTGAATTCCATCTCTTAGTTCTATTGATAAAAAATCAAATGGCAATTTATTTTTAATTATTTCATCAGTGTCATTTAAATTAGATAGGCAAGCAGACAAATTTGTTAGATGTCTTTCATTTAAAAATATATCGATATTTTCTACTTGTTTTATTCCGCATTTTTTTATGATTGTTTCGATTAATAATCTTTCACCATCATTATTCTTAATGCTCATAAGAATTGTGTTTTTTAACTCATTTGAATTAATATTTTTGCAATCAATTAAATCTTTTTTATTGCCCAAAATAGTAATTAATTTTTCTTTGGGGATTTCTTGTATTATTTTTTTGTCTTCTTCATTAAATCCTTCTTCTAGACTATAAATATAAATTATAAAATCTGACTCTTTAATTTTTTCAAAACTTTTTTTAATTCCAATACTTTCAATTTGTTCATCTGTTTCTCTTATGCCTGCAGTATCAATTATTTTCATGGGAATATCATTAATAGTTAAATTAACTTCAATAACATCTCTAGTTGTTCCAGGAATATTAGTTACGATTGCTTTCTCTTTTTTTGCAAGCAAATTTAGTAAAGAGCTTTTACCAACATTTGTTTTGCCTATAAGCGCAATAGATATTCCATTGTGAATATATGAATTTCTTTTTGAATTTTCTATTAGTAATTCTATTTTTTCTTTTACTTTTTTAATGTTTTTTAGATATTTGGTGTAATCAAAATCTGTGAAGTCTTCTTCAAAATCAACTCTCGCTTCTATTTCGCAAAGTTGATTTATAAGGTCATTTTTAATATCATTAATTCTTTTCTTTATTTTCCCTTGAACCCCACTAAAAGCTAACTCTGCTGATCTGGTATTGCTTGCATTAATTAATTGATTAATCGACTCGGCTTGAGTAAGGTCTATTTTTCCATTAAGAAAAGCTCTTTGACTAAATTCTCCTGGGTTTGCAAGTCTAACTCTAGAGTTACTAGATAATAATCTCTTTAGAACTTTATTTACTAGGATAATTCCTCCATGGCAATGAAGTTCAACTACGTCCTCTCCTGTGAAGCTATTTGGTGATTTCATAACTAAAATTAAAACCTCATCTATAAATTTATTTTGTTTATTTTCCTGAATAAAACCATGAAAAACTCTATGCGATTCCCATGCATATTTAGATTTAGTTTGAACAATCTTTTTGCAAGAATTTATTGAGTCTTTCCCTGATACTCTTATTATCGCAACACCTCCTTTCCCTATACTTATAGCTGAAGCAATTGCGGCTATCGTATCTTCTGTAGTAACTATCGAATCCATCTCTCGCTTTGTTATGGATAATTAAGTAAGATTATCAAGAATTTAATTTTGAAATTTTCTTTCTGAATGAAATTTAAAAGAGATATTACCTATAAGAAAATTCTATCATTATTTAGGAATCAGAATGGAAGTCCTTTCTTTAATGCTAAAGGTTTAGCTATAGGGGTATTTAGTGGCTGCTTTCCTTTTTTTGGGTTTCAGACTCTAATAGGGGTATTTTTTGCGAAAGTAGCTAAGGGAAATATTGTTCTAGCTGCAATCGGTACCTGGATCAGCAACCCTTTTACTTATATTCCACTTTATTATTTTAACTATAAAGTTGGTTCGATTTTTTTAAATAATTCTTCTAATGAAATTCTTGAAAAAAGTTTAGTTATTGATGACTTATGGAAACAAGGTAGAATTTTTTCCCTAAAATTACTCTTAGGTTCATCTTGTGTAGGTATTTTATTAGCTTTAATTTGCGGAAGTATTGTTTTCTTTATCTACAAGTTAAAAAGTAAAAGATAGATTGATCTGATTTTAAAATTAACTTTGTCCAACTCTGGCAATATCTAAAACATCTGCCATTGATTTAATTTGTTCGATTGTTTTATGAAGTTGATTATAACTTTCAAGACCTACACAAAGATTTATAATAGCTGGTTTACCATAAGCAGTTTTAACATTGGCATCGCTAACGTTTATACCTTTATCAGATAACCGCATAAGAATATCTTTAAGAACTCCAACTCTATCAATTACTTCTATTCGTAGCTGAATTGGAAACTTATTATCGCCAGTTTTATTATCTTGATTCCAACCAACAGGTAATCTTCTCTCTATTGGAATTGGTATTACGTTTTCACAATCTTCCCTATGTATGGTTATCCCATGGTTGCCGAGCGACACTGTTCCGATAATATCCTCGCCTGGAAGTGGGGTACAGCATTTACCTATTCTGTAATCAAGACCTTCTATCCCGGAAATTGGTGATTTAGCTGCGGCATTAGATTTATTAGTGGATAAATTACTATTACTTTTAAGAGATTTTGCTATTTCAGATTCAGAATCATTTTTTACATCTTCTGTCTGTAATTTTATTTCTTCTCTTAGTCTGTTTAATACTTGATGCAAAGTTAAACCACCAAAACCAAGAGATGCAAGAAGGTCTTCAGTAGTTTTTAAGTTGCATCGATTTGCAACTTTTTTCATTGCTTCACTAGAAAGTAATGCTTCAAAACCTTTTCGACCTACTTCTTTTTCAAGTAAATCTCTACCTCTTTTAATCGTTTCATCACGATGGCTTTTCTTATACCATTGGCGGATTCTATTTTTAGCAGTTGGCGTAACTACAAAGTTCAGCCAATCCAAGCTTGGATTGGCATTATTACTTGTCAAAATTTCTATGAAGTCACCATTTTGAAGTGCTGTAGATAATGGAGAAAGCTTTTCATTAATTCTTATTCCATTACAGTGATTTCCAACTTCAGAATGAATTCTATAGGCGAAATCTATCGCGGTAGATCCTTTTCTTAAACCAACAACATCTCCTTTTGGAGTTATCACAAATACTTCTTCATCAAATAAATCTTCTTTAATTGAAGCTAAATAATCATTATGATCCCCTTTATTACCCTCTTGTTGCCATTCTACTAATTGTCTTAGCCAATTAAATCTCTCGGCATTACTTTTAGCAGGAGAACCACCCTCTTTGTATTGCCAATGAGCGGCAATACCATATTCAGCAATTTGATGCATGGAAGTAGTTCTAATTTGAACTTCAATAGGTCGATGTCTCCCAATCACAGAAGTGTGTAAGGACTGGTATCCATTGGGTTTTGGTAATCCAATATAGTCTTTAAATCTACCTGGAATTGGTTTGAAAGTATCATGAACAACTGCTAAAGCTCTGTAACAACTATCTGAATTGTCCACAATAATTCTTAGGGCAGCAACATCATAAATCTCGTGAAAATGCTTTTGCTGTCTTTCCATTTTGCTCCAGATGCCATAAAGATGTTTTGGCCTTCCTGTTATTTCAAAATTTTTCAAACCTGCCAAAACCAAGTTTTCCTTCATAAGATTCAAAGTTACTTTTAATCTTTTTTCTCTATCACTTCTTTTAACAGCGATTTGATCTTTAAGATCTTGATATTCTTTAGGCTCTAGGAATTTAAAAGCTAAATCTTCTAATTCCCATTTAAATCTATTTATTCCTAGTCGATTAGCTAATGGTGCATAAATCTCTCTTGTCTCTCTCGCTATTCTTAGTTTTTTCTCATCATTTAGCCATTCAATTGTTCTCATGTTATGAAGTCGATCTGCAAGTTTTACTAAGACAACTCTTATATCGCTGGCCATAGCCAAAAACATTTTCCTAAGATTTTCAGCTTGTGCTTCAGTCCTGTTGTTAAAGTGAATGCCTCCTAATTTTGTTACACCTTCTACAAGTATTTTTACTTCTAATCCAAAATTTGTTTCTATTTCGGATAAATCAATGCCAGTATCTTCAACAACATCATGTAAAAGGCCTGCAGCAATAACAGATGAACCAGCACCTATTTCTTTAAGGAGATTTGCAACAGCAATAGGGTGGATAATGTATGGCTCGCCACTCGCGCGGAATTGTCCATCATGAGCTTTATACGCAAGTTTAAAAGCCTTTACTATAAGGTTTTGATTCTCATCATTATCTTTATTTGATTTTTCAAAATTATGAATATCTTTTAGAAGCCAATCGGGAATTTTTATTTGATAATTCAAAGATTCACTTTCATATTTTTTATTTTCAGGCAAAATAGTTTTGGAAACTTCAATTTCGTTTTTTTCTTTTGAATTTGCAGCTGCCTTGGACATTTTATCTTGCTTTAGATTTATTTTATTTAGGTCTAGAAAAATTTGCTATAAATCATGGGAATAAATAAAGAAAAAATTATTGTAGTTAAAAATCTTACTGTTAAATATGGTTTAAAACAGCAACCTATTATCAAAAATTTTAATTTGGAAATAGATAGAGGAGATCATTTGGCCATAATAGGACCTTCTGGGTGTGGAAAGACCACGTTTGCAAAAACATTAGTGAATATATTGCCTGAAAAGGCCACTTCTAAAGGGTATTTATCAATTTCTAGTGTAGATCCTAGGAAAATAAATAACAAAGACGCACAATTATTTAGAAGAAAGAATTTTGGATTTATTTATCAAGACTCTATAAAAAAACTTAATCCGCTAATGAGAGTTGGGGATCATTTATATGAATTATTTAAAACGCATGATCAAACTAAATCATCTTTACTTATTAAAAAATTAGTAAAAGAAGTTTTTCAAAAAGTAGGAATTGAAGAAAGTAGACTTGATTCTTTCCCACATCAATTTAGCGGTGGAATGAGACAGAGAGTTTCTATAGCAATGGCACTTGCTTTGAAACCTAAATTATTAATAGCTGATGAACCTACAACTAGCTTAGATACCAAAACAAGTTTTGAAATTATGCAAGAAATAATTCATCTATGTAATGAATTTGATACTACTTTAATTTTAATTAGTCACGATATAAATCTTGCAGCAAAGTGGTGTAAAAAAGTTGCAATAATTGAAAAGGGATCGATTGTTGAAAAAGGTAATATATTAGATATTTTTCAATCACCAAAATCAGATATCGGGAAAAAGTTAATAAATGCTTCAAAAATAATATTAGAACCAAATACTAAAAATAATGCTCGAGATGAGGTCGTTCTAGAGGTAAATAACCTAAGACATTGGTATAAATTAAATTCTTCAATATTCATTAATAAATGGAATAAGGCTTTAAATGAAGTTAGTTTCAAGTTATTTGAGAATGAGACTCTTGGAATAGTTGGTTCTTCAGGGAGCGGTAAAAGTACATTATGTAGGGCTTTAATTGGACTTCTTAAAGTAAGAGGTGGTGAAATTAAAATTTATGATAAAAATCATGCATCGAAAAAAAATAAATCTTTTAAAAAGAACAATAATGTGCAAATTATTTTTCAAGATCCTTTTTCAAGTTTGAATCCAAAAATGAGAATTAAAAATATTTTGGAAGATATATTTTTTATTCAAAAAATTTCAGATAAAAGAAAAATCGAAAAAGAAATAAAATTAATGTTAAGAAATTTAAATCTCCCCTTAAATAACGATTTTTTTAATTCTTACCCTAGCCAATTATCTGGTGGTCAATTGCAAAGAATTTCATTAGCCAGAGCGCTATTGTTGAAACCAAAAATTTTGATTTGTGATGAGAGCGTAAATATGTTGGATGCTTCAGTAAAAATAGAGATTCTTGAATTACTTAGAGTCTTGCAAGAAAAAATGAATTTAACGATTATCTTTATTACTCATGATTTAGGCATTGCTAAAAGATTTTGTGATAGGTTGCTAGTTATGCATCAAGGAAAGATAGTTGATGAAGGAGAAAGTTCTACAATATTCACTAAAACTCAAAACACGTATACAAAATCGCTTCTCAATTCCTCTTTAAATCTTATTTAACATTAAGAATACTTAGTAATTTTTGAAAATCTAATGGTAATTCTGATTCAAATATCATTTCTTTACCATTTATTGGATGTATAAGTCCAAGCTTAATGGCGTGTAAAGCTTGGCCATCTAATTTACATGGTAGTTTTTTACATCTTCCATATAACGGATCACCCACAATTGGATGATTAATGTGAGCGCAATGAACTCTTATTTGATGCGTTCGCCCCGTATCTAGTTTGAAACTCATTAATGAGTAATTGCCAAATCTTTCTTCTAATTTCCAATAGGTACAGGCATACCTTCCTGCAGTTTCTTCAACTACTTTATATTTCAATCTATTTAATTTATCTCTGCCAATGTGTCCCACTATTTGCCCTGCTTCAGAATTAGGTGCTCCATGAATTACTGCAATATATTCGCGTGATGCTATTTTTTCTTTAATTTGTTTCTGGAGATTTACTAATGCCTCTTGGCTTTTTGCAACCACCATACATCCGGAGGTATCTTTATCTAATCTGTGAACAATCCCAGGTCTTAGTTTCCCATTAATTCCAGGTAGATCTTTACAGTGAAAAAGTAATCCATTCACTAAAGTTCCAGATTTGTGTCCAGGGGCTGGATGAACAATTAGTCCTGATTGTTTATTGATTACTATGATGTGCTCGTCTTCAAAAAGGATATTTAAATCCATTTTTTCAGGTTTCAAATAAATAAGAGGTTCTGGAGGGGGCATCCATATTTGAACGTAGTCGCCATTTTTTAATGGGGTCTTTGCTTTCGCGGTCTTATAGTTTACAAGTACTAAACCTGAATTTATAAAATGTTGAATTCTTGCTCTACTTTGTTCTGGCCTTTTACTTACCAACCATCTGTCTAGCCTCATAGGAAGAGGTAGCTCATAAATAATTTCTATAAGCTCACCTTCTCCAATGCCGAAAGAATTTTGATTATTTAATTCCATAGTGGGACTTCTAAAGCAATTTTACCCAGCATTTGATTTCTATAATCTTCCAATAACTTATGAGACATTCTCCTTTTATCGCCTGAGGTATGTTTTGAAGCTGCTTCGTCGATCCAAGCAGAAGGACTCTTAAAGCCTTTGGCAATATCAACTCCATATCTATTAGATATTTGTTTAACTGAGATATTCGCATTCTTATCTTTGTTGAGAGTGGATATAATTTTGATAAATCCAATTGCGACACTCTCTATTTCATAAGCAGCTTCACCAATATCGTCACACAGTGCAAGATTAAGTGCTGATTTTTGATCTTCTAAATTTGGAGGTATAACACCTGGAGCATCTAGCAGATCTATACCACTTTCTAATTTTATCCATCTTAAATTACGCGTCACGCCTGCTTTCCTAGCGCTATCTACAACTCTTTTTTTTGCAATTCTATTAATTAATGCTGACTTTCCTACGTTTGGAAAACCAAGTGTCAGGGCTCTAATTGGCCTAATTTTCATTCCTCTAGAGAGTCTTCTGTCGTCGATTGACGACCTAGAATCTTTGGCTGACTTACAAATTTCTTTAATACCTATTCCTCTTTTAGCATCACACCAAAGAGGATATTGATCTTTAGCATTAAACCATTTATTCCAACTATTGATTGTATTAGGGGAGATCATGTCTGATCTATTAATAACAAGAATATGTTTTTTATTATTTATCCATTTATTTAGGTGTGGATGTCCTGTTGACAAAGGAATTCGTGCATCTCTAACTTCTATAACTAAATCTACTTTATTGATAACTTCAGATAATTTCTTTTCTGCTTTTGCGATATGGCCTGGGTACCATTGAATTTTGGGTATGTCCACTTCAATAAATCAAATAAAATTTTGTATTCCTTATTAGTTTTTTATAAGTTTCAAAAGTATTTACTTCTAAAGTTTAGTATAAATTTAATGACTAAAAAATTTTTATAATCGTTAATTCTTAAAATTTATTAAGGCATAGGTAAAGGTAACTACTTTTTAACCCAATAAGCCCAAATTAACGTTAGGGTCTTAAGATTAAAATTAAGCTTGTTTAATGACAAAATTATCTCTTTCCAGTCTTTATAAGACACATTTAGAAGGAAAAAAAGTTCTTGTAAGAGTAGATTTTAATGTTCCATTAAATGAAGATGGTCTAATAACCGACGATACTCGTATTCGTGCAGCGATCCCAACTATTGAATATCTTATAAATCATTCTGCAAAAGTTATTTTAGCTGCTCATTTTGGTAGACCAAAGGGTCAGGTAAATGAAAAAATGAGATTAACTCCAGTAGCAGCAAGATTAAGTGAATTGTTGGGGCAAAATGTTGCTCTTACAAACAGTTGTATTGGTGATGAAGCATTTACACAATCAAATAGCTTATCTAATGGAGATGTTCTTTTACTTGAAAATGTCCGGTTTTTTTGTGAAGAGGAAAAGAACGACCTGGAGTTTGCTAAAAAATTAGCATCACATGCAGATATGTATGTAAATGATGCTTTCGGTGCTGCTCATAGAGCTCATGCTTCAACTCAGGGTGTTACTAATTATTTAAGTCCCTCAGTAGCTGGATTCCTTTTAGAAAAAGAATTGAAATACTTACAAGGAGCAATAGATTCCCCAAAGCGTCCGCTGGCAGCAATTGTCGGAGGATCAAAGGTTAGTAGCAAAATAGGAGTACTTGATTCTTTACTAGATAAGTGTGACAAAATCATGATTGGTGGAGGTATGATTTTTACTTTTTATAAAGCTAGAGGTTTAGATGTTGGAAAGAGCCTTGTAGAAGAAGATAAACTCGAGCTTGCTAAAGATTTAGAAGCAAAAGCAAAAGCAAAAGGAGTAGAATTATTATTACCCACTGATGTTGTTTTAGCTGATGAATTTTCTCCGGAAGCCAATAGCAAAATATCTCAAATTGATTCAATTAGTGGGAATTGGATGGGTCTCGATATTGGTCCAGATTCCATTAAAGTTTTTCAGAATGCTCTTGCAGAATGTAAGACAATTATTTGGAATGGTCCAATGGGAGTTTTTGAATTTGATAAATTTGCAGACGGTACAAATTCAATAGCTACGACGCTTGCGGACTTAAGTGCTTTTTCTGAAGTTTGTACAATAATCGGTGGTGGAGATTCAGTCGCAGCAGTAGAGAAAGCAGGATTAGCTGAGAAAATGTCTCATATATCTACTGGAGGTGGCGCTAGTTTGGAACTTTTAGAAGGTAAAACCTTACCAGGCGTAGCTGCATTAAACGACGCTTAGGCTATATCTCATCAACAATATCAATGCTCTTTGTGAAAGTAATCATTCCCTCCGGGTGAGCTATGATTCCCGACCAAATTTGTATCCCTGGTTTTGAAGGCGCTCTTGTTATTTTAAAAATCCCTCCAGACGCCAATGGCTCCAATAATATTTCTTGTTCAAAAAATGAATTAACTTGATGAGTTTTTATAGCTCCAGCAATAATCACTTCTTCAAGAGGCTTATTCAGAATTATATCGATATCATATTTTGAACCAGTAAGAACTCTATCAGGAATTTTAAAACTAATATCTATATTTTTATTATCGTTTCTTATAGTTGTGAATAAATTTTTGATAATCCCTTCAGCTATTTTCCCATTTACGATTGAAAATAAATAATCAAAATTGGATTCTAGGATATATATTTCTCCATTAACTATTTTTTTTCCAAAAACTTTTATTCGCAAAATATCTTTATTTGGAATATTAGATTTCAATCTTTTGATCTTCCATTTGCTGTTAGGGAAATCATTAATAATCTTTGAAAATTGTTTTGGTATATTTTGGCTTTCTTCATTTCTAAAATTTTTTCTAATGAATTCTAAATCTTTTGCATTTAAGGAATTTTCTAGATTTCTTATAAAATCAACTTTTAAAGTTTGCGTTATTGCTGAATAGGGAATAATGAGATAAACAAATAAGTAGAGAAGAAATCCTATATTTTTGAACAAATTTAAATTAAACATATTAATCATTGGTTATTTTTATTCTACTAATTTAAGTTTTTATGTCTAAAAAAAATAATTTATTAGTCGCAGCTAGTGGGACAGGGGGGCATATATTCCCAGCCTTAGCAGTTTCTAAAGAAGTGGAAGATGAATGGAATATTCATTGGTTGGGTATTCGTCAAAGATTTGATGCAAATTTTATTCCCAAAAAATATAATTTGAAGACTTTGAATATAAAGACACCAAGAAAAAATATTTTTTTGTTTTATCAATATATAGAAATTTTAATGTCAACTTTCCAAATCATTAGGATCTTAAAAGAAAAAAAAATTAACTTAGTTTTTACGACTGGCGGTTATATATCAGCACCTACTATTGTTGCTTCAAAACTTCTCAGGATACCTATCATTATTCATGAATCAAATGTAATTCCAGGAATGGTCACGAAATATTTTGGTTTTTTATGTAACTATGTTCTTTTAGGATTTAAGAAAACAAATTCTTATTTAAAAAATTGTAAAACTATTTTCACTGGAACACCTTTAAGAGAGCAATTCTATAAATTTAATTTTTTGCCAGAATGGGTTCCAAAAGGAAATGGACCTCTTTTGATTGTTATGGGAGGTAGTCAAGGAGCAAAAGCTATAAATCAAATTCTTTATAAATCTCTAGAATTTTTAATAAAAAAACAGTTTCGGATAGTTCATATCATTGGCGAATCTAATCAACAATCTTTTCATGTAAAAAACTCCAAAAATTATATTCAAAAGAAATTTACTAATGAAATAGCAGCTTTAATTCAAAACTGTGATCTTGTAATATCGAGATCTGGTGCAGGAACAATCAATGAACTAATAGAGGCTGAAAAACCTTCAATTTTAATTCCATATCCAGATTCTAAAAATAATCATCAGGAGAAAAATGCAATGATTCTTTCTGAAAGTGGAGGCTCAGTTTTAATCAATCAGAATAAAATTTCTAAAGAAGTTCTTGAAGAAACTCTTGAAAGAATTTTTAAAATAAAATCAAAAAAGGGAAAAAATCATTATGAAATATTAGATATCATGAAGAAGAACATGGAAAAGAATAATAAAATTAAATCTAAAAATGAGATTAAAAAAATTATTAATTATTTTTTAAAGGAATTCTGAATTTCTTTACATAAAAGAGTGTTATTTTTCCTGTCCTGCAAACTTATTCTTGCCCACTTTTCGTCAAGAAATCTAAATGAAGTGCATTCTCTAAGCAATATTCCCTTTTTTTCTAAGTATTTTATATTTGGCGACAATGATGTTTTACTTTCTATTAAAAAAAAGTTGGTTGAAGAGTTATGAATTTTAAGGTTCTCTATTTTTGATAATTTTTCAAATACTCTCTTTTTTTCAATATTTATCCAGCTGTGAATCTGTTTTGTCCACTGTTCATAGAATTTCTTATTACTTAGTAGATCAATTCCTGCTTTAATAGCAAATGAATTTAAAGGCCAAGGATCTCTATTTATTTCCCATTGTCTAAGTTTTTTCGATGAGCCAATAACGTAACCTAATCTAAGACCAGGAATATTGAAGATTTTGGTCAAACTTCTCAAGACTAATAAATTATCAAATCTTTGGGTTAATGGTATTAAAGATTCTTTGTCTCCATTGGGTGTTATCGATAAGAAAGCTTCATCACAGATAACTAATTTATATTTTTTAACAAGTTCCTCCAATGAATTCTTTTCCCATAATTGGCCGGTAGGGTTATGTGGATTTGTTATCCAAATAACATCACCTTTTGGATGAATCGGAAATGATTGAGGAAAAATATCATTCCAGTTTTTTGGTAATTCACAATGTATAAAATTGCTATTCCAACAATTTAAAGATCTTTCATAATCCACAAATGATGGAGAAGGAATACAACTTATTCCAAATTTGGATGCTTCATAACCTGCCCAGGTTATTAGTTCAGAAGCTCCATTTCCAGGCAATATATTGTCTGGATTTATCCCATGAAATTTACCGATTATTTCTTTCAGATCACTCAAGTTTCTCTCTGGGTAATATCTAAATCCAAGATTCTTAATTCCGGCATTTAATGAATCTATTAGTATTTGAGGTGGATCAAAGGGTACTAACGAGGCACTTGCGTCAATGATTTCAGAGGGTAATAAATTTAATTTTTTTGCATTTGCATATACATTTCCTCCATGCTTTAAGTTTGATATTTGCATGGCTAATGTTGAGTAATTATTAGTTTCGGATTTGTTCATTATTCATTTTCTAATTTTTATTTAACCCATTTTAAATCTGATCCAATGGCCTCTTTAATATTGGATAATTGATGGATATTTAGTTGATTCAAAATCCCTTCAAGTATATTGGGTACTAATTGTGGCCCCTTGTATATCCATCCCGTATAAAGTTGAATTAATGATGCTCCAGAACAAATTCTTTCCCAAGCCGACTCAGGACTATCGATTCCACCAACGCCAATTAAAATAATCTTTTTATCAATATTATGAATATGTTTTATTATTTGATTTGCTTTTTTTTGAAGAGGCTTTCCACTTAATCCTCCATTTTCTTCAGAAAGTAATAATCCTGTTTGCCTGATCTTCCTATTTTCAAGACCTAATCTATCTATGCTGGTGTTAGTAGCAATTATCCCATCGATATTTTCCTCGATTATTAACTGGCAAATATCTTCAATATCTTTAAGCCTTAAATCTGGCGCAATTTTTACAAATAATGGTGGACAATTAGGTAAGTTTTTAATTTCTCTAAGAAGTTCTTTTAAAAGTATTGGATCTTGCAACTTTCTTAGTCCTTCAGTATTTGGAGAACTTACGTTTATTGCTGCGTAATCACAATATGGAATTAATAATTTTAGAGAAGTTAAATAGTCATCTTTTGCTTGTGATAAGCTTGTGATTTTAGACTTGCCGAAATTTATCCCTAAACAAATATTCTCCCTGTTTTTTTTGAACTCAATACCCTGCTCAAGAAAATTTTTAACTAGATTTTCTGCACCATTATTATTGAAACCCATCCTATTCAATGCTGCTTCTTCTTCACCTAATCTAAATAACCTTGGTTTTGGATTACCATTTTGAGCAAATTTAGTTACTGTGCCAAGTTCTGCAAATCCAAAACCAAAATCTTTCCATATATTTGCAGCATTTCCATTTTTGTCAAAACCCGCAGCTAAACCAATTGGATTACAAAAATTTATTCCACATATCTTCTGACTTAACCTTTTATCAATTACAGAAAATTCTTCATTTAGATTTTTTAGGATTGATGAAACTAAAGGCCAATTATATTTTCTTGAACTAAATGATAGAAGACTAAGAGATAAATTAGTTAAATATTCTGCATCTATTCCAGAATCATTTTTTAGTATAGGGTTCATCAAGTTTTTATAAAGATTTTTAAATACCCCCTTCTGTTCAGTCATAAAAAATTAGGATTCTTTTTTTTCTATTATCCAATATTTTTTATCTTTAGGAATCAATCTCCAATTACGCCATTCAAAAAGTAAATATTGTTTTATCTTTACGAGGTTTTCTTCACCTAATAAATTACTTAGTTCTAGTGAATTTAATAAGTACTTTTTGTCAGCAAATTTTTGAATTAATTCATTTCTTGAAAATAATTCCTGAATTTCTGAAGGTGCATTTTTTTCAAAAAATTCTACTGAAGATTCAGACTCTTTTAAGTCACTTTTTAGAGATATACCTTTGCTATAATTGGTCGCTATTTTATCTACCCTATCATTTTGTTCGTCACCGCTATGGCCTTTAACATATTCCATGACAAGACCATTAATTCTTAATTGATCAATTTTTTGCCATAAATCAAGATTTTGAACTGATTTTCCTGAGCTTGTTTTCCATCCATTTCTCTTCCAATTAATAATCCATTTTGTATACCCTTCTATGACATATTTACTATCAGTTCTTAATTTAAAGTTTTCTTTTAATTTATAGGTTTTTAATTTCTCAAGTGTTTTTATAGCCGCAGTGAGTTCCATTCTATTATTAGTAGTATTTTGCTCGGAACCACCTATTTCTAATTCACTTTTGTCTTCAAAAATTATTAGACCGCCCCAACCACCTGGACCTGGATTACCACTGCAGGCTCCATCAGTTGCAGCTTCAATTGCAATACTATTAATATTCATAATTTTTGAAGCCGATATAATGTCTATCGGCTTGAAAAAAATATTCTCTTACTTAAGTGTAACTTTACCGCCAGCTTCTTCAATCTCTTTCTTTAAAGATTCAGCATCTGCTTTAGCAATTCCTTCTTTTACTGTTTTTGGTGCAGATTCAACAAGTGCTTTCGCATCGCCAAGACCTAGACCAGTTGCATTTCTTACAACCTTAAGTACTTTGATTTTTGCAGCTGCATCAAAGCTTTCGAGAACTACATCGAATTCAGTTTTTTCTTCAGCAGCGCCACCATCTGCGTCACCGCCAGCTGCTCCTGGAGCTGCCATTACTACACCTGCAGAAGCTGCAGCGGATACACCAAAAGCCTCTTCAATTTGCTTTACAAGCTCAGATGCTTCTAAAAGTGATAGAGATTTTAATGATTCAAGAATTTCTTCAGTTTTTGCGGACATTTTCTTAAAAGTTAATTAGGTTTTGAATTTAGGATTCTGATTTTTCAGAATGTTGTTTAAGTGATCTAGCAAGTCCAGAAGGTACTTCGTTAAGAGAGATCGCAATTTTTGTTGCAACGCCATTAAGAGCGCCAGCAATTTTTGCCATCAATACTTCTTTAGATGGAAGACTTGCAATTTCTTTTATTTCAGAATCGCTTAGAAGTCTGCCTTCAAATAAAGCTCCTTTGGTTTCGGATTTTTTGGTGTCTTTTTGAAAAGATTGGATAGCTTTTACAGCACCACCAACATCTTCTTTGATTAAGACAAAAGCATTTGTTCCGGTCAGTAAAGATTCAAGATCGTTCCAATTACTATCTCCATCAATAGCTTTACGCATTAATGAATTTTTAGTAACTTTGCAAATGCCATTATTTGTTTGCAATCTAGATCGCAAATCTGACATCTCTTTGATAGTTAAACCTTTATAGTCAAGAACTACAGCCATTTCCGAGTCGTTTAATAGAGATTTAATCTCAGTAACGATTTGTTGCTTATTCTCTAGTGTTCGGCCCATTGATTTTTTTTGGATCGTTATTTAGGGAGAGCAGGAAATGCGGCAAAGTCCTTTTAAAGAGGCCGCTTTTATTAGATCCAAAAAGAAATAATTTAAGACGAGTCCTCGGTAGGAATTAAAAATTTAGAATAACTAAATAAACCTACTTTCTTTGGCCGTATTATTGCACTTTAAATTATACTACAAAGCGTTAACCTTCAGGTTGGTAATCTTGTACAGCATTTATATCTACTTGCACTGAAGGTCCCATTGTTGAAGTTACATAAAAAGTTTTCCAATACTTTCCCTTAGCTCCACTTGGTTTATTTTTATCAATTGATTCTTGTAAGGTTTTTAAGTTGTCAAATAAAGCCTCTTTTGTGAAACTTGCTTTTCCAAAGCGGACATGAACGATTCCAGCCTTATCTGCTCTAAATTCGAGCTTACCAGCTTTGAATTCTTTTATTGCATTAGCAATGTCATTAGTTACTGTCCCAGCTTTAGGATTAGGCATTAAACCTCTAGGGCCTAAAACTCTTCCTAATTTTGCAACCTTTGGCATCATATCTGGAGTTGCAATAAGTAGATCAAACTCCATATTTCCTTTGTTGATGCTTTCCACAAGATCTTCTTCGCCAAATAAATCTGCACCAGCAGTCTTAGCTTTCGATACATTCTCACCGCTTGTAATTACTGCAATTTTGATGCTTTGGCCAGTACCATGTGGTAATGCAACAGTAGTCCTTAATTGTTGATCAGTATATTTTGGATCAATACCTAAACGTATATGTGCTTCAATAGTTTCATCAAATTTTGCATTAGCATTTTCCTTGATAATACTAAGAGCTTCAAGTGGTGCGTAAATGCGATCTTCTATCTTTGTTGATAGAGCCGCCATTCTTTTGGATAGTTTTTTCATAATAATATTGGGTACAAACGGTTATTAAATAACCTCCCCTAAATAGTGAGAAATTTTGTATTGAACTCAATCAGTGATAGAGACGCCCATATTACGAGCAGTACCCTCAATTACTTTCATTGCTGATTCAACACTAGAACAGTTTAGATCAGGAAGCTTAGTTTTGGCTATTTCTTCTAATTGAGCTTTACTTATATTTCCAACAGAGCCTTTTGCAGATTCACCTGATCCTTTCTCTATACCAGCTGCTTTTGTTATTAAGACGGAAGCGGGAGGTGTTTTTGTGATAAAAGTAAAGCTTCTATCTTCAAAAACAGAAATCTCGACTGGAATTACAAAACCTGCTTTATCTTGTGTCCTTGCGTTGTATTCTTTGCAAAATGCCATGATATTGACACCATGTTGTCCTAAAGCTGGCCCTACAGGAGGAGCAGGATTTGCTTTGCCTGCTTGTAAAGCAAGCTTGATAACTGCAACAATTTTTTTTGCCATTAGATTAGAGAATTTAAGCTGAAGTAGAAAATGATAATTTTACTCTATAAACAAGAAAAATTAGAAATTAATTTTGTTTATTGATTTGGGAGAATTCTAATTCTACAGGAGTCTCGCGCCCAAATATTGAAAGTAATGCTTTTAATTTATTTCTTTCCCCGGAAACTTCTATAACTTCTCCCTGGAAATCTTTGAATGGACCACTAGTTACTATGATTCTATCTTTTTCTTCAATATCTAACTTGATTACAGCTTTTTTCTCTGATGCGCGCTTAAAGATCCTATTAACTTCTTGTCTGGATAATGGTCGAGGTTTGATATGACCTCTCGATCTTCCGCTGCCTCTACCGTCTTCAGCACCTACAAAGTTAATTACATTTGGAGTACTTTTTACAGCCATCATTGTATCTTCATCCAAAATCATTCTTACGAGGACATAACCTGGGAAAACTTTTTCTTCAATAGTTTGTCTGCTTCCATCTTTTTTTAATTTAATTCCAGGAGTTTGGGGAATTTCAATTTCAATGATTCGATTATTAACACCTAAAGTTACCGATCTCTGTTCAAGAGTCGCTTTCACTTTTTTTTCACAACTTGATGCTACTTGAACTGCATACCATCTTGCGATGCTTGTATTTGCTTTTGAAGAAGAAAGGCTTGTATTCAATTCATTAATCATTTTTTTCTGGAAGCTTAATTAAGATTTTTATTAATGGGTTCAAGGATAATTCAACCAAAAATTTGCGAGGCTGCCCATCCATAGAATCTGCTGACAGATGCAATGGCTGCCGCAGAAAACGATACCATAATTATAACCGCTACTGATTCGCTAAAAAGTTGTTGTTTGTTTGGCCACACGACAAGTTTAAGTTCATCGTAGGTAGATCTAAAAAAATTATTCTTTTTTTTAGGCTCTTCAATTTCAGGAGAATCCTTTTTTAGAGGTTCTTTATTAGTAGTAGGACTTGTCACAAAAATTTTTTTGAAATTAAGCTTTACGCTTTAATTTCATTTTAGCTTATTGATTTACTTCTCAGCTAGGTTTGAAAACGATCTCATCTTTTTTAGCCGGGTTAAGTTTAATTGATATATTTATTTTGTTTTTAAAGTTATCCTCTAAAAGTTTTGCAGCTAATGGATTTTCTATTTGTCTTCTAAGTTCCCTACTAAGTGGCCTAGCACCATATTCAGGTTCGTAAGAATCGTTTGCAATTTTATTTATAACTTTTTTGTCTATTGTGATATTTATTTTCTGTTCAAGGAGCAGGTTTTTTAAATCCTCTGTTTGTAAAACTATTATTTTTTGAAGATCATCAATAGATAATGGATCAAACTTTACTACTTCGTCAATTCTATTTAAAAATTCAGGTCTAAAAATTGAAGATAATGTATTACTTATGGAATTATCTAGAGTTTCTTGATCTTTTTCTAACTTTCCCTCACTTTTAGAAATCTTTTGTGAATACTCTAATATAGATTTACCACCAAGGTTACTTGTCATAATGATTACGGTATTTTTGAAATCTACTGTCCTTCCTTGAGAGTCCGTTAATCTTCCTTCATCTAAGACTTGTAAAAGGATATTAAATACTTCTGTATGTGCTTTTTCTATCTCATCAAGAAGTAATACTGAATAGGGTTTACGTCTAACAGCTTCAGTTAATTGACCTCCTTCTTCGTAACCAACATAACCTGGAGGAGCTCCTAACAGTCTTGCTACGGCATTTTTCTCCATATATTCACTCATGTCTAATCTTAAAAGTGCATCTTCTTCATCAAATAAAAATGTTGCAAGAGCTTTAGCTAATTCTGTTTTACCAACACCCGTAGGACCCATAAATAAAAAAGATCCAATAGGTCTTTTAGGACTTTTCATGCCAACGCGAGCTCTTCTAATGGCAGCAGAAACAGCTTCTATAGCGTTTTCTTGTCCAATAACTTTTTCACTTAGTTCTGTTTCTAAATTGACTAATTTTTTACGTTCATTTGAAACTACCTTAGAAATTGGAATTCCTGTGATTTTTGAGATAACATCAGCAATATCATCAGGTTCAACTTGATATTTAAAAAGGAAATTTCTATTTTTCTTTATTTTCTTAAAGTTCTCTTCAATTTTTTGTATTTCATTCTCCGTTTCACTTAAATCTTCTTCAAGCTTTTCTAAATAATCCAGATCATTTTCAATTTCGCGATTTGATTTATCTTGAATTTGTTTGGTTAGCTTATCTTCTTCTTTCATCAAAATAGATAATTGCTCCATTTCTTCCCGCATATTGTTCCAACTGTTCAAAAGAACGTTCAATTTTGTCTCTGATTGTTGTCTCATATTTAATAGTTTTTCATGTGCTTCGATATTTTCTCCTTGCAAATTATTCAGTTTTTCATCAATATTATTAAGTTTATTTTCTAGTTGGAGAATGATTTGAGGTTTATTATTAGATTCGATTTTTAACTGTGCAGCTGCTTCATCAATTAAATCTATTGCTTTATCGGGAAGACATTTGTCGCTAATGTATCTGTCGGCCAATTTTGCAGAACAGTTTACAGCCTCTTCAGAAATTTTTATACCATGATGGGATTCATATTTCTTTTTGATACCTTGCAGTATTTTTGCACTTAATTCTACTGAAGGTTCATTAACAGCTATCTTTTGAAAGCAATTATTCAATGCCTGATCTTTTTCAATAGTGTCACGAAATTTCTCAGGAGTTGTTGTACCGATACATCTAAGTTCTCCTTCGGCTAGTAAAGGTTTTAAGATATTACTAATGTCGGTAGAAGATCTTTCAGAACTTAATATTGAGTGAATCTCATCAATAAATAGAATCATTCCTTGGCTTGGATTGTTTAGTTCATGCATTATTAAGCTTAGTCGTTCCTCTAGTTGGCCTCTAAATTTTGTCCCAGAAACTAAAGCACCTAAGTCAAGTGAAATAATTTTTAAGTCTTTTAAAGAATCAGGGACTTTTTTGTCTACAATTAATTGTGCAAGTAATTTCGCAATTGAGGTTTTACCAACTCCAGGATTGCCGATAAGTATTGGATTATTTTTGTTTCTTCTGCAGAGTACCCTCATTAAATTATTAATCTCATTTTCTCTTCCTAAAACAGGATCGAGTAAGCCTTTTTTGGCTGATTCTGTTAAATCTTTTCCATAAATTGAAAGAGCATTTTCATCTTTTACAACGTATTTTTTGGTTTCAATTTGAAGTTCACTTTTGGGTAATGGAACAATAGCTTTTTTAAATTTTTCTTCTTTTAATAAAGTCTCTTTGTTTGATTCAAAATTAGATTGATTATTTATTTCAATTACGTTCTCATAGTTAAAAGAATCTTTTGCTTGATTAATATTTGGGTAAAACTTTAATTCTTCCTCCAATTTTTCCATCGAAAGGTTGCCTTCTTCAAAAACATAATTTCCAATTCTTAAATCTCTTCCAAGAGCAATTAGTAAATGAGGGATTTCTATTAATCTTGATCCCCATTGGATTTTTATCTGATTTGCATTATCTAATAAAATTTCTAAATCTTCTCCGATAGTAAAAATATCTGACTCATTTGTTGGTGTCTCTTCTAAAAAATCTTCTGTTATATCTAAAACTGTATCTTGGTCGATTGATAATTTTTCAATGAAAGCAAAAAATTCACTTGATGAGAACAATGTATGAATTATGTGCTCAATATTAAATTCGCTATGATCCCATTTTTTTGCGGTTTCTTCTGCTAATAAAAGAAGATTCCAACTGATATCGCTAAAAAGTTCAGGACTGGATGTAAGGGTTTGTCTCATAAACTATAAAAACTATAGTTGGTTAATAATTAATATTCTAAATAGGATCTGCATTAATAATCATCCAATGATTTTCAAATTGTAAGATGAATTTGAAAAAGATTTTTATGAGAAGGGTTGTTGGGACTGTGGAATTAATAAAAGTGTTAACTAATATCTAATTTGTTATGAAATTCTAAAATTATAATTGATTAACATATATATTTCAGATATTAGCCAAATAGTTCAGCTATTAATAGGATTTAAATAGTAATAATTAAATTGTGAAAGAAACTATTGATTTTCTTATTGATACTATTGAAGCAAGGCAAGTACTTGATTCAAGAGGTAATCCTACTGTAGAGGCAGAAGTATTTTTGGAATGTGGTTCAAGTGGTAGAGCAATTGTTCCCAGCGGAGCTAGCACTGGTGCTCATGAGGCACATGAATTAAGAGATGGTGGATCAAAATATATGGGAAAAGGTGTTTTGAATGCTGTTAATAAAATTCATGAAACAATATCCCCGGCTTTATGTGGTTTGTCAGCTTTAGATCAAACTGCAGTAGATAAATTAATGATTGAAATTGATGGAACTCCTAATAAGTCTAATCTTGGAGCAAATTCAATCCTTGCAGTAAGTCTTGCAACTGCCAGAGCATCAGCAAATGCTTTAGACATTCCTCTATATAGATATCTTGGAGATCCATTATCCAATCTTCTTCCAGTCCCATTGATGAATGTAATAAATGGTGGTGCTCATGCACCAAATAGTCTTGATTTTCAGGAATTTATGCTTGTCCCGCATGGAGTTAATAATTTCAGTGAATCATTAAGAATGGGTACTGAAATTTTTCACTCTTTAAAATCATTACTTGAACAAAAAGGTCTATCTACTGCTGTAGGCGATGAGGGTGGATTTGCACCGAATTTGTCATCAAGCGAAGAGGCAGGGGACTTATTATTAGAAGCAATTCAAAAAGCCGGATTTAAGCCTGGTGAGCAGGTATCTTTGGCTTTAGATGCTGCTAGTACTGAATTTTATAGTGATGGTACTTATAAATATGAAGGGAAAAGTTTAAATAGTTCTGAAATGATTTCATATCTTTCAAGACTAGTTTCTAATTATCCAATAGTTTCAATAGAGGACGGTTTAGCTGAGGATGATTGGGAGGGTTGGTCAGAATTAAACAAAGAATTAGGAAATAAAGTTCAGCTTGTAGGTGATGATTTATTCGTTACAAATACAGAAAGGTTAAGGAAAGGTATTATGGAAAAATCTGCCAATTCAATCCTAATAAAGGTAAATCAAATTGGAACATTAACTGAAACTTTAGAAGCTATTGAATTGGCTAAAATGTTCGGTTTCACAAGTGTTATTAGTCATAGAAGTGGTGAGACTGAAGATACAACTATTGCAGATTTATCTGTCGCCACAAGATCGGGTCAGATCAAGACAGGCTCTTTGAGTAGAAGTGAAAGGATTGCAAAATACAATAGGCTTTTAAAAATTGAAGAGGAGTTGGGAAATCAAGCAAGATTCGCTGGAGCTTTAGGTTTAGGACCCAAAAATATATAGTTTTTTAGCGCTTAAGTTTTTCTAAACGTGAGCCTTTTCTCATACTTAATTGGCATTTTATCCAATCTATACTTATTGGTAGTGCAAAAAAAAGTGGCAACAATGCAAAATTATTTTGTTTATTGGTTACAAGTAAAGCAGATGCAATTGATAAGCTTCCTATAAGAATTGAATGGCCTAAAGTTTTTTGAGCAGTAAACATTTTTTTGAATTGCCTATCAGACTCTCCCATTCTTATTTGCAATTGCAAATCGCCCTGCTCTAATCTTTCTAAACTTTCATCTATTCTTTTGGGAATTCCAACAGCTTTCGATCCTAGTTCACCTACTTGCCTTCCAAATTGGTTAATTAAATCATTAGGAGTTTGATTATTTGAAGTCATAAGTTCTAATAAATAAGGCTTGGTAACTGATACAAGGTTAAACCCTGGATCAAGCATTCTGCCAACTCCTTCAAAAGTTGATAAAGCTCTCATCACAAAGATTAAATCTACTGGCAGTTGAAAAGGTGTTTCATAAACAAGTTCGTATAAATCTCCAGATAATTTTTCAATAATATTCGGACTAAATGGTGGAGTTAAGGCTTCTTTAAGCATCAATCTGACTAATCTTCTAACTGGTCCTATATCAATATCTTTTGAAATTAACCCGGCTTGTTGTAATTGACTAACAAGTGATGAGGCGTCTCTTAAAGCAGCAGCCTTAACCATTCCCCCTAATCTTGTTTGAAGATTATTTGAGATATTACCCATCATTCCAAAATCGTAAAAAATCAATTTACCTTTATTTGAAACTGCTAGATTCCCTGGATGAGGGTCTGCATGAAAAAAACCGTAATTTACTAATTGTTTTAAGTAGCTGATGGCACCTATTTCAGCAATTTTAGGTAAATCAATTTCTTCTAATTGTAATTTTTCTAAATCGCTTATTTTTGTTCCTTCTAAATAACTTAAACAAAGCACTTTTTCACTGCTCATATTCCAAATAACTTCAGGAACTTCAACATTTTCATCATCAATAAATTGCTGTCTAAATCTTGCTGCATATTGTGCTTCACAATTAAAATCAAGTTCCTTCATGAGAACTTTCCTACATTCTTTAGCAATCTCAACCCAGTTTCTACCTCGACTCCAATTCTTATTTTTCTGCAACAATCCTGCTATTTGCTGCA
>CACBEF010000008.1 GCA_902538225.1 uncultured Prochlorococcus sp. | reverse complement strand
TAGCTTCTTTATCAATAACGTCATCAAAAGAATTGATTAAATATAAATTTCCTTTTTGCAGATTTAGTTTTATAGGCAACCCTTCAAGAGAAAGCGCACTTTTATAACTAAAATCAGATTTCGGACCACAACAGATAAGAAGAAGGCATTTAATGTCTCCCTTCCAGACTAGAGCGTTAACGAAAGGTCCTTTACTACTATGTTTAATTGTGGGAAACACTTTTCCCACAATTCCAATATCAAAATTATTTTCTACCCCATTATCTTTATCAGTAGAAAAATCGTATGAATCAAAGGAAAAGTCCCTAGCCCATGCACTAATAAAAGGTTTAATTCTCATGACTGTAGTACTCGCTATCGGGGACATGTGGGTTATTTCTCCAGTAGTTTTCTTCTTTTTGAGGCAAAAAAAGATTTTTTTCTGGAAAATTGTTTTTATTTAATTCTTTGCAAGATCCTGCAAAAGATACATTTTTTGGTGATTGAAGCAATAATCTGAACATTTTCACAAAATACAGCCAAGCTCCTGTTGTCAAATTAGTTAGAAACATAAACAATAATAATATGCGTATGTGCATACTATATTTGTCTACTAGTAGACAAATTTTGTACTTTATAAGTTTATTTACAAATCAAAACATTCTAGAAGTAGTTTCAGGGAGACTTATATCCCTAAACTCAAGTATTGCTTTTGTCTTTAGTTAAAATTTAAGAATTCTATTTCTAAAATATATGGATGTATTTTTTTCTACATTAAAAGTTAGACAAAATAAATGCTCTTTCAATTGTTTAGGTATTCATTTTTGGTATAATATTAATTGAACTGTTTCTAGCGGTTTTAATGCGTTCAGCTCTCAAAAAAATAACTGCCGAAAATTTTGATGAATATCTTATATCTATTAATCGCTGCATCAAAGATATAAAGACAATTAGATTTGTTATAGAAACATTTAAATCTTTTTCAAGAGAATCAGTTTCAACAGGGTCCGCAAATATAAAAGATATTCAAGATCAACTTGAAGATAATTCAATATCAATCGAACAAGAAAAATCATATACATTATTTTGCGAGTTAATTGGCGCTGAATACTATATAGATGAAAAAGTGAGTGAAACTGTACCACTATTCCCTCTTATTCATGCAATTCTCCCTCAGCACGTACCAATTTTTCCTTGGCAATCTCCTGAACAAAATGATTTTCTTATCTACAAAAAATCCACTGAAAATATTTATTTAGAAAATTTAGAAAAGACAAAAAGTCTGACTGTAAGGGATTTAGGAAGAGAAAAATTATGTAGGTTTGAGTTTGATAAAGAATTTTTATCAATTATTAATCAAATGAAGAAATTTCCAAGATCAAGAGAAATCCTTAGCTTGTACCAAACTTATCTCATACACAAAGAATTAAATAAAAGGCCTAGAAATACTCCAACGAAAAAATCATCTACAAAAAAACCTTTTAACAAATTAAAAAAACACGAATATGTTATCCCAATGGCAATAAAAGAACCTATTAAACCAATAAACCCAAAACCATATGTCGGAAGCATTAATCATAAAGATATTAATTATGAAGGCTGTCATTCCGAAGTTGAAAAAAAAGCTCTCGAAAATAACCTTAATAAAGAAGCTGAAAACTTATTTTTAGATTATTTTTATGCTGCTAAAAAATCTCTAATAGGTGAAAATATATTTTGTGATAAAAGAATAGAAAATTATAGATGGCAAGAACTTCAGGCAAAATTAAAATTTTTTGGAGATCAATTACTTACTTTAAATAAGACCTACCTTCCAATACTTTTAGAACTAAATAATATAATCAAGAGTTCTAATGATGCAGAAAGGGAAATTAATAAGTTATTCAGTGATGTAAAAAGTTTTTTTGACTTAAATAATATTTTAATTGATAAAAAATTTCCAACAGCTAGAAATATATCTAGTAAAAAGCCTGGCGGTCCAGGAATATTAAAAAGAATCACCGCATATGGAGGTTTATCTATTTTCGAAAAAGACTATAAGTCGTTTTTGAAAAATAATAAGAATCCTGAAAAAGCACAAATACAAAGTATTTCACAACTTAATACCGATGGAGACTCAACACCTAAAGGTGCACTAGAAAAAGTAGATTACCTTTTAGAAAAAAATGATGATGCTTAACCCTTATGCATACTGTGAAAGAGGTACCGGATCCCCGTTAGTTCTCTGCTGCATCGACCTGGAAAAGCCAGAAGAGGATTCAAAGTGGGCTTTCGTTTCCGATTACTAGATCGGTTTACTACCGCGTCACGACAGTCTCCTCACGTCGAAAGAAAGTCAGATCAGAGCACATAAAGAAGAACTTAACCAAAGATCCAGTAACCTAACTCTAACTTATTTTTTTATCCATTTGGAGATGGCCAAATGTCTCTTACCATAGTTAATAAAATTTGAGCTTCATCATATCTTTCTGAATGCGTTTTACCATTTAATAAAAATGTGATGTGAGCCATTTTTCTTCCCAGAATTTCTCGAGATTTACCATAACAATGAATATTAGAACCCTCAATTTCAGATAACATTTTAATTCTGGTTTCCATTGAGATTGGGAAATTCTTTTTTAACCCCAGTAGATTTATCATAATTGCCCCTTCACAGTTCATTTTAATTTCAGGTGGCATTATCCCAGAAGAAATGCAAACATATTGATCAAACTGACTTGAAGTGCAAGCTTCAATAGAGAAATGAGCTGAATTATGTGTTCTTGGAGCTATTTCATTAATTAAAAGACCATTATCTCCATAGAAGAATTCAATAGCTAAAACTCCAACGTAATTAAGTTCATTGACTATTGAAGAGAAAATATTTATTGCAAATAAGTTCAAATCATATTCATTTATTCCAGGTGCAAGAACCCAATCACAAACATGGTTTGATTGGAACGTTTCAACTATTGGAAAGAATCTTATCTTACCGGTCCTATCTCTGGAACCAACAAGAGCCAGTTCTTTTTCATACTCTATCCATTCTTCTATTAACCATTCATCAGAATTATTCTCTGTTAAAAAAGAATCTAAATCTTCTTTTGTCTTTATTTTTTTGTTCCCTTTACCGTCATATCCACCTTTATTTGATTTTGCCATTAGAGGAAAAGTCCAATTTTTGATTTCCTCATCCGAAAGATTTTTAAAATCTTCAATACTTATCCATTTTGGACAGGGAATATTCATTCTATCTATTAATTTTTTTTGAGAAAACCTATCTACTAATGGCTTAATTGCATTAAGGCTTGGAACAAAAATATCGTTATTGCCAATTAAATTTAATTTATCAATTTTTATCCATTCATTTTCAAAAATTATTTTTTCACACTCATTAATTAATGATTTATTACCTCTTATCTTTAAAGGATCAGCTTCTATGACATGATCTGCTTTTAAACCAGCAGGATCATCACAAGATTTTGTTTGCACACATACTTCAAGATCTCTTTTTTTTGCTGCCTCGGTTAACATCAACGCCAGTTGACCACCTCCAATTATTCCTAGGGAATAATTTTTCTTAATATCGTTTATATTTTTTTTAAAACTCATAGCATGATTTTATTACCATTTCTAATTCTTAACAACTGAATTTTTAAGGATCTAGAGCTTAGATTTTGCTAATATATAAAATATTTAATACCAAATATTTATAAATTTTAACTAGGTAATCAATTGTGAATAAGAGAAAAATATTAGTCCCATTAGGTGATAAGTCATACGAAGTAACTCTAGAAGCAGGGATACTGAAGAATATCAGCGAAGAACTTTTAAAAATTGGAATAACAAAGAATAGAAAAATACTTGTGATTTCAAATGAAGAAATATCAAATTTGTATGGAGAAAAATTTTTAAATAATTTAAAAGATAATAAATTTCAGGCCAAAATGTTCCTTATCAAGGCTGGAGAATCATATAAAAACTTAAAAACCTTAAGTGAAATATATGATGTAGCATTTGAATTTGGCTTAGATAGAAATTCAATAATTATTGCCCTTGGAGGAGGAATTGTTGGAGATGTAAGTGGTTTTGCAGCTGCGACTTGGCTGAGAGGTATCGAATATATTCAGATTCCAACAACATTATTATCAATGGTTGATTCATCTGTGGGAGGAAAAACAGGAGTAAATCATCCAAAAGGTAAGAATTTAATTGGAGCTTTCAATCAACCTAAAGCAGTTTTTATTGATCCAGAAACTTTAAAAAGTTTGCCCAAAAGAGAATTTAGTGCAGGCATGGCCGAAGTAATAAAATACGGAGTAATAAGAGATAAAGAACTTTTCGAATACTTAGAAATTGAAAAAAACAAAAATGAACTTATAAATCTCAAAAATGAATATCTAATTAAAATAATTAATAGTTCAATTAAAACAAAGTCTCATGTTGTTTCTCAAGACGAACATGAAAATGGTGTTAGAGCAATATTGAATTATGGTCATTCTTTTGGTCACGTTATTGAAAATTTATGTGGATACGGCAAATTTCTGCATGGTGAGGCAATATCAATTGGTATGAATATTGCGGGGAAAATAGCAATTGAAAAAGGGTTATGGTCTAAAGAAGAATTAGAGAGACAGCGAATTCTCTTAGAGAGTTATGATCTTCCTACCGAGATCCCCAAAATAAATAAAGAAGACGTTCTAACAATACTTATGGGTGATAAAAAAGTTCGTGATGGCAAAATGAGATTTATATTACCGAAAGAAATTGGTGCTGTTGATATATATGATGACGTGGAAGATTCATTATTTTTAAAGTTTTTTTCTTAACGCAAACAGGTTGAATTTATATTCATTTTCTTCTCATTAAACTTTTTAAAAACAAACCACTTAAAATCACCTAAACAAACAGGATCTACGAGTCTAAGTAATGCCTCTCTTCTTAAAAGAGCATTTGATAAATTCTCCTTAAATTCTTTCTGAATCCCATAAAGTCTCTCAGCCAATCCAAGCGCCAATAAAGCCTCTCCTTGTTTTGTTATTCCAACAGTATCAAATCCAAGAGTCTCAGCATCATTAATTAAAGTTTCTATGCACACATGAGATGTTAAATCGCAATTTCCAGGAGAATCTAGGACATTATTCTTCATTTTTTGATTTTCATATGAAACTATAGTCCCATCAGAATTCTTAGAGTTATAGTATTTTTTAGCTTCTTTAGCGTAATCAATTATCAATAAAATGCCATTATTGATTTTCCCATAAATAGCTTCTAACCATTTTGAGTTATCTACATGCCATTCTGTCGTCCATCCTTCAAGAGCATCTTCAGGCGGAATAGTTATTCCCAACTCACTTTTAGCAAGTTCAAAACTTTTTTCCAATTCACGTGTAATTGGCATTTTATCAAAAAATAATTTATGAGATTTTTTGTCTATAGAAACTGCTTGTCGAATTAGTTTTCCCTTTGAGAAGGTTATTCTTTCAACTGGCAAAGCATCCAAAACTTCATTTGCTAGAACTATTCCATTTATATTATTTTTCTCTACTTCATCCAAACCTTTCCATAAAATATCAATACCTAAGTTCAAAAATTCCTCCAATTTATTTTTTTGTTTTTCTACCATCCCTTCATTAGGTTCAATAATTACAAAAGAAATACCTTCTAAAAAATTCTTGCTATTTTCTAAAAAGTATTTAATTAATCCACTCATAAAGCTTCCATCTCCAGCTCCAAATTCAGTTACAGATAATGTCTCATTAGATAAAAAACTACTTTTGAACTGAATCAACCAATCTTCTATTTGTTTACCAACTAAAAAAGCAAAATCATCAGATAAAGATGGTGATGTGACAAAATCGCCTCGAACGCCTAACTCAGCTTTACCGCTGCCGTAATAACCATTAAGAGGATCATTTAATGCAAAATTCATAAAGTCATAAAAACTTATAGTCCCACCCATTTTTATTATTTTTTTTACTAACCAATCTGGATTATTCGCGGGTAAGCTATTCATCGGCGAAAATATAAAGAGACAAAACTTATTTATGCCTTCAAAGATTAACTATTTATTAGGAATATTTCTATCTATATTAGTTTTAATTTCACATAAACCCGTTTTCGCTATAAATAATCCAAATCTCTTACCAGAAGAAAAAACACCAGTAATTGATTTAGCTAAAACATTAAGCCCTAATCAGAAAAAATCTTTAGAGGAAAAGCTCAACAATCTAGAAATTGAAAGTGGGTGGAAAATTAAATATTTATCTCAGTTTGAAAGTTCTCCTGGTAGTGCAATAAAGGACTATTGGGATTTAGATGAGACAAGTTTGTTGATAGTTGCGGATCCTAGAGGGGGAAATTTACTGAACTTTAACGTAGGAGAGGCTTATTTTAATTTTATGCCAAGGTTATTTTGGGTTGAACTTCAAACAAGATTTGGTAACCAATACTATGTTAAAGATCATGGTGAGGATGGTGCAGTATTAGATGCAATTGATTCAGTAAAGATTTGCCTCGAAAGAGGAGGATGCCAAGTTGTCCCTGGCCTGCCCAAAGAGCAATATATATGGACTTTATGTACATCGATTCTTGGAGGTTTAGTAGCAGGTTTCGCATCTGCCCCAAGGAAAGAAGGTCAAGTCATATCAATTGGATTTTTAGCTCTTCTTTCTCCTTTATGGGGAATGTTATTTGGAATTTTTGGTTTGGCACCGATAATATCCAGAACAAATGATTTATTACCTTTATTTAAAAATGGTTTAGCTTTTACAGCCGCAGGAATTGCGGGTTATATCTTATCTCAAACATTATTTTCAAGATATGAAAAGCCCAAAAATACTTAAAATATGATCAGAGATATTTAATCCTAAAAAAATTTATCTTCTTCACGAATTACACCAGACTCTGAATACCATCGATGAGAAACATGCCTTAATTCCTTATTTTCAAACTCAATCCATGAAAAGTTAATTAGCAATTTTCCATCTTCATCAGTTTTATATCTTGGTACCACAGCAGTGTTGAAATAAATCGTTCCTTTGCTATCAATTTTAAACATCTCTCTTAAACCAAGATTTCTTTTAAGCTGGTTATGCATATGACCAAAAATTACAAGATCAACTTTTCTTCTCTTTTGTATTTGAGAAATAGCAGCAGACAAATCTCTATCTCCCCAATCTAAAGAGGGTAATTTCCAGTCTTTCCCACAAATGCTTTTAGGTTCTGAACCTAAACCTGAAGGACCAGCATGAGACATAATTATTAGAGGTATTTCTTCAACAGTCTCTTCTGAACATTTGATAATTTTATTTGTTGAATCTTGTTCGGTTATAGGTCCATAAACACCTTTAACTTCTTTTGAAAGATAATAGCCTCCGCCAGAACTACATGGTCTAGCAGACAATAAATTTATTTGATTATTAAAAACTTTCAAATCCCATGCACAATATTTTTCACCAAGAACACGTATCTGCTTTGAGAGAGTTTCGCCTGTAAAATCTTTTCCTCTATCATGATTTCCTAAAATCACAAAAGTAGGAATTTTGATCTCATTAATTTTTTTAATAATTTTTACACTTCCATCAGAAATATCACCAACAAATAAAACAATATTTGGTTTGATAATCGATAAAACTTTCAAGTCTAATTCAGACCATTGACCATGACAGTCACCAACAATAGCAATTTTAAAATTTGTCAGAATTTTTTCTCTTTAAAGGCATATAATCTATTTAGAGATATTCTAAATCCTGACCAGTATAACTTCTACTGCAAAACAGAAATCAGTTCAAAACGAAGAGGATTTGATTTCTGAAATAAAGGAGCGTTGCGAAAAAGCGAATGCAATTATTCTTGCGCACTATTATCAAGCTCCTGAGATTCAGGAAATTGCAGATTTTATTGGCGATTCATTAGATCTATCTAGGAAAGCTGCAAATAATGACGCAGACATAATAATTTTTTGCGGTGTGCACTTTATGGCCGAAACCGCAAAAATACTAAGCCCAAATAAAAAAGTACTTTTACCAGATATTGACGCAGGATGCTCATTAGCAGACGATTGTCCCTCAGATAAATTTCAAAAGTTCAGGGAAGAAAATCCAGATCACTATGTCGTAAGTTATATAAATTGTACTGCAGAAGTAAAAGCTCAAAGTGATCTGATATGTACAAGCAGTAATGCAGTCTCATTAATTAAAAAGATACCTGAAGATAAAAAGATAATATTTGCACCAGATCAGAACCTTGGAAGATGGGTACAGAAAAATTCAGGAAGAGATCTTAAATTATGGCCTGGCAGCTGCATTGTTCATGAATCGTTTAGTGAAGAAGCACTTCTAAAATTAAAATATCAAAATCCAGGATCAAAAGTAATTGCTCATCCTGAATGTAGTCAAAATTTACTAATTCTCTCAGACTTTATTGGATCAACAAGTAAGCTGCTTGATTTCGTAAGTAAAGATCCATCTAAAACTTACATAGTATTAACTGAACCTGGAATAATTCATCAAATGAAAAAGAAAGAACCTAATAAAATTTTTATTGAAGTCCCTGATGTAGAAGGTTGTAAATGTAACGAGTGTCCATATATGAAATTAAATACTTTAGAAAAAATTCTTGATTGTTTGAAAAATAATTCCCCGTCTATCGAACTAGACCCAGAAATAATAAGAAGAGCCTATGTGCCAATTAAGAGAATGCTGGATATGAGTAATTAATTTAATGAAAATACTTTATCTTCCTTATTAATTTTTAGGAATGCATTAAGGTTTGCAGTGTCGGGTTTAAATTCGCTTATCTGATTCTTTCTATTAATTATATTTATTAGCTCTTTTTCACCAGCTCTATATTGTTTATCTTTTCTAGTTCCTATCTCTATTTGAAGTATAGGGTTTGTATTCATTTTTACTTCTATGTCTGGAATAATTCCAGATTTGTTTATATCAGTGCCGTTAGGAGTTAAATACTTAGCGACTGTAACAGTTAGACCTGAACCATCAACTAATGTTCTCATAGATTGAACTAAACCTTTACCAAACGTTTTCTTCCCGACTAATTTTCCTCTTTTGTTATCCTTTATTGCACCAGAGACTATTTCACTAGCACTAGCAGAACCCTCATTAACTAAGACAACTAAGGGCTTTTTTGTTAGAGCTTGACCGTTTCCTTTTTTTGTTTCTTTTAAACCATCTTTACTTACCGTACTTACTATTACTCCTTTGTTAATGAAGTGCCTTGAGATATCAATGCTTGATTCTAATAAACCTCCAGGATTACTTCTCAAGTCAAGAACATATCCTGCGACTTTTTTTGTTTCTAAATCCTTAATAGCATCTCTAGTCTCTTTTGATGCATTTGCATTAAATTGTTTAATTCTTACATAGCCAATTGATAAGCCATTTTTGGTTTGATTGACTTTACTTGATACAGATTTTATTTCAATTTTTTCTCTTGATAAAATCTTAAAAAAGGAATTAGAACCTCTAAGAATTTCAAGCTTTACTTTAGTACCTCTTTGTCCTCTTATTAATTTCACGGCCTCCTCAATATTCATACCTTCAGTAGAAATACCATCTATGGATAATATTTTATCTCTAGATTTAATTCCAGCATCAAATGCAGGGGTGCCCTCTATTGGAGAAATAATTATTAAATCATCAGATTCTTTATCTTTAACTATTTGGATACCAACTCCAGTTAATTCACCAGAGGTATCGATTCTCATTTGATTAAATTCCTTAGGTTCTAAAAATCTTGTATAAGAATCATCTAAGTTAGAAAGCATATCTCTAATCGCATCATATGCTTCATTGCTATCTGAATATGTTTTTGATAAAACTTCTTTTCTTAGATTAATCCAATTGGACTTTTGAAATTTGCCGCTTGAATCAAGAAAATCTCTATATACAATTTGCCAAACATGATCAATTACTTCTTTATAACTATTATTTAAAACTGTTGCCTCTGCAAAATTATTTAAAAATAGTCCAGAAAAGGATGTCGCAAACAGAAATATATATTTTTTTTTAAGCAATTTTCTTATCTTCAAATAATTCGATATTTTTTATTATAAAAAGAATTTATTTATAATTCAAAATTTTGACAAAACCTTAAGGATCAATCCACTTCCCATCATCCTTAATAAGTTGAATTAAAGCATTAACCCCCTCATCTTCAGGTACTCTTTTTATCTCTTCTTTCCTTCTATATAAGGCAATAGTTCCTTTACCCTTCCCGACATAACCATAATCAGCATCTGCCATTTCTCCTGGCCCATTAACAATACATCCCATTATTGCTATATCTAGACCCGTTAAATGTGAGGTGGCGTTCCTAACTTTATCTACAACTTCTTCTAGATTGAAAAGTGTTCGACCACAACTAGGGCAACTGATGTATTCAACCATTGTTTTTCTTAATCCTAGAGATTGCAAAATTGAATAGCACACTGGTATTTCCTTTTCTGGAGCTTCTGTTAAGGAAACCCTGATGGTATCTCCTAATCCCTCTGCTAAAAGCGTTCCAATTCCAGCAGTACTTTTAATCCTTCCATAATCACCATCACCAGCTTCGGTCACTCCTAAATGTAAGGGATAGTTATATCCTTCTGAGTCAAGCCTATCTGCAATCATTCTGTAAGCTGCCATCATGACAGGAGCCCTAGAAGCTTTCATAGAAATAATTATGTTATGAAAATCAAGCTCATCACAAATTTTGACGAACTCCATCGCAGATTCTGTCATTCCTAATGGCGTATCTCCATAAGTAAAAAGCATCCTCTCAGATAGAGACCCATGATTAACTCCAATCCTTAGAGCTTTTTTTTCAGCCTTTAAAACTTCAACTAAAGGGGTAAATCTTTTAAGTATTGTTTGCTTAATAGTTTCAAATTCCTCATCTGTATATTCAGTTCTTGTAGGGTCTGATTTTTCAAAAACAAACAATCCAGGATTAATTCTTACTTTATCAACATGTTTTGCAACTTCCATTGCAATTTTCATACCATTATGGTGAACATCAGCCACCAAGGGGGTATTGATATTATTTTCTAGTAATTTTACCTTTATATCTCCTACTGCTTTGGCATGTGCTAAGGAAGGGACAGTTAACCTTACTATTTCACAACCCACATCATGAAGTCTTTTGATAGCTAAGTAAGCATTTTCGACATCCATCGTATCTTCATTTATCATCGATTGAACTCTTACTGGATAATCACTTCCAATAGCGACATCACCCACCATTACTGTTTTAGTTATCCTTCTCTCAATATGAGTTGAATATCTTTTGGAGAGACTATTAACCTCTTTTGATTGAGTTAATGACATTAAAATTCTTGATATTCAAAAAGGATTTCACTAAATTATACGGCATATAGTTTACCACTTACATTCTCTAGGTCTTTCAAAGTTAGATGGTAAGGTTTATTGATTTCTTTTGAAGGAAATCTCAACAAATAAGATGGATGAAAAATTACCATAATTTCTCTCCCATCTTTTTTAATCCATTGACCTCTTAAATTACTTATAGGATCTTTAACTTCTAAAATAGCTCTCATAGCAGTTGAACCAGTAAGTAATATAAATTTTGGATCAACTAGCTTTATTTGCTGTAATAACCAAGGTTTATGAATATTAATTTCTCTAGCAGTGGGTTTTCTATTATTTGGTGGATGACATTTAATTACATTACAAAAATAAACATCCTTCTTATAGTCAATCCCAGCTTGTATTAATAATTCGTTTAATAGCTTACCAGATTTACCTACATAAGGTTTTCCTTCTAAATCTTCCTGTGCTCCAGGTGCTTCACCAATTATTAACAAATCTGCGAATACACTTCCTTTCCCAATTACTAACCTTTTCACCGAAAATAAAACTTTAAATATTTTTATCTTAAGAATTCAAAACATGAAAATAAAATAGATTAAGAAAATGAACTAAATTCAACCATAGTGTGATAGTTTTATTTATTCTTAATTTATGCATTTGTCATTATTAAAAGTCATATTTGAAAAGTCATAAGTCAATGATTCAAGTTAATTTATCTGATCGGGCACTTTCAATTGAGCCTTCTCTTACATTGCAGATAAGTGCTAAAGCAAATCAATTATCTGCAGAAGGAGTAGACATTTGCAATTTAAGTGCAGGAGAACCTGATTTTGATGCTCCAAAAGAAGTTATAAAGGCTACTAGCAAAGCTATATTTGATGGATTCACAAAGTACGGGCCCGCAGCGGGGAATTTAGATCTCCGAAAAGCAATTGCAAATAAACTTCAAATTCAAAACGATTTAAATTATGAATTTGAAAATGTAATGGTCACAAATGGTGCTAAGCAAGCAATATACAATCTTTTCCAAGTCTTGTTAAATACTGGAGACGAAGTTATTATTCCTTCTCCATATTGGTTGAGTTATCCCCAGATGGTTAGATTGGCGGGTGGGGAGCCAATTTTTACAAATTCTTCTGCTGAAGATGGATTTAAAATAAATATAAAAGACTTGAAGTCTAAAATCTCTTCAAAAACTAAATTTATAATTATCAATTCGCCTAATAATCCTACTGGAAGAGTTATGTCAAAGGAAGAATTATTACAAATTGCCGATTTAGCTAGAGAAAATCCAAATATCAATATTCTTTCTGATGAGATTTACGAACTAATCCTTAAAAAAGAATATAAACACTACAGTTTATCTTCATTAGCAAATGACTTAAAAGATAGGATTTTTATAATAAATGGGTTTGCGAAAGGATGGGCTATGACTGGCTGGAGGATAGGTTATTTAGTAGGTCCCAAAGATGTAATCAAAGCATCCTCAGCATTACAAAGTCAAAGTACAAGTAATGTTTGCTCTTTTGTTCAGAAAGGTGCTTTAGAGGCTTTAAAAATTAATAATGAGTTTTTCTCAATGATAAATAGCCATTATGATCACAGAAGAAGACTTCTCTATGAGGGCCTTAACAATATAAATGGTATTTATATTGAAGAACCTAATGGAGCATTTTACGCATTTCCAAAATTACCTAACTCCTCAATTACCTCTATTGATTTCTGCAATAAAGCTCTTCAAGATTACGGATTAGTTGTTGTACCTGGAAAAGCTTTTGGGCATGATCAATGTATAAGAATATCTTGTGCGGCATCAGAAATTAAAATAAAAGATGGACTACAAAGGATTGAAAAAGCAATCTCTGAATACTATTAATTAAAATTAGTTATGTTTAATTTAAAAAATTTTCTACTAAGTTCATCCCTATTATTTTCTATTTTTTCATCACCTGTATTTTCAAATCCCAAAGTTTTAAAAGTTGGAGCAATACCTGATCAAAACCAAGATGTTTTGGACAAAAGATTTAATTTATTTTCAAAAGAATTATCCAAACAACTTGATGTAGAAGTTAAATACATTCCTGTTATTAATTATGTTGCAGCAGTAACTGGATTTAGAACTAAAGATTTAGATTTAGTCTGGTTTGGCGGTTTATCAGGAGTTCAAGCCAGACTACAAACTCCTAATTCAATTGTCATAGCTCAAAGAGATATCGATAAGGAATTTAAAAGTGTTTTTATAGTAAACAAAAATTTAGAACTTAACCCAATTTCAAACATTAAAGGACTTAAAAAACTAAAAAATTTGAGATTTACTTTTGGCTCCGAAAACTCAACTTCTGGAAGATTAATGCCAGAATATTTTTTAAATCGAGCAGGGGTTGAAATTAAACACTTTAAAGGAAAAAAAGCAGGTTTTAGTGGGAGTCATGATGCCACTATAGCTTTAGTTAATAGTGGGGCATTTGATGCTGGAGCTTTAAATAAACAAGTTTGGGAAAATAATCTTAAAAATAATCCCAAAAGAACAAGTAATTTAGAATTATTCTGGATCACCCCAGAATATGTTGACTATCATTGGGTAGCTCAAGGGGATCTTGAAAATAGATTCGGGGAAGGGTTTACAAAAGAACTTAAATCAGTAATTCTAAATTTAGATATAAATCAAAATTCAAATAAACAGATTTTAGATATGTTCAATGCAAAAAGATTTATAAATTCAGAAGCAAAACAGTATAAAAATATAGAGGAAATAGGGAGGAAATTAAATAAAATTAGATGAATAATACTCTCTTAGAATTAAAAAATATATCTTATAAATACAAAAATAATCTGATTCTAAATAAAGTAAATTTAAAAATAAATTCAGGGGAAAAAATTGCACTTTTAGGTAAAAGCGGTTCAGGAAAAACTACACTTATATCAGTACTTAATGGCACTATCAAGCCAACTCAAGGTGAGGTTAAATTATTCAATAAAAGTTTTGAGGAATTAGATAGAAAGCAGAAAAGTAAGATAACAACTATTTGGCAAGATTTAAGATTAATAGAAGATCTCTCTGCAGAACAAAATGTTAATTGTGGACTACTAGCGGAAAACAATTTTTATTTTGCTTTTAAAAATTTGCTAAATATAAGTTCTTTTAAGAAGGCGCATAAATATATGCAATTATGTAGACTTCATAACTCTGTTTACCACAAAAAAATCAGGAAACTATCTGGGGGGCAAAAACAAAGGGTGGCTATAGCTAGATCATTAATTCAAGGATCAAATATATTACTTGCAGATGAGCCTTTTAATAATTTAGATCCCAAATTGATAACAACAATTAAAAACCTGCTGCTAGAAAATCTAGATAAAAATAATACAAAAAAATCCCCAAAGACGGCATTAGTTGCATTACATAGATTAGATTTGCTTAAAGATTTCGATAAAGTTATTGGAATAAGGGATGGTAAGATTTTTTTCAATATTAAAAGTAATAACTTAAAGAAGCTTCATTTAGACAAAATATATTAATTAGTTGAATAAATTAAAATTAAACTATACCTCATTATCTTTTCTTCCAATTTTGGTATGCATACCTCTAGGGTCTCAATTAATAAACAATATTCATTTTGGAGGATTTAAATTATTCCAAGAATTCTTAATTTCTGCATTTAATCCCAAGATCGATAATGAAATTATTATTACCGTAATTAATCGATTAAATGAAACTATCTTAATTGGTTTTTTTAGTTGGTTAGTAAGTATTATTTTTGGAGCAATTTTTGGAATAATATCCTCAAATATTTTTTATAAAATCTTTAATATTCCAAATTTTTTCTACCGCATAATAAGGTTTTTTCTAACAATAATTAGATCAATTCATGAAGTGGTTTGGGGAATAGTATTAATGCAAATATATGGCATAAATTTTTCAATAGGAATAATAGCTATATGTATACCTTATATTGCAGTAAATTCAAAAGTTTTTGCTGAACAATTAGAAACTATTGACTACAAAAGATTTGAATCCATAAATCAAATAAATGCTCCTAAATTTTCTTCTTTATTAACTATAGTATGGAATCCAATAATAAATACATTTAAAAACTTTGGTTTATATCGATTAGAGTGTTCAATAAGAAGTACAGTGATTTTAGGACTTTTTGGGATTGGAGGAATAGGTACTAATATTTTTTTATCCTTCCAAACTTTGAATTTTAGGGAGTTATGGACTTATTTATGGTCCTTAGCAATTTTGATAATTCTTTCTGGATTAATATTCAAAAAAATAAAATTTAATACTACAAATAAAATCATATCTATTTTTTTTATTGCAGTTTTTTTCATAACAATTTTATTTTCTTTTTCATATTTTCTTTATTTTATTTTTAATAATAATTTTGAAAATTTTAATTCCGTTAGTTCTCTATTTAAATCAAGCTCAGATTTAGGATTGTTTGATTTCTTAAAACTCATATTAGAAACAATAATTTTAAGTCTCTTATCAACAGGAATCGCAATTAGTTTACCTCCAGTAGTAATAGGAATTTTTAACAACAATACCTCTAAATTTTTTATAAAAATTTTTGCATTTATATTACGTTTAATACCTACACCTGTAATACTTCTAATTCTATTAACTTTTAATAATCCTTCTTTATCTTTAGCAGCTTTAACATTAGGTCTTCACAACGCTGGCATTACAAGCAAATTACTTTTTACAAATCTAGAAAGCCAAGACAGGAGAAATTACATTGCAATGAAATCTCTAGGAATCTCAAAAAAGACTAGTTGGCTTTTAGGTTTATTTTCTCAACAAGCAAAAAGTTACTTAGCATATTGCGCTTATAGATCTGACATTATTATTAGAGAAACTGCAATTGTTGGGGTCATTGGAAGTATTGGTCTAGGTTGGCAATTGCAAGAATCTCTAACTTCCTTCGCATGGCAAGAAGTTACAATAGTTTTGATAGCTTATAGCTCCATTGCAATAGTTGGCGAATTAATAAATGGTAAAATCAAAAATAGTTTAACTTGATTTGTAAGAATAATTTGTTGAATCAAGTAATTATTTTTTTCCGGTTATAGTGATTAGTTTACCAAAACAGCTAGTTGTAATCGGAGATAGCTCAGTTTATGGATGGGGAGATAATGAAGGTGGCGGATGGTGTGAGAGGCTTAGAAAAGATTGGTGCAACAACCAAAATGGGCCAGTAATTTATCAACTTGGCGTAAGGGGAGATGGGATAGAAAAAGTTTCATCTAGATGGGAAAAAGAATGGTCATCTAGAGGAGAAACTAGAAGAAATAAACCTAAAGCAATCCTGCTTAATGTTGGTCTTAACGACACTGCAGCAATTGGTCAAAAAAACGGAAGACATCAATTAGATATAGATGGATTTGAATATGGATTAGAGAGACTTATTAATGAAATGCACTCTCAAACAAATGTCTTTGTTATTGGTTTGACACCTGTTGACGAAAGCAAAATGCCGTTTGCAGGATGTCTATGGTACTCAAATGATTTTTGTAATTCTTATGAAAGGAGAATGGAGGAAGTATGCCTCAATCAGAATGTCCCATTTCTTCCTACTTTTAGAGAAATGTACTCTGATAAAAGGAGTAAAAATTGGATTACACATGATGGGATTCATCTAAATTCCGAAGGTCATTTCTGGCTTTTCCAAAGACTTAAGAGCTGGGAGATTCTTACAAAATGGAAGGAATCCTAGTCCTTTCCAAATATTTTTAATTTAAAAAATATGAATATAAAATAAGAGCACACATAGCAAAAATAGAAGCAATACTTGTCTGAATAGCATTTACCAATTCATTACTTAATTTATATTTGTTTTGAAATTTAGCACCAATAATACTTTCAGAAAGTGTTGCCAAGAATCCAGAAACTACAACAACTATAAAATGATATTTTGTAGAAATAATTGATAGACGAAGCATAATAAAAGCCATAAATATTGATCCCAAAACACTAGCTAATGTTCCTTCTATACTTATTCCTCCTTCAGTTCCTCTTTCAACCTTTTTAAGTGAAGTAATTAAATATGTGTCTTTACCAAATCTTTTTCCAATTTCGCTTCCAAAAGTATCCGCCAACTTTGCAGCGAAACTTGCAGCAAAACCTACTTTAAAAATCACTAAGTTGGCAGCATTAAATTTGGTCATAATGGCAAGAAATAATCCTGTAGCTGCAGAGCCCCATACATTCTCAGGACCTCTTCTCCCACCTCTTTTTTCAGCTATACCTTGTTCTTTTTTAAATTTAAAACCTATTTTGGTAACGAGAGATCCAAATAATAAATAAATTACAACTGACATCCATCCCTGCCAAGACAAACATCCCCACAAAATTGTGCCTAAAATGCCTGCACTTATCCAACCACTTTTTGTCATCAAAGGAATCTTACAAAATATATAAATTAAAATAAAATTAATGCAAAAACCTATAAAAAATTGATTTCTAATTAAATCCATATTTATCTAATGCCTTAATTTCAAATCAATTCTCCACTGATTTAGAATTGATGATGCGTTAATACTAGCCGTTGAAGTTCTTAAGATAGTTTCGGAAAGTTTAACAAAGGTAACATTATTTTTATTAAAAAAATCAATTTCTTTAGAGGACCAACCCCCTTCAGGGCCAATTACATTCCAAAAAATACCTCCTTTTTTATTTACAAATTCTTGTTGTTTTCTTAACCATTGATTTAAGTCATAACTAGTATCTTCTCTAGTTATAGAAATTGAAACTCTTTCTTGATTATCTCTACTTTTTAGCCATTCAATAATATCCATACCATTTAAAATAGATGGTTTCCATAATCTCTCACTTTGCTCAACTGCTTCTTTGATAATTGAATTCCATCTCAAAAGTTTTCTAGAAAAATTTAAATTTTTGTTTACCTGTCTTTCGGAAAATAATGGCTGTATAAAATCAATTCCTATTTCAGTACACATTTTTAAAATATCCTCAAAACCACTTTTTGGTATAACAACAGCTATGCCCAATAAGTAAATTTCTTGTTTTTGAAATAAGTAAGGTTTTTTTAATTGAATTATTTCTAAACAATCATTTTTAACTTTTGTAGCTTTCCATAATGAACCCTCTCCGTTAGCTATAAATATTTCTTTACCATTTTTTATCCTCATTACTTTATTTATATAATGATCCTCTTCTTTAGAAAGTTCTAAATTATTGTTCTTAATATTTTCAATTCTTTCAGGGGAAATAATTAATCTTGTTAAGTCTTCCATCTAAAACACTTAATCTTTGAAAACTAAATCTTCATGTTCTTCAATTGCCCAATCATTATTTTCACCCCCAATAATTAACTCTTCAATTTTTACATAATTATTTGATATCTCATTTAAAGAATTAATTAATATATCTATTGAAATGGAGTCTGAAGTTCCAAAATCAACCCAACATCTTCCCCACAGGTTTTGATATTCCATAATTCCTAAATTATGCATTAAGGCTGGAAGAGATGCGTTTTTTTGGTCATTATCGTAGGACATCCAACTTAGATCGGAACCCTCTTCATGAGTTTGCAAATTTTCAGAATTAAATCCACCTAACCTTCCTAAAACGTACCAACTATCAAAAACACCATCTAAATAATTTTTTTCATCTTGAGTTGGTGATTCTGAAAACCTGATCCATATCCAACAATTAAAGGGATCAACTTCCCTAAAAATAATATTCATATTGACTAATAACTTTTTAGATCTACAGCTATTATAAGTAAGTTATTACTAGATTAAAATTCATAGCTATAACTTAATTAATAATGCTTGATTTAAAAGAAATATCTTATCAACCCCAAACTGGTGAAAGAAAAATAATAAACAATTTAAATTTAAAAGTTCATGAAAATGAAATCATTTTAATTTGCGGCAATAGTGGTTCTGGGAAAACAACACTACTCGAAATAATAAGTGGATTAACAAATCCGCAAAAAGGAAAAATTACTTGGAAGAATAAACTTTTATCTCCTAGACAAAGAAGATGGTTTTGTGGAGTAGTTTTTCAGTTTCCTGAAAGATACTTTATAGGTACAACCATTGGGAAAGAATTAAAAATAGGCCATAAATCTTTAAGAGAAAAAAATATAGAAATAGTTTTAAATAAAGTTGGTTTAAAAAAAATTAATCTGACCCAACCACCAGAACAACTAAGTGGCGGACAACAAAGAAGATTAGCTGTAGCAGTTCAACTTCTTAGAAACCCCTCAATTCTTTTACTTGATGAACCAACTGCTGGATTAGACAATTCAATGAGAAATGATGTGAAGAATTTAATTCTTGATTTAAAAAATAAAAATACAATTATTATTGTTACTCATGAACCTGCCTTATTTGAAGGAATTCCTTCTAGGATATTATTCTTGGAAAAAGGGAAAATCAAAAATTTTATGAAAGAAAATCATGCAGGATAGGATAGTTCGGGCTACTGCAGCAAATGGAGGAATAAGATTAGTTGCTGTCTTAACAACAGAATCTTCTTTAGAAGCAAAAAAAAGACACGGTCTTTCTTATCTAACAACCTGCATCTTAGGAAGAGCCTTTAGTGCTTCACTGCTTTTAGCAAGCTCGATGAAGATAATTCATGGGAGAGTTACTTTAAGAGTCAGATCTGACGGACCTTTAAAAGGATTACTAGTTGATGCAGGTAGAGACGGAAAAGTTAGGGGTTATGTAGGGAATCCTAATTTAGAATTAGACCTAGTCAAAATAAGCAATAATAAATATTCTTTTGATTTCACAAAAGCAATAGGTACAGGATATTTAAATGTAATTAGAGATAGTGGATTTGGAGAACCCTTTACAAGCACTGTTGAACTAGTAAATGGAAATATTGCTGAAGACTTAGCTTCATATTTATATCATTCAGAGCAAACTCCCTCTGCTGTATTTATTGGAGAAAAAATTCAAAATAAAAGTGTTATTTGTAGTGGTGGCTTATTAGCTCAAGTTCTACCTAAAAAAGATACTGACCCTCTACTTGTCTCACTACTTGAAGAAAGATGTAAAGAAATTAATTCTTTCAGCGAAGATCTATTTAAGTCAAAAGATAATCTTCTTTCGTTAATTAGAGATATATTTCCCGATATTGACGATAAATCTATCTCTGAAAAAGCTCGTTCCCAAGAAGTTAGTTTTAAATGCAAGTGTTCCAAACAAAGAAGTTTGAATGCGATGAAAATGCTTGATAAGAGCGAGTTGGAGGACATCCTCAAGAAAGATGGCAAAGCAGAGTTAGTTTGTGAATTTTGTAAGAATAAATATCTTATAAATTATGAAGAAATTAAATCGATGATAGAAAATCAATCATAAAAAAATTACGCCTAGCCATAAAATAACCATGGCTGGAATACTTTGAATTTTTTGTATTGATAAAGAGTTGTTTGATACTTCCTGAATGAAAGAATTATTTTCAAGCAATCCACCAAATATTAATCCTATCGAGAGAAAGGTAACACTCCAACCCAGAGAACCTATAAATCTTTTCCCAGATTTAATTTGAGTATAGGTAAGTATTAATGTTGAGATAGAGAGTAAAAGTCTATTATTAGAGTCTGGACTGATAAATAACAAAATTAAAAATAATAGCCCAACAGATATTTTTATTGAAAGATTATCAAATGAGGGGGTGGTTAGTTTAGGCAGACTGTATTGACTTGAGTTCTTAGAGTTATTATTTAAATTTTTTATCTTAGAAAGCAGTGGGAAATTATTATTGGTAAATTGATTAATTTGTTTTTCTTTTTTTGAGGCACTCACAGCTTCATAGCTTACATTTCCTGATTGCCTGGCTTTCAAACTCCCCATGAGTAATTGATCAAAGGAAGACTCTATTTTCGCTTTCAAAATTAAATCTTCACCAGCTTCTTCAACTTTAATATCTCTAGCCTTCTGAATATCCTCAAAAGCAGCCCCTTCCTTTACACCTAAAATTTCATAAGGTGATTTTTCGTTATTGTTTTTACTACTGTTTGAATCCAAAATTTTTTACCAATACTAACAGATTAACCAATTTTATAATCCATTAAGACTTTATAAAACAATTGGTTCGACTCCACTAACAACGGGAGCAACTTTGTTTAAATTTAATTGATTATTGTCTTCAACAAATTGATTTAGATTCCACTCATTTTTGAAAAGAATAACTGGCCTATTCCAACAATCTTTAACTATTTTACAATTGAATATTCTGCCGAGTTTTTCAATAGCTGGCCATCCATCAGAAATCCATCTGGCCAATTGATATGGCATTGCTTCAAGATTTGCATCTACACCATATTCACTTTTTAATCTGTGAGTTACTACCTCCAACTGCAATTGACCAACAGCTGCGAGTATAGGGTCTCTTTTGCTCTCATCAAAGTCATAAAGAATCTGAACAGCACCTTCTTCTCGAAGTTCATTAACACCCTTTCTAAAGTTTTTAAATGCTGAGGGATTTGGATTTCTTAGCCAGCTGAATATTTCAGGACTAAAAGATGGTATGCCCTCATATTCCAAATGAGCACCAGTATAAAGAGTATCTCCAATAGAAAACATACCTGGATTATTTAAACCAATAACATCTCCAGGATAGGCATCATCAACTACTTCTCTATCTTGCCCAAATATTTTTTGTGGTCTTGATAATCTGATTGTTTTCCCAGTTCTGGAATGTTTAACTGACATATCCTTTTCAAATTTGCCACTACAAACTCTTATAAAAGCAACCCTATCTCTGTGCTTTGGATCCATATTTGCCTGAAGCTTAAAAACAAACCCACTAAATTCATCGCTTGCAGGTTGAATATCCCCCTTATTACTATTTCTTGAAGTTGGTTTTTGTGCCATTTTTAAAAAACTATCTAAAAATGGTCTTACACCAAAATTAGTCATGGCAGATCCAAAGAAAACTGGGGTTAAAGAGCCATTAAAAACTTTTTCTTTTTCAAATTTTGATCCTGCCTCATCAAGAACCTCCAATTCTTCAAGTGCGTTTTCAAGTAAATCTCTCTCTACATATTTTGATAGCTCTTTATCTTCAAGACTTAGTCTTTTCTCATTCGATTGTTTACCTCTCACGGCTTTATCAAATAAAATCACCTCTCTTGAGAATCTATCAATAACTCCTCTAAATTCCTCGCCACTCCCAATTGGCCAGTTAATTGGTAAGGTATTTAATCCAAGTTCTGATTCAATTTCATCAAGTAAAGAAAATGGCTCTCTTCCTGGTCTATCCATTTTGTTTATGAAAGTAAATATTGGTATTTTTCGCATCTTGCAAACTTCAAACAATTTTCTAGTTTGAGGTTCTAGTCCTTTAGCCGCATCTTCCAACATAACTGCATTATCAGCAGCAGCTAATGTTCTATAAGTATCTTCGGAGAAATCTTGGTGACCTGGCGTATCTAATAGATTGATTACTGATCTTTCATATTCAAATTGCAATACAGTTGATGTAATAGAAATACCTCTTTGTTTCTCAAGTTCCATCCAGTCTGAGGTAGCTTTTCTCTGATTACCCCTAGCTTTTACTGCTCCTGCCTGTTGAATGGCACCTCCATACAAAAGAAGCTTCTCAGTAAGAGTCGTTTTCCCAGCATCTGGATGAGAAATAATAGCAAAATTTCTTCTTTTATTTACTGCATCCAGTATTTCTTTATTATTTAAAATTTTAGTACCTAAGCTCATTTATCTAATATAAGGGTCTTTCACTTAGTTCTTAGACATTACCATAGACTATTAAATAATTATCACCTTCTTCAAACACATCTAAAGAGGATAGATCATTCTCTAAAGTGAAATTTTTTAACTCTTTAAAAGTATAAGAAGCTCTTAAAGATGCATAATAATCATTAGTTAAAATCTCATTATATTTATTTGAACATTGTGCTTTGAGTTCTAAAGCAGACTTTTCATCTAATGGCCTTTTTAAGTCCTTGTGAAAATTTACAGTGATATTACTCGACAAACTTCTTATGGTTTTGAAGAAATCTTCAAGATTGGTAATGTGATGAATCAAACTATTACTTACAAGCAAACTAATTTTTTTTTTAAGTAAGAAATTATTTGATTTAATGTCTTTGATGTCAGAACAAATGTAGCTTAAATTTTTTAATTTATTTTGATTAGTAGAAATACTTTTATTATATTCTGCTCTTAAAATCATCTCTTTAGAACCATCTATTCCAACTACTTCAGTATTAGGCCATTTTATTGCTAACTTCTCCGAAATATTTCCTGGGCCGCATCCTAAATCAACTATTAAATCTTTTTCACCTAAAGAAATATTTTTTCTCAAAAGATAATAATTTATTTGATTAATTAGATTAACTTCCCCTTCTGAAAAATCAGCTTCGTCATAAGAAATGACCTGCTCTTTTTCTACCATTAATTCAGGTTCAGGGATTCTTTCCATATCCTTTCTTGAAACAAAGATTTCATATTAAACATAATTCTACACAAACCGTTAAATAGTGGTAAGAATGGTTGCAGACGCCACAGGTAGAGTTATTCTTCCAATACGGGTTATTTACATACGTTTTTTTTATCGTGACTGTTGCACCAAATAAAGCTTCTTCAGAGAGCAATTCCAATAATCTTAAAAAAGATGATTTTCCAAACACTGCGCCAGCTGCTTATCCAGTTTTTTTCAGATCTTACAGTAGAAAAACTTCATCTGGCAAAAGGGAGAACTGGAGCGAAGTAGGCGAAAGGAATTTATCTGGATTAAAAGAATTAGGAAAACTTTCTGATGAAGAATTGATCCTAATGAGAGAGATGCAAAGCAACCAAAAAGCCCAACCTTCAGGGAGATGGCTATGGATTGGAGGAACTCCTTGGATTAATAAAAACCAAAATTTCTCTGGGGCGTATAACTGTACTTCAACGAACTTAATTGATTGGGAAGCCTTCGCGTTAATGATGGACTTAGCAATGATGGGATGTGGAACAGGTGCAATAATTGAGCCTCATTTTATAAATAATTTACCTACGGTAATTAACAAAATAAATATTAAATCAGTCAGTGAAGTTGGAATAACTCCTAAAGATCAAAGAGAAGAAAAGTCATCATTAGAAATAAAAGGGAAAGATCTTCACATCAAAGTTGGAGATAGCAGAAGAGGCTGGGTAGATAGCTATAAATATCTTCTTGAGGCATCAAGTAATGAAAATCTTGAAAGAGAAATTGATGTTTATATAAATTTGGAAGATATTAGACCTGCTGGAGAATCATTAAAAGGTTTTGGTGGGATGGCAAATCCTATTAAATTGAAAGATCTCTACTCCAGAGTCGCATCACTTCTTGGAAAGGCGATAGGCAGGAAATTAAGTACAGTAGAGTGTTGTTTATTAATTGATGAAGCTGCAGTAACTATAGTTGCTGGGAATATAAGAAGAAGTGCTGGAATGAGACAATTTGCTTCAGATGATAAAGAAGCAGCATCGGCAAAAGAAAATTTATGGAGTCAAGATGAGAATGGTAATTGGAGAATAGATCCTGAGAAAGATGCCCTCAGGATGGCTAATCATACTAGGGTTTACCATACAAAACCCACTTACCAAACTGTTTTGGATGCTGTAACAAAACAATTCCACTCAGGTGAGGGAGCTATTCAATTTGCTCCAGAAGCAATCGCAAGGTCAAATGCAGATATTCTCAAAGATGACGAATTGAGAAAGGAATTTATTGAAATCTACTCAGAGCAAGGTAAGGATGAAGCGAGAAATTGGATAAATAGTAGTTATGGTCCATTCTCTGAAGAAGAACTAGACCACAGGATGAGCCGATATGGACTTAACCCTTGTGGTGAGATCTTGGGAAATGATTTCCACTGCAATTTGGCTGAAGTTCATTTAAATCAGATAGATCCTGAAAATTTTGAAGAGCAAAAAAAAGCTTTTAAGGCAGCAGCTCTTTCTGTAGCATGCTTACTTAATCATGAATTTGAAGTTGAGCGTTACAGAAAAAGTAGAGAATATGACCCTATTGTCGGTGTAAGTTTCACTGGATTATTTGATTTTTGTGTTCATGCTTTTGGGACGCCATGGTTGAAGTGGTGGGAAGCAGGAAGGCCAAATAGCGAAGAAGGAAAGGCTTTCAAAGAAAAGGAAGCTAAATTCCTAGATTCCTGGAGAAAGATAGTAAAAGAAACTGTCTGGGAATATTGTGATAAACATAATCTAAGAAGACCAAATCGATGTACAACTGTTCAGCCAGCTGGGACTAAAAGTCTTTTAACAGGAGCAGCTCCAGGATGGCATCCTCCAAAAGCTCAAAGATTCATTAGAAGAATAACTTTCAGAAAAAATGATCCAATCGCTTTAGCTTGCATGGATTATGGTTACTCAGTTGTTCCCTCTCAATCTGATAAAGATGAAAATGGTTGCTTGCTCGATAATCCATTTGATCCTAGATGTACAGAATGGTTAGTTGAAATCCCTACAGAAGTTAGTTGGGCAAATATAGACGGCGCAGACCAAATAGACATCAATAATTTCTCAGCATTAGCTCAATTTGATTTTTACATGCAAGTGCAGAAATTTTACACAGAGCATAATACCTCTGCAACCGTAGAATTTAGAGAAAATGAAATCGAGGATTTAGCTAAAGCTATTCATACTGCAATAGAAAATAACGAGGGATATATTTCAGCGGCATTGCTAGCTAGATTTAGTGCTAACGCTACTTTCCCTAGATTACCATTTGAACCAATAAGTAAAGATGAATATATATCATTGCAAAATAAAGTAATAGAAAGGAAAGTTAATAACGATTTCTTTGATGCTCTTAATAAATATGATATTGGAGAACTATCTGAAGCAGGACCAGCAGGTTGTGATTCAGATAAGTGCTTGCTTCCTCTTGCTAAACCAAAGGATTAAATTTTGAATTATTTGTAAATAAAAAATATAAATTAGTTTTTAAAAATTTAATTTATGGCTACCTCTTAAATAGGGACATAAATTATTTATGACATTAAGCTTAAATATTGGGAACTTTTTTAATGATTCCTCTAGTCATGCATTAGTGGACGAGTTAAGAAAAAGAACGTCAGAAGAGGATATCTTAGCTTTTGAGGAAAAATTTAACTCCAAAAACGAAAAAAATCTACACGTATATATATGTAGATTTCTAAAAAATAGATCAATATCCAGAGGTCTAGCCTCTAGATGGTTGATAACGATAATTGAAAACAAAGAATCAAAAATTAATGCATTGCAAAAATTAAATAATTAGGTCAGCCCTGATAATTTCCATAAAGCAATTCCAAAAATTGAGAATCCCATAATAAAAGTAAAAGCCAAAGCATTTACCAATTGAACCTTATCATTCATTTTGTTTGCGAATGGTAATAATTGAGCAAATAATGGAGTCTCTTCAACTATTGCAGATTTTTTTACTGTAGGTTTTTTGCTTCTAGAAAACATAAAACAAATTTTATAATCTTAAGAATTTTACATTTAAAAGTTCATTAAATAAAAAATACATCTCAAAAACGAACAAAATGTAACCTGTAAGCAATTACGCCGGGATTATGATAAATATTTTTATCAGAAACCTAATTTATCATTAATCTATTAAGTTTATTTATTAAAAACCTAGACAAATAATTTCAATGGATGATATTATAAATTTGTAGCAACCGCTACCAAAACGTTCAACTTGCGTATAGCAAGCCGCAAATCGACTTAAGCCATGGAACGGGGACTTAAGCGAAACCGGAGCTTAAAAAATGACTCTAATTTACAGAGGACAAAAGTACGTCCAGAACAAAGAAGCAGCTAAAAAGCAGCACAATGAACTAACTTATAGAGGAAAAGCTTACACAAGCTAGTTTATTTAACAATTAACTAGTTTATTTAACCATTAAATAGAAAAAGCCACTTTTAGTGGCTTTTTTATTATCCATTCTTAGACTAAAAAAATAACTTAATACTTCTCAAATGCATTAAAATAATATGATTCAATTGCATTTATATATTTAGATAACCATGGCAGACCAAAAACCTTTATTTAAAGCACCCTATAACATAAAAGATGTAAGTGCTCTTTTCGCCATAGTTGCCTTCGTTTTAATAATCGCTGCCATAGTTGGGAATAACTTATTTGGTTTATTTCAACAAAATGTCAACTTTGGGTGATTTTTTTTGAAAGCAAACTAGATTTTTTGTGAACACATTTTGTGGACTAGATTTGACTAATGATAGATTGTTAAAACGGTTTAACTCATGATTATTAATAAAAATTCCTATCTCAAACTAGTTTCTTGAAATAATTTTTAAATCTTTGAATTTATAGACTGTGACTAATTTGTTATGTTATAGTTTTTATTTCAATAAAACTGAAGAACCCTTGAGAGTGGTGGTCGAGTGGTTTAAGGCTCTAGTCTTGAAAACTATCGTAACTATTTTAAGAAGAAAAAATATAATCCTCAAGAACAACTAATATAACTATCTTCTTATTAAGTCTCAAAATATCATAAAACTGCTATAGCTCCATAGCGTTGCCAATATGTTGCCACTTTCTAAACTTGTTTAGGACTCTAGTCCTCAGGACAAGAACTATCTAATTTTTTAGCTTGCACCAGTAGATTTCATTCTTGAGGTGTATACAGTTGAAGTATTTTTCTTGAAAAATCCAATTGACGCAAATATTATATTAAACATCTCAAGTTGAACATTTAATATCTTACTCCTTAAACTAAAGTTTGATTATCCATTCTTCTATTTTAATTAATTAATGAAAATAGTTTTTCATATAGGATTGCATAAAACAGCTACTACAAGTTTTCAATCACTAATATTTAAAGAGAAGAATAACCTTGAAAAATTTGGGTTGTATTATCCAACTTATGAAAATTTTGAAGGTCCAGGTCATCACAGAGTTGCTCACGAAGTAATAAATAATAATTTTTCACTTTTTACATATTCACTAAAAAAGGCTAAGAAATTGCTTAAAGATAACAGTATTATTTTATTTTCATCTGAAGATTTCGAATATTATTTAAAAGAATCTTCCCTTGCAAAAGAGTTAGTAACGATTGCAAATAAATTTAAAATATATGACATAGAGTGGCATGTCTGTACGAGAGATCAATTTTCATATTTCGAATCTCTATATAGTGAACTTTCAAAACATAATATCGTGACTAACTATAAATTAATGGCAAATCAAATATTAAAAAAAGGATATTATTCTACAGGTAACGAAAAGACTAAATGGATATTTATTTTTGATTATCATAAATATTTTGAATTATTCAACAGGACCTTAAAAGTTAAATTAATAAAATACTCAATGCAAGAATTTACTAAAGATTTCCCAGGAAAGATCTTAATAAATAATATTTGTAAAAATCTTGAACCCTCAGATAAATTAAAAATTGATAATTTAATTTATCTAAGAATTAATAAAGAACCCAATTCTTTGCATGTCAATAAAAAATTATCTGAATTCAATGTTGAATTAAATTATGTTTTAACATTATTCCAGAGGTTTTTTCTTTTTAGAATATTTAATTTGAATAAATATTTAGCAAAAATTCAATTTTTGATTTTTGTAAAAATGTTTGCCTCATTTAGAATTTTGAAAGTTTATTTAATTAAAAAAAAGATCAAAAATCTATTTTCAAAAAAGTTTAATTAACTTTCAATAAACTATATAGTTGCAATCTTATTTATTTATATAGACAATCAAGGAATATTTAGACCGTTAATTCCCTTTGCTATAATGATAGGTGAGTAAAACTTGATACTCGCATTTTTGGAGGGGTGGTCGAGTGGTTTAAGGCTCTAGTCTTGAAAACTAGCGTGTCTGCAAGGGCACCGTGGGTTCGAATCCCACCCCCTCCGTTCAAATAGAAAGAACTGAATAATATAAACGCCCTTTTGAAACGTTCTTGTTAGGATAAATTTTATTTAGATTATGAGTAAAGGATTTGCCAAAGATAATTTAATATCCAAAAAATCGAAAAAAAAAGTTATTTCAAATGAACCTCAAGGAAGATTAATATCTTGGTCTCCTTGGCCACCTGCTAATTTTCAAACACGATATCCTGCTTTCCCTTTTGTTCTTACAATATTGATTATAGTTATCGGGCAATGGTACCTTTCTCTACTCAGGTGACTCGAAACTGTTTTTTATTTAAATTAGGATGAATTAAGTTTGAGAATTTATTTTGTTTTTTTCAATTTTATTATTTGCCCACTTTCAAGCGGCAATCATCCCAATATTATTAGGTATTAGATCGATCAATAAATTCAAACATATAAGCAAGAACAAATTGATACCTTTGGGTTTTATTTTTTTAGGATTGGCATCGATTTCTGAAATGATAGATCATACCCAAACATCTTGGATTTATGTAGATCGCTCCTCTTTATTTAATTGGTTATTTTATTCTTTCCTATCTTTAGGTCTAACGTGTTTATCGATATCAGTTATAAAAAATAAATCTATTCAAAAAACTAATTTTTGCATTTCTTTATGTTCAATAATCTCATATTTTTTATTTGATAAAACTATTGCTCTCCTTTTTCAAGTAATAATAAGTATCCTTCTAATTATAAATTGGCAAAGAGTTTTTAAAGATTGGCTTTTCATTCTTTACCCAATATTTGGTATTATTTTTACGACTTTCTTTGGCACAAGGCTCTCAATTAGTGGCGATCAATTTTGGCATGTTTTAATAGGCCCATCTGGAACAATTAGTGTCCTTACCTTTTATTTAGTATTAAAGAGATCGGACAAAAAAATTACTTAAGATTCTTATGAAAATATTAGTATTTTTAAGTTTTATAGTGTGCTTAGTCACAATAATCTCTCCTGATGAAATCTTTGCTGATACGGCACTTGATGTTTACATGAATGATTTTTATTCTAAATCGAATGAAGCTAGCCAGATTCTTAAAGAAATCGAAAATAGTTTAAAAGAGGGATCAAGAAAAAAAGTATGCTCTAGGCAAAGAGAGGCCGCAAGATTAGGTCTATTAGCTAACAAATCATTAATTAAAGCCTTTGAAATAGAGGGGGCTAATCCGCCAATGCAAGCAATAAAGGCAAGTCAACAAAGATGGGAATCTATTCTGAATGAGTGCTGAAGAAAGTCAGTAATTCTATAAATCTTTTTAAATTTGCATTCTTACAGATTTACTAATTAAGGGAATTTCAGGTTCAACTCCATAAATACATTGAGAAATCGAATAAATAAAAATACATAGTGCAAATATAAAAATTATTAAGCCTAATTCAACTATGGGAAATATTCTCAAGAGATATGAAATTATTATCAAAGCAATATCAATAAGTAATGCTTGGCATGCGTTATATCTAACGAAATAGGGAACATTTTGATTTCTTGCTAATCCAGCAAACAAAATTATAAATAATAAAAAACTACCAAAAGGCAAAGATTTTTCAATTATTGCTATAGGGAAAGTTATTAATAATAGTATTTTTAAAAATGAATATTTATAGAACAAATAATATCCAAAAGGTATTGATGCATTTAATGGCAAAGTATACAAAAATACTGATGAGAGTCTCTGGAATATCTGATTCAATATATTATTGAAATATCATATTCATATTTTAACCTAATTTTTTGAACTTAATAAAAAGACTTACTTTCGAAAAAATCAACTTTGTCAGATGGTTATTAAATATTAGATAATTGATTCAGGTTAATAATTCAAAATGCGTATCCTACATACAATGTTGAGGGTTGGAGATTTAGATAAGTCCATTGATTTCTACGTCAATAGATTAGGAATGAATTTATTGCGAAAAAAGGATTACCCTCATGGGAAATTCACTTTGGCATTTGTTGGTTATGGCTCAGAAAAAGAAAACACAGTAATTGAACTAACTTATAACTGGGACAAAAAGTCTGAAGACTATGAGCTTGGAGATAAATATGGTCATATAGCTATTGGAGTAAAAGATATTCATCTAATTTGCCAAGGATTAGAAAATAATGGTTGTAAAATAACAACCAAACCTAAAACAATGAAAAACAGTACTACTGTCTTAGCTTTTGTTGAGGATCCTGATGGTTATAAAATTGAACTTATTGAAAGAGATTAAAAGCTCAGAAGTTTTTAATTAAATAAATAACAAAAATTTAAAAAGATTAAGTTATCAAATGTATCGTTTTCAATTAGCGAAAGAATACCTCTAAGATCACATTGAATAGATTCTGCAGTTTCAATTATTGTAAAAGATTAATTCTAAGATGAGGAATTATTAAAAATAAAATTAAAACTTTATACAATCTATATAAAATCTATATAGAATAAGTAGACAATCTATACAGATTTTTATATCATAGAATTATCGCATAAAGCTTATGCCTAGTAATTGGTCAAAAATAAGAGATGAATGGCTTGATAGAACCGCAGTTGCGAAAGATGATGCTAAATGGGCATTAGAAGCTTTAATTAATTCTGAAGAAGAGTTATTTGAAATAGAAAAAAAAATAAAGAATAAAGAGGAAACTTTAAGCCAAGTAAAATTTTTGAAGAAAAAGGTTAAAGAAACTATTTCCTCTAAAGAAATTAGTCTCGATGATATTGCATTAAATACTTCAAATTCAAACAAAGTACAGATCTCAGTACCATCAAATCTTACTTATCTTTTGAAAGTTTGGGCCGCAGCAGAAGGAAGAGATCTATCAAGTGTTGCTTTTCAATGTTTAGAAACTGGTATAAGGGAAATGAAAAGCAAAGGTTCAATACCTTCAATAGCGGTAAATAGATATGACTCGGCCTGTCAAAAGAGGATTGCACTAGCAGAAGTAAACAATCTCTTGGAGAAATACGAATTAGCTCAGGATGAAATCAAATAATTATGAATAACAGAAAAATCATTAAAGGATACAAAACATTAATATCATCAAAATTTAATGTAGATACTTCTGTAGATAAATTCAAAGATGGAATAATTTATACTCTTTATTCTGATGAATTTAATTCACTTAAAGTTGGCTTTGCTGAAAATGATAAGGTTCTAGAAAAAAAATTATCAAGTGAAGAATTAATATTATTGGATATGAAAAAAGGCAAAAAGAAAGATCTATATTTATTAATAGTCACTCTAAAAGAACTTGGCATCAAATATTCTGACAATTTTTATTTTAAATACTCAGGTGCTTTAATGAAACATTTATCTACTTTAGGTTGGCCTATTGGAAGTTCACTTTATAAACAAAGAAAGATCAAAAAAGAACTTTTATGTGCATAAATTTAAATGTAATCGCACTCTAAAGTTTCTCTGGTTTCTCTATTTGTAATTGGATTAGTTCCAGTAGCACTTTCACAAAATTTCCTAATAATATCTTTTGGCAAAAAAACATTTGTGAAGTCTGCACCTTGTATTTTTACATTTTCAAACTGGGTACTAAAAGCAAAAGAATCCTCCAAGTTAGTATTTGATAAATCTGTTCCATCTAAAACAGCTGAGTCTAAAGTAACTTCTCTTAAGTTAGAGTTACTTAAATTAGTATCTTTCAATTTTGCTCCATAAAGAGTCGCATTTTGGAGTTCACAACCTGACAAATTTGCGTCTTGTAAATCAGTCAAATAGAAAGTTGCTCCTTTTAAATCAGATCCAGAAAAATCAGCTCCTACCAAAGATTGTTTACCATAATCCAACGCAGCGAAGCTTCTAGTAGGGAGGGTTAAAACAACTATTAAAAAAGTTAAAATTATAAATCTCATTTGTTTGAGTAGTATTTCAATAAATTCTAACTTCTTAAGCTGAAATCTAAAAATTAATTATTTACTGAATGCTATATTTATTGAAATAGCAACTCACAAAATAGGTTTTGGATATAAGTCCTTATGATGCAATTGTTGTTGGTTCTGGAGCTACAGGAGGAATAGCAGCACTTACATTGGCAGAACAAGGGATCAAAGTTTTAGTAATAGAAGCAGGGCCTCAAGTTAAAAGGCATGAAGCTAGTAATCATGAGCCAAAAAGTACATTAAAAAGATTATCAGGATTTTTAACAAAAAAACATGCCAATCAATGCCAACATCCTGGTTATTGGAAAAATAATCCTGACTTATATTCAAATGAATTGAAGCATCCTTATGACTTCCCAAAAAAAAAGCCATTTCTTTGGACACAAGGTAAACAATATGGGGGGAGATCATTAACTTGGGGAGGCATAACATTAAGACTTTCCTCAGAAGACTTTCATCCGGCTAAAAAAGACGGATTCGGGCCAAACTGGCCTATTTCATACGATGAACTATCCCCTCACTATGATTTCATTGAAAATTTCTGCGGCATCTATGGACGAAAAGATGATATTAAAGAAGTCCCAAACGGTAAATATATTGGTGAAATACCTCTTACAGAAAACGAAAATGTTTTTGGCAGCAAAGTAAAATCAAAATTAAACTATCCATTTATCCAGTCAAGAGGATTTGACCGTAATTCATCAGTAAAAGAAAAAAAATGGCCCAAGTCCTCTAGCTTAGGAAGCTCTTTAAAAAAAGCTTTAGATACTGGAAATGTACAAATAATCTCTAATTACCTAGTGGAGTCTTTTGAGATTAAAAAGGGAACAGAGCTTGCCTCAAAACTAACGATCGTAAACCTAGAAAATGGACAAAAAGAAGTATTGAATTGTGATTTAATTCTTCTCTGCGCATCAACAATTTCAACGCTAAGAATACTCCTTAACTCAGAATACAAATCAAATTCCTCAGGGTTTAAAGATAATTCTGGGAAATTAGGCAAATACCTCATGGATCACGTATCTATATGTAGATTTTTTTCAGTTCCAAAAACAAAAAACTCAGATAAACCAGTAGATTATCCGCCCAATCTTTCTGGAGCAGGCAGCTTCTTTATTCCATTTGGTTCAAATTTACCAGAAATTGACGACATGAATTTCCATAGAGGTTATGGAATCTGGGGGGCAATTGATAGATTAGGAATACCTAAATTTTTGCAAAAAGACAAAAACAAATCCATTGGCTTTCTTATCGCTCATGGCGAGGTCCTTCCTAGAGAGAAAAACTCAGTTTCTCTCTCAAAAAAAACAGATGAATGGGGTATCCCAATTCCCTTCATTGAATTCGAATGGAGCGAGAATGAGTTAAATATGGCAAAACATATGGAAAACACAATACGAAAATCAATAAAAGCTGCAAATGGAGAAATGAAAAATATTGATGAACTAATGAATATCCCATTAGGGAATTTATTTACAAAAAATTTAATCGCACTTTCAGATAGTCCTCCTCCTCCTGGATATTACATTCATGAAGTAGGGGGAGCACCAATGGGGATAAATGAAGAAAATAGTGTAGTTGATAAATTTAATAGATTATGGAGATGCAAGAATGTGCTTGTACTAGATGGAGCATGCTGGCCCACATCATCTTGGCAAAGCCCCACACTTACAATGATGGCTTTGAGTAGAAGAGCCTGTTTAAATATTAAAAAGACTTAGAAGGTGTAAATAATTGATTTAAGTAAATTTCTGAGACAGAATTATCTGTACATCCGTTTTGAATGAGAAAAGTAGCTAATGCTGAATTTATAAGCTTATATTGATCCCAAGTTGGGTTACTTAATACGAAATCTTTCATAGTGTTATAAAGAGTTTCTGAAAGCTCTGTCTCTAAAGAGACTTTATTTGATGAACACTCAACAAGTTTCTTATCAGTTAAGTTTGATTGGCTGATTTGATCCATAAATCTATATTCCTTACATGAATATAATGATACTTTTTTCTAAAAACATCAAAAAAAATCTGCATGTAAACTTTTCAAATTATCAAATGAGACTCAAGTTATAAGTTTGTTTTTAAAAAATTAACTTTTTAAATAAGGAAATTGATTAGATCTTAAAGAAAAGTCAACAATAATGTTGAAGTCCTGTTTTTTTAAAAAACTGCTGGGATTTCTAATCCAATGTGGATTTGGACGTGGAAAACAACTTGTAAATTGTGGAAAATCTAGCTCAAAATACTTTTAAGATTTTATATTAGGAATACTTATATATACTGAGTCTATTAAGACTTAGTCGAGAAAGAGACAGATGATTCAGTTATTTTCAACGGATTTTCTTAAGATTTGATCTTCATTAGGCAAGCGAAGCGTGACAGGTCCCAAAGGGTGTTTTGAATTTGGATAAATACTATGATGATGATGGTGATTATGTTCATGTTGATGAGCCTCGATATGTTCATGTTCTAAGCAATCACCTTCTCTAAGGTTTGATTTTTCTTGATTATGATTTGGGATTTGATTCTGTATTTCACAAGCACCATTACATTCAGGATCACATAAATCACAGCTGATCCCCAAGCCCTCTACATGGTCATGATGACTTTCTTGTATCATTCCAACTTCTTTTTCAAAGCCAAATAAATTTGATCTATATTTACAAGTTGAGCAATTCATAAAATTCTTACCCTCGTTATTAAGAATCTCTTCAATCCTTTCTACAAAAGTATCGACCACATAAGACTGTGACGAAAGATATTTTGCATGTATAAATGAAATATTTGGATTATTAATCGCAACTAAATCACTTTGCCTTTTTATTCTTGTGACAAGGACACCTGAAAAAAGGAAATAAGGGAAAATAATTATATTTTTATAACCAAGTCTCACAACATTTTTCAAGCCAGGTTCAACAAGGGGGAAAGTTACTCCAGAAAAAACTGTTTCCCCCCACCCTAAACCAATACCCTCTACAATCATTCTCGTAATTTTTGAAACATTGGAATTCGCATCTGGGTCAGAAGAGCCTCTACCAACAACTACTAATAATGATTCTTGAGGTTTGAGAGTATTATTTTGTTTAAATACATCTTTTACTCTTTCACAAGCTGCACTAATCATTAAATTATTAATACCTAATTCTCTTCCATAAATTATTTCAATACCAGTTTTACTTGAATAATTCATAAGCAAGCTCGGTATATCATTTTTCACATGGCCAGCGGCGAAAAGCATTGCGGGTATTGCTATTATTTTTTTTATAGAATTATCTTTTAACTTGTCTAGCGCATCAACAATTGAAGGTTTAGCAAATTCCAAGAACCCATATTCAACAAAAATGTTTGGATATCTTTTTTGGATAAGTTTAGTTAATTCTTGAAATTCCGTAATGGCTAGTTTATTTCTACTACCGTGGCCACAGATAAGAATCGCAACTTGATTATTTAACTTCGAATCTAAATTATCCAATATCTAATTAATCTTTATACCATAATAGTAAAGAACAATATTATGTAGTGAAAAAAAATAATAATTTGCTTGAAATTCCAAATATTAATTCAAAGGATGCAAAGTTAAAGAAATTAATTTATGACGTGGATGAATCCTTATTTGATAGGGAAAATTATTCTAAGGAAAAATTTGAGCACCTTTGCGTTTGTAGTGGAGGTACAACCTCTAGCTGTGCAAAAAATGGTTTTACAACTCTTGATTTAAGAAAAAATCACGGCAAAATCCACCTTGATAGAGATAGCAATTTAGTAACAATTGGAGGAGGAGTAATAATGGGGGATCTAGTAAATCATTTACAAAAACACAATCGAAGTTTTCCAATCGGTCTTTCTAAACTTCCTGGAGCAGGCTACATACTTACTGGTGGAGTAAGCCCACTTAGTAGAGCATACGGATTAGCCATTGATAATATTGAATCAATTAAAGGGTTCTTGGGTAATGGAAAATTTATCTCTTTTAAAAAAAATCAAATAAATCCAGAAGAGAAATTGATTTGGGAAGCAATTAAAGGCGCAGCACCCTTCTTCTCAATCATCACCGAAATAGAACTTAAGACTATCCAATCTAATCCAATTAAGGTTATAGAAGGATTTGTAAATCTAAATGAACTTTCAGAAATAATACAATTATCAGAGGAATTTCCAGAAAATATTAGTCTTCAATGGATTTATGCCCAAAAAATTTATATATATGTATTTGCTGAACTCAAAAATAATTTGGAGGATAAAAGAACAGAAGAATGCTTAATGCCTTTAAACAAATTTCCTGCTCTAGAAATAAAGCTATATGAGAACTTTAACAAAATAAATTTCTTCCCAAAGGAATTGAATTTATATGAGCTGAATGCAAATAACCATTCTGAGGTAATGAGTCTTCTTGGAGAAGATTTAAAAAATGATATCCCAATTTTTATAAAATGTTTGAATGAAATAATGGACAATAAACCTAATGATTCCTGTTATATTGCTTCTCAACAACTAGGTTGCAGAACTAAAAAGTTAAATCATGGCTCAAGTTTTTTTATTCATAGAAAAAGTACTTGGAAACCATGGATATATGCATCATGGGGAAAAAATGATCTTCAAGAAAAAGAAGTCGCTTTGGACTGGATTTATAAATCATGGAGTAAGTTGAAAAGGTTTTTCCCAAATATTCACTTGGCCCAATTGCATAATCATTTAAATTCTCATGAGGAAGAACTTAATTTAGCTTTTGGAAATAGAGTGAATGAATTAAAAACTTTAAAGAATATTTTTGACCCACAAGGTATTTTACCTCCTTTATGAGGTAACTTCTTAAGTATAAATAAACTTACAATGTCAAATTTATCAAGATATTTATCAAAAAATTGGTTAGATGATCCAAAGTCAAATATTCTCTCTGGCTTAGTTGTTGCTTTTGCAATGATCCCAGAAGCAATTGCTTTTTCAGGTATCGCAGGTGTAGATCCTAAAGTTGGCCTTTTTGGTGCATTTTGTTTATCTATAACAATTGCGATAGTTGGAGGAAGAAGAGGGATGATCACTTCAGCTACAGGTTCAACAGCTCTTTTAATGACTGGACTTGTTGCTTATGGAGAATCACAAGCTCCTGGATTAGGAGTCCCATATCTTATTGCAGCTGGAATATTAACTGGAATATTCCAAATTCTTTGGGGATATTTAAGACTTGCGTACCAAATGCGATTCGTGCCAACAGGAGTATTAAGTGGATTTGTAAATGCACTAGCACTTTTAATATTTCAAGCACAACTCCCTCAGTTAGGAATAGGTATTAAAGAATCAAAAGAATTAGTTGAACAAACTATAAGTCAATATCCAGTTAACTCTCAGATTCCAGTAGTTTGGATTCTTGTAATACTAGGATTAATAATTATATATGGGCTACCAAAAATCACAAAAGTAGTCCCATCTCAACTTATTGCAATAGTAGTAATTACTCTTATAAGCATATTCTTTAATCTAGATGTCCCAACTGTTAGCGATTTGGGTAAATTACCTGATGGATTACCAAGTATTTCTCTCCCTTTTGGATCAACAGAAAATGGGAAAGTACCTTTTAGTCTTGAAACATTAGGAATAATTTTACCGACTTCACTTGCGATATCTCTCGTGGGTTTAATGGAAACCTTTTTAACTCAAGACATTTTAGACGATGTAACTGATACAAGTTCTAATAAAAATAAAGAAGCAAGAGGACAGGGAATCGCAAATATTGTGGCATCCTTATTTGGTGGAATGGCAGGATGTGCCTTAGTTGGGCAATCTGTTATGAATACTGAGAATGGTGGTAAATCTAGATTATCAACCCTCTCCTCAGGTATATCTCTACTAATTATGATTATCCTCTTGAAGTCTTGGATTGGAGCAATACCAATGGCTGCTTTAGTAGCAATCATGATAACGATCGCAATAAGTACAGCAGATATAAACGGATTAAAAAATATTAGAAAGATACCTAAAAGCGATACTGCAGTAATGCTTATGACTTTTGCAGTTACAATGCTTACAAAACCTCATAATCTTGCACTTGGAGTTATTGCAGGAGTTGCATTAGCTGCAATTCTTTTCAGCAGAAAAGTCGCAAAAGTTATAACTGTCTCAAGAGCTAAAGAAAATAATTTGACTACCTATAAAGTAAAAGGACAATTATTTTTTGTTAGTAAAATTTATTTTTTACAAGGATTTGAAATTTATGAACATCCTGAAAATATTGTAATTGATATGTCTTTAGCTCATATTTGGGATCAAAGTGGTGTAGTTGCTCTTGAGCAAATTATTAGAAAATTCCAGAATGGTGGTTCTAAAGTTGAAATTGTAGGATTAAATAAAGAAAGTCTTAACTTATTTGAAAGACTAGGTGGTATGGAAAGCGCTCATTAAAAAAGTTAATTAAGACTAACTTGTTGATAACAAAACCAAAGCCATTGCTGAAAAAGCAAATTCCTATGAGATCTCCAAGCAGTTTTAGAACTATTTAGATCAAAATTTTCAGGAAGAGGCACATCTCCCTTTTCTTTGTCTCTTTCAATTTCACTAATAATTCTATGCACCGTATATTCAGGATGACCTAAGTGCATAAATTGTTTTTGATCATAAGATTCAAATATTGTATATCCGACGTTCTCTCCATAAGCCAACAAATTCAATTTCCCTTCTTTTTGGGCCTTCTCCATCTCAAAATCAGGTAATCCCGCAAATCTACTTTGAGGACAAATAAATTCATCATCTTGTGTACCCATCAAAGGGTGACCAGGAACAAGACTTTTTAAAGGGAATACCCCAAATAATTTCCTATCAAAAACTTTCTTATCGACCCCTGCCAAATAAGCCAGCGCAAAACCAGCCCAACATAATCCAAGAGTACTCGCACAAGAATTTCTGGCTTCATTTACAATTTTCACAAATTCATCCCAATATTTAACCTCCTCAAAGGCTAGGTGCTCAATAGGTGCTCCAGTAATAATGATTCCATCTAACGGTTCTGGATTATTTGCTTCTTCCCAAGTTATGTATAGATTATTAAGATGATCCAGATCCCATGTTTTATAAGAGTGAGTTTTAAGCTTTATCCAAACTGGCTCAATTTGAAGAGGAGATAAACCAAGTGGATGTAGTAAGTTAAATTCATACTGCTTGCCAAGAGGCATGATATTTAAAATACCGATCCTAAGAGGACGTATATCCTGTCTTTTTGCCAATTCTGGTTCGATCCAAGATATATGATTTTTCTCAACATCACTAATCTTGTGATAGTTACTAGGAATTATTAAAGCCAATAAATCTCCTTTCCTATGTGATTTGTGAAAGCGCTTGTTCGAAATCTGCTTTTATATCATCAATATGCTCAATTCCTACAGAAACTCTTACCATCGTGGGAGTAACACCTGCAGATAATTGTTCTTCTTCAGATAATTGCTGATGAGTTGTTGAAGCCGGATGAATTACTAGTGTTTTCGAATCACCCACGTTGGCAAGGTGGCTCGCTAATTTTAAGGAATCAATAAATTTAACTGCATTTTCATAACCCCCATTAAGAGAGAACATAAGCATGCAACCCATTCCCCTTCCAGTAGTATATTTTTTGGCACTTGAGTAATATGGATCAGATTCAAGGCCAGGGTAATTAACACTACTTACATTAGAATTAGAGTCCAACCATTTTGCTAATTCAAGAGCATTTGAAGTTTGTCTTTCTATTCTTAAACTTAGAGTTTCCAATCCCTGCAATAACAAGAACGAATTAAAAGGACTTTGAGCTGATCCCCAGTCTCTAAGGCATTCAAGTCTTGCTCTTAACGCAAAAGCTATATTTCTATTATCAGGAACTCCCAAAGATTTGCAGATATCACTACCGAAACCAAAAGCGTCCCAATGAACGAGCCCATGATAAGCAGCGCTTGGCTTACTCATGAGTGGAAATTTACCATTCCCCCAATCAAAGGTTCCTGCATCAACAATAACCCCTCCGATACTTGTCCCATGCCCACCGATCCATTTCGTTGCACTTTCTACAACAACATCAGCTCCAAAATCAATTGGTCTTATTAAAGCACCGCCAGCACCAAGAGTATTATCCACTATTAAAGGAATTCCATTTTCCTTCGCCAAAGCAGATATTCCCTCAAAATCTGGGATGTTGAACCGAGGATTTCCCATTGATTCGACATATATTGCTTTGGTTTTATCATCAATTTTATTTCTAAAACTTTCGATACTATCGCCATCAGCAAATTTAACTTCTATTCCTAGTCTTGGAAATTGTACTTTAAATTGATTGTAGGTCCCACCATATAGAAAAGATGTAGAGACAAAATTATCACCTGCTGTCATGCAGTTCACGATTGCCAAGAATTGAGCAGCTTGACCTGAAGATGTTGCAAGTGCTGCCATACCTCCCTCCAAAGCTGCAATCCTTTTTTCGAAGACATCTGTGGTTGGGTTCATAAGTCGAGTATAAATATTTCCAAATTCTTTTAATCCAAAAAGATTCGCGCCATGCTCGGCATTATCAAAGACATAGGAACTAGTTTGATAAATGGGTACTGCTCTAGAATTTGTAGTTGGATCAGGTACTTGACCTGCGTGTAACTGAAGAGTCTCAAACTTTTGGTTGCTCAAAATTTTTAAATAATCCTATTATCTATTTAACTTAAAAAAGTCCCAAAAAAAAACAAAAAAAAGATAAATATTTATAAATCCTTTTTTAATGAAGGGTAATTATCTCTCATATATAAACTCAAATCCTCTTTTATCGCAGATCTGAATTTCTCAATATTTGCAGAATCTATTATTGGAAAAGTTTTATTAGCTTCAGGATCTTTTTCAGTAATTGATTTCCAATTCTTACTAACATTTTTTTCTGAATTGTTTAGAACATTATCAAAATTGAAAACCTTATCGTTGTTTTTAGCGTCAAATTCGCTAAAAGCTTTATTTATGAGCATCTTTCTATTTTCAAATAGATTTTTGGCTTTTAAAGTATCTGGAAGACCCATAACTGGTTGTAATTCCTTAAGAAGTTTTATTTCCTCTTCAATTAAGAGTGTCCAAACACCATGTTTACTTTTTGGAAGATTAGAGTTACTAAAAATATTAATTTCATCGAGATAAAAATTTAACCATAAATAATATGATTTTTCTTCAATATTTTTTTTAACTGATATCTTTTTGTTTTGGATCTTTGGGAGTAACTTTTCTGCTTTCTTTAAAAACTGTCTGTCTTCTCTTTCTAAATTTATTAATCCCCATCTTTGACTATAGTCCCATAAATCTTCGTATCTTGTTAAATCTTCTGGATTCCAACCAAGAGCTTTCAGTTCATGAGAACGATGTGATAATTCCTTTTTCAAAAAAACCTTTTAAAACCATAATAATTCTAACCCCGCAATCAAGATTAGTAAATAAATGAAGAACTTAGCTTTTTAGTAAATTAAATAAATAATCAATTATTAAAATAATTATTGATAATTTTCAATACATTGATGTAGCTTGGATATTTTTTAGGAATTTGATTGCTATATTCATTTTTTTTAATATCATTTTCCCCTTTGTTAATAAACAATTTCTTGTAAAGGGTTTCAATATCATTAAAAAGATAATCTCCTTTTAATTTTTCATTTAGTTCTAAAGATAATTCAGATTTCACAGATTCTTGGCAAAAATTAGTGATCTCTTCTGAACTAATTAAAACCTTATAAATTTCTTTTTTTTCTTCCAAATTAGCATTAAAGCATAAATAAATAAGATTAATCATTGAACAATTATTATTTTTGATTTTGAATTCTTTATAAATATCTGGCCAAAATTTTAAAGATTTTAGGCCTTCTAAACCTCCTTGACTGAGAGAGTATTTATTACACCAATTTACAAATTCCGAGACATCTTTTGGACATCTATTGAGTTGCAAAAGCATATCTGATAAAACTTGTCCAGCTTGAAAATTCCGCGTTGGTTTTCCTTCAGTTGGTAGAGTCATACTCCCTAATACATCAGCCTTAACAGCATTTAATTGAGAAAAAGTATAATCTCCTTTTTCACAAAATTTATCATTAATTATTTCTTTTGCACTAATTATTTCTTCACCATAACCAAGTTCTTTTAATGAAAGATATTTATTTTCTAATTTATTTTCTTTTCTAACTTGTAATGATACTGATGCGGCCTGATCTAAACATTGAGTTAACAAAATTGTATTAATGCTAGGTAGCATTCCTGGCTTATCGGAATGAAAGTTATTTACAAAACCTGCAAATATGGATGAGATATTTTTTATTGATTTTATATATTGACATTCAATATTATGAACTCCAGGAGAAACTTGAATTTTAGGGGACAATTGATTCAAAATGCGAGCTCCTATTAAAGCAGTTAGTGCATCAGGATGGCAGAAATTTGCAGTAAAACTATCATTAGGATTTCGTAAAGCTCCGTGACGATGAAATCCTGTAAAAAAAGCTAAATTTGGATATTTATTACAGAGAATAAAAGGATTTTTACTTTTATTGTCAACGCAAAAAGAACCGACGAGACAGCCAAGAACCACATTTTCTCTTTTTAAAGTTTTTCTGAGTTCCAAAGCATGTTTAACATCATCTTTTATGTGATTACTGTTTGAAGCAAGAATAACTATCTCACATTCCAAGAGAAGATCTTTTAGATCAAAGGAGTTTATTTTTCCCTCTGCAGAATAATGTCCCATTCTCTTAATCTTTTCAATAATCTCATTATCCATATCAGAAAGAACATCATTTGAGAAAGCACCTAACAAATCTCTATCTTTCCTAGGAGCTAAGAGAATATTATTTGATTTTCCATGCATAGCACAGTTGTAAGCTAATGATGCAGGATACAAACCAACACTGTAGAATCCAACTTTGCTGTTCTCTATATCTTCAATCAATGAATAAAAATATTTTTCATCATTTATGTTTTCTATGAAATTATTCTTCATTTTTGGAAATTCTTGATAATTTTTTTAATTTCTTACCCTTAACAACATTTTTCTACATTAAAGCAATTTTTGACCATAGCAAATTATTTATTGTAAATATTGAATTTTTTAATTTATAATTTCAAAAAATAGAAATTTTATAAAAACAGAAATTATTATAAATATGGAATACATGGCAAGTAATTTAAAGGTACAAAAACATTTAATTTCTTCTAAAAATATCTTATTTATTCAAGACATTGACGGAGTTTGTATCCCTCTAGTTAAAGATCCAATGACTAGAGAGTTAGAATCAAAATATATTTATGCAGCGAAAGAACTCGCCGAGGAATTCTTTGTATTAACTTGCGGTGAACATGAAGGTCCAAGAGGAGTTAACAGAATAATAGAAAGGAGTTTAGGGAGCACTACTGAGCCTAAAAACAAAGAGCTATATTTAAGAGGTTTAGCTGCCTGTGGAGTAGAGTATCAAGACAATAATGGTGAAATAAGTTTTGAAGGAGTCTCAGAAAAAGAACTAAATTTTTTATCAAAAGTACCTAGTTTAATTAGACCAAAATTTAATTTCATAGTTAAGAATATTTTTCCTGAACTTAGCCAAGAAGATATCAATTTTCACGCAGTAAAATCAATATGTGAAACACGCTTCTCGCCAACGATTAATTTTAATAGTCTATTTGATTTAATACAAAAGAATTCTGATAAAAGAAAGCTTATTCAAATTAGTTTTGAAAAGATGATGAATGAAATCATCTTAAAAGCTGAATCCGAAGGCCTCAAAAACTCATTTTTCCTTCATATTTCACCAAATTTAGGTAATAAAAATGATAGAGAAACAATTAAACTTTCTTCGCAAGATGATATTGGATCAACAGACATACAATTACTTATTAAAGGAGCAGTTAAAGATTCTGGAGTTTTATTTCTTTTAAATAAATTTATTGCAGATAAAACTGGTAAAGCCCCTTTTGGAAGAAATTTTAATTTTAGAGACTCTCCAAATTCTGTTACGGAAAAAATTGATTTATGCAAAAGAACTATTCAAAAAGAAGATATGCCTTTGATTGTAGGAGTTGGTGACACAGTCACATCAAAAAAAAATAATGATGAAAAATGTTATTTGAGAGGAGGCAGTGATAGGTCTTTTCTAGAATTCATACAAATATTAGGTAATGAATTTGGGATTAAGAATAAAATAATTTTTGTAGATAGTAGTTCTGGCGAAGTTGAAAGACCCTCTACAAAAAAAACTGGTTTAACTGGGATCAGTGATGTTTATGATAAATTAAAGTTTGACCTAGTTTTTAAAAATGGGCCCAAAGAATACATAAGATGGTTTATTGAACTTGCGAGTGAGAGATCAAACATTAAAAAAAATAGTTGACTTTTTATTTTTCGAATGAAAATTTATAAAGAATAGATTCATGAAAGAAAAATTCCCCTCAACATATAAAGAACCTATAGAAACATTGCAAATTAACATAGGTTATAAATGTAATCAGGCTTGTAAACATTGTCATGTCAATTCGAGTCCCCTAAGGACTGAAAAGATGTCCAATGAAATGATATCTCTTATCCCAAAGATAATTGAAAAATACAAAATCAAGACTTTAGATATTACAGGTGGTGCGCCAGAACTCCACCCAGAATTTAAAAACCTAATAATCAGTTTGAGCTCAAAACAAGTTGATATTATTGATAGGTGCAATTTGACAATTTTCTTTGAAGAAGGTTATGAAGATCTTCCTCAATTCCTTGCAAAGAATAAAGTGATAGTTACGGCTTCGCTACCGTGTTATGAAAAAAATAATGTTGATTTTCAAAGGGGTTTTGGGGTTTTTGAAAAAAGTATTAATGCCATAAAAATTCTTAATGATTTAGGCTATGGAAAGAAAGAAAATGGATTACAATTAAATCTTGTTTACAATCCTGTAAGCCCAATTCTTCCTCCTTCTCAGAAAATATTGGAGAAGGATTATAAAAAAATACTATTCGAAAAATACAATATCGTTTTTAATAATTTATACACAATAACTAATATGCCAATAAATAGATATGAAGAATCTCTTAGAAGAGAAGGGAAACTAAATACTTATTACAAATTATTAAAAGAAAATTTTAATGAAAAAAATTTAGAAAATCTTATGTGTAAAAAGACAATTAGCGTAAATTGGCTAGGAGAAATTTATGATTGTGACTTTAACCAACAGATAAATTTCCGAGAGAATAAAGGACCAAAGACACTTTTTGATCTATTGGATGAATCATTTACTTTTGACTACGAGGTAGCTGTAAAAGAACATTGTTTTGCTTGCACTGCAGGTGCAGGGTCAAGTTGTGGAGGGACTTTAAGTTAAAACCTACTAAATGCAATTAGGACAAATAGCTCTTACATTTAAAGAGGATTCAATTAGTTTAAAACCATTAACTTTTGCTGCAATTTTGCCTGCTTCTAAAACTTCGTCATTTTCGAATTCTTCTGTTCTTCCACACCTAATACAAATTAAATGATGATGATCCGGTGTATCGTTACTAAGCAATTCATATCTGTGTCCACCCTCACTGAGTTCTAATTCATGAAGCAAACCCATTTGTACTAAAAGTCTTAAAGTTCTATAAATTGTTGCTAGTGAAACTTTGGAGCTTGTTTTAACTAACTTTTCATGAACCTCCTCAGCACTAAGATGCTTTCCAGAGCCAATATTTTCAAATAAATTAAGAACCTTTAGCCTCTGAGGAGTTAACCTCTTCCCATCTTTGTGTAAACCATCACCAAAAGGAGATGTAATGACATTGTATTGAGAGGATAATGACAAAAGTAACCAATGGCTATTCTCAATAATAACTCTTGATGAGAGTAAAACAACTTTTTGATTTAAAATGTTTACTAAAGTTCTTCAAAATATTATGTTAAGTGTATCTTTATATGTAAATGATGAATGATCATGAAATCTCTTCTGATAAATTATCATCGAAAGTAAACGCTTTGCTAATTATTGATATTCAGGAAAAGATAATAAGACCAATTTTAAATAAGGATTCAATAATCAAAAACATCAAAAAGCTATTAAATGCTTACCAAATTTTAGAAGAAAACATATTTATATCTGAACAGAATCCACTCAAATTGGGGGTAACAATACCTGAATTATCACCCATAGTAGGATTTAAAAAATTTGAAAAAATGGAATTCAGCCTAGCTAAATTAGAAGAATTTTTAAAAGAACTTAAAAATAAGAAAATTACTAATTTGATAGTCTGTGGGATCGAAACGCATATTTGTATTCAACAAACAGTCTTAGATTGTTTGCAAAAAGAATTTGAAGTTTTTCTCGTATCAGATGCCATGGGAAGTCGAAATAGGGTAGATCATAAAATAGCATTACAAAGAATGGCTGAGAGTGGGGCGATCTTAACGACAACTGAATCAATAATTTTTGAATTATGCAAAACTGCGGATAGAAAAGAATTTAAAGAAATTAGAAATATAATAATGAGTTAAATAAAAATAAAGACTGGTTTGTTGTTTAGAGATAATTTAAAATTTTATTAGAGATAAATTTTTACGGTTTATTTGAATATGAAATTTGTTACTGAAAACTTCCTTCTGGCAATATCTATTTTTTTTATTGGAACTTTATTGTCGATAATAATTTCAAAATTTTCGAAAATATTTTTTAAAAAGATTTCCAAAAGAACAAAAACAAATTTCGATGATTTTATTTATGAGGTGATCTCTGGAATTATAAAGCCTATAGGTTTCCTCCTCTCATTTTATTTTTCAATTGACTATTTTTTTGCTGATGAAATAACTTTTATCTCTGTCTTATTGAATATTTTGAAATTATTTATATTAATAATCATCATAAAAGCTCTCAACAAAGTTTTAATAAGATCTTTAACAGAATCGACATCGAAAATTAATGATTTATCAATTAGTTCAATGGTATCTTCACTAACTCCATTGATAAAAGCATTAACCTGGACTATTGGCTCAATATTTTTCTTACAAAATATAGGTGTTCAAATGACTGCTATTTGGGCTTTACTAAGTGCAGGTGGAATAGGAGCAGGATTAGCTTTGAAAGATCCAGTTCAGGAGTTTTTTGAATATATAACTATTTTGCTTGATAAACCTTTTCAAAAAGGGGAGTTTATAAAATCTGATGGAGTCCTCGGAATGGTTGAGAGGGTGGGAGTAAGATCCTCAAGGATAAGAAGTATTAATGGAGAAGTAATAGTAATGAGCAATAGCGCCCTAACAAATGGAATAATTTCAAATTACGCACAAATGGAAAAAAGGAGGTTAGTGCATAAATTGGGAGTTATTTATGAAACCTCTCCAAAACTTATGAAATTGATTCCAATAATAATTAAAAAAATAGTTGAAGAAACAAAAGATGCGTCTTTTGATAGATGTCATTTCACAGATTTCGGCGACTTCAGTCTTAATTTCGAACTTGTTTATTACATCCCAACAAATAATTATCTCGCTGCAATGGAAGCTCAACAATCTATAAATTTAAGAATTATTGAGGAATTTACGGCTAATAATATAGAGTTTGCATTCCCAACACAAACCTTAAATATTGAAAGTAACAAAGCCAAATGATCTACAAATCTCTTCACTTAAAACCCAGAGTTTTGAAGCCAACTCAGAATTATTTGCCTCATCACTAACCTTACTTTCAACTAATTTATGTTTTTTTCTAGCTATAAATTTATTACTTAAATATATGAAACCAACATTATTTAAATTTGAATCAAGTACAATCTGAGAAAGAATTTTTCCAGCATTTTCTATACTTTCAGAAATTCCTAAAATATTTTTTGCAACATTAGAAAAAATCAAATATCCAAAGAGATTAAAATGTTTACTATATCTAAAAAAACCTGAATCATCATTTGGTATTACTAGACCGGGTGCCCAAGTAATTACAGAAATTTTACTAGAGGATATTTTTAATTTTTTTGCAAGTTCTTTAGCAAACAAAATATTACATAACTTACTATTTTTATAAGCTTCATCAGCATTAAAATTTAAAAATTGGCCCGTAACTTTTTTTCTAAAATCAACTAGATTATTAAGTCCTGCTTTCTTTCCTATATTTCCACCTGAGCTTTTGGGATCGTGCACATCTGATGATGTAATAATGATTTTAGATTCTTCTACATCTCTAACTAAATCTTTTAAGTTGTTCACTAAGTAAAAATGTGCAAGATGATTAACTGCAAAAGTTAGTTCTATTCCTTGTTTTGATACTTTAGGGTAAAAAGAACCCGTATATTGCAATCCTGCATTTAAAACAAC
>CACBEF010000007.1 GCA_902538225.1 uncultured Prochlorococcus sp. | reverse complement strand
ACCGTCTAATTTTAATGACATTTAGAAAAACATCTCCTTTTTACACCTAGCATGCCTATAATTTTAAATTATTCAAATAGATTTATCTATATTCTGTGCAAAACATCATAACTACCCTAAAAAAATTGTTTTATCTTTGGAGGCGAAGTCAAGTCCCAGTAAAACAACCCATTAAAATTTCAAGAATAGATAATCTCATAATTTTTTTAGTATGCATTTTAATATCAATAATTTCTTCTTATAAATTACTTCTTATCTCGTCTTTAAATATCGCAGATATTTTTTCTTGGTTTTTGAGCTTTACTGAAATACTTATAAGTTCCGGAGTTTTGATATTAGTTTCAAAAAAAGAGAATCCCACAATTTCTTCAAGACAGATCTTCTTGATCATTACTCTTCTTTTAGCAGTACAAGTTACCAAATTAGCCTTAGCTTCAACAATAAGTCCATTATCTATGATAATTCCACCGGCATTAATAATATCTCAAGGAATGGGAAGCATAACAGCTTTAGCTTGGGTAGCAATAGCGAGTCTTATTTGGCCTGACCCAGAAATTGTTATTAATAACAATTTATTTTTTATTTTATTAGTTTGTGCTTCAATAGTATCTCTTCTTGGAGGAAGAATAAGAAGTAGAGCTCAGTTACTTCAACTATCAATTTTTGTCCCTATAGGATCGTTCTTGAGTCAATGGATATTGATAGGTAAAGATAAAATATCTCTTATTAATAATCAAAATTTTGTTTTAGCTAATGGGGATATATTTTCTGATTCCTTGGTATTGGCAATAGCTATGCTTTTTACAATTTTATTTATTCCTATTTTTGAATCTATATTCGGACTATTAACTAAAGCAAGATTACTCGAATTGGCTGATAAGGAGAAACCTCTAATTAGAAGATTGTCTTTAGAAGCTCCTGGTACTTTTGAACATACCTTACTTATATGTGGTTTAGCAGAGGAAGCAACAAGAATGATTGGGGGTGATATTGATCTTATTAAAACTGGAGCGTTATATCATGATGTTGGCAAATTACATGCACCTAATTGGTTTATTGAAAATCAGGATGGTTCAAAAAATCCTCATGACGAATTAGATGATCCGATTAAAAGTGCAGAAGTATTACAGGCTCACGTTGATGAAGGATTGAAATTTGCAAGAAAAAATAGACTACCTAAACTGATATCTAATTTTATTCCTGAACATCAAGGTACCCTTAAAATGGGATATTTTTTTCAAAAAGCTAAAGAAAAAAATCTAGAAATCAATGAAAATTATTTTAGATACAAAGGACCTATTCCTCAGTCCAAAGAAACGGCTATTTTAATGCTTGCCGATGGATGTGAAGCAGCTCTAAGAGCTATGAATATTAATGCATCTGATAAAGAAGCTTTGAAAACGATTTCTAATATTATCTACTCGCGTGAAAAAGATGGGCAATTAGATGATAGTAACTTATCGAAAGGAGAAATTTTTCTAATAAAAAGGGCATTCTTGAATGTTTGGAAAAGAATTAGACATAGAAGAATCCAGTATCCAACTAGCAAGAATAATACCTTTTCTTAATTTTTAATTTTATAACCTAATACTTCTTCGATGTTTCGGATTACACCAATAAAGAAGAGCTAGCGTACTTAATAATGTTGTTAAAAGAGTAAAACCACCAACTCCATAAATGTCTTGAAGAGTTATGAGCCTTACAACTGAATAAGGACCCATACCAGAAATTACCATTGATAAAGACACCAGAGTTAAAGTTACGCCCCATTTTCTCTCTGCTAAAAGAGCTGCTGAAGACACAATTCCAACGATTGCAGCAGGCCATCCAAGACTTATGGCAAGAGTTATATTCGCAACTTTTAGTGGAGGCCCATAACTTATTATTAATGCAATTATTGGAAGTGCAATTATATTGCCGATTAAACCAACCCACGAAAGTACCCAATATCCAATTACCCTTTCTCTCATTATTTACTGCTTTAACTATTAGTTTAATCTACAGTATTAAGAGACTATTTTTTTATACTACTTAATAATCCTAAGAAAATAATTTAATTTGCAGGATTAGGTTGAAATTTATTATCAGAATTTTCTAAGTTATCAAATTGTGGATGAATTGAATTTTTTTTCTCAGAAAACACAAGTCTATTTAAAGCATTTACGTAAGCATTCGCTGCTGCAACTACAACGTCTGTATCTGCAGAATGACCAGAATATATTTTATTATCCCTTCTTATTCTTATTGTTACTTCGCCCAAAGCATCAATTCCTTCTGTTACCGACTTAACAGAAAATTCAATTAATTCATTAGGAACTTTAGCTAATTTATTTAAAGCCTCGCATACAGCATCAACGGGCCCAGTCCCTATTGATACAGCAGTATCCTCACTATTATCTTCAGTGTTTAGAAGAGAAATGGTTGCAGTAGGTTTAGAGGCGTTACCGCAACTTACTTGTACAAGACTTAATTGAAATTTAGCTTCTGGGAGCTGAACTTGTTCACTAACAATTGCCTCTAAGTCTCTTTCAGTAATTTCTCTTTTCCTGTCAGCTAAATCCTTAAAACGAGCAAAAGCATCATTTAAATCTTCTCGGCTCAAGTCATATCCCATCTCTTCTAATCTTGCTCTTACCGCACTTCTCCCACTAAGTTTCCCTAAAGATATTTTATTGTCACTCAAACCAACAGTTTTTGCATCGATAATTTCGTAAGTTAGTCTATTTTTTAAAACACCATCCTGATGAATCCCTGACTCATGTGCAAAAGCATTAGCCCCCACAATTGCTTTATTTGGTTGTACAGTCATTCCAGTTAGGTTAGAAACAAGTCTAGAGGTTTTTGTTATTTCTTCTGTTCTTATAGCTGTAAGAGGAGTTGGGGAATTTGAATTTCTTTCGAAAAAACTATTAAAAAAACTTTTCCGAACATGAAGTGCCATAACTAATTCTTCTAGAGAGGCATTCCCAGCTCTTTCACCAATTCCATTAATAGTACATTCCAGTTGTCTTGCTCCATTTTTTACTGCCTCAAGAAAATTGGCTACTGCTAAACCCAAATCATTATGACCATGAACTGAGATTACTGTCTCATCAATATTTGGAACATTTTTATTTATATCGGCAATTAGTTTGCCAAATTCACTAGGAGTTGTAAATCCAACAGTATCAGGGATATTTATAGTTGTCGCTCCTGCCGTAATTGCTAGTTGAATCACTTCGTATAAAAATTCAGGATCACTCCTTGAGGCATCTTCACAAGAAAACTCAATATCTTCTACTAAGGATTTTGCATAATTAACCATTTCTGGAACTATTTGAAGAACATCTTTTCTTGATTTTTTAAGTTTATGTTTAAGATGAATATCACTTGTCGCAATAAAAGTATGTATTCTTTTCTTAGGAGCTGGACTTATTGCTTCGTAACATGCTTTTATATCTCCTTTAGACGCTCTAGCTAAACCACATATTATAGGGCCATTTTCTTTCCCTACGGCATTAGCAATTTTATTAACAGCTTTAAAATCTCCTGGGCTTGCGAAAGGGAATCCAGCTTCAATAACATCTACTCCTAATCTTGCTAATTGATGGGCGATAGCAAGTTTTTCTTCAAGATTTAAACTGGCACCAGGAGATTGCTCTCCATCTCGAAGAGTTGTATCAAATATCAAAATTCTTCCGGGATCTTTTGACATCAGAGGGCACAATCTAAACTTATATTAAGCTAATTAAAAAAATTTGACTAGATTTGGTTCAATAATAATTTGCTGAAAGTTTATAACTTAAATAATATTGGTTAAAATTCTGAAAAAAAAATAAAATACTTAAATTTTTAAAGTATTCTTTTAGGATTAAGGCCTCCCCTATTATAAAAAATATTTTCGATTTTTTATAGAACTATTGGCATAAATTTAAAAAGTATGAATGGGCAATACTCTAAAAACGATATCTTAGGCCAGTTAGCGATAGTTTTACATGCTCATCTACCTTATGTAAGAAAAAATGAAAAAAACTCCTTAGAAGAGGACTGGTTATTTCAGGCGATTTTGGAATGTTATATACCATTACTTCAATCAATAGAATCTTCCAAACATGAAAATCCTTTAAATACCAAACTTACTATTAGTTTGTCTCCAACATTGTTATCACTTCTTAATAATAAAAAAATTCAAGAAACATTCCCAAGCTGGATTGAAACAAGAAATGATTTCTTAAACGAACTGCCAAAAGAAGAAAAAAATGCCTCTGCATTTTTAATGAATAATCTTAATGAAAAATACTTGTATTGGCAAAAATGTTCTGGCAATTTAATTGAGAAGTTTAGAGTTTTAAATAACTCTGGAAATTTGGATATTCTTACTTGTGCTGCTACTCACGGATATTTGCCAATTCTAAGGGAGAATCCAGAAACTGTTAAAGGACAAATTAATACAGCCATTAGAAACCATGAAAATATTTTTGGAACTAAGCCTTTAGGTATTTGGTTACCTGAATGTGCATATTATGAGAATTTAGATGAAATGCTATTTAATTGCGGAATTAGATATGCAATCTTAGATGGTCACGGTATTCTAAACGCTACACCAAGACCTAGGTATGGTGTGTACGCTCCAATATGTTCGAAAAAAGGAGTTGCCTTCTTTGGAAGAGATAGTGAGTCAACTTTACCAGTATGGTCTGCAAAGGAAGGGTTCCCGGGAGACAAAGTTTACAGGGAATTTCATAAAGATTTGGGATGGGAATTACCTATCTCCAAACTCCAAAAGAAAGGCATCTCAACTAAAAGACCTTTAGGTTTGAAGTTTCATAAGATTACAGATGATAAGGTACCATTAGGTGAAAAGGCTTTTTACTTAGAAAATGAAGCCAAAAAGAAGGTTGCAGAACATGCTGATTCTTATCTTCTCGCGAGATCCAAGCAATTAGAAAAATTAACATTATCCTCTTCTTTTAAGCCCTTATTGGTAGCTCCATTTGATGCAGAATTGTTTGGTCATTGGTGGTATGAGGGACCTTCTTTTATTGAAAATATTTTAAAAAACTCTAGTAAATATTCAATTAAGCTTACAAATTTAAAAGAATTCTTAATTAAGAAGCCAAATCTTCAGATTTGCGATCCATCACCATCAAGCTGGGGACAAGGTGGTTACCATAACTACTGGATTAATGATGCGAATGCGTGGATTGTTCCTGAAATCACTAAAGCAGGCTCAACTTTTGTTGATTTATGCTCTAAAAATTTTAATAATGACTTATCTCCAAGACTTTTCAAGCAAGCAGCAAGAGAATTACTTCTCTCTGAGTCCTCTGATTGGAGTTTTATACTAAGAGCTGGAACTACAACTGAGCTTGCAAAAGAGAGGATAGAGAGACATTTGTTTAGGTTCTGGAAAATAGTTGGAATGATTAAAAATCATTCCAATATTAATTTAAAATTTCTTGAAGATATTGAGGAAGAAGATAAAGTTTTCCCAGATATTAATATTGATGATTGGCGAAAATAAAAAACTAATTTAATTTAAGCATTCCTAGTTTTACTTTTAGAGGTGAATTTATAAACATTTTACTCATAACGTAAATTAGTTTTGGGAGTGGAAGTGTATTTGTAAGAAAACCTACCCATTCATTGGTTGATAATCTAAAGAAATTTGAGAAAAAGCTTCTTAATCTACTTTCGTCAAAACTCATCAATCTTCTAAGACCATATTGGTAAAGTTTATGCCTTTGTATTAACTCGTAAGGCCATAGGATCCCCCAACCTTTTGTTGCTAGTTCAAGAGAACTTAGATGGGGTTCTTTTAAAAAGATTGCTAATTTTTCTGCAAGAAGTGGAGCTCTTCTTAATAAAGATCCGATCATGTATCCTGATGCAGGATGAACCATGCTGGCAGACCCTCCAAAACCAAGTACAAATTGTTTTTTAAATGGGAGGGGTAAATTCATTGGGAAAAGGCAATTCTCTTCATGAAAAATTTCACTTACCTCAATACCCTTACTATTAAGTCTTTTAAAAAGTCTTTTTTTAAGATTCTCTTGGGATAATGCAGGATAACTAGCTAATGATGTTTCTTCAACAAAAAACGTTTCATTTCCAAGATCCATTGCATAGAGAAATGATGGAGATGATAACTTTTCTTGAATATTTAAATGATTTGGACGAAAATCCATTAAAACAAACTGTTCCTTATTGACTGGTGGCGATGAAAATTTGCCGACAATTCCATACGCAGCTTGTTGAGCGATTTCATTTTGGACAGGCCTTTTTACAAAATTACTTTTATGACCACTTGCGTCAATGACTAATCTTGCCTTTATCCTTAGTCCTGAAAAACAAATTACCTCAGATATTTTATTTTTCTCTTTAATATCTTTTGCTGTTTCATTCAACCATTCAATCCCTTTGCACTTTTTTAAAAGTTCGTTTTGAAAGGCTTCTTGATTTATTAAACCATAATCATAATTATGTTTTGTTGGATTATCTCCCTTTTCATTTTCCCCATTTCCAAAAAAACTAACTGTTTTACACCATCGATGAGATAACAAAGACTCTAATCCTAATTCCTCTAATTCAGAAGCCCAAATACCATATGTATTCTCCCATTTTTCATTTGGAGATTTTGTTGATATCCCTTTAATATTTAGATCTTGCTTGGCTAATTCTGAAGCCAAGCATAGCGCAGCAGGCCCGGAACCTAGAATTAAAATATCAAGTATTTCCATATGATCTAGTAAACCATTTTCTTTTAATTTTCTGCGCCTGCATTGAATTGGTCTGTTTCTTCTGTTTGTTCATGAGGAACTAAGACAACTTCTGATAAATGATCACCCTCGTCTAACCTTTGTAATTTTACTCCAGTAGCGGCTCTAGATTGTTGGGAAATTTTATCTGCATTTGTTCTTACTATCACGCCTTTTTCGGTCACAAAAAGTAATTCTTCCCCTTCTCCAAGAACCTTCAAACAAACTAATACATCATCTTTAATTCTGAATTTTATTGCTCTCAAACCCATGCCTGCTCTTTTTTGTAATCTAAACTGAGTTACAGGCACTCTTTTACCTAGTCCAAATGCACTGGCTATTAGTACCCAAGGACCTTCTGAAGAGTTAACTTCATGATTTTCATCAAATTCCTTATTAAGATCTTCATTTTTAGCCAATTGATCAACTAAATCAGATGTTAAAACATCCATAGATACAAGATTGTCTCCTTTTCTCAGGTTCATAGATTTAACCCCCCTCGCTGTCCTACCAAGTGGCCTTAATTCGTTAATATCTAATCTGAAATGAATAGCCATTCCTGTTCTTGATCCAATCAAAACACTATCACCTTCTCTTGATAATCTAACCCAAGTTAAAGCGTCTCCATCCTCAAGATTTATTGCTATTAATCCATTTGATCGAATTTTTGAGAAGGCAGAAAGTGAAGTTCTTTTTATAAATCCAGACTTAGTTAGCATTAATAGATAACAATCGTTATCAAATGAATCTACTGCAACTAGTGATGTTATCTTTTCTTCTCTTGGTATTGGGAGAAGTTGAACTGATGGAGTACCTTTAGCTGTTCTGCTACTCATAGGAACTCTATATGCTGGGAGAGCATAAGATACGCCTCTATCACTGAAAAGCAAAAGAGTATCATGATCATTACAGCTTATAAAAAGTTTTACTTCATCATCTTCTTGTGTCTTTGTTCCAGCCTTACCTCTTGACCCACGACTTGTCGATTCGAATTCATTAACAGGCATTCTTTTCAAATACCCTGCTTCTGTAAATAAAACTACAGATCTTTCATTAGCGATAAGATCAATATCATCTAGACCACCTCCTAAATCAAGTATTTCTGTTTTTCTTGGAGAGGAAAATCTTTCATCGATTTTATTAAGTTCTTCAAGAATAATTTCAAAAATTCTCTCTTTACTATTCAATATTTGCTGATATTGGTTGATTTTTCGGGTCAACTCATTATGTTCACCTTTAATTTTATCTGCTTCTAGGGCTGTTAATCTTCTTAACTGCATTTGTAAGATTGCTTCTGCCTGTGTGGTAGATAACTCATGATCAGTTTGTAATTTTTCTCTAGCCGAAGCTGTATCTTTTGCAGATCTTATTAGATTGATAATTTCATCCATAGAACCCAACGCTAATAAAAGACCTTTTACAATGTGATCCCTTTCTTCAGCCTTTTTTAATAAAAATCCTGTTCTTCGCCTTATAGTCTCTACTCTGAAGTCTAGAAATACATCTAACGTTTTTCTTAGTGAAAGTGTTGTGGGCTCTCCTTTTACTAAAGCTAGGATATTCGCACTAAAGTTATTTTGTAGAGGTGTTAACTTAAATAAATTATTTAAAACTACTTGTGGATAGGCATCCCTTTTTAGTTCAATAACAATTCTCATTCCATCTCGATCACTTTCATCTCTAATATCAGAAATACCCTCTAATTTTTTTTCATTAACTAAGTCAGCAATTCTCTCTATCAATGCCGCCTTATTAGTTTGAAATGGAAGCTCTGTAATAATGACAGCATCTTTTTCTGCCCTGCCAGGAGATTTAATTTGATCTATATTTGCTACTCCTCTCATGGTTATTGACCCCCTTCCTGTCTTAAAAGTTTCTCTGATACCTTCTCTGCCTAAGATTTGACCACCTGTTGGAAAATCAGGACCCTTAATTATTTCAAAAAGTTCTCTATCTTCAATCGAAGGGTTATTGATGATTGATTTAAGACCATTAATTAATTCCCCTAAGTTATGAGGTGGAATATTAGTTGCCATTCCTACTGCTATTCCAGATGATCCATTTAGTAGTAGTTGAGGAATCCTAGCAGGTAAAACTGTTGGCTCTTGTTGAGATCCGTCAAAGTTATCGGCGAAATCTACAGTTTCAGATTCAATATCCTCTAGTAAACTTTCATCTGTAAGAGACTGTAAACGAGATTCTGTATATCGCATTGCTGCTGGTGGGTCGTTATCAACAGAACCAAAGTTTCCATGGCCATCTATGAGTGGCATCCTCATAGAGAAATCCTGAGCCATCCTAACCAAAGCATCATAAACAGCAGTATCGCCATGAGGGTGGTATTTACCAAGTACTTCTCCAACAACTCTTGCACATTTTCTGTATGGTCTACCGCTAGTTAAACCAAGTTCATACATTGCATAAAGAATTCTTCTATGAACAGGTTTTAATCCATCTCTTACATCTGGGAGAGCTCGGCCTACTATAACGCTCATTGCATACTCAAGGTATGAGCGAGACATCTCGTTTCTTAGGTCAGTCTGAATAATTCGGTCGTTATCTTCGCTTAATCCTGAGTTATCAGAATCTATAATATCAGACATATAAGAATCCTTTTTTTAATAATAATCGCTGATTGTCATAATGAATAAAAAAAAATATTTATTTAATTCCCAAATACTCACATTTACACACAAATCAAAATAAAACCTTTTGTTTTTGATTAAATCTTGGCTTATTACCCCTTTAGTTGTTAATTTAATCAGAACAAATAGAAAAATTCTGTGAATATTGAACTTGGTTTAAATAAAAAAGTCAAGAGGGCTTATGGCATTGATGAAATAGCTTTAGTCCCTGGTAATAGAACACTTGATTACGATTTGACTGATCCTTCTTGGTCAATAGGTGATATCAAAAGAGAAGTTCCGATCGTAGCTAGCGCTATGGATAGCGTTGTCGATGTCAATACGGCTGTAGAACTCACAAAATTAGGTTCCATAGGGGTTATTAATATGGAGGGTATACAAACAAGATATGAAAATCCTAATGAAATATTGAACCAAATAGCATCAGTCGGAAAGAATGATTTTGTTCCATTAATGCAGAAAATATATAGTGAACCGGTTAAGGAGGGATTGATTGTACAAAGAATAAATGAGGTAAAAGAAAGCGGGGGTATAGCAGCTTTTAGTGGAACTCCTCAAGCTGCCATTAAGTTTAAAGAAACTCTTAATAATTCCAAAATAGATTTATTTTTTCTTCAAGGAACAGTTGTGTCCACTGAACATCTTGGTATGGAAGGTAAAGAAACCTTAAATATTAAAGATCTCTGTCAATCCATGAATGTCCCAGTTGTAGCAGGTAATTGTGTTACTTACGAAGTTGCAAAACTTCTCATGGATGCTGGAGTTGCAGGATTGATGGTTGGGATTGGACCTGGAGCGGCATGTACGTCAAGAGGAGTATTAGGAATTGGAATCCCCCAAGCTACTGCAATTGCTGATTGTAGTGCGGCGAGAAATGATTACTTTAAAGAAAGTGGTCGTTATATTCCTATCATTGGTGATGGAGGAATTGTTACTGGCGGAGATATCTGTAAATGTTTAGCATGTGGAGCAGATGCTGTAATGATTGGATCCCCAATAGCTAAATCCTCAAACGCTCCAGGTAAAGGTTTTCACTGGGGTATGGCTACTCCAAGTCCAGTATTGCCAAGAGGCACAAGAATTGAAGTTGGTTCTACAGGATCCTTAGAAAGAATAATTAAAGGCCCTGCCTTACTTGATGATGGAACACATAACTTATTAGGAGCCATTAGAACCTCAATGAGTACTCTTGGGGCAAAAAATATTAAAGAAATGCAAGAAGTTGAAATAGTTATCGCACCATCGCTTCTTACAGAAGGTAAGGTTTATCAAAAAGCTCAGCAGCTTGGAATGGGTAAGTAGTTCAATTAGAGCAAAATTATAAATCCCTAGTGAATTAAGTATTAATTTGAAAAATTTTCTAATTAAGAGTTATTATGAAATGATGGGGGAAACCCCATACTCCTCACACACTAAATCGCCCGTTTAATCGGGCTTTTTTAGATATTTTGTTACTTATATTATTTAATCTGTAATGAAATCATCACTTAAAAGAATTGCCTGCTAAATTTTCAAAAAGGAATACTTAAATTATGTCATCAGCTCCAGCCGTAACTGATTCTTCATTTGACAAGGATGTACTGCAAAGTGATCTACCAGTATTGGTTGATTTTTGGGCACCATGGTGCGGTCCATGTAGGATGGTCGCTCCAGTTGTAGAAGAAATCTCAAAAGACTTTGAAGGGAAAATTAAAGTTTTTAAATTAAACACAGATGAGAATCCAAATGTAGCCAGTCAATACGGAATTAGAAGTATTCCTACATTAATGATCTTTAAAGGAGGTCAAAAGGTTGATACCGTCGTTGGTGCTGTTCCAAAAGCAACTCTTTCGAGTACTTTGACTAAGCATTTATAAATTTAAAAGCTTTGCATAAAATTGGACTAATAGACTATGGAATGGGTAATATTCATTCTGTAAAAAAATCTCTAGAAAGTCTTGGAGAAGAAATTATATTAATTAAAAACTTTAATGATTCCAAGCTTTGTAAGGCGATAATACTTCCAGGTGTTGGAGCATTTGATCCAGCGATGAATAATTTAATAAATACAGATTTGATAACTGATTTGAAAAATTGGATTAAAAGTGGGAAATCCTTTTTTGGGATATGTTTAGGTCTACAACTCCTTTTTGAATCTAGTGATGAAGGAAAAGTTCAAGGGCTGGGAATTTTAAAAGGAAAAATACAAAAAATACCCAACATTGTTAACCAAAAAATCCCACACATGGGTTGGTGCCAACTTTTACCCACAAAAAAAAATACTTTATTTGGGCTTGAAGAATTAAATAATTGGGTCTATTTTGTACATTCCTATCATGCAATCCCAAATGACTTAAATATTATTGCAGCTCAGGTTGATTATGGCGCTGAAAAATTAACTGCAATGATAGAGAATGATAATTTATTGGCCTGTCAGTTTCATCCGGAAAAATCTGGAAAAACCGGTGAAAAACTTTTGAGAAGATGGCTGAGTAATATTCAATAACAGATTCTTAGGGATGAAGACTAACTTAAGATTAATAGGTGGTAAAAAACTCCAAAGTCCAAATAATTCTTATACCAGACCTACAACTTTGAGAGTGAGAGAGGCCATATTTAATATATTGAACAAAAGAGTTGAAAATAGTAACTGGTTAGATTTATTTAGTGGAACAGGGGCCATATCTTGTGAAGCCTATAATCACGGGGCAAGCAAAATAATTGCAATTGAAAAAAACAAAATCAACTCAAAAATTTGCTTAGAAAATTTACTCTCGTTGGAGAATATAGATAATAGGCGAAATGATATTGAAGTTATTTGTAAAGACGTTTTGAAATGGACAAAACCTAATTATGAGAGAAACTTATCATCTAGAAATATGGATTTAAACAAATTAAAATTTGATTTTGTTTATCTAGATCCTCCATACGATGTTGATTTCCATGAATTAGTTTTAAATCAATTATTTAATTGTAATCTTTTAAAAAAAGATTCAACAGTTATTTGTGAACATTCTCCAAACCTATTTATTAAAAAAAGTACTTTGTGGGAAACTATAGATGTAAGAAATTATGGGCAATCAAGATTAACATTTTTAATCAATGTCCAGCATCCCTGAACCTCTTCTGTATTGATTCCATGCACTTACGAATAATCCAAGAAGAGTTATTGGAACTAAACCTAAAACAATTCCACATAGAAGAGGCTCGATCATTTTTTTGCCTTTTTTGAATTTCTTACTCACAATTGTTACATAGAGACTATTTTTTGTGTCAACATCTTCATCAACTGCAGCAGATAGAGACTTTAAGAAAGAATTCTTAAAGATTGTTTTTGTTGTATTTGGAGTTTTATTGATTTGTTTTTCAATATTTTTCGTAAATCATCATGAAAATAACAAATATATTATTGAAACTCTTGAGCTTAATGGCTCTGCTGAGGAAGGAGATGCTCTTTTTAAGATAAATTGTGTTGGATGTCATGGCATTACAGCAAGAGGATTAGTGGGCCCAGACTTACACTCAATAACTCAACGTTTGAATGATAAAGAGATAATAAAACAAGTTACTGGAGGCCTCACTCCTCCTATGCCAAGTTTTGAAATTGATCCTGTAAATATGTCCAATTTATTAAAATATCTTCATAGCCTTGAATGATTTTGGGAAAAAATTTTTCTAAATTAAAGGTAATTTTAGTTGAACCAAATGGCCCTTTAAATGTAGGAAGCGTTGCTAGATTATGCAGTAATTTTGAAGTTGATGAATTAAGAATTGTTTCACCTAAATGCGACATATTTTCTTTAGAAGCAAAAAAAATGGCTCTTAAAGGTCAAAAATTTCTTAAACATTGTAAGGTTTTTGATGATCTTCAAAAAGCAATTTTTGATTGTGATTTGGTTCTAGCATCTTGTGGAAGGATTGATGTAAAAAAAGATTCATTTTTTGTATCTTCTGAAGATATATTTGATTGGACTTTATCCTTTAAGAAGATAAATAATTTAGCAATTATATTCGGAAGAGAAGATAGAGGTTTAACTAACAGTGAATTGCTTCTAGCAAATAAAACTTTTAATATTCCAACTTCTCAGAAAAATCCTTCATTAAATCTTTCTCACGCTGTTTCAATAGTTTTGTATGAATTAAAAAAGGCTTCTAAAAAGAATTTGAATAATGAATTAAAAGTTTTTAACTTGGCATCATCGCAAGAAGTACATGATACATTTGTGGAAATAGAGGAAATGCTTTTGCAAGTTGGATATCTCTTAAAACATACCTCAAAGGCAAAAATCAGTAAATTTAAGAATTTTATTTTGAGGGCAAATACATCAAATCACGAAATAAATGTTTTAAGAGGAGTTGTCCATCAAATAAACTGGTTTTTGACCAATTCGAAAAAAAATAAGTAAGTATAAATTTGATTAGTTATTATTCACTTCTTGTTTTAATTTGATAGGGATATTTACTAAAAACATTTTCTGAAGTAGCATCTATTGATTATTTGAATATTTAAGAAAACTAAAACTGTGCCTACAACAAAGAAAAGAAGAGTTTTTCCTTTTACTGCAGTAATTGGTCAAGAAGAAATGAAATTGGCTCTTTTGTTAAATGTTATTGATCCAAGAATTGGTGGAGTGATGATAATGGGTGATAGAGGCACTGGAAAGTCTACTACAATCAGAGCCTTAGCTGATTTGTTGCCTGCAATCGATGTTGTTAAAGACGATCCATATAATAGTTCACTAATCGATCCTGATTTACAAAGTAAAGAAGTTTTGGAAAAAATTACTCAAGGAGAAAATCTAGAGAGTATTCAAAAACAAGTGCCTATGGTTGATTTGCCTTTAGGGGCTACTGAAGACAGGCTTTGTGGAACCATTGATATAGAGAAGGCTTTGAGTGAAGGTGTTAAGGCATTCGAACCAGGTCTATTAGCAAAAGCTAATAGGGGTTTACTATACGTTGATGAAGTGAATTTACTTGATGATCATTTAGTTGATGTACTTTTAGATTCGGCCGCTTCCGGATGGAATACTGTTGAAAGGGAGGGGGTCTCAGTTAGACATCCTGCGAGATTTGTCCTTATTGGTTCAGGAAATCCAGAAGAAGGTGAATTAAGGCCTCAACTATTGGACAGGTTTGGAATGAGTGTTGAAGTTAAGACAGTTAGAGATGCTGAATTAAGAGTTCAAGTAGTTGATCAAAGAACTTCTTTTGATGATAATCCTGATGAGTTTTCATTGAGTGTTGAGAAACAACAGGATGAACTTCAACAAAAAGTTATTAAAGCACAAGAAATGTTAAATTCTGTTCAAATGGACGATGACCTAAGATTGAATATTTCTGCAATCTGTGGAGAACTAGATGTTGATGGTTTACGTGGAGATATTGTCACAAATAGGTCGGCAAGGGCAATTGCAGCATTTGAGGGCAGAACTGAAGTGCAAGAAGATGACATAGCAAGGGTTATTTCTTGTTCTTTAAGACATAGACTAAGAAAGGATCCTCTAGAACAAGTTGATTCAGGTGAAAAAGTAATTCAAGCTTTTTGTAAAGTATTCGATTTAGATGAAAAAGAAAATCTTTCAAAATTTCAATTGTCTGCTGAAGCTTAATAACAGTGAGAATAATTGGGATTGACCCTGGATTAGCAAGAGTTGGTTATGGAATTATTGAAATAGAAAATGAAAGAAAGATATTATTAGATTGCGGCGTTATCCAGACAGGTAAAGAAAAAAAAGAAGAAGATAGACTTTATGAGATATTCCAAGATCTTAATGAATTAATAAATCATTGGAAACCAACTGCAGCGGCGGTAGAAAAATTCTTCTTTTACAGATCAAGCACTACCATAAGTGTGGTGCAGGCTAGAGGCGTGATTATGATGTTATTGGCCTCTAAAAAAATTAATGTTAGTGAATATTCACCTGCACAGATAAAATTAACAATTGCTGGTTCTGGAAAGGCATCTAAGAAAGATATTCTTGATGCTGTTATGTATAGTTTAGAACTTAACAAACCTCCAAAACCTGATGATTCAGCAGATGCATTGGCCATAGCACTCACAAAACTAAATGAAGATGGCTTTGACTGAAAATTTAATATGAGTATCTTTGAAAATAAGAAATTTGAGAGGAATACTTTTAGAAAATTAAGAGATGAGATTTCTCTTAATCAAAGAAAAAATGTAGAAAAGAATGTAAGATTATTTGTTGATTCATTTGTTAAGGGATATAAAAATATTGGTTATATAGCAATATATTGGCCTCTAAAAAATGAAGTAGATATAAGAAGTCTTAAGAAAAAATATGCTATAGCTTTGCCTAGATGTAAGGATAAAAAAGAGTTGTTATTTTATCCATGGGATGAAAATCCTCTTACCAAAGATTCTGAGGGGATACTAAGTCCAAATAACTCTTTGCCATTAAGTCATTCGCAGATAAGCATGATACTTGTTCCATGTCTTTCCGTTGATAGAAATTTAACAAGATTAGGTTATGGAGGAGGTTATTTTGATAAATTAAGGAGAGATAATGATTGGAGAAATATTACATGCATCGGAGTATTAACTTCTAATTGTGTAAGTACGATTCCATTAAACAAAGCTGAGTGGGATATTCCTTTATCGGGCTTTATCACAGAAAAAGAAATATTTGTATAATAGAAAACTAATAAAGTGATTAATTTATAGTTTTAAAAATGAAAAATCAGGAAAAATACAATAATTTATCAAAGTTAGTAGAAAAATTGAAGAAATCAGAAGATCCAAAAAGAAAATATGAGTACATTTTATGGTTAGGCAAAAAATTGAAAGCACCAGATAGTGAAATCCTTGTTGAAGAAAATAAAGTTAGGGGATGCGTTTCAGAAGTTTTTGTTAAAGCAAATATTAAAGGCGGTAAATTATTTTGGGAAGGATATTCTGATGCCCTAATAACCAAAGGTTTATTAGCATTTTTAATTACTGGGTTAAATGAATTAACACCAAATGAGGTTATTAAAATAGATAAGAAATTTATTGAAGATACTGGTTTGAGATCAAGCTTAACTCCTTCTCGATCAAATGGTTTTTTAAACATATTATTAAAAATGCAGTCTCAAGCTAATGAATTTTTGTAGGCCTAATAATATAAAATTAAACTCAAAGTTAAAAGAAATAAAAAATGAGAAAATGTAAAATTGGGATTGTAGGTTTTGGAACTGTAGGTTCAGGTGTTTATAAAATATTAAGTTCTGAAGTTGATTCACATCCAATTCTAAAAGAAATAGAAATTGCAAAAATAGCAGTTAAAGATCTCAATAAAAAAAGGGATATTGAGCTAGATAATAATTTATTAACTAATGATCCATTTAAATTAGTTAATGACCCCTCTATAGATGTAATTGTTGAAGTAATGGGCGGAGTTAATTTGGCGAAAGATATAATTCTGCAATCATTAAAATTAGGTAAATCTGTTGTTACGGCAAATAAAGCAGTCATTGCAAGATATGGAGAAGAAATATATAAAACTGCATCTAAAGAAGGAGTTTATATATTGTCAGAGGCGGCAGTTTGCGGGGGGATTCCTATAATTGAACCCTTAAAAAGATCATTAAAAAGTAACAGCATAAAAAAAATGGTTGGGATAATAAATGGCACAACAAATTTTATTCTTTCAAAGATGACTAATGAAAAGGCTGATTATAAGGAGACCTTAAAATTAGCCCAAAGACTTGGGTATGCAGAATTCGATCCAACTGCAGATGTTGAGGGTCATGATGCTGCTGATAAGATTTCAATTCTTAGTGAACTTGCATTTGGAGGGAAAATCAACAGAGAGGTTATACATTCTGAGGGTATAAGTAAAATTAATCTCAAGGATATCGAATATGCCAATAAATTAGGGTTTGAAATAAAACTTTTAGCTCTCTCCGAAAGGGGACAAATTAATAGTAATGATTCACTCGCTTTGAATATTTGGGTAGGACCTTCTTTGATTCCAAAATCTCATCCATTGGCAACAGTTAAGGGAGTTAATAATGCCTTATTGATAGAGGCTGATCCTCTTGGAGAGATAATGTTATATGGTCCAGGTGCAGGAAGTGGCCCAACTGCTGCATCAGTAGTATCAGATATACTAAATCTGTATGCCGCCTCAGTAAAAAATAATAATTTAATCGATCCATTATTATCTTTTTATTTCTGGAGAAACTGTCATGTCATCGAATCTTCACAAATAAATAAAAAAAATTACCTTAGAATTATTTGTCTTGATAGTCCAGGTGTCATAGGAAAGATTGGCGATATTTTTGGAAAGAATAATGTATCAATCGAATCAATTGTTCAACTTGATGCAAGTGAGGACAATGCTGAAATTGTCGTTATTACTCATGAGGTTAATAATGGAGATTTTGAGAGATCGAAAGATGAAATAAATTCGCTCAATGAAGTCAAAATTATTGCAAGTCAATTAAGTTGTATTTAAAAAAATAGTTTGCAAATTTCTTTATAGCTTGGTAAACCGAAGAAAGTAAGTGTTTGGTTTTAGTAACTTAATGATTCATTCAAAACTATTAGATAATGAAAATAATAATTTAATTTTTTCTGAAAACCTTTATAAAGGAGCTTGTGTGAAAATTAAAAATAGCAATAAGACTTTTCAAGTAATTGGTCTAAATATAGGTAAAGAGATTTGTTGGTTGAGAGAGTGGCCTTTTGCCTGTAATTCTAAAAAAACATTTGCTTTAGAAATAAGTCAAATAACCTTACAAATTTTTTGCTCGAATAATTCTTCAGAAAATTTAAGTAATTATGAAATATGAAAAAAAAAGTTGTTTTATCAATATTTATTATTTTAATTTCTTTTTTACAGAATTCTTGCAGCTCAAAAAGATTATCTAAGAAAATCATAGTAGCAAGTTCTGGAAAAATTGAATCTTTAGATCCAGCTAGAGCTAATACTCTTAAAGCAATTCAATTAATCAGTTCTCTAGGAGACACATTATATGAATTAAATTCTGATGGAGAATTAATCCCTGAATTGGCCTCGAGGATGCCAATTATTTCAAAGGATAGACTTCAAATAACTATAAACTTAAGAAAGAACGTTTTTTTTCACGATGGGACTGCATTTAACTCAAATGCAATAAAGTTTACCTTTGATAGATTCAAAAGAATTGGAACGATGAATTATATTTTAGGAAATAAGATTAAATCAATAGAAACGCCAGGTGAATATTTAGTCATAATAAATTTGAATAAACCATCAAGTTCTTTAAATGGTTTACTCACATCAGTAAATTTAACTCCTATATCTCCTACATTTTACAAACAATATTCTGATAAGTTTCTAAATGAAAAATTCGTTGGTACTGGTAAGTATTTTCTGACCAGTTTTTCTAATGAAGTTCAATCAATTGATCCATATTTGAATTATTGGGGTGAAAAGCCCCTAAATAAGGGCGTTAATTTTGTGGGATATTCAAATTCATCTTCTCTTTTTGGGGCTTTAAAAAGTAAACAAATTGACGTGCTTTTATCAAATTCAATTGATGATAGCCAGAGAAAAAGTTTAAATAATTTAAGCAAAAATAAACAGTTTAATGAAGGGAATAGCCCTTTCACTGAATTAAGTTTTATCAGCCTTAAAACTAGTTCTTATCCTTTAAATAATCTTAATTTAAGACTGGCCTTGGCAAAAAGTCTTAATAGAAAATTGATTAGTGAGAAAGTAAGTTATGGATTAAGAAAGCCATCTAGATCAATTATTCCTCCGATATTAAAAAAAGATAATCGAGAACTGTGGCCTAAATATGATTATTTAGAAGCGAGAAGGTTATTGCAAAAAGAAAATTATTGCAATGGAAATATTTTAAAAATACCCCTTACTTATAGATCGAATGTACCAGCTGACAAGCTTATTGCTCTGACATGGCAAGAAGAAATTAAAAGTTCTTTGAAAGATTGTATTGATATTGAACTCAATGGGGTTGAATCTACAACAGTTTATAAGAATCTAAGTTTAGGAATCTATACGGCAGTTCTTCTCGATTGGACTGGGGCTTATTCAGATCCAGAGGCTTATCTAACCCCTCTTTTAAGTTGTAATGAAATAGTTGATGGCATATGTAAAAAAGGAGAATCAGTTTACAGCGGTAGTTTTTGGGGATCTAATAAAGTGGAAAGTTTATTTCTTGAGAGTGAAAAAATAAGTGGAATTAAAAGATTAGAAAAACTCGTTGAAATTGAAAAAATAGCAGCAAGTTCAATTCCTTATATTCCTATTTGGATATCGTCTCAAAAAGCATGGTCTCAAAATAAAATATCAAAACCTATTTTTAATGGTGCAGGAATAATTTCATTGAGTGATCTTGAGTTAATTGATGAGTAGAAATTTAAATAAATTACTAAATTATTCCTTATTAAAAATTTCATTAATACCGATAATGTTATGGATAATTTCTTCATTAGTTTTTATTTTATTAAGAGTTGCTCCCGGCGATCCTGTCGATGCCATACTTGGATCTGGTGCAGATGAAGTTTCTAGGGAATTTCTAAGAAACAAATTGGGGCTAAATGAACCTTTAATAAATCAATATTTTTCTTATATTAAAAATATATTGTACTTAGATTTTGGCCAATCTCTAAGTACCCAAGAGCCAGTCCTAAACATTATTATTAAGTCATTGCCTGCAAGTCTTGAACTTGGATTCTTTTCAATATTAAGTGCCACACTAATAGGCTTCCCATTGGGATTAATTGGGTTAAGAAATAGAGGGAAAAAGACTGATTATATTGCGAGAATATTAGGAATTGCTACATATGCGATCCCTCCTTTTTGGGGTGCAATGTTAGCGCAATTATTATTTTCTGTATTCTTTAATATTTCCCCAATTGGAGGTAGATTTCCAATATTTCAGCAACAACCTAAAATTACAGGTTTTCTAGTTTTAGATAGTATTCTTTCAAATAATATTATTGCTTTGAAAGATAGTCTTAATCATCTTGCACTTCCTTCGATTACTCTTGGCTTTTTATTAAGTGGTATATTCAGCCGCTCATTAAGAGTAAATTTGGATAAGACATTAAAAAGTGATTATGTAAATGCTGCTATTTGTAGAGGAATATCAAGGAAAAAAATATTTTTAAACCATGCATTGCCCAATGCTCTATTGCCAATTGTCACTATTTCTGGCTTGACTATGGCCTCATTAGCAGGAGGTGCTCTATTGTTCGAGGTAACTTTTTCATGGCCAGGTATAGCTTTAAGATTACATGAAGCTATTTCTCAAAGAGACTATACCTTAGTTCAAGGTATTGTAATTTTTACCTCTATGCTCATAGTATCTTTAAATCTCTTCGTAGATATTTTAATCGCATATTTAGATCCAAGAATAGAGTACTAATTTTCGGAAATTTCTTTTATAGTTTCAAGATCTAAAAGATGGAAATCGAGTCCCAAATCTCTTTGGTTTTTTATTACTGTAGGGATCTTTTGGTCTTTAATATTTTTTAAAAATTCAACTATAAATTTTGTAGATAAATCTTGTACTAATATTGGATCTGAACCAATAAAAGTTTCATTTATTTTGAAGACGTCATTATTTTCTTCATAGCTTTTATTAATTCTTATTGGAGAGAAATGACTTGCCCCTTCAATAATTAGAAATCTATTTGATGGATTATTTAAAGCAGAAAAAACTCTAAATTGTTCATTCATTAATGGTGTAATAAGGTCATAAGTACCACCTATTAGAAGAGTTGGTGTTTTAATGCCTGTACTATTTTCTTTTGGCCATACTAAACTGCCAAATGAATTAAAACCTATAATCGCACTTGCCTTATAAGTTTTATTTTTCTTAGGAAACGGTATTTCGCTCAACTGACATTGAAGTAATTTAGATAAATTTGTTACCGCAAAGTCTTTTAATGCCGAATCACATTTGTCCTCTAGTTGATCAGTAGGTTTATTGCCTTCATATAAAAGTGCTATTAAAGCACCAAGTGAATGCCCCATTAAAATATAAGAATCATTAGGTAAACCAAATTCTCCATTTTCATGAGCTTTTAATACAGCATCTAAATCTTTAATTCTATATAAGAAAAAGTCTGCACTTCCTGGAATTGTTTCCTTACCTTCGAGTACTTCTATAAATGACTCCAAATTACTTCCTCTATGATCTATGAATAATATTGGCCAACCTCTTTTAGCCAATTCGTTGCCTATCCATTTGAAATTATTAATTTCGCCTCCAAGTCCTGGCATAAAAATTATCAGTTCTTTATCTTCATTTGTTTTATTGCTTTTCCATATTTCAATTTCAAAAGGTTTCACTCGGTGAGGAGCATAAATTTTTTTATCAATTTTTATAAGATCTTGAGTTGATTTTTTTTCAGTATTTTTGAAGGCATTTTGGTTTGTTCTTTCAAGTTTATTTAATTTGGATAAAAGTTCTTGTTGCATTGATAATTCATTTTTCCAAGACGAAATTATTAAAATTAAATTATCAATATCAAGTGAAATTTCTTCTGATGGTAATGCCTTTATGATTTCTAAAGTTGAAACTTCTTTTTTTTGATCTAATAAATTTTCTATGGTGTTATAAATTTCTGTTCCATTATTGTCATTTGGAACTTTAATGCTTTTGCTTAATTCTGTAAGAATTTTACGCCCTATCCAACTTCTTAATATTTCTCTATTTAATCCCTCTTCCTTGAAAACTGGAAATTCTAAAAATTTTGATATTTCAAAAACTCTTATTAATCTATTTTTTTTTAACCAATCTATTAATTCTGTTGAATCATCTTTGTATTTTTCTAATTTTGATAATTGTTCTATAGTAAGAGGGATTTCCATCTCTTCAAATTTAATATTTATTTTTTCAGCAGCCTTTAAACCATTATTAAAAAATAAACCACAAAAACTAAAAAAAATTATAAAAATGTATTTCACTTGTGATTAGTCCAAATAGTTTACAAATTAGCAAAAATTGGTGGATTCAATTTCCATATCATTTGAGGTTAATAACCAAGATAAGATTTTACGCTGCATTTGGAGCAGGAGGTGTTATTTATTTAACATCACTTATTTTTGATAACATTGGATTATCGGCAACAGATATTGGCTTGGGGTTTACCATCTCAGCAATAATTGGAACCGTAACAAGACTATTTACAGGTAATTATCTTAATAAAACAGGGAAAATACAATTTCCAATAATTACTTCTTCAATACTAAGTATTGCCGCTAGCTTATGCCTGATTTTTTCAAGAGATACCTTTTTATACATAATTGGACAATCATTTGTTGGGGCTGCGGCAGGAATATATTGGCCTGCTGCTGAGTTTGGGGTGCCCTATTTTTGCCATCCTATCGAAACACGCAAAGCTTATGCTCTTGTTAGAAGTTCGGAGGCATTAGGAATATTTCTAGGGGTATTCTTAGGGGGTTATATGACCAATTTTTTGTATTCTAAATCAATTTTTATTAATGATATATTTTGCATGTTAGTTATCTCATATTTAATATCTAGAAATAGTTCTTCTATTAAAAAAAAATTAGAAAATTTCCAAAAAAAATTAGTAAATCCAATGATGCAGAGACAATTGAAATGGAATAAGAATTCAACAATAATAATTTTATCTATTTTATTGATAACTACCTCTTTAGCTTTGATTCAAGTAACTTTGCCTCTGGATCTTGTTAAAGGTGGAGTATATCGTAATGCATTAAGCAAAGAAATTATTAGTCTTATAATTTCTATTCAGTTAATTTTATTGTTGTTTTTACAATGGCCTGTCGGTTCTTGGATATCTAAGAAAGAAAGATTATTTGGCTTGAAATTTAGTTTAGTAAATTTCTCTTTAGCTTCATTTTTATTATTTATTTCTAGTTATTTGAATATCCCAGCTTTTTATTTAATTTCTTTTGCATTGATTTTAGTAAGTTTAGGGACTGCTTCATTTCTTCCAACATCAACAGATGTAGTTTTCAGAATAGCTCCTTCAAATAAAAAAGGTTTTGCACTTGCGCTACTATCACAATGTTTCGCTATGGGTTATTTTTTGGGACCATTTATTTCAGGACGCATATTAGATCTATTTGGTTATGCTTCAATAATTTGGCTTTCAATTTCTTGTTGTTGCTTTATTATATTTGCAATTCTATTTAAGAGATTATTTTAATTAATCTTTTCTAATTCAATAATTCTTCTCTCTCTTAGAAATAAGAAAAAAGGTGCGGAGAATGCGAAGGCTATAAGAAAAGTTCCAATGTATACAATCCACATATTCTTCATTTTTAGTTTTTTTGATTCATTTACTATCCATATAAAAATAGCGCTTGCACCTACTAATAAGTCTCTAGAAATTGACTGAGCTGCAGGGTTTGCATTCGCTAAAGAAATGAAGTTATTTATATCAAAGTTGTTTCCATATTCCCTAGCAAATTCGAAATTTGCCAACATTGGCAGGACAGCCCCCAAAATTGATAGAAAAAGGTAAAGATAAGATAGTATCTTTTTATTATCTTTTAAAATGTTAAATGAATTCACTTGTCAAAAATATTTTTTTTAATAATAGTATTTAAAAGCTTATGGTTGTTGAAAAGAATAATAAAGTTGAAGACTATAAATTTAAAAAAGGAAATTTAAATTTTGCCGTTGTTGGTCATGTTGAGTGGATAAATTTTTTAAAGGTTGATCAATTACCAAAACCCGGAGTCATTTCTCATTCTGAAAAGTCCCTTGAGTATCCAGCTGGTGGTGGATCTATTATTGCGAAAATACTTTCTGATTTAAATTTAAACCAAATTCATTTTTTTACGTCATTAGGTAATGATGATTATGGAGATAAGTGTTTTAAGATTCTCTCAAATATGGGAATTAAGTTGCATGTAGCTTGGCGTGATAAACCAACTAGAAGAGGATTTAGTTTAATTGACTCTCAAGGTGAAAGAGCAATTACAGTTATTGGAGAAAGATTAGCTCCAACTCATAAAGACAATTTAGAATGGAACATTTTAAAAAAAATGGACGGAATTTTTATTACTGCATCTGATTCAGAGATTTTTAAAATGGCTAGATCAGCTTCAATACTGTGTACAACACCAAGGGTAGGATTAAAAACAATTAATAAATCAAATGTTCTTTTAGATGGATTAATAGGCAGTAATCTTGATCCCGGAGAAGTTTTTTCTTTTTCTGAATTATCGTTAAAACCCCAATATACTATTAAAACCGAGGGAGAGAAGGGAGGCATATTATTCCCAGGAGGAAGATATAAGGCTCTTAAAAACAAAAAATTAAAGGTTGATTCTTATGGATGTGGCGATTCTTTTGCTGCTGGGATTCTTTATGGAATGGCATCTAAATGGGATATAGATAAAAGTTTAAATCTTGCTAAAGTAATGGGAAGAGACGCCAGTGAATTTTTCGGCCCATATGCAAATAGTGATGAAAAATAATTGAATTAAGACTTATATGAGCAATCTAGATAATAAAAATAAAAATCTACTTATAGAAAACATCATTGTTTTCTTTTTATTTACTGTTTTTTTAGTTTTTAAATCTTTAAAAACTTTATCTAAAATTTTTACCTATGGAATCATAAAAAAAGAAATATTAACTACTAAAAGTAACTTAGGCGTAGATATAAAAATAAAAATTAAGTAATGAATATATTTTTTGTTTTTCTAATTTTAGGAGTTATTTTTTTGGGCTACAAAAAAATTAATTTTAAAAAAACAAAGAACTTAAAATTAGATAAATTTAAAAATAAACTACAGAGCACGCAAACAAATATTGACAGGATTTTTTTAAGAGAGGAAGAAAAAACCTTTTCAAATCCTAATATAAATATTTATATTGGGGTTTATGACAACGAAGAAAATATAAATAGAAAATCCAATATACACAGAGCAAGACTTTCAAAATTTAAGAAATCCAAATTAAATGGTGAAATGATATTTCAAGATGATGAACAAAGAATTTATAAATTTAATAATGGAAAAAAAGTTTACTTATAATTCTATTTCTAACTACACTCAAGACTTTCTCTTGTTGAAACGCCTGTTGTTGGATTGATCCCCTCAGCAATTTCACAAAGATTTCTTTGGTCTTCGCTGTCAAGAATAGCGTAAGAAAAATCTGCTCCTTCTATTTGAGCTCCCGCAAAACTGCTACCTGAGGCGATCATATTTATTAAAACAGCATTTCTAAGATCTGTTTTTTGGAAATTAACTCGATCAGAAAGAGTATCGGTCAGGTCGATTCCATTTAAATTAGAACCTTTTAAATCAGATAGGGTTAAGGTTGTCCCATGTAAATCAACATCACTAAAATCTGCGTCTCTTGCCACTGCTCCAGCTATAGAAGACAAATGAAGATCCTCTCCATGAAAATTATATCCTGTAATATTAGATCTTACATAACTTGGTACTTCATCTCCTTCTCCTTTAACAGCAACATTCGCCCCAGCAAAAACTGGAGAGGATAACACTAAGAAAGAAAAAGTTATGCATAAAAAATATTTTAAAAACCTAAAAAATTTCATTTTGAAAATTTAATTAGTTTTATTTTATAACAAATAGATAATTTTTTAAATCGTTGAATAAATTTAGAATCCCTTTTTAAGATTATTTAACACTATAAATTTTAAATCTAGGCTCTAAATTAGTTATACAATCTAAAAGTTTTTTGTTATCTTTGCTATTGGTAACTTTGAATTCAGATTCAACTGTACCGCCTTCATCTCTAATGGCTTGATTTAAAACTATGGAACCGTTTTCATCAGACACCGATCTATGAAAAGTTCCTCTAGGTATCCTTAAAATATATCCGCAAGATTCTAATCTAACTTTATAAAAAGGATAATCCCAACCAAAATTGACAAGAAAAAATGTTCTACCCCCAGAGATAGCTAATAGATTATCTTCTTGATTGTGATGTATGTAAAATTGCCAATTATTATAATCTTCATCATTTGGAGGACTAACCGCAGGACCACTGTGAATAACTAGATCTCTATAATTTGATTCATTAACACTAATATCAAAAAATCTGACATCTTTTGTATCTCGAAATTTTTCATAACTTATCAATTCAAACATTTTTGATTTATTTGATTTGATAACTGGAATTTCTAAACTTGAGTTCAATTTTCTTTAAAGATTAAACAAATGAAAACAGATATATATATCTAAGAACGTATCAATTAACACTAAAAAAGAAACATATTATTATTTAAATTTTTTTTAAAAGATTAAAAATTTAGTGTTTATTTAATTTCAAGAGGTTTGATTTCCCAGGATAAAGTATTTTCTAAATTATTTTTTCCTATAAAGTTTCCAGTAATTACAGAGGTTAGATTAGATTTTGAAGAGGATACCAATGTTAAATATCTATCATCTATTAATCCTTTTCCGCTTGGATCAAAACCTCTCCAACCAGCACCTGGAATATATAATTCAGCCCAAGCGTGTAAATCCAATTCAGAGGGTAACGGATGTTCAAAATGATAACCACTTACAAACCTACTTGGGATACCTATAGACCTGCAAGATTCAACCATCAGCATTGCTAAATCTCTGCATGAACCTATACGTTCTCTAAGTGTTCTACTAGCGGGCCATGCTGGACCAGTATGTCTTTTGGTATATTTAACTCGATCTTGAATAATCTCTATAAGTTGGTAGGTAAATGATAATGCGTTATTAATGCTTCCTGCTAAGGCTTCTTGGGCAAGTTCTACGGCAGAGGGATCGTGTTGTCCATTTGGCATCCATCCCTCTAATGCTCCCTGTAAATCTCTGTTAATAATGCTTCTACAAAAAGGTAATGTTAAATCTCTATTTTTAACTCCATCAATAATGTTTGGATGTTTTATAGTTTCAACTTCGCTTATTGATTCAATAATTAAATTATCTGTTAATCCATTGAATCTGATTCTATTAATCTCTTCTCCGCTAGCAGCAAGTAATGGATAAATAATTTCTGGTTCTGGGGTTATTTTTAATTCAAAATTCTTTAGTTTTTGGAAGCCATTTGATCTTGGCTTTATACATAATCTATGCTCGCCTAATTGAACAGGGTCTTCGTATTTATATTCAAGTTTGTGAATGTATTTAATTCTCATTAATAAATTTATTAATTAATAAAATATTTTTCTTGAATGAGATCATTTAATTTATTTAAATCCATTTGCAATGAATCGATTGCCTCATGTAAACCATCATTGATTATATCTTCAATTCTGATATAACTCCACTTTGCTTTAAGCAAACCTCTCATGCATTCTAATTCTGAAGGATTTTCAGTAGATGTTGAGGTATCTATCGTTTTAAGTGTATTACTTATACCATCAAGACAGTATCTTACTGATCTCGGAAAAATTGGATCAAGTAAAAGAAATCTCGCAACTGAATTAGGCTTTATAGAATTTTGCACTGCTTTCCTAAACATTTGATAAGCTCCAGCTGAGCGTAAAAGTGCAATCCATTGCAGCTCATCAAGAACTCCTCCAAGCTCATTTAAGCTGGGTAGAAGTAAATAGTATTTAACATCTAAAATTCTTGATGTTTTGTCAGCTCTTTCGATCAATCTTCCAAGAATGCTAAATCTCCAGGCGAGGTCTTTGCTTAGAGTCGCATCTGTAATCCCATAAAAAAGCTGACATTCCCTCCTTATCTCACTTAATTGTTCTTGTCTTGGTTTATTCCATATTGCCTCTCCTTCTTGCATATTCCAATATAAAATATTTATCTGTTCCCACATTTCGGTGGTCATGACATCTCTGATTTGTCGTGCATTTTCTCTTGCCATTTGAATGCAAGAAATTATACTATTTGGGTTTAAACGATCTCTTATTAAAAAATTAATAACGTCATCAGGTTTTTTCTCTGGGAATCTTTTATCAAAAGATTCTCTATCACTTGAAGCATCAATTAAGGGGAGCCAAGGTTCTGCACTTCCTGGCGGACAATCTAATGACATTGCTTCACTTACTTCCACGAAACGAGATATGTTTTCTGCACGTTCTAAATAACGATTGATCCAATAAAGAGATTCTGCTACACGACTTAAAAGCATATTATTCACCTACAACCCATGTATCTTTGCATCCTCCACCTTGAGAAGAATTAACGACTAATGATCCTTTTTTTAATGCTACCCGCGTAAGCCCGCCTGGGCTAACCCAAGAATCTTTCCCTCTTAAGATATATGGTCTTAAATCAACATGACATGGATATAGTTCTCCCTCACATAACGATGGCACAGTAGATAATTCTAATGTTGGTTGTGCTATGAAATTTCTAGGATTATTTTTAATTTTATTAGCGAATTCCTCTATCTCACTCGTTGTTGAGTGAGGGCCAATTAACATTCCATACCCCCCAGCTTCTGCGACAGACTTAACAACAAGTTTTGATAAATTTTCTAGAACATATTCTCGATCCTTTTGATAATGACAAATATACGTTTCTACATTTTTAATAATAATTTCTTCATCAAGATAATATTTAATCATTTTTGGAACAAAAGAATAAATCATTTTGTCATCTGCTATTCCAGTCCCAGGTGCATTTGCTAAAGCAACATGACCTGCCTTAAAAACATCAAGTAATCCGCTAACACCAAGGCAAGAATCTTTTCTGAAATTAAGAGGATCTAAGAAATCATCATCAATTCGTCTGTAAATTACATCTACTCTTTTTAATCCGGATGTAGTTTTTAAATATACATAATCATCACTGCAAACTAAGTCATGACCCTGAACTAATTGGATGCCCATTTCTTGAGCTAAATAACTATGTTCAAAATAAGCACTATTAAAAATTCCTGGAGTTAGTAGCACTATCTTGGGAGTGTCAGTCCAAACAGCAAGTTCTTGAAGCGTTTTTAAAAGATATGATGGATATTCATCAATTGGTTTTACTATTCTTCCAGAGAAAAGATTAGGAAAAATATTTTTCATAACTAATCTATTTTCTAAAAAATAAGCAACCCCAGAAGGGCACCTTAAATTATCTTCTAGAACATGCCAATCTCCTCTTCTATCCCTTATTAAATCAAGTCCTGAAATTTGACACCATTTACTTAGTGGAGGTTTGAAACCTATCATCTGAGGTCTCCAACCTTCTGAACTCTCTATTAATTCTCTTGGAATTATTCCATCATTAATTATTTTTTGAGAATTGTAAATATCATCTAGGAATAAATCAATTGCCTCAAGCCTTTGTTTCAGACCTTTTTCTAACTTTACCCAATCATCTTTACTAATTATTCTGGGAAGTGGATCAAAAGGTAATATTCTTTCAGTACCCTTTAAACCAGTATCGTTTAATCTAAAAGTTGCGCCATGTCTTAGTAATAATTTTTTTGCGGCAGAGTGATTCCTATTTAATTCTTTAAGTCCCATATTATCTAAAGATGAAAGAAGTGGAATTAATATTTCTCTAGCAGAGTTGACATTATCCTTAAAGTATTCATCAAAACTATTTATAGGCTGATAACTTGAAAACATATATTTCATCGTTTAGTAACTTTTACTTGAGCTTTATATCTTTATTCGTATTTATGGCTACCAAAAAAAATATCTCTTGACTCGATCTATATCATTATCTTGATCATTGAAGTATATTTCTTAAAAATCTAAAATGCATGAGTTCTAATAATTGGCAATTTGTTTTTTTTAGATATTTCGCAAGCTTTCTTTTTATCCTCTCTCACAGTTTGCTGGTTCTTGATCATCTACCAGTAGGAGCGGCACTTCACGGACTTGGAGAAGTTTTCATTGCGCCTTGGGCTTTTAGGGAAAGAGCATGGGATCTTGTTGTTATTGCAGTTTTATTTTTCTTCTTCGATATCTGGGGACTTATTAACACTCCTTGGAATTAACTGATATTATTTATTTACTAATTCTGGGAAAAATCATAATAAAAATGAATTTTTATTTTAATCAAATTTATAAAATAATTTTTTTTTTATTACTTTCGAATAGTTCCACTTTATATGCACATAATTTATTTAATGGTGGTTGCAAAGAACATTGTGGGCAAAAAGTTAAAGTAATAATTAATAAAAACAAATTAAAAAATATTGATGATCAAATAAATATTGAAAGTAAAAATTCTTGTTTAAATAAATCAATTTGTAGAGGTTGACCTCTTGAAATTTTTTAAATTGTTTTATGAAATTTTTTCTTTGATAATTATCATTAAAGTACCATTTGCTTGATAATTTTTATTAGGAGGATTTATTTGATTTTTAATTAAAAAAATAAAAGTATATATCAACGGTAGAAGTAATGATGAAGCAGCAACTAAAGCGATTATCTGGTTTAACCTAATATATGGTTTTTTTACTAGATCCTCTCCGCATAATCCACAAATCAAATTACCTTTTGAGGATTTTTTTTGAAATTGATATTTAGGATTGCAATATGGGCAATAATATCGAACCATTTTTAAATTTAATTGTTTTAATTATTATCTATAAAACTAGAAGAAAGTCATCTTATTAAAAAAAGAGGGCTAATCTAAGCCCTCTTTTATCTCTTATTTATATTTTTTACTGAAGTTATTAACGCACCTAAATCATGGATCCTTGTTGCTAACTTCTTTTAAGCTAATGATCACCAAAATTAACTAATTGTCTTTAACTGGGGCAAAAACTCTAGAATTAAGCTTGTTTCTTAAAGGGCACCTAAACGATGCAGAAGAAGGAAGCTTAGACATTAATAAAAAATAATTGGAGCAGTTAATTAAATTAGTTCGGTTTATTCCGAAATTTCAGGCAGGCTATCGATCATTTTGAAAGACCTCCTAGAACTCAACAATATAAAATTAGGAGAATATTTCTCTTAAGACAATCCGTTTTTATACGCATTGCTTTTTTATTAAAAATGTCCGAGAGTATTAATGAATCGCGTTAATTTTTTTGAGATATTTTTAGTAAGTTTTGCTTATTTCTTTTGATATTTAATTCGACTATCTTGATTTTAAATAATTGAGGAACTCTTTTATGGATCATTCAAAAGAAGTTAGTAAGACTGATAAATCTAATCCTATAGACGAATATTTTCAATGTCTCTCATATTGCGATATTCACCCAAAAGGTATAGATAATGACTGTGAGGTCATTTGTATGGAAAGACATTTAAAAGCAAACTATTGGTAGTTTGAATGATTTTTATTTTCCTGCTTAAATTCCTTCAAAAAGAATTAGTACGAACTTTAAATTTCCAAACATTTACCACACCTTTTGCGTTAACTGCAGCTAGTGCACAATCATCAGGTCTCCACGAAAGTGCACCCACTAAATCGCCTGCGAATGCAGCCCCAACTGGATCACCATTACCGTCTTTTTTTAGAAAACTTGCGACAACAGAACCATCTCTAGATCCGGAAGCTACAAGCATGCCTTTATTTGAAAAGGCTAGGCTAGAAATAGGTTCGGTATGGTGCCATAGCTCTCCCGGCATAGTTCCCTCGGGACCGTCACCTATAAAGCTCCACACTGTAATTCTTTCACTGCCACTAGTTGCCAGTAATTTTCCACTATCGTCAAAAGAAAGGTGACTAGGTTTTCCTGGGTATCCTGTCATTTCAGCATCAATTCCGGTTGATCTTCTCCAAAAATGAACTGAATTGTCTTGACTCCCGCAAGCGACTATATCACCATCAGGACTTAATTCCATTGAGACTAATGATCCTTGCCACTCGAGCTTTTGATTCGTTTTATTATTTACTATGTCAAAGAATGTTACTCTCCCGTAGCAGGCTGTAGCTAGCTCATTATTATTTGACCATTTTATTGCACTCACTGTGCTTGGATGATCATCTGATTTCCATTTTTCTTCACCAATTTCATTAAAAACATATACTTTTTTTGAAGAAGCTGCTGCAAGAAATAAGCCATCATTTGACCACTTAAGGTGCTCTACCCAAGCCTTGCCAAGATCGAGAGTTTTAATTACTTTACCTTCGTGGCAATTATATATTTGAATATTTCCATCTTGACCTGAAGTTGCAAAAATCTCTCCTTCTGGATGAATGGACATTGCTAATAGACCAGCAGAGTGTGTATTTTCTTTTTTCCAAATAATTTTCCCAGTATCTCCTTCAAAGGCAAAAATACCTCCTGCTACATCCCCAACAATGAATAACTTTCCTTTAATAGCCCAACCACAGACTATGGCATAATCATTAACTTCAGCTTTCCATCCCTCGTGGAACATACCTCTTGGGCTAAATGACTCTATATCAGGCATTTTTCAAAACCTTCTTGCATCTCTTTCTCATTCAAATTCCTACCTATAAAAACAAGTTGGTTTCTACGAGGTTCGTTACCCCATTCTTTATCAGGTTGCGCTGTAAATAACATATGTACCCCTTGGAAAACAATTCTCTGTGGGTTCCCTGAGTAGCTAATGAAACCTTTAGTTCTAAATATATCCACCCCTTTTTCAGAAAGAAGTCTGCCCAACCAAGTATTAAGTTTTTCTGGATCAACATCTCCAAATCGTTCAATTGCAATTGACGTTACTTCATCATCGTGCTCGTGCTCGGCTTGCCAGAATCTTTCAATATTAAATGGGATCTCTTTTGAATTATTGTCTTCACTTTTAATGATTTTCATATTGAATTCTTCAGCAGTGTGCTGTGTATATAAACCTATCTTTGAGCCCTTTTCGATATCTAATATGAATGATTTATTTCCTTTATCCTCCAATTTAAGGTTTATATGTTCTCCAAATGGAATGATATTCCCAGGTTCTAAGCTTTTAGCCTTTTCTGCATAAAGTCTTACGCAGGTTTCAGCGCCATCTTTAAGTTCTTCTTCACTCTCATTTTGATTAGCGAAAGCTACTAATGACATTTCTGGATCGGGACCTTCTTCTAGCATTAATTCATATTTACCTGCAGCAAGGTCGTAAACACCTGTCCATTCAAAAGGATATTCTGGTTCAAGAAATGTTGGTCTGCGTTTAAGGATTTGATCGAGATCAAATGCACTTAGATTTAGGACTGTTTCGATGGGTACTTGGGCATTCTCGGCTCGAATAATTCGAGTCATTCGGTTCATATCTCTCAATCTTGATTCAAGAGTATCTAGAGCATCATCAGAAACTAAATCAGTTTTATTTAGGACAAGAACATCTGCAAACGCAACTTGTTCTGAACTTTCATCACTTCTTCCTAATTGCTGATCAATATGAGCAGCATCAACTAAAGTCACAATTCCATCGAGAGTAAATTCGGAACTAATTTCTTCATCCATGAAAAAAGTCTGAGCAACTGGGCCTGGATCTGCTAATCCTGTGGTTTCTACTAAAACATAGTCAAACTTATCTCTTCTTTTCATAAGGTTGCCAAGTACTCTTATTAAATCTCCGCGAACAGTACAACAAATGCACCCATTTGACATCTCAAATACTTCTTCATCTGCATTAATTACGAGCCCTTGATCTATACCCACTTCTCCGTATTCATTCTCAATTACAGCTATTCTTTTACCATGCTCTTCACTTAATATTCTATTAAGAAGAGTCGTTTTCCCTGAACCAAGGAATCCAGTGAGGATTGTTACGGGAACTCTATCTTTGATGCTCATTTACTGATTTTTACAAAATAAATAATAGTTTAATAATAATAAAAATAAGGAATGAAAACCGTTTTTAATGGAAAAATTTAATCTGAAAGTTTGTACCATTCAGTCTCAAGATTGGAGCCAGATTCTTTATCGCAACTTCCTCCTAATGAATCAACAATTGTGCAAGTGTTGTGAACAGCTACTGAAACCGTATTCCCGTCCATCATCAATCCATCAACGAATATTTGATTAGAAGCTAAAGGAACCGAACTTTGTCTACTTAAATTTCTTAATAACTTAGATGCTGGAATTTGTTCAGGAAATATTGCCCGGACTTTCTCTTCATCTAACATTTTCAAAGTAGAACTTATGTTCTCTGGTCTTAAGCTTGAGGAGTCTCCAAGAAAGTCAAGTAAACTAATAGTTTCAAAACCAAAAGCATCACCGTAGTATTCCATTGCTTTGTGTTTAGAAACAATTACTCTGTTTTCCTCAGGAATAGAGTTTACTTGTTCGACGATCCAACTATCTAAGCCTTCTAAGAGTGAATCAGCTTTTTCGAATCTTTCATTAATTAATTTTCTGTCCCCTCTATTAAAAACTGAAATATCTTTCTTTAAACTTTTGCTTATAACATTTCCCATTTTTATGATGTTATGTGGATCATGCCATACATGTGGATCTAGACCTCCATGGTCATGATGGTGATGATGTCCCTCGCCTTCGTCTGGTACTTGTGCTATTGGCTCGACATCACTATTTAAAACGTCTTTAAAGAAGTGTTGAGTTGCTTCAAACTCAAAAGGCATGTGTTCTGTAAAAAATATATATTCACCATCTTCTTTGATATCCACATTAAAAACAGTGCTTTCTTTTCTTTGATCAAAGTTAAGAATAAAAGCTTTATTACTTGCGATCAAAGTACCATTATTTTTTCTGCTTATTGAGTCTTTAGATCCTAATAATTCTTTAGCTAAATCTTCAGATCCTTCTATATCATTAGACTTAAGAATTACCATCTTCATTGCAGGATCTGCATATTCTCCATCCACTTTTTCAAATGACCATTTGTATGAACCCTTAGAAAGTTGGAATTTACCTGCCCATTCGAAAGCACCCTCAGCATGATCATCATGTCCACCATGGTCTGAATGATCATCTACCTTAGCCGAATGTTCAGCATGATCATCATGTCCTCCATGATCTGAGTGATCATCGTGTCCTCCATGATCAGAATGATCATCTACGTCTATTGCACTAACACCTACAACAACAGTATTCTTTTTATTTTCCCAATTTCTCATAGTTGGAGTCATTTCTTTACCAAGAGTGAACACTTTGTCTGCGCTATCAAGTAATTGAGCTTGTCTTGGATTTATCTTTAAATCATGAACATCCTGTTTTCTATCTACTAGGCATGTAACTTCGTCAGAAGGTAATGCAATTGATTTAACTAAATCACAAACTAGTGGTTCAACTGCTACATATGACTTTCCTTTAGCTATCGCATCCTGCCCAAAACCAGAAAATATTATCGTTCCAGCGATCAAAGAATTTTTAATAATTGACTTACTTGAACCTGTTTTTTTTGTTATTAGTCTTTTAAAAATTGACATAAAAAATTATTAGATATCTAAAAATGATAATCATTTTCATTACAACTGACAAGAAAAGGTATCAAATGTTATGAAAATAATACGCATCTTGTATTATTGGTAAGCTTGTAAAGTGACTTTTTCATGAAGATTATTTAATGGCTACTTTAGTCGCTGAAAATTTAACCTTTGCATACACAAAAAAAAGTAAGCCAGCTTTAAATAAGGTATCGGTTGAGATTAAACCTGGAACTCTAACAGCGCTAGTAGGTCCAAACGGGGCCGGTAAATCCACTCTTTTGAGGATATTGCAAGGACAAAATACTCCAGATAAAGGCGAAATAAAAATTGACGGTAAAAATTTATATATATCTAGATCTCTTGTAGCACTTATGCCTCAAAGAAGTTCTATGAATTGGAAGTTTCCCATAACAGTTGAAAAATTGGTATCTCTAGGTCAAATAAAATATTCAAAATCAAGAAGTAACAACCCCTTTCAAATCAAGGCTCTTCTAGCATATCCTAATTCTTGGATTAATAAATGTTGTGAATTAGAGGCGACAATGCAAAGAGTAGGCATTGCAAATTTGGCTAATAGAAGACTCGATTCTCTTTCAGGGGGACAGCAACAAAGAGCTCTATTAGCAAAAACGCTTATGTCCCCTGCAAAAATATTTCTTTTAGATGAACCTTGTGCGGCATTGGATCCCCCTGCAAAAGAGGATTTTCTAAAAATTGTTCGTCAACTTGCAGATTCGGGCCTTTCTTTACTAGTAAGTAGCCATGATTGGGGTGAGTCTCTAAATAACTACGATCAAGTAATAGTTCTTGATAAAAGTGTTTTAGCAGTTGGTAGTCCTTATCAAATAAAAGATAAATTAGAGGCAATAAACATCAGCGCAATAAAGAAAAATAATTTCTGAGATTAGAAAATGTTCCTTATTAATTTTGAGCTTGATAACAGTTTTGGCAAAGGCCGAAATATTCGAGTGTATGAAACAAAAGTTGAAACTTTTTTGGACTTTTTTTGGGTGTATGAATATCTTTTACCGGGCATCCTTCCATTTTTGATGTCTCACCACATTGAACACAGGTCAAATGATGAATATCTCTATCTACGGGAGTGTACAGAACCTCTCCTGTTGGGAGATGTCTAGAACGTATTAAGCCATGCTTTATCAGAGCTTGAAGATTCCTGTAAACAGTCGTCAGTCCCATAGCCTTTCCGCTTTCTATCAATTGTCTATGCAACTCTTGACCACTCAATTCATCCTCGCATTTATTAAGTTCTTCAAGAAGTTGTTCCTGTCTTTTGGTAATGTCAGACTTAGTTACCATTGTTTCCGAAATCTTTTTTTGTCCCGTATTTTTGATCATACCGAATCTTTCGAATAATGTCTTTTATTAATAACAATTGGTGGTTGGTTCCATTAATAATAACTATATTTTCAGGAATTTTATGTCCAGCTATGGGAACTGTATTAATCACCCATAAGAGATTATTACAAGTTAATTTAATCTCTCATTGTGTGTTGCCTGGACTTGCTCTCGCATTAGCGCTTGGAATTCACCCTTCAATTGGTGGTGTTATAAGTGGTCTTTTGGGCTCAGTAATTGCGGAAAGTTTAACTAATAGAAAAAGTGAAAATTATGAAGCAGTTATGAATACAATTCTTGCTGGAATGCTTGGGTTTGGAGTCCTTATTATTCCTATACTCGGAATAAGGATTGATTTGGAGGCAGTATTATTTGGGGATTTGTTGACAGCAAATTTTGGAGATTTACTTAGAACAATAATTGCATTTTTAGTATTTATAACTTTAATGACTTTTGGATATGAAAAGGTTGTTTATGTTGGATTAGATCCAGAAGGTGCATCCGCAAGTGGTATAAACGTTTCTTTATTAAACCTTGCTTTGAGTTTTACAACGGCATTAGTAATTGTTAGTTCAATGTCAGCAGTGGGAGTAATTCTTGTAATTGCTCTTCTTTCTACTCCAACTTTGTTAGGGCTAAATAAGGCTCATAGTTTAAGGATTGCAATGATGAGGTCTTCATTTTTTGGATTATGCATCTCGCTTCTGGGATTTATTCTCTCTATAGTCTTTAATCTTTCGCCTGGACCTGCAATTAGTGTTATTTGTGTTGCATCTCTTTTGATTCCTAGGCTTCGCAAATAATTAAATCTTAAATGTCCAATCAGAGTTTAATGCTTGAGATTCTGGATTGTTTTTTAAAGCTACTTCCATAGCCTCTTTTTTATTATTAGCTATAACAACTTCATCAAATTCCTTTCCATTTTTTTTGAGACTTACTTTGAAACGCATAAAAATTTTTTAATTAATCAAAAGTTAACCACTAAGCAACTAGATTTAAATACTTTTAAAAGTTAATTGATGAAATAGAAACTTTAGTTATTTTGAAGTTTTTCTACTACAGATTCTTTCTCAATCTTAGCTACATCCTGTAATCCATTAGCATCAAACCAAGGAGCGTTTTCCCAATTAAATCCTTCCCCAAAAGTATTATCGGGAGCAGCTACGTACCAGTGACATGATGAATCGGGAACATCTACAGCACATTTTGACCAGTCAGCTTCCCATTGTGGAACTTGTACCCACAATACAGATGCTAATAAAAAAGAAAAAATAAAATTCATAATTATCGGTTAGCAAAATTTTGAAAGATTCTTTTCACATTCTTTCTTTCGTTTCTTCCAGTAATTCTCAAGTAATTGATATTTATGCTTATTTTTAAATTGACTTAAATGAATATTATTCTGATTAAGAACTGAAGTATTTTTGATTTTCATGACTCAAGCTGTCTATGTAAAACCTATTTAAGACACTTTATAGATTTTTTGAAGTGAATTTATACTTAATTTTTGTCTTAGCTTTGTGTAGGTAAGTATTTTTCGGGATTATTTTCAATATAAGTTAGCGAATATTTGACAACACCCACTATTACTGAAAAAAGAGCAATTGCCGAAATAATAAAAATGATTTTTTTGTAAATGCTTTTCATGAATTTTTTATGTTTTTGATTATTTTTTTCATCAACTGACAATTTTTCTGAAAGATTTAAATAATTAGTAATTTATACTGTAGCCTTTTAAATTACTTACGCTGTAAATTAAATACATCAGAAACTCCTCACACACTTTTTTCTGATAACTTTAAAAGTACTCGTCCGAAATGTTTGAGTACTTTTTGTATTTTTTGCGATGTGACAGTTAAGATAGAGGTCTATTAGGCATTACATATTTTGAATTTCGATGTGATATTAGAAAAGTGTGTAGGAGGAATTGATTTATTTCAGTGGAAACAAGGAAACACTTGATTTAAATCAATTTTTAAAGATCTCTCTCTGAGGGGTCTTTTTTTTTGGGGATTATTAGAAATACACATTAAATCCTTAATATAGAAACATATAAGTTTCTTCAAAAATAATGAGAAACGTCATTACAAATTAGTAATTAAATTCGTTAGATTATTGTTTGTTAAATTCTTCTGTTAATGAAAATACTTTTTTTAGCAATTTTAATTTGTTCAAGCTTTTTATTCCCTTCTTCATCATTTGCCTCACATGTAGAACTAAAACCTTGTGTAGAGATTGCTCATTGTGTAAGAGAAGAGTGGGAGGTTAACAATATTGAGAAACCTTTTGAAGAGATTAAAACATTTATCGAAAATACTCCAAGAACTGAGATTGTAGAAGTTGATGGCGATTATCTTCATGCTGAAGCAACCAGTAAATGGATGAAGTATGTAGACGACATAGAAGTATCCTTTTTACCTGAATCAAACATCTTATCAATAAGATCAGAATCAAGAGTTGGAGAAAGTGATTTGGGAGTGAATCAAAAAAGAGTTGATTTACTAAAATCGAAAATGTTCTAAGATAAAAAGTTAAAAAAAAAAATTAATTTATTTTTATTGTTTTTTGTATAACTTTTCCATTTTAAAAAAAAATTAGCAGATAAAAAAGTGATAATTATCATCATGCCTTGATAATGGCAAATTTATTAGATTTTCTCTAAAAAGATGATCATAAATTTTATATATTTATTGTTATCTAGTTTTGTTTTTTTCTGGTTTTATATAAACATTAAAAAAAATGGACTTAAATGGATAATCAAAGGTCTTTTTCAAATTGGAATATTAGTATTATTCATTGGAGGTTTTTTCAAAATATTTTTCAACTTACCACCTAATTTATTTATAAAAATATTTTTTCTTATTATTTATACATGGTGCACTGTTGGAATAAATGTAAATTTCATTATCCCTTTGATTAGTTTGATTGACCAAAAAATAGTGAAAAAATAAAACTAAAATATGCCTTAATTTTTAGTACAAAATAAATCTATTTCCTTAATCTGAAATTTTAAAATTTATAAGATTTTTTTCCTTTTGAAAGTCTTTTTCTTGTATACCTAGTCTTTAATGCCAAGTCTGTCATTATATATATTCCAAATAAAAGAATGACTATTCCAAAAAAGTATTTCATTATTTTTTATGTAATTACTATGTTTGAGATTTATTCATGATGCCAACTAATTTTAATATCTATTTCTTGAGATAAATTTCTTGTAACTGGACATTCTTTGGAAGCTTTTTTCAAAAAATCAATAGTTTCATTAGAAGTGTGCTCTGGTATAAAAATATCTATTATTAGTTCTTTTATCTTCCTCTCGCTATTTTGTGTCATTAGTTTTTCAATATTTAAATATATACCTTTCAAATCAAATCCTTTCAATTTAGCTTTGATTGCCATAATGGTTAGCAGGCAAGTACCTAGAGATGTTGCTAATAGATCAGTTGGGGAAAAACTTTCACCTTTACCGCAGTGATCTAAAGGTGCATCAGTTCTAATTAAACTTCCAGATTGTAGATGAATAGCCTCACAGTTTAAATTTCCTAAATAAGAACATTTTAATTTAGTCATTTTAAAAAATTAAATTAGGAAAATATTATTAATAAAAAATTATGGAACATAACAAGATTATTGATGAGAAATTTTTTATTTGCATATTAGTGGAGTATTAAGGAAATTCATCATTCAAGTTTTGAAATCAGTTTTTATATCCATATTCCTCTAAGCAATACTCAATTAATTCAATTGATTTATTAAGAGTTCTTTTGTTTTTATTTTCTAGATCGAAGCATTCATCTAAAACACGTATAGATTCATTTAAGTATGATTCTTCTTTATTTTTTAAATCTTTAAATTGATTTATATATATTAATTTTTTAATCCCAATAAGGGAAATGATTATTGATAGTGTAAAAATTGCTATTTTGACTTTATTCATATAATTAATTAATACAAATATTTTAATTTATTTAATATCTAAAAACTTTACAAAGCAGATAGAACTATGTAATTACATATGTAGCTGCTGTTAATGCAATAGCAGTAATTGAAATGAAGATGTATGGAACAACCTTTAAAGGTATATATAGATTATTTTTAGACATATCTAGAGCCTTTATAATAACTATTACATTCCCTTTAAACTTTATAAGTCTTCAAATATACAAATTAATTTTCTTTTCAAAAATTCAATTCTTTTAAAAGATTAACAAATTTATATTCATTGAATATTCATTAAATAAAGTATCTCTAAATCCTGTCTTGAGTCCGATATTTTTCTTTTTAAGAAGATTAATTCTTCTTGGCTCATTTTTGATTCTTTTATCATCAATTCTGCTTGTTCAATAGCATATTCTATATTTCTAATTTTAATTTCTCTTTTTGAGGGATCATCTTTACATGCTTTTTTAGTATTCGCATCTAACATTTGGACGAAAAAATCAGCTTGAATATAATTTAAATTAAAACTTCATTATTCTACCACCGCAAATTTAATTAAAATAAATTATTATTTATTTAAGAACTTTAACCTTAGCTAACCCTCTCTTCAATTGATCGAGTGGGTTTTTTTTATGGTGTAATATATTCCTAGCATTTACTACTAATTTGGAAGATTCAAAACTTAATCCTAAGGAGAATAATTCAATCGAATCGGCCTCCAATTTGAATGAAGACAATAAAGATCTTAATGAGGGGACAAAAAAAGAAGAAAATGTTAAGGCATTTACAGAATTTCTAGAGAAAGCAAGTAATCAAGATTCTTCAGAAGAAAAAGTAAAACTTGATTCTGAGCAACAAAAACCAAAAATTAACAAATCACTTTTTAAAAGATTTCTTAATAATGGATTTGATGGCATTTCAACTAATCCAAACTATAAAATGTTGGCATTATTAATAATCCTTTTAATTAATTTGTCTCTATTTTTTGTAATTGGCAATATGGGTAAAGCGTTTTTAAGAAATGCAGGAATTATGGGTTAAAAATTATTTATTTCTTTTTGGATATTCATCTTTACAATTTTGATTCTTCAAATGAAACTGTGATATTTTTTTGTCAAATTAATATTTAAATAAAATTTGGATAATAAAGAGCCAGAAAATCCAGTCGTTTATCTTTCTAATTTAGTCAAGAAATTAGATGTAAAAAACAGAAATGGCTTAGTAGCCCTAGCAATAGTAAACCTTTTAGTAATTCTTTTATTTAAATTTTATTTGAAAGGATCTGGATTATTATATTGAATTTGCCTGCTGGTAGTATTATTCAGCATTTTCAAATTGCTTTGCTAATCTAAATGCCTTCTTAATTATTAGAAAGCCACCATATGCTCCTGCAAGTAAAGGTAGTATTATTAATGGGTTAGGGGAATAACCTGAATAATTTTTCACACCCTCAACATATTCATAACCTGAACATTTAAGAAAGATAAAGCTAAAAATAAGATACTCCAACCAATGATTGATAAAAATCCACCTTTTTTATCTCCTTAGTAGAATCTGTCTAGACCTAAGCCCCATCCTCAAATTAAGAATATTCCTCAAACAACTGAATATTTTTCTTGATTTCTTAGCATATTAAAAAAATGTTCATTCTGAACTTAACCTATTTGTATTCAAGATGTGAGATGTTTTTATTAATTAATCTTTAAAATAAATTTTGAATGGGTTTATTCTATAAATTACTAAAAAATATTAGTCAGTCTTCTAATTAATCATTAGAGATTGTATTTGAATTTAACAAGGAAATTGAAGGCCTTATATAAATAAAAATAGACCCATACATATCCTGCATAATTCTCATTTCTTCGTCTAAATATACAATTAAAACCTGGCAATTTGGCGATTCTTTATTCCAAGGTAACTTATTCCAAACCTCTTTAACTGGATACCATCTATCCATAAGTAATTCACTAAATAATGGAATCTTATTAAGTCCATCAACTTTGGAAACTTTTGTCTTTTGTAAGTTCATATCAAGCAAATTATTTCTTAAAACTAAATTACTTGCTAGAGTTATTACTCTTCCACCAAAAGTAGGCAATAGTTTGAACCAACCTAATATAGGAATTGTTGTGAGCCCAAATATTGTAGTGTCAAAAGTAGATATAAATTCTTTTTTGTCAAAATCAATCTTTTGAGCAATTCTCCCAATTGTTGAAATGCCAAAGGATCCTACTTGTAATTGATGTAATTTAAAAAAAAGATTACTTTTAAATTCATCATTTAATGCCTTTTCAATAGCAAGAAAGAAAGGAGAACTTCGAAATAATTCAACATTAGAAAAAATCAATTCCCACTCTCCAGACAATAATTTTTCTGATATTTCAAAACTAAAGTCTTTAAGAGCATCAATTAATTCATCCATTTCATTAGCTTTTTCCTCATACATAGGAGAAATTAATTTATTTAATCTTTGCCCTCTATCTGTAACAGCAGCTATTTTATATATATTTGACTTTATCTCTCCAATTTCTTTCATAACTCCAATACAAGAAATACTAATTAATCTTAGGAATTTAATTTGAAGTTGATGGATATTTTAATAATGCTGGTAATAAATTCAATTAATATTCACCCCACCTTTTATCAATATCAAAACCCCATTCAGTGGTTAATTTAATTACTTCATCATGATTCTTGCATTTTGAAAGGGATAACTTTTTTCTAGGATTATTTTTTATTAGCTCAGCAATTTGATTAAGTTGCTCTATTTTTTTTAGAAAATTACTTAGATCTTTATCTGACATTTATCTAGGAACTAAATTTTTGATCATAAGTAAATATGTAATAAAGAACCCAGGCAACACCAAAAATTAGAATTGCAATCATTATATTTACTGACCAAACTACTTCTATCATGTAATTTTTTTTATATTTTTAATATATCCGAAATTTACAATAAATTAATCATTAATAATTTAAATATAGATTAATTCACTACTTTTGCTAAGAGTATAAAATAGTCTTAAATAGATTAAAAAATTATGGGAGAAGCTAAGAGGAGGGAAGACTTAGGCTTACCCCCTAGAGAAAAGAAAAAGGAAAAACAAACATCGAAAAATCAACTAAACAAAATTTTAAATAAATATCCTTATTTACCTTTCATTTTAGGTTTTTTATTACTAGCAATATTAATTATCGATTTAGTTAATTACTACAAATAGATTAATAAAAAGGCGATATTTTTTTGCAGAAGAAAAGATTATCTTCGCAATTGTGAAATTAATTTTCCATAATAAAAATAAAACTTATGAAACCGATTAACACCTCATCTGCCTTAATTTTAGGTGTAATAACTTTGTTTTCAATATCTAATGCAAATGCAGGTGGCTGCAGTTCTCATATTGAGAAGAAGGCAGAAATTGAATGCTTGTCTGATGATAAAAAATGTATTGATACGAAACAAAAAGAATCACTATATAAAGTTGAGGCCTAAATGTTTGATAATCTTGGAACTGCTTTAGTACAGGCATTAGGATTCTTTGCAGTTTTTGGTTTTTTTGTATATCAAACTTTATTTGCAGATAGCAAACCCAATAATTCAAAATTAAATCCTAAAAAAACAAAGATTTCCGAAACAAAAGAATCAATTAAAAAAGAACCTAAAAAAGGGTTATTTAACAGAAAATCTAAACCTGTTGAAGAGAATTTACCAGTCCAAAAAAAGGGGTTATTTGGGAGAAAAAAAGAAGTTATTGAAGAAGAGATTAAACCAAAGAAAAAAGGTTGGTTTAAATAAGTAAAGTTACTTAAACTCTATTTTGATATCCTTTATACAAAAATTTTTTTTAGTAACTTTATAATATTAATAATACTAACTAATAATGAATCATAGAGAAATCACAAAAAAATATAGTGAGTTACTCAACAGGGCTGAGTTTGCTACTGGCCGTAAGGAAGTTGTAGGTCTTTTAAAGAAAGCTGCCAAATTGAAATCTCAGATTGAAATCAATTAATAGATCTAAAAATTAGTTTAATTCTAAATGTAAAAAATTTTTTTAAATAAGTTTTTACATGAGATAATCTGCATAGATTATTTTTCTTATGAATAAAAAAGGTTATACAACCGAAAGCGGTGGTAGACAGAATGGTTTCGCAATTGAACCAGAAATCAACCCTATATCAGAAGGCGAATCAAAAAAATCTATATTTTTATTTATTGGAATATTATTACCTTTTCTAATAGGCGGTTTTTATTATTTAAGGACTCTGAATATATTCTGATATTTTATAAGCCATTTTTAGCAATATATTCTTCTGAACTAACTATATCTTGCATTAAGCTCTCTGATGAAGGATTAAATCCATTTTGCTCTAAAAAAGATTTAACCTTTTCAAATTTTTGCTGAATTTTTTTTGTATATGGAGTTGTCATCAAATAATCATCTTTTTCTGTTGAATAGTTCATTTGATTAACCGATTACTTTTACATTTAAATTTTGCAAAATATACGATTGTTAGTGAAGTTATAAATATTACATAAATAATTTAATAGTAATAAATACTTATAAGTTGTTGGTATATGATCGCTATTGGTTTATTTTTTAAAGAGTACTTATTGTAACTAGTTCCATTAAATCTCTGGACTGAAGATATTTTTGAAATACTTCAGAATAAAATGCTTTCTTAGCAGCAAATTTTGATTCGAATTCTATTACTAATCCAAGCTGCCCTCCATCCCATTCATTTGAGGTTGATTCTTGTATCAAATCTCTTTTTACTATTACTCCTCCTACAGATTTAATCCAAGGTAAAACTGTTCTTATATATTCAAGAAATAAATCAGCATTTGGAATTGAAATTTTCTTTAGCCAATAACTCTTTGTCATCAAATCAACATATTCTGGGTAGAATATAGCACACGGAGGTAAGTATTTATCCTTAGCCATATACTCAGCGGTTATTAAATGGAATCCGAAGATGATTTATTAAATTTACTTCTTGAATCTCAAAATTCAGAGAGTATAGAGACTATTGCCGAACAACTTGAAATTGATCATAATTTTTCGTTCAGCAAAGATAGAAATGATTTAAAGGGTGTTTGGGAGCTTAGGTGGAGTAGTTCTAATAGTCCTTTTTTAAAATATTCTCCTTTTATTGATAATCTTCAAATTCTTGATCCCTTAAATTTAAATGGTCTTAATTTACTTAAACCTAGAGGAATAAAATCAATTATTGGTACTGGTATTTTATTAAGACTTAATTACATAAATGAAAAAAAAATTGGGGTCAAATTTACACATGCTGGTGTTATAGGTCCTAAATTTGGAAGAAAAAATATAAAGGCTATGAAAGAAATAAATAATGAACAATTAGGGTGGTTAGAGATAACTTATTTAAGTAATAAGCTTAGAATCTGCAGAGGTGATAAAGGAACTTTATTTGTTTTAAGAAAAATAAATTCACCGACTTTATTCAAGAATTTTGAGGAATTTATTAAAATCTATTAAAAATATAAATTAATTCTTTATCCAAATAGACTTTAATACGAAATAAATTGGTAAATATTTAAAAGATTCTTTAGGTATTTCATAACTTAAGAATTTAAGTGCTTCTTCTAACCAGTAACCAATATCAAATCCTAAAAGAATTTTTTCTACAACAAACCAAAATTCTTTATCAAATATAATTCTGAAATTTAAGTAGATATATTCCCAATGAAAGGTATTCCAATATTGGGTTAAAAATGAGGATAAAATAAGCCAAAGTGATATAAATAGAAAACTTTTAAGAAATTTATAAAATTTTTTCATATACCAGCAACTGTCTTATTTATTTCAAATATCTCTTATTATTATTAATTGGATCAAACTTTATTTCCATGAAATATATCCAAAAAGATATAAAGATATTGATAAAAGAGTAAAATTTCGTGGCATTAATAATCTATTCTTCTTTTTTTTGATTCTGTGCCTTTAAATTTTTATTCTTAAGAAAAAATCCTAAAAACAGAAAAGCGAAATATATTAGTAAACCTATGCCAAAAATTAAAACTATCTTGGAAATATCCATAAATGATTTTTTTAATATAAATTACAGCATTTTTTGAAAAGTTTTATCTATGGTAATGATTTTTCATTTATCACGATAACGAGCTTCAATTATTAAGCTAATAATATTATTTAAATCATATGCAAGTTGCTTTTGCCTGGAGCCTTTGTCTATCAGTTGGAGTTGTTTTATTATCAATTATTCCATTAACTATAGGGAGAGTTAAAGCGGGATATTCTGTTGAAAATATGTCTGCTCCAAGAGCTTTATTCGATGAATTACCTTCTTTTGGTAAAAGAGCAGTTTGGTGTCATCAAAATTGTTGGGAAAGTATTTCCCTACATGCACCCGCATGTCTTCTTTGTTTGATTACTTTAACAGAATCTAATATTGCAATAATTGCAGCATTGATTCATCCTATTTTTCGTTTTTTATATATTGGTGCATATGTATTTAATATCCCAACAGCTAGAGGTTTAATGTGGGCCTCAGGTATTTTTACAACACTTTTGCTTTACAAAGAGGGCTTAACACAATTGATATAAACTATTTAAACAATAAACTTTTCTAAATCTTTTAATTGATATTCATTGATTAGTTCAACTTTATTTGATTTTGCTAGTTGATGGGCAGACTTTGTAAAGCCAGATTTTGAGACTATTATTGCATGTGTACCTTTCCAAAATAATTTGCCAGCTGAAATTTCCTGAACTGCTTTATTTCCAATAGCTTTTTCATGATCTTTGCATTGAATACATATTCTCAAATCATTTATTGAAGCAATTAAGTCAACCCCTTGATCTCCTGTATTAGGGGTTTCTTTTACTTCCCAGCCATTTTGTTTGAGAATTTCCATACAATGATTTTCAAATCTAATACCTTTTTTGTAGTTTTCCTTGTTTTTACTTGAGTAGTTTTTTTCTATTAGGTTTAAGCATGATTTCTCTATTTGACTTGCTATAAATACATACCAATCTTCAGTTTCGAGCTTTCTAATAGATCCAATTATCTCATCATCAATAGTAGGATTTTCATTACAATACGATCTCCACTTTTCAAAAAATAATTCCATACTTCCAAATTTTTTTAAAATTACTTTTTCCCAAAAGTATGGAATTCCCTCTTTAAATCTCTTAGATCCATTAAATATATTTTTCTCTATAGCTTTTTCATCAAGCGGTGGATTGCCAATCCATTTTTTATAATCCTCGTTACCGTAAGCATCTATTTCCCTTAATCTAATCCTTTCCTCTAACAAATTGTATTTGTTTTCTTCTATTAAATTATTAATTGTTTGAATAAAGAAATTGGAATTTAAAGCATTATTTAATTTGAACTTTTTCTTTTTAATTTGATAATTCCTTAAGATTATTAAAATTAAAAAAATGATAAAAATGATTAATATAAAAATTTTCATTAATGATTTTTATTTTCGATCTAAAAAATTTTTGTTTTTCTAATAACAAAATTATTTTTTGTTATTACTGAAGATTCATTTACTTCAAACCCATTAATTGCTGAAATTTCTCCTTTAATGCCTTCTAATGTTAATTGTTCGATAATTCCTTTTATTACTTCATCCTCGACCAATTTCCTATCAATCCTTTCAGGTGTAATATCTGTAAGCCATTTTGAGGTCTTTTTTTTTACAACCTCTGTAGGGTTAGTTATTTTTAGGTAGATAGCCATTGTTTATGTTATTCAGTTGAATTATAAGCATTAAATCTTCTTAACTTTTATTATTGTCATTACTTTCCCACTCAAGAAATTGAAAAACAAAAATTATAAAAATAGAGAAAAATACTATAAACAAACCTAACCATCCTATGAATTTATGCTCTGTAAAAAGATTTGTTAGCATTGATTTTTCTTGATATCTTGATTCCATTTCATATTGGTAATAGTCAATAACTTGAAATATATTCATAATTAATAATTTAATAAATCTTTAAATTAACTGATAATAATTTCAACCGTTTAATTTAATAAATGCTTCCGATAGGAAATCTGGCCTTTTTCTTATTATAGAAAAATTTCGTTTATTTATTAAGACTAAATTGACTTCAGCAATCGTTAAGATTTCTTTTCTCTCATTAAGAAATTTTGAAATTACATTAATCCGTGGACTTTTTTCAATATTAAATTCGCTTTCTATTGTTATTTTTTCACCAAGTAATAAAGGAGATTTATATTTTATTGAAGTATTGATTAAAGGTAAATCTAAGCCTTTTTTAGTAAGTTCAAAATAACTTGTACCTACTTCTAAAAGTGCATTTATTCGGCTTTCTTCAAGCCAATTGAAATATGTGCCGTGCCACATTACTCCTGCATGGTCGGCATGTTGAGGTAAAACAATTTTTTCTATTTTCCAAACTGGTTTTGATTTCATTTTTTGTTTAAAAATTATTTTTATTCAATAAAAAAATAATTTTGATATTGTAGATTAATATTGTTTATTAATATAAGAATCACTAAAACTATATTTATAAATTTATGTTTAATCGTAATAATAGAAGTAGAAAAATGAAGAAGATTTTTCAATGGGAAGAATATTTAAATTGGAAAAATATGTCAAAAGAACAGAAATTAAATTTCAAGAGGGCATGTTTATTCCCATTTCTCGTATATATAGTTTATGTTTTTCTTAATCAGTATTCCTTAGCAATTCTTTTATTATTAGGTCTTTATTTTTTAATTAGATTCAAAAATAGAAATAAGTTAGGAAGATGAATACTTTTTACTTTGATTTATTTAGAATTGTTTTAAAAAAGTTTAATTTTTTTAAATAACTTTATTGGTATATGACAATATTATTAGATGAATTTTTTTTATGAAGAAAATTATTTTGTTTTTATGTGTATTTGTTTTTTCAATATTCTCTAATACGAATAATTTATTAGCAAAAGAAATTGGAAATAACATTAAAGATAATATTTCTAATGAAATTGAAGAGATTAAACCTGATAAAAATAAAAAAAATAATATTTCTAATTCTTCGGCAGAAGATATATTTGGAGATGAACAAACTTTTCCATTTGTTGCAGGTTTAGGAAAAAATGCAGCCCATTGATTTCAAAGTCCCTGTTAATTTAGAAAAAGATTTTTTTTCATACAAATGAAAGGTCTTAGGGTATTAGAGATTTCTGAAGCAATTAATGTTGATATTTCAGATTTATTAGCTGTTTGTGCGATTCTAAAAATAAAAGCCACATCTAGATTAAGCATGCTTTCATTTGAAGAATGTAAAAAGATAACTGATTACTATGAAAATAAAAATTAGATTTTTTATGTAAATTATTTATTATTTAATCTCTTTAATCATTGTTACTAGGGTTGAATGAATTTCTTCTTCAGATATTTCCTTTTTAAAGTTGATAATTGCTGACAGGCCGTCGTAATTTATTTTTATATAACTATTATTAATTTCTTCCATATAAGCATTCTCAAATCTTGATATCTTTCCATAATGAATAAGATATTTGTGAACTGAATCTATGTGATCATTGTTCATATGATCACAAACTCTTTTACTTGTCTCTTTACTAATTATTTTCATTTAAAAAATAGATTTGTTTTACGCTAATGTATTTTTTTCATTATTCAAAGTTTTAATCATTTTATTTATTAATTTTTTAACTTCATTTTTATCAACAGCTCTAACCAAGTTATTTCTCAAATTTGATGCTCCTTTAAAGTCTTTACATGTCCATGAGATATGTTTTCTGGCAATAAGCAAGCCGTGATCCCCTTTTTCTTTTATTAATTCATCAAGATGCTCAATAATTAAATATAGTTTTTCTTCAGTGTTTGGTTCTTTAAAATTTTTATTTTCTCTAATGGCATAATCTATTTCTCCTATTTTCCATGGTGATCCTAAAATTCCTCGTCCAATCATTACACCATCAGCATTTGTTTTTTTTAAACAATTAAGAGCGTCATCTGGATTTTTGATATCTCCGTTAGCAATTACTGGGATTTCTAATAACCTTTTAAGTCTTCCGATCATTTCCCAATCTGACTTGCCTGAAAACCCCTGCTTTCGGGTTCTTCCATGAAGTGTGATCATTGTTGCTCCCGCATCCTGAAGCTTTAATAAGAAATCCTCTATATTTTCTTCTTTACTATCCCATCCGAGTCTTGTTTTTACTGTGACTGGTATTTTGACAGCTTTTACTACATTTTTGACTAATTCTATAGCAAGTTTTCGGTCTTTAATTAAGGCACTGCCTCCACCTTTCCTTGCAATTTTTTTTACTGGACATCCCATATTTATATCAATTAAGAATGCTCCAGAGTCCTCAGCTTGTTTCGCGGCTTCAGAAACAGCATATGGCCTATTATCAAATATTTGTACTCCAATTGGACCTTCTTCTAAATCTATTTGATTGATTTTTTGTGTTCCAAATCCTTTTTTAAGACTTGTAGCATTTATCATTTCTGTAAAAAGTAAAGAGTTTGGAGCCCATTTACGTACAAGTCGCCTAAAAATGTTATCTGTAACTCCTGCTAATGGAGATAGCATGACCTTACTCGTAATTATTCTGCTAACTCCCCTTCCTCTTATTTTTATATTTGAAGACATATAATTTTTAATTTATTTAATCTTTCTTTATTATAAATTCAGATATGGAGCTCATTTTATGTTTTCTATTTATTTCTTAATTTATAAGAAGTGCTTTTACTTAAATAGGCCTAATTGATTACTTTTTTTGCTAGTTTATATTGAGTTTAAATTTAAAAAGGAAATTTTTTCTTGTTTATATTAGTATCTTTTTTTCTTCCAATAATTATTTTTATTGCACCCATAAATGTAAAAGCTATAGAAGGTAATTTAGATCTATCTAGTGCTCAAACTTCTGTAGGCAAAAGATTTGCTAAGGTTTTTTGTGATGCCAAGAGGGAAGGATTAGATTCTGATTTTGCTAGTGAATATGCTTTGAATAATACATATTTAAAATTTGTAGCATTTCCAGACGATGACGAATATTTGGATAATTTATGGAATTTCACCCATAATAATATATTAGATAATTGTGGTGAATTTGTAGATATAAATGATCTAAAAGACCTAGAGATTTTTTTTAAAGAAGAAGGTTTAATTGCATCAAATAGGGAACTTTATTTACCAACTTTTGAGAATAATTAGATTAAAGTTTTAGCATGTACTAAAATATAAATAGAATATAAAATTTTATGAAACTATTAGGTTTAAATTCACCTGAAATATTCATAATTTTAGTAATTTTGCTTTCAATTTTAGGTCCAAAAAGAATTGAAAAAGGTTTCTTATTATTTAAAAAACTATTAA
>CACBEF010000006.1 GCA_902538225.1 uncultured Prochlorococcus sp. | reverse complement strand
AAATGTCTATGTGGACAGAAAGAGAAATAAGCTGGGTCTTAGAAAATAGATGGAAACAATTATCCAGACAAACTGGGCCGAATAATTTTGAGGTAGATTGGATTGGTGTTCAAAGAGAAATTGAAAATGGTTTATCGAGAAGAATGAGAAGAGAATTACAAGTTGAACCACTTATTTTGTGTTTAGTTCAACCTGCTCCAAGTGGAACTCGTGCTTATATTCCAAAGATTACCGAAGAGCAAAATTTCTCCAATAGAAATAGAAATAATAATAATTTCCATAAGAAATCAAACAATAATTATCCTAATAGTTCAAATAACCCACAAAATACTCAAAAAAGTCCAAAAGTTTCACAGAATCCATCAGCTGAGACTGCTACAGAAGATTCATTTGAAGGTAGAACAAGAAGAAGAAGATCTGCTGTAACATCTTAACTTTTTTCAAAATTTATATAGTTTTTATCCCAAACAATTTTTAAAAACTCTTGCAGATTAATTTGACCTTTATTTTTTTCATAAATTGAGGTTGCTAATTTTGTCAGATTTTTAGAACTACATTGCTTTGAAGATATTTCTTTTAAAAATCTATTTAAGATTGTGCACCTCGCTTCAATACACATACTATTTAGGAGATTCCTATCGATACCTTTTACATCTTTACAATATAAAAATGCTAGTTCACTAAGATCATTACGTTCATTATTGTATTTGCTCATTTTTTGGGAAAAATTATTTATCCTTTCAGAACAACCAGGATAGATGACTTCTAAGGTAGGAATAATTTTTTTTCTTACTAAATTTCTTTTTAATTTAAGATCTGAATTTGTAGGATCTTCCCAGACTGGGATCTTCATATCATTGCAAAATTGTTTTGTATCTTCCCTACTGAAAATTAATATTGGTCTTATTAAAAAAATTTGATTTTCTATTAATCTTTTACTCTCAATATTACTCAGACCTGCAAAATTGCTTCCTCTAGATAAATTGAGGATAAATGTTTCTGCATTATCACTACTCGTGTGACCAGTTAATAAATAAATATTATGTTTTTGCGGGTTTGTATTTAATAAAGTTTTGGCTCTTTCACATAATTTTTTATATCTCCATTCTCGTGCTTTTTCTTCTGAAGAAATACTTTCTTTATTTGCTTGATCAAAAGAGAATGAAATATTTTTATCTTCGCAATAATCTTTTAATTCAAGAGCATATAGTGATGATTTTTCGTGCCACTGATGATCACCATGCCAAACACTAATAGACCAATTATGTAGTTTTTTTAGGTCATTAATTAGGGTTAATAAGGTCATTGAGTCTTGACCCCCTGAAACACTTATTAAAATTTTGGATCCTTTTGGAATTAATATTTTTTTGGTAAGAATCTCCTTATGAAGCTGATGATGCCATGATGACCAATTTTTCTGAGTTAATTTTTTATCAGTCATTTTGTGTTGCTCAGATAATATTTTTTAAAAAATGCACTGTTTTATTAAAACAATGTCACAATCGGGTAATAAATTCATTAAGTAAATGAGTCTGATTAATTTCGATGTTCAATCTGTGAAAATAATTGTTGAGGCTGCTTCATTAGGAGGTGCAGATCTTGTCGATATTGCTTGTAAACCTGAACTAGTTGATTTAGCACTTAAGAATTCAACACTACCCGTTTGTGTTAGTTCAGTAGTGCCTCAATCTTTTCAAGATTCTGTAAAAGCAGGAGCATCATTAGTTGAAATAGGAAATTACGATACTTTTTATGAAAAAGGCATTAATTTTTCAGATAAAAAAGTTTTAAACATTACAAAAGAGACGAGAGATTTATTGCCTAATGTTCCTTTATCAGTAACTGTTCCTCATACTATGCCTATTGATAAACAAGTTGATCTTGCTATAAAGCTAGTGGAAGAAGGTGTTGACATTATTCAAACAGAAGGTGGCACCAGTTCTACTCCTTACTCTTCAGGAATTCAAGGCTTTTTTGAAAAATCAGTACCAACTCTTGCAGCTACTTATGCTATTCATCAAGAATTTAAGAAACAATCTCTGAATATTCCAATCATGAGTGCCTCTGGATTAAGCCAAGTAACTTGTCCACTAGCAATATCCTCTGGAGCCTCAGCAGTTGGAGTTGGATCTGTAGTTAATAAATTAGATGATTTAATATCGATGATTGCGGTTGTTAGGGGCTTAAAAGAATCTTTGAAAAATTCAATAATTGGAGAAAAAATTTCTTAGTATAGCAATACACTTTTGCTACTAGGTTGATGAAAAACTATAAGCTTCAAGCTCCTTACGAACCAAATGGAGATCAACCAGAAGCTATTAAAAAATTAGTTAAAGGCGTCAATACTGGTAAAGAGTTTCAGACTCTTTTAGGGGCTACTGGAACAGGTAAAACATTTACTATTGCGAATGTAATTCAACAAACAGGAAGACCAGCACTTGTATTAGCCCATAACAAAACCTTAGCTGCACAACTATGTAATGAATTAAGGGAATTTTTTCCAAAAAATGCTGTTGAGTACTTCATTTCTTACTACGATTATTATCAACCTGAAGCTTATGTACCAGTAAGTGATACTTACATAGCCAAAACTGCTTCAATTAATGAAGAAATAGATATGCTTAGGCATTCTGCAACACGCTCATTATTTGAGAGAAAAGATGTAATTGTTGTAGCCTCAATAAGTTGTATTTATGGTCTTGGTATACCGAGTGAGTATTTAAAAGCTGCAGTTAAATTTGAAGTGGGAAAATCAATAAATCTCCGTTCTTCTTTGAGGTCTCTCGTTGAAAATCAATATACTAGAAATGATATTGAAATTACTAGAGGTAGATTCAGAATTAAAGGTGATGTTTTAGAAATCGGTCCAGCTTATGAGGATAGATTAATTAGAATCGAATTATTTGGTGATGAAGTCGAAGCTATTAGATATGTTGACCCTACTACAGGAGAAATACTTGAAAGTTTGGAACAAGTTAGCGTTTACCCAGCAAAGCATTTTGTGACCCCAAAAGAAAGACTTGAGAGTGCAATAAGTGCAATTAGAAGTGAATTAAAAACTCAACTAGATAAATTTACATACGAAGGAAAATTATTAGAGGCGCAACGTCTAGAACAACGCACAAAATATGATTTAGAAATGCTCAAAGAGGTTGGTTATTGCAATGGAGTTGAGAATTATGCTCGTCATTTATCAGGCAGGGAGGAGGGTTCACCGCCAGAATGCTTAATAGATTACTTTCCCAAAGATTGGTTGTTGGTTGTTGATGAGAGTCATGTAACATGTCCTCAACTTCATGCGATGTACAACGGTGATCAATCTAGAAAAAAAGTTTTAATAGATCATGGTTTTAGATTGCCCAGTGCTGCAGATAATAGACCTTTAAAATGTGAAGAGTTTTGGGAAAAATCAAAACAGACATTATTTATAAGTGCAACTCCGGGTCAATGGGAATTAGATCAATGTGATGGTGAATTTATTGAGCAAGTTATAAGACCAACTGGGGTATTAGATCCTGTAATTGATGTAAGACCTAGTGAGGGCCAAATAGAAGATCTGTTATCTGAAATAAGAATTAGAGCTGAAAAGAATCAACGAGTACTAGTGACAACACTTACTAAGAGAATGGCTGAAGATCTAACTGATTTTTTATCTGAAAATAAAGTAAGAGTTAGATATTTGCATTCCGAAATCCATTCAATTGAAAGAATTGAAATTATTCAAGACCTCAGAATGGGTGAATATGATGTTTTGGTAGGAGTTAATTTATTAAGAGAGGGACTAGATCTTCCTGAAGTATCCTTAGTTGCCATTTTAGATGCTGATAAAGAAGGTTTTCTCAGGGCTGAAAGGTCATTGATTCAAACAATAGGAAGAGCTGCAAGACATGTTGAAGGTGTTGCCTTGCTTTATGCAGATAACTTCACAGATTCAATGAAAAGAGCAATATCTGAAACTGAAAGAAGAAGAACTATTCAAAAACAATATAACCAAGTCAATGGTATTACTCCAAAACCTGCAGGCAAAAAAATAGAAAATTCAATATTATCTTTTCTAGAACTTTCCAGAAAGCTAGATGCTGGTGGTTTATCTAAAGATTTAATAAATATAGTTAATAACAAAACTGACGCAATTCTAAGTTCCAGTGATAATCAATGTATGCTCGAAGAATTGCCTGACTTAATAGAGAAGTTAGAAATTAAAATGAAAGATGCTGCAAAAGATTTAAATTTTGAAGAAGCAGCAAATTTGAGGGATAGAATCAAAAAATTAAGACAAAAATTGGCAAGAAATAATTAAAAAGAACTTATTTTTCTAATTCGAAATGATTATGAATCGCATTAACTGCTTTGTCACAATCTTTTTCTAAGACAATACATGAAGTCCTGATTTCACTAGTGGCAATCATTTCAATATTGATATTTTGGTCAGCCAATGCTCTAAATATTTTTCCAGCCGTTCCAACCTTAAATGCCATTCCCGCTCCTACAGTACTTACTTTGGCTATAGCAGGGCCATCTTCAATGTATGATCCGGGTAATTTTTTTGTTAAGGCCTCAAAAACTAAGTTAGCTTTTTCTCTATCTTGTTTATTCATTGTAAGACTAATATCCTTAGTTTTTAAAGAGGAAATTCTTTCAGACTGAACGATAGTATCGATAAGTAAATTATTTTCAGCTAATGCTAAACATATCGATGCTGCTACACCTGGACGATCAGGCAGTTTTCGAAAACTTACTTGAACTTGGTTTTTATCTAATGCAATTCCTCTTACTTCAGGTTGATCTTGTTTTTCATTGATTGGATTAACAAATATTTGTGTATCGGATAACTTAAATTTCTCAGCAACAAATCTAATAGCTTTTGGTATATTATTGATTTCAATTACACAGCTAACTTTAATTTCACTAGTAGCTATTAACCTGACATTTATATTCGCTTGAGATAAAGTATCAAATAAATCAGCTGAAACACTAGGTCTGCCCATAATGCCTGCTCCTTGAATACTTAATTTAGTCATGTTTGTTTTTAAGTTATATTCTCCTCCTAATTGACTAGTTATAAGTTCACATTGTTCTGCAGTCTTTTTAACTTCTAATTCACTAACAGTAAATGTAATATCGTTTTTATTTCCATCATTTGTCGCTTGTATTATTAAATCTACACTAATACTTGCTTCTGAAAGTTTTTCAAATATTTGTGCAGCAATCCCAGGCCTATCAGGAATATTTGAGAGACTGAATACTGCTTGGTTTTCTAATACCTCAAGACTATTGACTGTTTTTGTTAATTCTAAGCTCCCTCTTTTTAGCGGGAGAGGTTGGATTTGACTTTCTAGGAGAGTCCCACTTGAGTCACTTTGGCTTGATTTGACACACAATTTAATTCCATAATTGCGAGCAATTTCTACTGCTCTTGGATGCAGAACTGAAGCACCGACACTTGCAAGTTCAAGCATTTCCTCGCAGCTAATTTCATCTAAGAGTTTTGCATTAGGAACAATTCTTGGATCAGTAGTAAGAACACCTGGAACGTCTGTATAAATTTCGCACGTCTCAGCTCCTAAAGCTGTTGATAAAGCTACTGCGGAAGTATCTGAACCACCTCTACCCAAAGTTGTAATTTCCATTGAACCCGTATGGCTTAATGTTGTTCCTTGAAATCCAGCCACTACTACTACAAAACCCTGATTTATATAATTTTGGATCCTTTCTGTTTTAATATCTAGAATTCTCGCTTTCCCATGAATTGATTCAGTAATAATTCCAACCTGGCTACCGGTCATTGAAATTGCCGATATTCCGTATTCGTTTAATGCCATTGAGAGAAGAGCTATGGTTACTTGCTCTCCAGTTGAGAGAAGCATATCCAATTCTCTTCGATTAGGATTTTTACTAATTGATTCCGCTAAACAATTTAAATCATCTGTAGTTTGCCCCATTGCAGAGACAACTACGACAATTTCATTTCCTGCTTCTTTACTTTGACAGATGCTACTTGCAATATTTTTAATTTTTTTAATATCACCTACAGAAGTACCGCCAAATTTTTTTACTAGTAAAGCCATATCTAAATCATAATGTAAATTCTTAAACTTATAATTTGGTTAACTTAAATTAATTAATTTCTCTGTAAAAACATTTATAGGATTATTACCTTGTTTTAGTAATGATTCAATATCTAGTAAGTTACTCATCAAATTAATTAAATATTCTTGAGATACATTTTTGACTTTTCTTCGAATAAAAAAAATTCTTTTTGGATTAGAAATGCCTGCAAGATTACAAATCTTTTCTGCATTATCTTTACCTGAATTAATTGCTAATTTTATAATTGTATGAATTCTTATTTGACTAATTAAACCTGCATTTAGTCTTAAAGCAGGTTCTCCTTTCTGTAAGGAATAATTTATTTCAATGAGGCTTTCATTAATATTTTTTTGTAAGAGAAGATCAATGATTTTGAAAATATTGGATTGATGATCACTAAATATTTTTTTTACATCAATACTTTTAAGAAAAAGTTGTGAATTCGAATCACTTGATACTGCAGAAAGGTATGTTTTTGCTTTGGCTAATTCATTTATTAGTTTAAAGCTATCATTACCAACTGAATCAATTATTAATTCAGCTGCATTTTTATCAATTTTGATATTCATTTCATTTGCTGCATCTTCTAAAAATCTTTTTTGTCCCTCATAGTCCCAGATTTCTGGTAAAGAAAATGACTTTTCTTTAGCTAAATTATTTTTGATAAGTTTTTGTAAAAATTTAGTACTCTTTAGTCTTGAGTCTGGTTTTTTTGTATTTTGTAAAATGAAATAGGTATTTTGCGGAATATTGTCATAAATTTTTTCAAATTTAGTTCTTAGATCCTCATTTTTGGCAGTAAAAATTGGATTATTTTTCAATGTAACTATTCTGTATCCCTCTCCAAAAGGAGGTGTAAGAACTTCATCAAAAGCTTTATTGACTTGCTCATCATCATCTCCATTTAAATTTGTTACATTTATTTCTTTCCATTCTTTTGATACTTCCTTATCAATTAATTTTTGAATAAATGTATTTTGAGCTTTTAAATCATTACCCCATAATATTTGTATTGGCATAATAGCTCAATAAAAACCATATATTAACTATGATTACTTCTAACACAAATTAAATTTAATGGTAGTAGATCATCCAATTTTTTTGGAAAGTATCAGATTCATAAGATCTCATTTATTAGCCAATGATCTAAATTATTTGGAAAAAAAAGTGTTAGAGAGATTAGTCCATACTTCAGGAGATTTTTCAGTTCAAAATCTTTTAAATTTTAGTGAAGGTGCTTGCGAAAAAGGGCTTCAGGCACTTAAAAATGGTGCTCCGATTTTGACTGATACTGATATGGCTGCAGCAGCAATAAAATCCATGGCAGAAAATACCACTAGGAATAAAGTGTTCACCGCAAGAATGTGGTTTGGAAAAAATAAACATACAAACTTAACTAAAACTGCATATGGCTTAAGTGAAGGTTGGAAGGAGTTATCCGGTATGAATTCTGGAACCAAATCACCTATTGTAGTAATTGGCAGTTCGCCTACAGCGTTAACTTATTTAATTGATATTTTAGAGAATGGAAAAGATTTACCTAGTTTAATTATCGGAATGCCTGTTGGATTTATTGGAGTAGAGAAAAGCAAAAACAAACTAATTTCTACCGATCTTCCTAGAATTGTTTTGAATTCAACTAGAGGAGGTGCTGCCATGGCAGCTGCTGCGGTTAACGCCTTATTGAGGGAAACTATTTAAAAAGTATTTATTTTATAAAATGTCAAAAATCTAATTAATATCATAATTTAAGTTGTTATTTTCTTCTAAAGAATTTAAAATTGATTTTGCTTTTTCTATAACTTCTTTTGGAACTCCTGCTAATTTAGCTGCTTCTATGCCATAGCTTTTGTTTGAGCCCCCTTTAACAATCCTGTGGCTAAAAATTAGCTGATCGTTATTTTGTTCTACTAAAACTTGAAAATTTTGTATATTCGTATTTGAATTTTTTAAATAATTAAGCTCATGATAGTGCGTAGCAAAAATAGTATTACATTGAATTTTTTTTGCAAGATATTCACTTACTGACCAAGCTATTGAAAGTCCATCAAACGTAGATGTCCCTCTACCTATCTCATCAAGTAAAACTAGTGAGCTAGAAGTTGCCTGATTTAGAATTGATGCAGTTTCAGACATTTCTACCATAAATGTTGATTGTCCAGATGATTGATCATCAACTGCCCCAATTCTTGTGAAAATCCTATCTGCAATCTTGATTTCAGCATTATTAGCAGGAACAAAGCTCCCAATTTGTGTGAGAATTTGTATTAAACCAAGTTGTCTTATAAAGCAACTTTTTCCGCTTGCATTGGGACCGGTTAATATAATTAATTTTTGAGTATCCTTAAAAGAGATATCGTTTGCTACAAATTTTTTATCACTTAACAATTGCTCTACAATTGGATTTCTTCCTGCGATAATTTTTGTACTATTTTTTGTCATTGAATCATTTATTGGTATTAATAAAGGTTTTATAAAATTGTTTTCTACTGAAGTAATTGATAAACCAAGCAGTGCATCAAGAGATGCTATAGATTTTGCGATTGATCTTATTTGTTTTGTTTTTTCAGCAACTATATTTCTTAATTCGCAGAAAATTTCATATTCTTTTGATGAAGCTCTACTTTTTATTTGGAAAATCTTATTTTCTTTATTTTTAATTTCTGAAGTGATATACCTTTCTTCATTAGTAAGTGTTTGCCTTTTGATCCAATGTTGTGGAGCTAAATTAACTTTTGACTTATTTATAGAAATGTAATAACCAAAATTTTTATGAAATTGAATTTTTAGGTTTGAAATTTTGCTAATTTTCCTTTCTTTTAATTCCTCTTTATTGAGCCATTCAGAGTAGTCATCCATTAAATTGCGTAAACCATCTAAGATATTGTCAACACCATCGTGGATCATGCCTCCTTCACTAATATTTAGAGGAGGATTTTCTATTAGTTTAAAACTTATAGTATCGGCTAATTCTAAGAGTTCTTCATCAATATTTTTTAATTGATCAGTCCAATCTGGGAGATCATATTTAAATAATTCTATTATGGATTTTAGTCTAGGCAATTTTTTTAAACCTTCAGATATTGCAATTAAGTCTCTGGGACTTGCATGACCTGCACAAGCTCTACCTGCAAGTCTTTCTAAATCCCCCATTGCTCTAAGTAAATTTTGGGTATCTGTACGTAATTGTTTAGATTCAACAAAGTTTGTAATTATATTTTGTCTTTTATAAATTTCATTAACGTTTAATAGTGGTGAATCTATCCACCTTCTTAAACACCTTGCACCCATGCAAGTATAAGTTCTATCAATACTCCATAGTAGCGAACCTACATAATTGTTTTCTCGTTGTGTATTTTTGATTTCTAAGTTTTTTTGAGTTTGATAATCAATAATTAATTTGTTATGACCATATTGGATTTGTGGAAAGTCTAATGAGATTTTTAAAGAAGAATCTTTATCTAAATTTGAAGGATTAATTTTTTCTAAATAATTTAATAAACCTCCAAGAGATCTAGTTGCGTTGTTTAAATTTTTAAGTCCTATTCCCTCTAGGTTAGCAATTTGGAAATAATTTTTTATTAGATAATTTGCTTCATTAATTCCAAAATTAGTCTCTTGAGAAATAGTATATGTAATTTGACTATTTCCTTTAATTAATAAATTTCTTACTGCATTGCTTGCCACAATGATTTCTGAAGAATCTAATTTAATAATTTCATCAAATAGTTTTGACAGAGATTGGCCTTCTAAAGTTATTAATTCTCCTGTGCTTACATCAGCTTTTGATATACCCCATTCATAAGATTCATCTGAGTTTTCTTCGGATAAGTAAATAGCAGTAATCCAATTATTTTTCTTTGCTATCAACATCCCCTCTTCAATTACGGTTCCAGGAGTAATTATTCTTGTTATTCCTCTTTTAATTGGAGTCCCATAATTTCCAGAACTTTTTTCTAATTGATCGCATATAACCACAGAATAATTTTTTTTAATTAAATCAGCACAGTATCTCTCCATTGCATGATGGGGAACCCCTGCCATAGGGATCTTACCAATCTCTTTGCCAGCATCTTTACTGGTAAGCGTTATTTCTAAAAGGTTAGATATTAATACAGCGTCCTCAAAAAAACATTCAAAAAAATCTCCTAATCTATATAGTAATAACCTATCTTTATTTTCTTCTTTTAGAGTTACATAATGCTTCATTACAGGAGTTAATTTAAATTTTGAAACTGTTTTATAGCTATAAGATTCTTCATTTATGCAAACATTTTTGCTATTTGAAATTAAATCAGTCTTGAATTGATTTATTAAATTAGTTGAATTTTTTCTTTGTCTGGGTCTTTTTTGGGATTCTTTTTTTAAATCTTCCAAAGATAAATCCTCTGGAATTTTTGTTATTTCTTTTTGCTCATTATTATCATCACCAATCGCAAATAAATTCTTTTGGATTATCGTATCTTCTTGCATACTTTTTTAATTCCTAAATAGATATTAGGTAGAAATTTTTTTTTTGCATTTAAAGTGGCTAAAGTATGTAAATTTTCTCTAAAAATTATCATTTTCATGAGATTATAGTATTTATAATATTTATAACCTAAGACTGAATTATGCAGGCTGTTAACTTTTTCTTCGTAAATGCTCTATTATTTGCTTCTTTAATTGCGGTAGTTGGAGTACCCGTTTTATATGTAACTCAACCTTCTACAGAGGAAGGACAGCGAGAAAGTAGGAGAAAAATTTATTCTATTGCGGCTGTTTGGGTTGTTTTGGTCTTTGTTACAGGGATAGTTTCTTCATTAGTTTGAACTTAATACCTTTTCGTGAGAGTCTATTAACATATCTAAGAAAAATTTAATGGCTATTTTTGAGGGTTCTTTTACTAATGCCTCTACTTTAAAAGTTGGGATTGTAATAGCAAGATTTAATGATTTAATTACAAATAAAATTCTATCTGGTTGTCTTGATTGTTTAAAAAGACATGGTTTAGATACTTCTGAATTAAGCAATCAATTAGATATAGTTTGGGTTCCTGGTTCATTCGAATTACCAATTGCAGCTAAAACTCTCATGAAAAAAAAGAGTTATGACGTTGTAATTGCTCTTGGGGCAGTGATTCGTGGTGAAACTTCTCACTATGATGTAGTTATATCTGAGGCGAGCAAGGGTATTTCGCAAGTTTCAAATGAAAATAATGTTCCAATTATTTTTGGAGTTTTAACTACTGATACTATGCAGCAGGCTTTAGAAAGAGCAGGGATTAAAAATAATCTTGGTTGGAATTATGCTTTACAAGCAATTGAGATGGGATCCTTAATTAAAAATTTAAATTAATTGAAAAAATTTAATTATTTTTATCATTGATCCCTTCTTTGAGATAAAATAAAAAAGTTATGCGGATGTAGCTCAGTGGTAGAGCATCTCCTTGCCAAGGAGAATGTCGAGAGTTCGAATCTCTTCATCCGCTTTCAATGTTTGTATCTTTTAAGATATTCTTAATAAAAATTTCGTAATGAAAAGAGTAATTTCTATTGATGATTTAAAGGGATTATTTACTAAACCTTATGGTAAGGATGCACCAACAAAACAAAAATGGGCTGAATTTTATAATGAGAATGTTATTTTTACAGACCCAACTCAGGAAACAGAGGGATTAGATTCTTATGTTAAAGCTCAAGAAAAGCTAGTTAAAAGATGTGATGATGTTTTTTTAGAAACTCATGCAATTTCCATAACTGGGGATTGTGGATTTGTTGAATGGACAATGGGTTTGAAAATTATGGGTAAAGAATTTATTTATCCTGGAACTACTCGTTTATTATTTGGTGAAAATGGATTAATCAAAGAGCACAGAGATTACTTTGATTTTTGCGGACCAACTTTTGGACCAGTTCCTATTTTAGGACCTTTTATAAGATGGCTTTATAGTAAATTTGTATCTTGATTTTGTTTCTTTAAAAACAAAGTGCTTTATATTTCACGAATCAATAAATTTTGAGAAGTAACTTCTTTAAAATCAAATTGAGAATAAAACAATTTTTTATTTGTTGTCATTAAATATAATTTTTTTGTATTTTTAATTTTTTTAGAAGATAAAAGATTTTTTAAAATTAATGTGCCAAAACCTTTGCCTTGATGATTATTATCTATAACAATATCCCAAAGTACTCCGCGGTAAATCCCATCGGTTAAAGCTCTACCAAAACCAACTATTTCTTTGCCAACCCAAAGACTTATTACGACATCACTGTTAGCAAGACATTGTTTTAAATCATTAATTGTTCTATTTTTTGCCCAGAAAGCATTGGTATCTAGTAATTTTTTTAGCTTAATTAAGCCATTTGTTGGTTTAAGATTAGGACCTAATCCAAAAACCCTTAACCCTAAAGCTCCTTTGGCATGTTTGATTAGAGATATTTCTTGCATTTATTAAAAAGATTTTTGAAAAGTAGTGTCAGCTAGGTTATTTTGTGACTTCAATCTAAATACCTTAATCGATCGTTTCTATAAAATAAAGAGATAATAGTTTTCTTCATTCTGTTGTAACGCACTAATTTATAATGTTTGTAATAAGATGAATTTTTTAAGGACTTTGACTTATGCTAAAACTTTTGTTGGGAGATCCGAATACACGAAAGTTAAAGCGCTATCAACCAATAGTGGAAGAGATAAATTTTTTAGAAGAAGAAATTTCTCAATTGACTGATGATGAGCTTAGAAAAGAAACTCAAAATCTTAAATCAAATATTTCATCAGAATTAGATTTTAAGAAACAAAAAGAACTTTTAGAAGAATTTCTTCCTAAAGCCTTTGCAGTAGTAAGAGAAGCAAGTAAACGTGTTCTTGATATGAGACACTTTGATGTTCAGTTAATAGGCGGGATGGTTTTAAATGAGTGTCAAATTGCTGAGATGAAGACTGGAGAGGGAAAAACTCTTGTCGCAACATTACCTTGTTATTTAAATGCTCTTACGGGTAAAGGTGTTCATGTTGTTACTGTAAATGATTATTTAGCTAGAAGGGATGCAGAGTGGATGGGACAAGTTCATCGTTTTTTAGGTTTATCCGTTGGTTTGATTCAGCAAGATATGAATCCATTTGAGAGAAAGAAAAATTATGATTGTGATATTACTTATGCCACAAATTCAGAATTAGGATTTGATTATTTAAGAGATAATATGGCTACCGATATTAGTGAAGTAGTTCAAAGGAAATTTAATTACTGCGTAATTGATGAGGTTGATTCAATATTGATTGATGAAGCAAGAACGCCTTTAATCATTTCTGGCCAAGTTGAAAGACCACAAGAAAAATATCAAAAAGCTGCAGAATTATCTCTGGCATTAGTCAAAGCAAAAGAATTAAGTAAAGATGGTATTGATCCAGAAGGGGATTATGAAGTTGATGAAAAACAGAGAAGTTGTATATTAACTGATCAGGGTTTTGCAAAATGTGAAGAGTATTTGGGAGTTAATGATTTATATAATCCTCAAGATCCTTGGGCGCATTATATAACTAACGCTTTAAAAGCCAAAGAATTATTTATTAAAGATGTAAATTATATTATTAAGAACGATGAGGCTGTAATAGTGGACGAATTTACTGGTAGGGTAATGTCAGGAAGGCGTTGGAGCGATGGACAACATCAGGCAATAGAAGCAAAAGAGAGTCTTAAAATTCAGCCTGAGACTCAAACATTAGCATCCATAACTTATCAGAATTTTTTCCTTTTATATCCCGGTTTAGCTGGAATGACGGGAACTGCAAAAACTGAAGAGGTTGAATTTGAAAAAACTTATAAATTACAATCAACAGTTATACCTACAAATCAAATAAGAAAGAGACAAGATTGGTCTGATCAAGTATTTAAGACAGAGATTGGTAAATGGAAAGCCGTTGCTAAAGAAACTGCACAAATTCATAAAGATGGTAGACCTGTTTTAGTTGGTACAACAAGTGTTGAAAAAAGTGAATTACTAAGTTCACTTTTATCTGCCGATAAAATCCCACATAATTTGTTAAATGCTAAGCCAGAGAACGTTGAACGTGAGGCCGAAATTGTTGCTCAGGCAGGAAGAGCAGGAGCTGTTACTATTGCGACTAATATGGCTGGAAGGGGAACAGATATAATTCTTGGCGGTAATAGTGACTACATGGCCAGGCTTAAATTAAAAGAAATTTTAATTCCTTTGTTAGTCAAGCCTGATAATGAGCATAAGCCACCAATACCTAAACAAAGAAATTCAAAATCTAAGGGTGGTTTTTCTACAAAAGCTGGTTCAAATTTGAAAAAGAATATTTCAAATTCTTCAACAAGTCTTTTCCCTTGCAAACTAGATGAAGCAATTGAAAAGAAACTCTCTTTGTTATCTGATGAACTTGTTGAAAATTGGGGAGATAGACAACTAAGTGTCTTGGAGCTTGATGACAGAATAGCTACAGCTGCAGAAAAAGCTCCAACTGATGATAACTTGATAAAGCTTTTAAGAGAATCTTTGTCTGATGTAAAAAAAGAATATGAAAAAGTTTTGATTCATGAAGAAGAAAAAGTAAGAGAGGCTGGCGGTTTACATGTCATTGGTACTGAGAGACATGAATCAAGAAGAGTGGATAATCAACTTAGAGGAAGAGCAGGAAGACAAGGTGATCTTGGAAGTACAAGATTCTTTTTATCTTTAGATGATAATTTATTAAGGATTTTTGGAGGTGATAGAGTAGCAAATCTGATGAATGCTTTTAGAGTTGATGAAGATATGCCTATTGAGTCAGGAATGCTTACTAGGTCTCTAGAAAGTGCTCAAAAGAAAGTTGAAACCTACTATTACGATATTAGAAAACAAGTTTTTGAATACGACGAGGTAATGAACAATCAAAGAAAAGCAGTTTATGGCGAAAGACTAAGAGTATTGAAAGGAATTGATTTAAAGAAACAAGTAATAGGATATGGAGAAAGGACAATGATTGAAATTGTAGATGCTTATATTAATCCTGATCTTCCTCCTGAAGAATGGAATATTGATCAATTAATTTCTAAAGTCAAAGAATTTATATATTTATTAGATGATCTTAAATCTGATGATATTAATTTACTGTCAATAGAAGAATTAAAAAACTATCTTCAAGAGCAGTTACGAATAGCTTATGATTTAAAGGAATCACAAATAGAAAAGATTCGTCCAGGATTAATGAGAGAAGCTGAAAGATTTTTCATTTTGCAGCAAATCGATAATTTATGGCGAGAACATCTTCAAGCGATGGATTCCTTGAGGGAATCTGTCGGATTGAGGGGTTATGGTCAAAAAGATCCATTAATCGAATATAAAAACGAAGGATATGACATGTTTCTCGAAATGATGACTAATATGAGACGAAATGTTATTTATTCAATGTTTATGTTTCAACCTAAGACTGACGTTAATGAAAAAAATTAAATCAATATTAATCTTCTCCAAGAAATTCAAAAATTTCTTTGTCTTTAAGATTTTGAGAATCACCGAGTTTAGAAATATCAATAGATTCTGAGCTGGCTATACATTGTAGAGTTTTTTGTAATTTAAGAATTTCATTTTCAAGAGAGTCTATCCTATCCATTAAATTTTTTATCACATTAGCTTCTGCATCTGGTAAGGCAGAGTGAGCTAACGGATTTACTTTGACACCACTTTGATGCACTACCCTGCCAGGAACTCCAACCACAGTACTGTTCCCCTCTACATTTCGAACAACTACTGAGCCAGCACCAATACGGGTATTAGATCCTACAGTGATGGATCCAAGAACTTTTGCGCCCGCTCCGACTACAACATTTTCCATTAAGGTAGGGTGTCTTTTGCCATGGCTTTTACCAGTACCTCCTAATGTCACTCCTTGATAAAGCAAACAGTTATTTCCTATCTCAGCAGTTTCACCAATTACAACGCCCATTCCATGATCTATGAAGACTCTTTTGCCAATTTTTGCTCCTGGATGGATTTCAATACCTGTTGCTAGCCTATTCAGATGACTGAGTAAGCGGGGGATCAAAGGAATCTTTAATTGCCATAATTTATGCGTAAACCTATGTATAACTATTGATTGAAAGCCTGGGTAACAAAGAAATATTTCTACTATTCCTCTTGCGGCGGGATCTCTCTCTCTGATAATTTCTATATCTGATTTAAAAGTTTTCAATACCATGGTTTAATTAATAACACCTATTTCTTTTTTTAATTGATTTATTGTTTCGATACTTAAATAATTTTTAGCACATATTATTTGAGGTAATCTCATTAACTGAGAACGATTTTTTAATAATGTGTTTTCTACAACTGATAAACTTGGCCCATCACACACTAAATGGCTTGAAGCCTTTAAAAGTGATAGTAATCTACTGTTATTATCTGAGATTGCGGTCATAAGCATTAATTCACTACCACGCATGCTATGTATAATGACTTCTGCTGCTCTCAATAAACCAGGGCTTATGCTAACAATACCTACACAACTTCCAGCATTTAATTCCTTGAGAATTTTTAATTCCTTTTGAAAGTCGCTCAAGTCAACTGCAATTGCGCGAACTCCATGTTGCTTAGCAACTTTTTCTAGAGGCTGTAAAAAATATCTGCTTGTGACAATCGTACCATTATTTGAATTACTCAAAACTTTTTCTAATTCTTCCATAGGAACAACTTCTACTGGCACATTAACTGTTGTAGAAAGATCTTCTGCTATTAACATAGAAGCTCCAATGTCTTCTCTAGGAGTACTGACTATGATTCTTGATCCGCACTTAATACGCCAATCAATTTCATTGTTCAAAATCTCTCTCGTCTCTTGTAAAGTGAATCCAAGACTTATTAAGTTGTTAATAACCTTCTTTGCTTCTTCATCTGGTGCTTTACTGTTTTTATCTTTTGAGTAAAGTGATTTTGTAAATTCTTTTTTACTAAGATTATCTCTTACATATATACCTGATCCAGCTATTGCTTCAACAACTCCATCTATTTCCAGTTGTCTGTAAACTTTGCTTATAGTATTCCGATGGAGTCCAGTCTGCATTGCAAGTTGCCTCGTACTGGGAAGTCTGTGTCCTGGAGGATAATGTCTTGCTGCAATTGCGAAACAAATTTGATTATTTAGTTGAGTAGATGCTGGGATATCACTGTCTTGTTGAATATGGAATCTCACTTGGAAAAAACCCTGACTAATTTATTTTTGACCTAGTGACACTTTAACATTCGTCATACCTTATAGTAACAATTTTTTACCCATCAATTTTTTTTATGAGAGGAGTTTTTCGAGGGCTTAAAAACATAATCATGTTTCTTCCTTCTCTTTTTGGTTTTTGTTGAACTTCTGATTGCTCTTCTAAATCATTAGCCATTTTCAAAAGAAGAGTCTCAGCTAAATTTGAGTGTTGAATTTCTCTTCCCCTAAAAATCACAGTGCATTTTACCTTATCTCCCGATTTTAGAAATTTAGTAGCTTGACCAATCCGAACATCATAATCATGCTTGTCAATTTTATACCTCATTTTTACTTCTTTAACTTCTGTTTGATGAGATTTTTTCCTTGCTTCTTTAGCTTTCTTTTCTTGTTCAAATTTATATTTACCGTAGTCCATGATTCTACAAACAGGAGGATTTGCTTTTTCGCTCACTAAAACTAAATCAAGTTCTCTTTGAGATGCTATTTCTAATGCTTTTAATCTATCTATGACGCCTAATTGTTTTCCATCTGAATCAACGACTCTTAATTGAGGGTATTTTATTCTTTCATTTATATTTGGTAGCTCTCTAACTGGAGCTCGTCGGTCAAAGCGTGGGCGTGGGGGCATTCAGTTAATTAAATAAATTGATTGGATGATGAACAAAATCTATTTTTATAAAGTTAGCTTAAAAAAGACTCTATTTTAATTATTGCATCTTTTAGCAGGTTTTTGTTATTAAGCCAAAGAGGATTATTTTTATTACGAAACCAAGTTTTTTGTCTTTTGGCAAATTGGATTGTTTTTGTCGAAGTCAACTCAATCGCTTTGTCAATTGTTGAACGGTTATTTAAAACATCCTTAGCTTCTCGATAACCAATGGTTTCTAATATTGGCAAATCAATTCCGTATTTAGAGATAAGATGTTTCGTCTCCTCAATAATTCCAGATAAAAACATATTTTTTGTTCTTTGAAAAATTCTTTCTTTTAAATTATCTCTATCTAATCCAAGCTCTAGTATTTTCCAGTTAGGCGGTTTTTGAACTTTCAGAGTTGACAAAGGTTTACCTGTTACATAGAAGACTTCCAAAGCTCTTATTGTTCTAATCTGGTCAGCAAAATTGATTTTTTTTGTTGATAATGGATCACAATTTTTTAACAGGTCCCAACATTTTTCCTGACCAAGTTCTTCTAATTGTCTTCTGAAATTATTTTGAGGAGGAACATCTGGTACAAAAAATCCTTTTGTTATTGAGTTCATATACAACCCACTACCTCCAACAAGAAAAGGTAAGTTATCTTGTTTAATTTCTCCCTTAATAGATTTTTGAGCAATTTCTTGAAATTGTTTAACATTAATTGGATTGATTGGTTCTTCAATATCTATTAAAAAATGCTTTATTTTTTTTTGTTGGATTTTAGATGGCTTGGCTGTTCCAATATCCATGGACTTATAAATTTGCCTTGAATCGATATTGTGTATATGAGTTTTCAAATATTCTGCAATTTCAATAGCTAATTCTGTTTTGCCACTTGCAGTTGGCCCAATTAAAATTATTACATGAGGTAGATATGAAGACATATGAATTTCTGAAGAAAAAAATATTAGCTATATAATTAAAGTGATTAAATTTTTCATTGACTTCGAGCCTTTATCTTATTGCGGTGGTAAGTTTAATGAAAGACCTTTTAAAAATAACATTTTAAAAGTCTAATATTTTTTTTATATTAAATGAGTGAGGACAAAAGATCTAATAAAATCTCAAATGACTATGGCGCGGAACAGATACAGGTTTTAGAGGGGTTAGAACCAGTTCGTAAACGCCCTGGAATGTATATAGGTTCAACAGGCCCAAGAGGATTACACCATTTAGTATATGAGGTAGTTGATAACTCGGTTGATGAAGCACTAGCAGGTCATTGTGATCACATAGAAATAGTTCTTCGAGCGGATGGTTCTGCTTTAATTTCTGATAATGGTCGAGGTATTCCAACAGATATTCATCCAAGAACAGGGAAAAGTGCCTTAGAAACTGTACTAACTGTTCTTCATGCAGGAGGTAAATTTGGAAGTGGTGGTTATAAAGTTTCAGGAGGTTTGCATGGAGTAGGAATATCTGTAGTTAATGCTCTAAGCGAATGGGTTAACGTGACTGTTTATAGGGATGGAAGCGAATTTAATCAAAGATTTGAAAGAGGCGTATCAAAGGGTGAATTGGAAACTAAAAAGCAGACTGGCAAACCATCTAAGAAAGGAACAATTATTTGCTTTAAACCCGATAAAAAAATTTTTTCAGGAGGAATTGAATTTGAATATGCTCTTCTTTCATCTAGATTAAGGGAGCTGGCTTATCTTAATGGCGGAGTAAAAATTGTTTTTAGAGATGAAAGAAATCAATTATCAGATGGTTCTTTTAAAGAAGAAATTTACTTATATCAAGGAGGTATTAAAGAATATGTTGAATACATGAATGTTGAAAAAGATTCTATTCATCCTGAAATAATTTACGTTGACTCACAGAAAGAAAATGTATATGTGGAAGCAGCTTTGCAATGGTGTTCAGATGTATATTCTGATAATATTTTAGGATTTGCAAATAATATTAGAACTATTGATGGAGGAACTCATATTGAAGGGCTAAAAACTGTTCTGACAAGAACTTTCAATAATCTTGCAAAAAAGAGAGGTAAGAGAAAAGATATTGAAAAAAATTTAGCTGGCGAAAATATTAGAGAGGGTTTGACTGTTGTTTTATCAGTAAAAGTTCCAGATCCCGAATTTGAAGGGCAAACAAAAACAAAACTAGGAAATACTGAAGTACGGGGAATTGTGGATTCTCTCATTGGGGAGGCTCTCACAAAATATATGGAATTCAATCCTGGAATTTTGGACTTGATTCTTGAAAAAGCAATTCAATCATTTAATGCAGCAGAAGCTGCGAGAAGGGCTAGAGAATTAGTAAGAAGAAAAAGTGTTCTAGAAAGTTCTACATTACCGGGCAAATTAGCAGATTGTAGTTCTAGAGATCCCTCAGAATCAGAAATTTATATAGTTGAAGGAGATTCAGCTGGTGGCTCTGCAAAACAAGGACGAGATAGAAATTTTCAGGCTATTTTGCCTCTAAGGGGTAAAATTCTTAATATTGAAAAAACTGACGATACGAAAATATATAAAAACACAGAAATACAGTCATTAATAACAGCTCTAGGATTAGGAATAAAAGGAGAGGAGTTCGACGAGAGCTCTTTGAGATACCATAGAGTTGTAATTATGACGGATGCTGATGTTGACGGTGCTCATATAAGAACGTTATTGTTGACATTTTTTTACAGATACCAAAGAGAACTTGTTGAGAAAGGTTTTATATACATTGCTTGTCCACCTCTTTATAAAGTTGAAAGAGGTAAGAATCATAATTACTGTTATAACGAGAATCAATTAAAGGATACAATCAAAGGTTTTGGAGAAAATGCAAATTATAATATCCAAAGATTTAAGGGATTAGGTGAGATGATGCCAAAACAATTATGGGATACAACTATGAATCCTCAAACGAGGATGATGAAAAGGGTTGAAATCGAAGATGCACTAGAAGCTGACAGAATATTCAATATATTAATGGGAGATAAGGTTGCACCAAGAAGAGAATTTATTGAAACTCATAGTAGCAAATTAGATATGGCAACTTTAGACATATGATTAATAATGTTCTCAAAAATTTTTGTTTAATTACTTTTGCATTAATTGCTCCAATTACATTACCTGCTGGTGGGATCCAAAAAAATTTAAATCAAAATAAGTTCCCTAATAATATAAAGGAAATTATATTGAATTCCAATACCTCTCTTTACTCTTGTCCTGAAATTTATGCTAAGGAATTATTAGTTCTTGAGGTAGGTACTACTTTATCAGTATTACGTAACTGGAAAGTAAGCAAAAATGAAACTTGGGTTAGGGTTGAATTATCTTCTAATAAATTTTTAGATGATCCTAATAAGATATTAAAAGGCTGGATAAAAATGTAAATTTGGATTTTAGTTCAATAAGTATAATTTTAATCGGGAGTACTTTTGGATTAATACTGAGAATATTCATACAAAATAATTTTAAAAAAAGTATAGGTTTTGATATTCAAAATACTTCAATAGTAAATTTTTTATCATCTTTTTTATTAGGAATTTTAGTAGCTTTAAATTTTATTAATAACGAAATATTAGTGTTAATTTATAGTGGGTTTTTAGGATGTTTTAGTACATTTTCTTCCTTTATATATCAATTATTTGACTTATTTAAAAAGAGAAAATTCCTCAGATTATTTTTCCACTATATAGAAGTAATAATTTTTGCATTCCTGTTCTTTTATTTAGGTTATTTTCTTATTCAGTTTTTTTTAAAGTGAAAATAAATAATTTTATTTATATTCTTATAGCTGCTTACCTAGCTACTTTTTTAAGATTAGTTATAAATAATAATTTTTTTATTTCAATAATTGGATCATTTTTAGTGGGTTTTTTTATCAGTAAAAGAACAAGTTACTCTACTGAAAAAATTTTATTGAGTGGTTTTTTTTCTTGTTTTACATCCTTTAGCGGATTTATATATTTTTTGTACACAATCTTAAATCAAGGGGATTGGATAAAATTTATAATTTTTTTTAATTTAATAATTATTGTAAATTTATTTACAATGCTTTTAGGGTACTGGATAAGTAGAAAAATTACTTAGATTTCATATAATGGTGTTGTTACTTTGATAAGGGATTATATTTATGAATGAAAATAATCTTGAAACAGTTACATCGTTATCTTCAGATTTAAGTAAAAGAGAAAATATTACTATTCAACTTGAGGAATTACTCATCGCAGGAAATTATGATGAGGCAAAGTTAATTTTAGAGCCTTCCCAACCTGTTGATATTGCAGATGCTATTGGAAGCCTTCCACTAATATTGCAGGCATTGGCATTTCGATTATTAAAGAAAAATGAAGCAATTGAGGTATATGAATATTTAGATCCAGTAGTTCAGCAAACTTTATTAGAAAGACTTCGTTCAGGAGAGGTTTTAGAAATCGTTGAAAAAATGTCGCCTGATGATAGGGTTCAACTTTTTGATGAATTACCTGCAAAAGTTGTAAGAAAATTTTTGTCTGCTCTGAGTCCTGGTGAAAGAAAAGTAACGGCTGAATTACTTGGATATGAGCCTGAAACTGCGGGAAGATTAATGACAACTGAATTTATAGACCTTAAAGAGATGCAAACTGCAGCTGATGCTCTTTCTTTAGTTAGAAAAAGAGCTCCATTTACTGAAACTATTTATAGCTTATATGTTACGGATAAAGAAAGACATTTAACTGGAATTCTCTCTTTAAGAGATCTTGTGACTGCTGATCCCTCTAAGCCAATTGGTGACGTTATGACAAGAGATGTAGTTAATATCTCTACTAATACGAATCAAGAAGAGGTTGCTAGAGCAATACAAAGATATGATTTTTTAGCTCTACCAGTCGTTGATAAAGAAAAAAGACTGGTTGGGATAGTAACTGTTGATGATTTAATTGATGTTATAGAACAAGAAGCAACAAGAGACATTTACGCAGCGGGGGCAGTGCAACCAGGAGATGAAGATGACTATTTCCAAAGTAGTTTGTTTACTATTACTCGAAGAAGAATTTTATGGTTATTAATTTTGGTTTTGGCAAATGGTTTAACGACAAAGGTTATAGCTATGAATGATCAAATATTAAAAGAAATAGTCTTATTAGCCGCATTTATTCCACTACTTATTGGTACTGGGGGAAATGTTGGTGCTCAAAGTTCAACAGTTGTCATTAGAGGTTTAAGTACTCAAAAATTGAAGTCTCTCGGTGCTATTAAGGCAGTAGTTAAGGAAGCAATTACAGGCGCTCTTTTAGGCATTTTCATGATGCTTGTAGTATTTCCTTTCGCTTGGTGGCAAGGAGAAGGGCCTTTAATCGCCTCAGCGGTAGGTATAAGTTTAATATCCATAACAACTTTAGCTGCTACAACAGGAGCGATCCTCCCTTTATTGTTTGACAGAATGAAATTGGATCCAGCCTTAATGTCCTCCCCTTTCATTACAACCGTCACTGATATTGCTGGTGTATTTATTTATCTCAGTACAGCAAAATGGCTGTTAAACTCATCGTTGAGCTAAATTTACTAGGTATTTATTCTCATTTTTGTAAAAATGTGGATTTTTTTGTTTAACTTTACATTTCTTAATGGTATTGTTTACAAAATGTCATTCAACTTTCATGTCTTCAGAAACAATAGGTGAAAATAAACTAGCGTCAATCACTAATATAAAAATTAGTAATGATGTTGATCTTGTGCGGTCATACTTAAGGGATATAGGAAGAGTTCCATTACTATCTCATGAGCAAGAAATTACTCTAGGTAGACAAGTTCAAGAGTATATGGAAGTTGAAAGAACAGAATTAGAAATTATTGAATTAACAGGAGATAAGCCTAGTATTGCTGATTTATCAACCAAATTAAATTTATCTTCCTCCATAATAAAAAAAAGATTGAGAGCTGGACAGAGAGCTAAAGAAAGAATGGTGGCAGCTAACTTAAGATTGGTAGTAAGCGTTGCAAAAAAATATACAAAAAGAAATATGGAACTTCTAGATTTAATTCAGGAGGGAACTATTGGTTTGGTCAGAGGAGTTGAAAAATTTGATCCAGCCAGAGGTTACAAGTTTTCAACATATGCATACTGGTGGATTAGACAAGGTATTACAAGAGCAATAGCTGAAAAAAGTCGAGCGATAAGGTTACCAATTCATATAACTGAAATGTTGAACAAGTTAAAAAAAGGTCAAAGAGAGCTCAGTCAAGAAATGTCTAGAACTCCAACTGTAAGTGAACTTGCAAAATACGTAGAGCTTCCCGAAGATGATGTTAAAGATTTGATGTGCAAAGCTGGACAGCCAGTCAGTCTTGAAACCAAAGTTGGTGATGGTGAAGATACTGTTCTATTAGATTTACTGGCTGGGGGTGAGGATTTGCCAGATGAACAAATAGAGATGGACTGTATGAGAGGTGATCTGCATTCTCTTTTACATCAATTGCCCGATTTGCAGTGTAGAGTTTTAAGAATGAGATACGGAATGGACGGTGATGAGCCAATGTCTCTTACAGGTATTGGAAGGGTTCTAGGGATAAGTAGGGATAGAGTAAGAAATCTAGAAAGAGATGGATTAAGAGGCTTGAGAAGACTTAGTGATAACGTAGAAGCTTATTTTGTTTCTTGAATAAATTCATTTATTAATTTATTTGTTTTTTCAGGTTCTTCATCATGAGGACAATGACCAGCTCCATTAATAATATCTAATCTTTTAATATTCCTAAATTGTTTCTTCCACTCTCTTGCTTCATTTAAAGATTCCCAAGGATCGTTCTCACCCCATATCAATTGGATTGGGGCATTAACTTTATCGAAAAGGTCAGTAGCGAGATAGTCATCAAATAAGTTAATAAAACCACGAAAAGCTTCTTTAGAATTTTTCCTTTGAGAGGGTTTATAAAGTATTTCAATTAATTCTGTATCGATATTTTTTCCTGAAGGGTAAGCTTGTTCAAGTATTTTCTTTATAACTTTTGTATTAGCGGCTCTTGTAAAAAGTGTATTACTAATTACTCTTTGTCTGACTATCGTTTTGAGGACAGGTCTCAGTAGATTCATCAAAATATCACTTTTTTTTAAACGTTTATCATCCATAGTTCTTTGTGCACAATCAATCAAAATAATACCTTTGCAATTATCTTTGAGGATTTCAGCAGCTTTCAATGCAATAACGCCTCCAATTGAATTTCCAATCAAGTAAACAGGAGATTTTATTACCTCTGCACAAAATGTTGATATTTGATTACTCCATAAGTCAAATGAATATTTGATTGAGTTTTCTTTTTCAGGTTCGTAATTTAATAGAGCATTAGGCTGACTACTTTTTCCAAATCCTAATAAGTCAATAGCGTAGCAGTTAGAAAATTTACCAAGAAAATCTTGATTATGTCTCCAGTGGTTTTTTGATGCCCCAAATCCATGAACTAATAAAATTTTAATATTTTTGTCAGAAGTATATCCTTTGGATAAAGACCAAGAAATTTCCCATTTTTTCCACTTCCAAGTTTCAGATTTATTTAAAGACACTATGAATATGCTTTTAATTAAACTTTAATTCAAAAAAAAATTATTTGTTTCTAATAAATTATTCTTAGTTAATAAAGAGCGTTCATTTTATGAAAAAGAATAAGGTCATATGTATTGGAGAGGCTTTAATAGACAGAATCAGAAATAAGTCAAATCAGGGATTTAAAGATTTTTTGGGTGGTGCGCCGGCTAATGTTGCTTGTGCATTAAGAAAATTACAAATAGATTCAACATTTATAGGAAGTTTGGGTAATGATGATTATGGAAAAAAATTTATTACGCAATTTGATAAATTGGGCGTTAATTTAGATTTCTTGCAATTAGATAATGATTCATCTACTCGCGTGGTTAATGTAGATAGAGATCAATTTGGAGATCGTTTTTTTTCAGGCTTTGAGGAAAGTTCTCATTCATGCTTTGCAGACGAAGTTCTTAGTAAGAAATTAATAGAAAAAGAAATTTTAAATTTGGAGAAATCTTTTCTAGAAATAAAATATTTGGTTACAGGAACTATCTTATTAGCATCTCCAATATCAGCTGAGACTATTTTTTTTCTTGTTGAACAGGCTAATAAATTTGAAGTCAAAATAGTTATTGATTTGAATTGGAGAGATGTCTTTTGGGATCATTCAAGTTTTTCATCAGAAATTAGTAAAGCCGAGAGAATTAATTTAATCAAGAATTTTTTAAATTATGCAAATGTTTTAAAGCTTGCTAAGGAAGAAGCAACTTTGTTTTTTGAAGATGAAAATCCCTTACTAATATCTCAACAATTGTCTAATAGACCAGATGTAATAATAACTGATGGAAAAAATCCCGTTTTATGGTACATCAACGGATTACATGGTATTACCGAAACTCTTACTTCTCAAAAAATTGTTGATACAACTGGAGCAGGCGATGCTTTTCTAGCTGGCTTTATTTCAAAATTAATTTCTTCTGGCTATCCTTCAAATGAACTAGAGATAGAAGATTGCATTAAGTTTGCAAGTGTTTGTGGATTATTAACTTGTCTTGGTGAAGGCGCCATCGAGCAACAGCCATATTATGAGAAGGTTAATAAATTTTTGGGATCTCTTATTTCGTAGTGTCTACCATAATTTTTTGCGTAACTAATTTCTATTTTCCAGAAATCATAAATAATTGGTTCTATTAATTCTGGCCATTCAATAACTACAATAGCTTGTCTTTGTATTGCCTCTTCTTCTTCTGAAAAAAAAACTTCTTTTGCTATAGAAATATTTTCTAACCTGTATAAATCAAGGTGAATTAAAGGAATTCTTCCGGAATTATAGTGATGCGATAAAGCAAATGTAGGGCTTGTAATGTCCTCAGAGATTGACAAGCCTTCAGCAATCCCTTTAACAAATGAAGTTTTCCCAGCACCAATTGGACCTTGTAATAAAACAATTGATTGGGGATTTAATTTGTTTGAGAGTTTTTTTCCTAAATTTAAAGTTTCTTCTAAATTCTCAACAAACACAAAATTACCCAAAAATCACTTATAGTTTAATATAAAAAGTATTTACTCGATATGGTTATCGCAAATTCAGTTAAAACCTCCACACCTCATTACGTAATCGCTGACATCTCTTTATCAGATTTTGGTCGTAAAGAAATTAATATTGCCGAAACAGAAATGCCTGGACTAATGGCACTTAGAGATAAATATCAATCTGAAAAGCCACTAAAAGGTGCAAAAATAGCTGGAAGTCTTCATATGACTATTCAGACAGCAGTCTTAATAGAAACTCTTGTTGATCTTGGTGCAGAAGTGAAATGGGCTTCATGCAATATTTTTTCAACCCAAGATCATGCGGCTGCGGCTATCGCAGATCTAGGAATTTCTGTATATGCAAAAAAAGGTGAGACTCTTGATGAATATTGGCAATATACCCACTATATCCTTGATTGGGGTTCAGACTCTCCAAATATGATTCTTGATGATGGGGGAGATGCAACAGGCTTATTAATACTAGGTAGTAAAGCTGAAAAAGATTTATCTGTTTTAGATAATCCCTGTAATGAAGAAGAAATTGCTTTATTCAACTCTATTAAGTCTAAGTTAAAAAATGATAGTGACTTCTATTCTAGAATTAAGAGTAATATCATTGGAGTCACTGAAGAAACTACAACAGGAGTTGCAAGACTTTATCAACTGCAAAAGCAAAATGCTTTACCTTTCCCTGCTATCAACGTTAATGATTCAGTAACTAAGAGCAAATTTGATAATCTATATGGCTGCCGTGAATCTTTAGTAGATAGCATCAAGCGTGCAACTGACGTGATGATTGCTGGGAAGGTCGCTTTAGTAATGGGTTTTGGGGATGTAGGTAAGGGTTCTGCCCAGTCATTACGTGGACTTGGTGCAATCGTAAAAGTTGCTGAAGTTGATCCAATTTGTGCTCTTCAAGCAGCAATGGAAGGTTTTAGTGTTGTTACGCTAGATGATGTTGTGAAAGATATAGATATCTTTGTTACGGCTACTGGTAACTATCAGGTAATAACACATGAAAATCTTCTAAAGATGAAGGATGAGGCCATAGTTTGTAATATTGGACATTTTGATAATGAAATTGATGTATCTTCATTAAAAAATTATCATTGGGAAAATATTAAGCCGCAAGTTGATCACATAACTTTACCTAGTGGAAATAAAATTATTCTTTTAGCTGAAGGTAGATTAGTCAATTTAGGCTGTGCCACTGGCCACCCAAGCTTTGTCATGAGTAATTCTTTTACTAATCAAGTATTAGCTCAAATCGAACTTTTCAATAAGGCAGAGCAATATGCGAAAGAGGTTTATGTTTTACCAAAACACCTAGATGAAATGGTAGCTAGATTACATTTAGATAAAATTGGTGCAAAACTAACAAAATTAACTGAAGAACAGGCTGATTATATTAACGTCTCTGTTGACGGACCTTATAAACCAGAACTTTATAGATATTAAGATTGAGTTTAATTTTTGTAAATTTTCTTACTTCAATTCCTGATTACATTAGTTTGGCTGTTGAAAAGAATTCAACAATTGCATACCTTACTATTTGTCTGGCTATGTTTTTAGAAAATATAATCCCCCCAATTCCTTCGGAAATAATAATGCCATTGGGTGGTTTTTTTGTTTATCAACAAAAATTAAACTTCTATATTTTAGTTTTTTGGGGATTACTTGGAACTATTTTAGGATCATTGCCTTGGTATTATTTAGGTAGATTAGTAAATGAAAAAAGACTTTCAAATTTTTTAGATAAAAAGGGAAAATATCTGGGTATATCTTCTAATGATCTAAATAAAAGTAAAAGGTGGTTTGATAAATATGGGGTTTCCTTAGTTTTTTGGGGCCGATTAGTTCCAGGTATTAGAACTTTAATTTCGGTTCCCGCTGGCATAGAACTTATGCCTTTAAGAAAATTTTTGCTTTGGACTACATTTGGTAGCTTGATATGGGTAGCACTTCTTACTTATTCAGGGTATTTATTTGGTGAAAACTATCTAATCATTGAAACTTACTTAGATCAAATCAAATATGTTGTAAAGCCAATTTTAATTTTAATTTTTGTATATTTTTTTATAAAAATACTTTTTAGATTTTTGAAAAAAAATAAAGCCTAGAAAGGAATTTCACTTGAGTTATTGCTGTTGGAATATTGGTTATTATCAGACTCTTTTCGTGAGCCTAGTAAGTTTAATTTATCTACTCTAACGACTGGTTTATATCTATCTTCTCCAGTATTTTTATCTTTCCAACTATCAATTTTAAAGCTTCCTGTAATTCCAATTAATGATCCTTTTTTAACATAATCTGCGGCTATTTGTGCTTGCTTGCCCCATATTTCTAAATTAAACCAGTCTGGCTCTTCATCTCTGCTTCTTCTGTTAACTGCAATTGTGAAATTCGCCACGATACTTCCTGATTCAAAGTATCTGACATCTGGTTCTCGTCCTGCTCTGCCAACAAGGTTAATAGTGTTAATTTCCATAATTTTTTTTTTTTATACTACTCATATTTCTAGGTTCTGCTCAAAGTTTTACGTGCTATTCATAACTAAACGATAGAATTCCAAGAGCTTATCAAAAAATAGATATATTATTTATAAAAAGAAATTCTTATTGTGATTTTTAACAGATTTAAATTTTCTCGTGATATTGGCATAGATTTGGGAACGGCCAATACTCTCATACACGTATCAGGAAAAGGCGTTGTTTTACAAGAGCCTTCTGTAGTAGCTATGGATTTAGAAGAAGGGATTCCATTAGCTGTTGGTCAAGAAGCAAAGTTAATGCTGGGAAGGACTCCTGGGAATATAAGAGCCGTAAGACCACTAAGAGATGGGGTTATCGCAGATTTTGATGCTGCAGAACAAATGATAAAAACATTTATTCAAAAATGTAATGAAGGTAAAGGGATAGTAGCCCCAAGAATAGTGATCGGTATTCCAAGTGGAGTTACTAGCGTTGAGCGAAGAGCAGTAAGAGAAGCTGGATTAGCGGGAGCTAGAGAAGTTCATTTAATTGATGAACCTGTCGCAGCTGCAATAGGAGCATCATTACCAGTAACTGAGCCAATTGGAACAATGATTGTTGATATTGGTGGAGGTACTACTGAGGTTGCAGTATTAAGTTTAGGAGGAACTGTTTTAAGTGAATCTGTTCGAATAGCCGGCGATGAAATAAATGAGTCAATTGCACTTTATCTTAAAAAAGTTCATAATTTAGTTGTTGGAGAGAGAACTGCAGAAGATATCAAGATTAAAATTGGATCTGCATTTCCAGATGATGATTTTGATAAAACTACTTTAGAGGTTAGAGGTTTACATCTTTTATCTGGTCTACCTAGGTCAGTCACTTTGACATCAGGAGAAATCAGAGAAGCCATGGCTGAAACACTTAGCAAAATAGTCGAAGCTGTAAAAAGAACTTTAGAGCGAACTCCTCCTGAACTTGCTGCAGACATAGTTGATAGGGGGATTATGCTTGCAGGGGGTGGAGCTTTAGTTAGAGGCATTAATGATTTATTGAGCGATGAAACAGGAATTTTTACTCACATAGCAGAAAACCCACTGCTTTGCGTAGTGAATGGTTGTGGAGAGGTGTTGGATGATTTTAAAAAACTCAAAAGAGTTGTTGACACTCCAGAATTTATAAGGAATGCCATAAGAGATTAATGTTATGTTAGGTATCCGACGAATTTCTACTAGTCGTTGGTGGCATAAAAAGAAAAATTGGTTATTTTTTGCAATTTTTTTATTTTTAGTTTTTGTAAGAATATCAAAAGGAGCTTTTTATAAAGATTTTTATTATTTTATTTCAAAACCTTTTTGGCCTGGTCAATTTCAAAAAGAAATTGTTTTTGAGAGTATTAACCAAGAATATTTAATTAAATTAAATCTTCTTAAAAAAGATAATATAAGATTGCGACAAATCTTATCTCTTCAAGAATCATCAAATGATGAACATATTTCAGCTGCAGTTATTTCGAGAAAAACAGGTAGTTGGTGGAGACAAATAATTTTAAACAAAGGTTCAAAGGATGGAGTAGAAATTGGTAATATTGTGATTGGTCCAGGTGGATTATTAGGAACAGTAAAAAATACTTCTTTATTCACTTCGTCGGTAACTTTAATAACTTCCCCAGAAAGTAAAATAGGCGTTTGGGTGGATAGAATTCAAATAAATGGATTACTAGTCGGATTAGGAGATGATTATCCTAGCCTAATAATTTATTCAAAAGATGCTGATATTAAAGTCGGAGATTTTGTATCATCCTCTCCTGCTAGTACATTGTTACCTCCAAATATCCCTATTGGTATTGTCCTATCTGTAGATGAGACATTGAAATTAAAAAAAACGGCAAAAATTTCACTTTTAGCAAAACCTCATGTAATTGACTGGGTGCAAATTTTGAAGGGCAATATTTAATGAATAAATTTCTTACAAAAAAATTATCCATAATAAGCTTTATTTTTATTCCAATAATTTTTTTGTGGAACCCTAATTGGCTTGGATTTTTAGGTGTTCAGCCATATTGGCCATTATTTTGGTTATTGCCTTGGTCAATGATTAATGGATCAATCAGTGGATTAATATTTGGTTTGTTTTTAGGACTCATTTTAGATTCTCTCACTTTAAATCAAAGTTTTACTCAAATACCAGGCTTAATTTTTTGTGGATTTTTGTTTGGAAGAATTAAATTACATAGTGATATTCTGTTGGGACATTTTAGGTATGGTTTAATTTGTTCTTTGGGAAGTTTTTTATGTGGGACTTTTTATTTTTTGCAAATTTTGTTTAGAAATTTTTCAGATAGTAATTCTTTAATGTTGATTCCCAGTGTGAAAAATATCTTAGCGGAAGTTTTTTTGACAGGTTTTTTTGCTCCCTTTATTTGCTCCCAACTTTTAAGAATGTTTAAATTTTCAAGAAGAAAAATATAGTAATAAATTTTTTCAAGAGGTAAAAGTGTTTGAAAAATTTATATATATTTTCAAATCATTTAAAATGTTTGTAAACCTTAGGAATATCTCTTTGAACGTTCTTAATGTTATATTTTTAATTGTTAGAATAAATGTTCAATGCAATAGTTCTTTGCTTTGAAATATCGAGAAATCTTTTTTACCTATGTCAAAAGCAAGAATTTTAGTTGTTGATGATGAACCAGCAGTTTTGAAGGTATTAGTTACGAGACTTCAACTAGCAGGATATCAAGTTTATTCAGCCACTAACGGCGAAGAAGCTCTTGAGTCTTTTCACAGAGATTCCCCAGATTTGATAGTTCTTGATGTTATGCTTCCAAAAATGGATGGATTTGCTGTTTGTAGAAGAATTAGAGCTGAATCAGTAGTACCAATAATATTCTTAACTGCTTTAGAGGCTATCTCAGAGAGAGTTGCAGGTTTGGATTTAGGGGCTGATGATTACTTATCTAAACCATTTAGCCCAAAAGAGTTAGAGGCTAGAATAGCTACTATTTTGAGAAGAATGGGCCCAACTGTATCAGTTACTGAAACTAAAGAAGTTCCTTCAGGTAAAGGAGTTATGAAATTTGGAAGTTTAGTTGTTGATACTAATCGTAGACAAGTTTCTAGAGCAGGAGACAGAATTAGCCTAACTTATACTGAATTTAGCCTACTAGAATTATTGTTTGACGAGCCTGGTAAAGTTGTTCCACGAGCAGAAATTCTAGAACAGCTATGGGGTTATCCTCCTCGTAGAGCTGCAGATTTAAGAGTTGTAGATGTATATGTAGCTAGATTAAGAGGTAAATTGGAACCAGATCCAAGAAATCCAGAATTAATATTAACTGTTAGAGGCATTGGTTACGCATCTCAGAGAGTTGGCGAAACAGCAACATCTTTGGCAAGTTGAGCCATACTCTGATAATTTTATTAAATAAAACAAAAATATTTAAATAAATTTTGTCTGAAATAAAAGAAGCACGCTTACAAAAAGCTAATTCACTTGTTAGTAAAGGATTTGCTTCTTATGCTCAGAGTTTTAATGTTTCTCATACTACTAAATTTATCAACAAAAAATTTGATTATTTAGAAAATGGTCAAGAGGAAGACTTTAGTGTCTCTGTCGCTGGGAGAGTTATGGCAAAAAGGGTAATGGGCAAAATTGCCTTTTTCACAATAAGCGATCAAGAAGGTCAAATTCAGCTTTATCTAGATAAAAGGATTATTAACTCCAATTTAGAAAAACAAAAATTACTTTCTTTTGAAGATATCAAGGAATTAGTAGATATTGGTGATTGGATAGGTGTCTACGGAACTATTAAAAAAACTAACAAAGGTGAGCTCTCAATTAAAGTAGAGAAATGGGAAATGTTATCCAAATCATTACAGCCACTACCAGATAAATGGCATGGATTGACTGATATTGAAAAAAGATATAGACAACGTTATCTAGATTTAATAGTGAATCCTCACTCTAAAAATATATTTAAAACAAGAGCAAAATGTATAAGTTTTATAAGAAATTGGCTTGATAATAGAAATTTTTTAGAGATAGAGACTCCAATTCTGCAATCTGAAGCCGGTGGTGCTGAAGCCAGACCATTTATAACTCATCACAACACATTAGATATTCCTTTGTATCTAAGAATAGCTACAGAATTACATTTAAAAAGAATGGTTGTTGGAGGATTTGAGAAAGTATTTGAATTGGGAAGAATCTTCCGTAATGAGGGGATAAGTACAAGGCATAATCCAGAATTTACCTCAGTTGAAATTTACCAAGCTTTCTCTGACTATGTAGATATGATGAACTTAACAGAAGAATTAATCAAAGATATTATTGCTGATGCATGCGGCTCTTTAATTATAAATTATCAAAATAAAGAAATTGATTTTTCTAAACCATGGTTAAGAATATCAATGAAAGATATTGTCAAAAAATATACAGGAATTGATTTTGATTCTTTCAATGGAGACTTTCTAGAAGCAAAACAAGCGGTTAAAAATATAAATGTTGATTTCTCGAATAAAGTAAATACTATTGGAAGACTTTTAAATGAGGTCTTTGAGCAAAAAGTTGAATCAGAACTTATAGAACCCACTTTTGTTATCGATTATCCTGTTGAAATTTCTCCTCTAGCCAGGCCTCATTATGATAATAAAGAAATAGTTCAGAGATTTGAATTATTCATTGTTGGTAGAGAGCTGGCAAATGCTTTTAGTGAGTTGATAGATCCAGTAGATCAAAGAGAAAGAATGCAATTACAGCAATCTCTTAGAGATGAAGGAGATCTTGAGGCTCACTGTATAGATGAAGATTTCTTGAATGCTTTAGAGATTGGCATGCCCCCTACTGGAGGATTAGGTATAGGTATTGATAGGTTGATTATGTTAATTACTAATAGCGCATCAATTAGAGATGTAATCCCTTTCCCATTGTTAAAACCAGAAATAACTTCCAAAAAAAGTGAAAAATTACCCTTGAATGAAGTAAAATAGGTAAATTAATCCAATACGAATTTTTTAAATGAGTGGTGAACGTGTTGGTTTCCGTTTCAAACACGCGGATGCAGTAGTAAAAAGAAATCCTCAAGGCCGATCAAGAAGAGGCTGGGTTATTGAACCAGTAGAGCAAACTACAAGTAGGGGTACAAAAATGCCTGCATACAAAATTCGCTGGAGAGATAGTGAGAGGCCTGAAACTGTCTTACAGCATATGTTAATTGCAGATCCAGATCCTTCCCCACCTCCAAGTTCAGTCAGTTTAGATTGATATTTTTAATAATTCTGCAGAATATTTTTATCTTTTTAGTGCAGAGTTGATTTCTTTTTTTATGCTTTTTTGTTTTTCATCTTGTCGTTTGTCATGTAATTTTTTTCCTTTGCCGACGCCAATAGTTAGTTTTATCCATGAGCCTTTTAAATAAAGAGATAATGGAACAATAGTCATTCCTTTTTTTTCAGTATTGGATTTCATTTTTAATATTTCTTTTTTATGTAATAGCAACTTTCTATTTCTTAATGGATCATGATTAAAGAAAGACCCCACATTTTTATGTGGTGAAATGTGAACATTTAATAATAAGATCTCACCATCTCTGAATGAACAGTATCCGTCTCTTAAATTTGCTTTTCCGTTTCTAATGGACTTTACTTCAGTCCCTAAAAGTTCAATTCCAGCTTCGATTGTTTCAGATATTGCATATTGAAATTTTGCATATCTATTTTCAGCTAGAAGTTGAAAATTATTTTCTTTATTAATATTTCTTTTAACTTTGTTTGAATTCTTTGCCATTTTAGTTGTAAAAAAATCTTTCTACTCAGAACAATTGCAATTAACCTTTCATTATGGCAATAATTTCTTCCAATATAGGTGATAATGACTTTTCTCTTCGTAAAAAAGAGCTTAGGTTAGTGGATTCAAAAATCATTCCAGAAGAAAAGAGAAATAATAATCTGAATTTAGCCAGGCCTCTGACTTTAAAAGAATTTATTGGCCAAGAACAACTTAAATCTTCTATAAAAATAGCTATAGATGCTTCAATTTTTAGAAAAGAACCTTTGGAGCATACTCTTTTATATGGACAGCCTGGCCTGGGTAAAACTACTCTTGCTTTTTTGATAGCCAATGAATTGAATACAAAATGTAGGATAGCGACTGCACCAGCAATTGAAAGACCAAGAGATATTGTAGGTTTACTTCTTGGATTAAAAGAAGGTGAAGTCTTATTTATAGATGAGATACATCGCTTAAATAGATTAACTGAAGAGTTATTATATTCTGCAATGGAAGATTTTAGACTCGACTTGACTATGGGAGCTAATAGAGGAGCCCGTTGTAGAACAATTAATCTTCCTAGGTTTACTCTGATAGGCGCGACAACTAAATTAGCCTCAATAAGTGCACCTTTAAGAGATAGATTTGGTATATCTCAGAAAATTGAATTTTATACATATGATGAATTAAAACAAATTATTGTTAATTTTTCCCGATTAATAAACCTGACTTTAGATGATGAAGCATCTTATGATTTAGCAAAGATATCTCGAGGGACTCCAAGAATTGCTTTAAGATTATTAAGACGAGTTAGAGATTATGCTCAAGTTGTTATGAACACTAATACGATCTCCGTTAATTTAATAAAAAAAGCTTTAAATTCTTACCAAATAGACGAAAAAGGATTGGATTCTTTAGATAGACACTATTTATCTTTTCTCAACCAAAACAATAATATACCAACTGGCCTTGATTCAATTGCAGCTGGATTGGGTGATGATTCTTCAATGTTAGAATTTGTAGTTGAGCCGTATCTCATCAAAATTGGTTTCCTCACGAAAACTCCTCGAGGAAGATTGCTTACTGATTTAGGAAAAAAGTACATTGATTCAAAAAATGACAACTTTTAAAAAAGTTAAAGTTTGTTTTTTATTAATTTTTATTTTTTTGAATATTTTTTATATTGCACCCTGCTATTCATTAGCTTTGAGAGAGGATTTGTTTAAAAATGCATTAGATCTAAGTTCAGGCGGAAAATTTAATCTTGCTTTACAACAATGGAATCAATATCTCGATTATTATCCTGATGATGCTGCAGGTTTTAGCAATAGGGGAAATGTAAGACTTGTTATAGGAGATTTAATGGGATCCATAGATGACCAAAATAAGGCAATAAGTTTAAATCCTAGTGAAATAGATCCTTACATCAATAGGGGGATAGCAGAGGAGGCATTGGGTTTATGGTCGCAAGCGAAAAAAGATTATATGTTCGTTATTTCGCAAGATAGTAAAAATTTCTCTGCATTGTATAATTTGGCTAATGTTGAAGGATCCATATCACATTGGGATAAAGCAAGAGATTTATTCTCAAAAGCTGCTTTATATAACCCTGGATTTGCAATGGCTAGGTCAAGTTTGGCTTTAGCGGATTTCCAATTGGGGAATATTGATGAATCTGAAAAAGAATTAAAAAAATTAATTAGACGTTATCCAACTTTTGCAGATGCTAGGGCAGCTTTGACAGCTTTGAATTGGTCTATAGGAGAATCTGGAAAGGCTGAGAGTAATTGGATAGCGGTAACTGAATTAGATCCTAGATATAGTGATGAAGAATGGTTAAGAAAAATAAGAAGATGGCCTCCACAACCAATTAAAGATTTAATGAACTTTATCGATTTAAAATAATTAATGAATAGAAATAAGCTTTATGCAAAAATTGATTCGTTTAATGATGAATTAATTAACTTAAGAAGACATATCCATGCTCATCCGGAATTAAGTGGACTTGAAAATCAAACAGCGATCTTGATCAGTGGGTTTTTAAAAAATATTGGTTGGAATGTTAGAGAATCTATAGGTAGGACTGGAGTTATAGCTGATTTTGGGCCCTTAGATAAGGGTATTATAGGTTTAAGAGTGGATATGGATGCTTTGCCAATATTTGAGGAAACTAAATTAAGTTTTTCTTCAAAAGTAGATGGAGTTATGCATGCCTGTGGTCACGATTTGCATATCTCGATTGGATTGGGTGTTGCAAAAATTATTAAGGATTTAAAACTTAATTTTGGGACTCGGATAATTTTTCAGCCTGCTGAAGAAATTGCGAGTGGAGCTAGATGGATGATTAAGGATGGTGCAATTAATGGTTTAACCCATATTTTGGGAGTTCATGTCTATCCCGATTTATCCGTAGGGACTATTGGCATTAAAGAGGGAAGTTTAACTGCAGCTGCGGGAGAACTTAAGGTTGAGATTAAAGGAAAATCAGGTCATGGTGCGCGACCTCATGAAGGAGTTGATGCTATTTGGGTGGCCTCTAAAGTTATCTCAGGAATTCAAGAATCAATAACACGAAAGTTAGACCCTTTAGATCCTTTAGTAATAACTTTTGGGAAAATAAATGGTGGCAATGCATTCAATGTCCTTGCAGAAAAGGTTAATTTAATTGGTACCGTTAGATCCACTAATCGTAAAGTATTTAAGAATATTGGTAATTGGCTTAATGAAAACATCACTTCTTTAGCTAATAGCTGCGGAGCTGAAGCAAAAGTAATATTTAGAGAAATCACTCCAGCAGTTAATAATAATCCTGAAATTAATAGAGTTCTAAGAGATTCGGGAATTAAGGTTTTGGGTCAAGAACATGTTATCGAATTACAAAAACCATCATTAGGAGCAGAGGATTTCGCTGAATTTTTAAATGATATTCCAGGAGCTATGTTTAGGCTTGGCGTTTCTAGTTCAAATGGATGTGCTCCACTTCATAGTTCTAAATTTGATCCGGATGAAAGAGCTATTGCTGTTGGAATTAAAGTGATAACGGAGTCCATAGTAAAATTAAACAATGAAAAAATTAATAAAATTGGTAAATGAAAATTAATAAAAGATTTATTTTATCTTTTGTGGCTCCTTTCATGATCCTCATATCTGCTACGGGATTGATATTTAGGGACAATACCAGAAAGATTTTTTATTTACCTATTGGCTTAATGGGGGTTGTAATTATTTTGGAGAGGGGTATAGGCAGACACTTGGCTAGAAAAAATATTTTAACAAAGATAAAGTCTTATCAAAAAGTTGAATAAAGTTATTTTATTTATTTTCACGCAATATGAGATGACTATTTTTTAGAAAAGAGCTATTAATAAGATTAATACTAGGGGTGCTAAGAAATTTAACTTAGCTGAGATCATACCCTTTGAACCTGAATCATTAATTTTGATCCAGGGAAGTGGAGATTTGATCAAACTTTAGTGATAACACTTTTAAAAATTAGGAAATTATGAGAAGTTCTTGGATTCAGCCTCGTCTTGGGAAAGAAAATGTAACTCAGATGAACTTTGCGAGAAATGGATATATCACTGAAGAAATGGATTTTGTTGCTAAAAAAGAGAATCTACCTTCTTCTTTAATAATGGAGGAAGTGGCAAGAGGAAGATTAATTATTCCAGCTAATATTAATCATTTGAATCTTGAGCCAATGTCTATAGGTATTGCTTCTAGATGCAAAGTTAATGCAAATATTGGTGCTTCCCCTAATGCAAGTGATATCAATGAAGAAGTAGAAAAGCTCAAACTAGCTGTTAAATATGGTGCTGATACGGTTATGGATCTTTCTACTGGAGGAGTAAATTTAGATGAAGTGCGGCAAGCAATTATTCAAGAATCTCCTGTTCCCATAGGAACTGTTCCTGTTTATCAAGCTTTAGAAAGTGTACATGGTTCAATAGACAGACTAACAGAAGACGATTTTCTTCATATTATTGAAAAACATTGTCAGCAGGGCGTAGATTATCAAACTATTCATGCTGGTCTATTAATAGAGCATCTGCCAAAAGTAAAAGGAAGAATTACTGGAATTGTCAGTAGAGGAGGGGGTATTTTAGCCCAATGGATGTTACATCATTTTAAGCAAAATCCTCTCTATACAAGGTTTGATGATATTTGTGAGATTTTTAAGAAATATGATTGTACTTTTTCTCTAGGAGATTCACTAAGGCCTGGATGTTTGCATGATGCTTCTGATGATGCTCAGCTAGCTGAACTGAAGACCTTAGGTGAGCTTACTCGAAGAGCGTGGGAACATAATGTTCAAGTAATGGTTGAGGGTCCTGGTCATGTACCTATGGACCAAATTGAGTTTAATGTGAGAAAGCAAATGGAAGAATGTTCGGAAGCTCCTTTCTATGTACTTGGTCCATTAGTAACAGATATTTCGCCTGGTTATGACCATATATCAAGTGCTATTGGGGCGGCGATGGCAGGATGGTATGGAACTTCTATGTTATGTTATGTAACCCCAAAAGAACATTTAGGGCTCCCAAATGCAGAAGATGTACGTGACGGATTAATTGCTTATAAAATAGCTGCTCATGCAGCTGATATAGCAAGACATAGAGCTGGCGCTCGAGATCGAGATGATGAACTTAGTCATGCAAGATATAACTTTGATTGGAATAAACAATTCGAACTTTCATTAGATCCAGAAAGGGCGAAGCAGTACCATGATGAGACACTACCTGAAGAAATCTTTAAAAAAGCCGAGTTTTGTTCAATGTGTGGCCCAAAACATTGTCCAATGAATTCAAAGATTTCAGATGCATCTCTTGATCAGTTAAAAGATAAACTTGAAGAATGTAATACTTCTGCATAGTTATCAATTACTAGTTATAGAATTTCCTTCGTCTTATTAACTACGTTTTCGACTGTAAATCCAAAATTTTTCATACATTCTCCACCTGGTGCTGATGCGCCAAATCTGTCCATAGTAATACAAATCCCATCAAAACCTGTGTATTTATGCCAACCAAATGAATGGGCAGCTTCTACTACAACTCTCTTTTTCACACTACTAGGTAAAACACTTTCTTTATAAGATTCTTCCTGCTCTTCGAAAAGTTCTACACAAGGCATAGAAACAACTCTAATTTTTTTACCTAAACTTGAAATTTCCTTACTTGCTTCAATGCAAAGATTCAGTTCGCTTCCAGTACCAATAAATATGAGATCAGGTGTTCCTTCGCAATCGGAAACTACATATCCACCTAATGCAACTTTGTCGATCGAAGTATTCTCTTGATTTGGCATACCTTGCCTACTTAAACAAAGGGCAGAAGGTCTTTGTCGATTTTGAATAGCAAGCTTGTAAGCTCCACTTGTCTCATTTCCATCTCCTGGTCTGAAAACAAGCATGTTTGGCATGGCACGAAGAGAAGGGATAGTTTCAATAGGTTGATGTGTTGGTCCGTCTTCTCCTACACCAATAGAATCATGGGTTAATACATAGATTACTCCTAGTTCGCTGAGTGCCGAAAGCCTCATTGAACCTCTCATATAATCGGCGAAAACAAGGAAGGTTCCACCGTAAGGAATCAGACCACTGTTGTGATAGGCAATTCCATTAAGTACAGCTGCCATTGCATGCTCTCGTACACCAAAGTGTAAATATCTTTTTTCAGGGCTATGTGCCTGGAATGAGCCAGTTTCTCCTTTAATATCTGTGTAGTTAGAGTGAGTTAAATCTGCGGATCCACCAATTAACTCAGGCAGGTTAGGTCCCAAAGCACCTAGACATATTTGTGAATGCTTTCTGGTGGCTAACCCTTTATCATCAGGTGTATAAGAAGGGAGATCTGAGTCCCAATTCTCAGGTAATTGGCCTTTTAACATTCTGTTTAACTCGGCCCCTTCAGAGGGATATTTATTTTGATATTCTACAAATTTAGAATCCCATTCTTTCTCTAAGTTTTCACCTTTGTTTATTGATTTTCTAAAATGTTCATATACTTCATCTGGTATTTCAAAGGGAGGATATTCCCAATTTAAAAACTCTCTAGTTAATGCAGCTTCTTCTTCTCCAACAGCTGCCCCATGAATTCCAGCAGTATCTGATTTGTTAGGCGAACCATAACCTATGGTTGTAGAAATTTTTATAATTGAAGGTTTGTCTGTAATTAATTTTGCTTTTTCGATAGCTTCAGTTATTCCTTTAACATCATGATTTCCATCTTGAACATGTTGTATATGCCATCCATATGCTTCGTATCTTTTTAAGACATCTTCGGTGAAAGAAACGTCGGTTCGTCCATCAATTGTAATTTGATTATCGTCATAGAGTGCAATTAGTTTTCCAAGCTTAAGGTGACCAGCTAATGAGCAGGCCTCTGATGCAATACCTTCTTGGTTACAGCCGTCACCCATTATTACGTAAGTATAGTGATCAACGATATTGCAATCAGGCTTATTAAATTTAGCTGCTAAGTGAGTTTCAGCTATTGCTAAACCAACTGCATTTGAAATTCCTGCTCCAAGAGGACCAGCTGTAACTTCAACTCCCTCAGTTTCGAATGTTTCTGGATGTCCAGGAGTTTTTGATCCCCATTGCCTAAATTCTTTAATATCATCTATGGAAACTGATTTATATCCTGTCAAATGAAGCAAGGAATATAACAGCATACAGCCATGACCAGCTGATAATACAAAACGATCTCTATTGAACCATTTTGGATTATTCGGATTGTGATTAAGTATGTTTTGCCATAATGCATAACCCATAGGAGCACATCCCATTGGCAATCCAGGATGTCCGCTATTAGATTTATTTACTGCATCTACAGCAAGCATTCTTATACTATTTACACAAAGTGATTCTAATGAAACAGATGCAGCGACCATTGTTTTAAAATAAGTTGAGTTGGAAATACAGAGTTGGTTGTCTTCAATTCATTTTGCTAAAAGCAAGGCAAACATTGTGACCACCAAAGCCGAAAGAATTTGAAAGAGCGACTCCTACTTGAGCTTCTCTTGCATTATTTGGTACATAATCAAGATCACATTCAGGATCTGGATTGACGTAGTTAATTGTAGGAGGGATAAAATTATGTGTCAAAGAAAGTATACAAGCTACAGCTTCTATACCTCCTGAGCCTCCTAAGAGATGACCAGTCATCGACTTAGTAGAGCTTACAGGAATGAGGTAAGATCTGTCTCCAAAAATAGATTTAATTGCAGAAGTTTCATTTTTATCATTAGCTGATGTACTTGTTCCATGAGCATTTATGTAATCAATTTTTTCAAGGCTAAGACAAGCGTCTTCTATCGCTAATTTGATAGCTTCAGCGCCTCCAACGCCGCCTGGAGATGGAGCAGTAATATGATGAGCATCACATGTTGTTCCATATCCAATTATTTCTGCATAAATTCTTGCATTTCTTTTCTGCGCATTTTCTAAAGTTTCTAAAACAAGAATTCCAGATCCCTCTCCAATAACAAATCCATCTCTTTCTGCATCAAAAGGTCTGCTAGCAGTTTGAGGACTTTCATTTCTGGAAGAAAGAGCTTTGGCACTGGCAAAACCAGCTACTCCTAGAGGCGTAATACTTGCTTCTGCACCGCCACAGATCATTGCATCTGCTTTTCCAAGTTGGAGTAATCTAAAAGAATCACCAATTGCATTTGAACCGGCAGCGCAAGCGGTGGAAACAGAAGAACTTGGTCCTTTTGCCCCCAAAGCGATTGCGGCCAATCCAGTGGCCATATTTGGAATCATCATTGGGACTGTAAATGGACTTACTCTTTTAGGCCCTTTATGACTCAATATTTGAGCTTGACTTTCCATAGTCAGTAAGCCTCCAACACCAGAACCAATAATCACTCCAATTCTTGATGCATTAGCTTCAGTAATTTCAAGTCCAGAATCACTAAAGGCTTGCTTTGCAGCAATAACTCCAAACTGGGAAAAACGATCCCATCTTTTGGATTCTTTAGCTTCAATATAATTTTCGGATTGAAGATTTTTTACTTCTGCTGCAAATTTGCAAGGATGTTGTTCGGGATTAAAGAGAGTAATATCTGAGACCCCATTAGTACCTTTTTGCAGACCGACTAAATATTCATCAATGTTATTACCAATTGGAGTTACTGCTCCGATACCGGTAATAACTACTCGATGGAAATTTGGCATCCTTTATTAACCTTTTTTTTCTTCGATGAATTTTACTGCATCGCCGACAGTCGCGATTCCTTCAGCTGCTTCATCGGGGATTTCAATATCAAATGCTTCTTCGAGAGCCATCACTAATTCAACGGTATCTAGAGAATCTGCACCTAAATCATTTTGGAAATTTGAATCTGATTTGACTTCTCCTGCTTCAACACTTAATTGTTCTGAAACAATTGAACAAACTTTTTCGAGGATTTCTTGTGACATAGTTTATGGAAATTACTAATTATCTATATGATTTTATGCCCTAGAGTTAACAAGAGTGAAGCATATCTTAATTTTTTTAATTTCTTTGTAAGACAATAGTATTATAAAACGAGGTTCAAAAGACAATTTTTACATGTCACACGCAGTTAAAATTTATGACACTTGCATTGGTTGTACCCAATGTGTAAGGGCTTGCCCACTTGACGTTTTAGAGATGGTTCCTTGGGACGGCTGTAAAGCTGGCCAAATAGCTTCATCGCCTAGAACAGAAGATTGTGTAGGTTGCAAAAGATGTGAGACGGCATGTCCAACAGATTTCTTAAGTATTCGCGTTTATTTAGGAGATGAGACTTCTAGGAGTATGGGCTTAGCGTATTAATTTTTATAGTGCAGTTTTAAGAGAGTCCATGTTTTAGTAAATACGCATTTTATTTCAATATAATTGAAAAAAAAATTCGTATGTGTGGAATAGTTGCTGTAACTGGATATAAAAAAGCTTTACCATTATTAATCAATGGTTTAGAAAAACTTGAGTACAGAGGGTATGATTCTGCAGGTATTGCAATAATAAATTCCGAAACAAATTTTATTTCTTGTAAAAAAGCAGAAGGAAAACTCCAGAATTTAAAAAGTAATCTTAATGATCACGAAATTCCTGGAACTGTGGGTATAGGTCATACCAGATGGGCAACTCATGGAAAGCCTGAGGTTAAAAATGCACATCCTCATACCGATAGTTCAGGAAGCATAGCAGTTGTTCAAAATGGCATTATTGAAAATTTCCAAGATTTAAAAAATAAATTAGAGGAAGAGGGTATTATTTTTAATTCTGATACAGATACCGAGGTAATTCCCCATCTAATTCAAAGAGAATTAAATACATTAAGTAAACTTAATCTTGAGAATAATGGTTCAACATTATTAGTAGCGGTGAGAAATGTAATATCTGATTTAGAAGGATCTTATGCTTTAGCAGTTTTATGGTCTGGCGCTCCAACCTCCTTGGTTGTTGCAAGGAGACAAGCGCCCTTGATTATTGGTTTGGGTGAAGGAGAATTTATTTGCGCTAGTGATACACCAGCCATTGCAAACTTTACGAATATTATTTTGCCTATGGAGGATGAAGAAATAGCTTTATTAACTCCTCTTGGAATTGAAATATATGACTCAAGCAACGAGAGACAATATCGAAATCCAGTTTCCCTAAAAGTCTCAGAGCAAATAATTGATAAGATGAATTTTAAACACTTTATGTTAAAAGAGATATATGATCAGCCTGAAACAGCAAAAAACTGGTTAGAAAATTATTTAATTAAGAACTCAGATAATGGTCAATATCAAATTAATTATCCATTTGATACAGAGTTTTTTGAATCAATAGAAAGAATTGAAATTATTGCTTGTGGTACAAGTAAACATGCTGCAATGGTTGGTAGCTTTTTATTAGAACAATTTTCAGGTATCCCTACAAATGTCTTTTATGCAAGCGAATTTAGATATTCACCACCTCCACTATTGCCAAATACGTTAACTATTGGAGTCACTCAATCCGGAGAAACTGCTGATACAATCGCTGCTATCGATATGGAAATTAAAAGACGATCTTCAATTGAAAATGAAAAATTTAAACCCAACCTTATTGCAATAACAAATAGAAAAGAGAGTTCCATAGGAAGGCAGGTCTCAAATATACTTGATATCTGTGCAGGAATAGAAGTTGGAGTTGCAGCAACAAAAACTTTTTTTGCTCAATTACTTTCTTTTTATGGATTAGCCATAAAATTTGCTCAAATTAAAGGTAATCAAAGTCCTGATGAAATAGGTAAATTAATAAACGAACTTATAAAACTTCCGCCATTACTTGAAGATCTCTTAGAGAAACATAATAAAACCTCAGAAAAGCTAGCACATGACTTTTTTAATATTAAAGATGTTATTTTTTTAGGTAGAGGAATAAATTATCCTATTGCCCTTGAAGGCGCTTTAAAACTTAAAGAAATTAGTTACATTCATGCAGCTGGATATCCTGCTGGTGAAATGAAACATGGTCCAATAGCTTTGTTAGATAAAAAAGTACCTGTAATTTCTATTGCCTCTCCTGGTGAGGTTTTTGATAAAGTTATCAGTAATGCTCAAGAAGCAAAAGCTAGAGATTCATATTTGATAGGGATTGCTCCTGAATGTGATGGAACGGAAATTTTTGATTATTTAATGAAAGTTCCTTCCTCTAATGAATGGATTTCACCTCTACTGAATATACTGCCTCTACAATTATTGAGTTATCATATTGCAGCTCATAGGGGACTTGACGTGGATCAACCAAGAAATTTAGCTAAAAGTGTAACTGTTGAATAATAAGTTTCTAATTAATTTTTATTTTTTTAATTTATAGCTCTAAAAGTCCATTTGGAGGATTGATGATTAGAAAATTATTTTTTATATCTACTAATGGGACTATTTCTTTAACAAATGGTATGAGAACTTTTTTTTGATTTTTAAATAGTTCAATAACAAGTAAATTATTTTTCTCATTTTCTAAATTGATAACTTTCCCAATTATTTTTAATACATCATTTTCTAAAGTCTTCACCTCGAGATTTATGAGTTCTAATAAGTGGAATTCTTCCTTTTGTAATTTGGGTAGAGTATCGGCTTTTACAAGAATTCTAAATTTTTTAAGTTGTTCTGCATCATTTCTTGTATTTATTCCTCGGAACTTAATTATGAAGGTTTCTTTACCAGGCTGTCTGAAACCAGATATAAGTTCTATTTTTGAAGGAGGTTCATTTTCTTTTTGTAACCATCTAATTCCAGGTTTTAAAAATCTTTCTTCAAAATCACTTAGAGATTTAATCTTTAACTGTCCATTAATTCCATGACATGATGTTATCAATCCAACAGTCAACCATTCATTTTTATTTATCATATATTGTATTAGAAAGAGTATTTTATGGAATTATCTACTAAACCTATACTCCCTGGATCTTTTGTTGTTGTAAGAGACACCAATTCTATCTATAGAGGATATAAAGGGTTTGTACAAAGAGTTACAAAAAAAAGAGCAGCGGTTCTATTTGAAGGAGGTAATTGGGATAAACTCATAACTTTTCAGCTAAGCAATTTAGAAATAGTATAAAAATTATATTTTACCTATAGTAATAAATTTTTCTATCAAAACTCTAGCTGCATTTGTTTCTGCTTGTTTATGGGACTTGCCGAATGCAGATGATTCTTTTAGTCCTTCGATAAATATATCGCAAGAAAATCTTTTAGGGTCCCCATTTTTTTTTGAGACTTCAATTATTTTATAGACTGGCAAATCAAAACCTTTACTTTGACACCACTCTTGCAAAACTGTTTTAGATTTGAATTTATATGGAGCTTTTAAAAATATTTCTGAATCTTCCTCCCAAATATCATCTAACCAAAGATTTACTTCCTGAATGGAATCAAAACACTTGTAAACAGCACCGATTAAAGCTTCTGTAGCTTCACCAATAATAGTATTTTTTGAATTTTCATCACCAAGAGCTTTAGGTCCTTTAATTATTAATTTTTCTATATCAATTTCCCCCCCTAATTTTGTTAACCATTCATCACTTACAATTTGTGCTCTTAGATCTGATCTTTCTCCAACACTCATTTGGGGATATTTTTTTTCAATAAAATTAGAAGCTGCTAATCTGAGGACTGCATCTCCAAAAAATTCTAGTTTTTCATAATTTAAAATTTTGTCCTCCGAGGAGTGGATAAATGCTTGATTAAAATCTTGAATAATTGAAATATTTTGAGTTCTAATTATTTCAGAAAATCTTTTTGATTTAATATTTAAAGACTTTAAAAAAGTAGTTATTTGTTTAATCCTCTTTGCGTCAATTATATTTGTCATCTGATTTGAATAATCACAACAATTTAGAAAGCAGGTCATAAGCCGGGTTCTGTTCATCTTAATTAATAAGATGGGCAATCATCTATCTAGAACTGGAATTACTTCACAGTCTCAAGCGGCGCTTAAAAGTAGATTGTGTAATGGTCATAAATCTACTAAGCCTTGCACCCAGCCGGGGTTTACCTAGCCAACACTTCTCAATGTTGCTGGTGCGCTCTTACCACACCCTTGCACCCTTGCCATACATAAAAGTATTAGGCGGTATGTTTCTGTGGCACTATCCTCACGGTTGCCCGCACTGGGGATTACCCAGCAAGCCTGACCATTTGGGAGCCCGGACTTTCCTCAAGAAAGTTTTATTTTGGAAACAAAATAAAACTTTCTTGCGATTGCCTCTCCTGCTTTCATTTAGCATAATGCTTAATACTCCAAAAATCATCTATTGGGGCTGTAGCTCAGCAGGATAGAGCAACGGTTTCCTAAACCGTAGGTCGTGGGTTCGACTCCCGCCAGTCCCGTAAAAATAAAAAACTATATGTAGTATGTGTGCAAACTTGCTACTCTCTAGCTAGCGTATAGTTAGTAGTAAATCTTTTATGGCTAAGTTGCATGATATGCGTTTAAAGCTCCTAATTCAACAAGAGCATGAACGCATTTCTAAATCCCAACCTAATGATTTAGATCTTTCAATAGTTCAAGCAAGATGCTTGTGCTGGCTTGCTCTATTGGCGGAAGCTCACGAAGATCAAGCAAATGATGCAGAAAAAAGAGGAGATGCCGAGCAAGCAATGGGATGGTTTGCTGATTCTATGAGACTAAGAGATGTAATTAATTTGGTTACTAGTATTGAGATACCTTTGCCAGATAGTCCGGATTCACTAGATGAAAATGACGAATTATTGGATGGCCCTACAACTTTACCCAAATAGTGAGATGATATAGAAAGAGTTATTTTTTCTTTTGACTGAAGAACCATGTCAATGCTCTGATTGTCAGAGATTTTATAAAGAGCATGATCGTTTAATTAGAGAATTTCCTACTTTTAAACAGCAACAAGAATTAAATTGGGCATCTATTCAATCGTTCAGAACCCTTTGTAATAAGGTTAGTGATGAGTTGCAGAGAGAATTATCTGAAAGAGAATCAAATGGAGATACCAGTCCAAATGAAAAACATATTTCTGATTCAGAAATTACTGAAGCTTTAGATGAACTGGAAAGTGTTAATGCTTATTTATATTCAATTGAAGCATTAATGGAAAGAATATTTGATACAAAAATTTCAAACAATATTGAATCAAAATTTAAAGAAATTTCAAATGAATTAGCCCCAGACCCATTAAATATGGATAGATTAATTTTAAATAGATTATTTCATCAAACCCCTGATTCACAAGATAAGAAAAATATTAACTAGTTAATTCTTCGACGTCGCAAGTAATTTCAACAGGCATTGGAGATACTTTCCAAATGGATTTACAGTACTCTCTAATAGATCTATCTGAAGAAAAGTATCCTGATCTAGCAGTATTTAATAATGCCATTTTATTCCAAGATTTTTTATTATTCCAGCATTCGCTGACCACATCCTGTTTATTTAAGTAATCTTCAAAGTCAGCCATTACGAAAAATGGGTCATGTCCTGTAAGGCTATTTAATAGAGGTTTAAATAATTCTTTATCCCCATTGCTAAAGTGGCCAATTTCAATAAGGCGTATAACCTCTTTGAGCTCTGGACATTGATCAATAAAAGTTTTGGGAGAGTAGTTATTATTTTTTAAGTCCATAATTTGGCTTTCAGTTTTACCAAAAAGAAAGAAATTCTCTTTTTTCACAAGATCTCTTAATTCCACATTTGCTCCATCTAAGGTTCCAATCGTTAACGCTCCATTCATGGCAAACTTCATATTTCCAGTTCCAGATGCTTCTTTTCCAGCAGTTGAGATTTGTTCTGAAAGATCCGTTGCAGGATAAACTATTTCACCAAGTTTAACGTTATAGTCTGGTAGAAAAACAACTCTTAATAAACCATCCATATCTGGATCAGAATTAACAACATCAGCAATACCATTAATGAATCTAATCATCAGCTTTGCCATAAAGTAACCTGGTGCAGCTTTACCTCCGAATATTATTGTTCTTGGTACTTCATACTTGTTTCTACCATTTTTGATTCTTAAATATTGGGCAATAATTTGTAGTGCGTTTAAATGTTGTCTTTTGTATTGATGAATTCTTTTTACTTGAACATCAAATAAACTTGATGGATCCACCAATATTCCAGTTTTTGAATGTATAAAGCTAGCTAATTTTCTTTTGCCATTAAGTTTAGTTTCCTCAAATTTTTGCAAAAAATTGTTGTCATCTTTTTTTTCTTCTAACTTCTTAAGAAGTTCCATATTTGTTATCCAATTTTTACCAACTTCTTCTTCCAGAAGAAGAGATAATGATGGATTAGATAGGGCGACCCATCTCCTTGGCGTAACTCCATTAGTTACATTTGTAAATTTTTCAGGCCATAATGCTGCGAATTCAGGTAGAAGTTGTCTTTTTATTAAATCTGAGTGAAGAGCTGCAACACCATTTATATGATGTGCTCCAATTGTAGCAAGGTGGGCCATCCGAACTGATTTGGAGCCTTCTTCATCAATTATTGAGAGTTTTTGAAGGATCATGTCGTCACCGGGATAACGTAATCTTAATTGTTGTAGAAATCTCCAATTAATTTCATAAATAATTTCTAGATGACGAGGAAGAAGATCGTTAAATAAACCTAAATCCCATTTCTCTAAAGCTTCTGGTAGTAATGTGTGGTTGGTATAAGCAACTGAGGAGGTTGTTATATTCCAAGCTTTATCCCAACCTATTTGATATTGATCAATGAGAAGTCGCATTAGTTCTGCAACTGCAATAGCAGGATGGGTATCATTTAATTGGACTGTCCAGTGCTTGGGAAATTCTGTTATTGGTATTGATCTCTTTTCAAGGCTTCTCAACATATCCTGAAGTGAACAACTTACAAAAAAGTGTTGTTGTTTAAGTCTTAATCTTCTACCTTCGTCAGTTCCGTCATTTGGATATAGAACTTTTGAAAGAGTTTCAGATGCAACTTTCTCTTCTACTGCACCATAATAATCACCAATATTGAATGCATAAAAGTCAAAACTTTCAGTAGCATCAGCTCTCCATAACCTTAATCTGTCACATGTATTTACTCTATATCCTAGAACTGGAACGTCATGAGGTACTCCAATAGCATGTTCCGAAGGAATCCATCTTGATCTGTAGTTTCCTTTATCGTCTCTATAACTTTCAGTTCTGCCTCCAAAACCAACAAAACATGATTCGTCGGGTTGTGGAAGTTCCCATGGCCATCCACCTTTTAACCATTTATCAGTTACTTCAACTTGCCAGCCATCCCTAATTAACTGATTGAATATACCAAATTCATATCTAATACCATAACCAACTGCTGGAACTTGTAGAGATGCTAATGATTCCATGTAACATGCTGCAAGTCTGCCAAGTCCACCATTACCTAGTCCAGGCTCCTCTTCAACTTCAAGAATTGTTGACAATGATTCAATACCAAATCTTTTTAAAGCATCTTCTGCCTCTTTAGTAATACCTAAATTGAGAAGATTATTACTTAATTGAGGACCTATTAAAAATTCTGCTGATAAGTAGGCGACTGTTTTTTGTGGTTTTTTTCTTATTACTTCTTGGCTGGCTAAATATCTTGTCATTAGCCTATCTTTAACTGCGTAACTTAAAGCCATGTACAAGTCGTGGGGACTTGCAGAAGTAGCTAACTTGCCAAGAGTATAAAAGAGATGGGCTGTCATTCCTTGAAAAACAGCATCAGAATCCATGCCAGCTTTCTCAGGATCTAAGTAACAGCCTGGAGTAGGCAAACGTAGATCAAAGGGTTCGTTGGTATTCATTGGATTAGTCATATAATTGACGATAGCCATTTTTTTGAAAATTTCTTTGTTGTAACTTCAGATCCACACTTGTTGAGTATTTTTGCTTTTTTCTTACATATTTCTTAAAGTGGGCCCTCAATAAACTATCTTCCAATTAGGTAGTTTATTTTTTCATTAATTTCATATGTATTCTTTACTGGCGGAATTAAGTGCACATGATTTAGAAGTTGCTGAAACGTTGATAGGAGTTATAAGGTTTCTATTGATATTTTTAGCTGCAAGAGCATTAGCAGAAGTATTAGTAAGACTAAGTTTGCCAACGATAGTAGGTGAGCTTCTTGCAGGGGTTGTAATAGGGGCATCAGGATTCCATTTGTTGATACCACCCTCAGCTGGAACCGAATTAAATGAAGGACTTGTAAATGTTATTAGCTCATTAGCGTCAATCCCTCCAGAAGCTGTACCTGATGTTTATTTTGAAAGTTTTCCATCCCTGCAAGCAGTAGCAACTCTGGGATTATATGCTCTTTTATTTTTAACAGGACTAGAAAGTGAGTTAGAGGAATTAGTAGCTGTCGGAGCTCAGGCTTTTACTGTTGCGATGGCTGGTGTAATTTTACCGTTTGCCTTTGGAACTCTTGGATTAATGTTTATTTTCCAAGTAGATCTAATTCCAGCTGTTTTTGCTGGAGCATCTATGACGGCAACAAGTATAGGAATTACTGCAAGTGTTTTTGGTGAGTTGGGTTATTTAAAAACTAGAGAAGGACAGATTGTTATCGGTGCAGCTGTTTTGGATGATATTTTGGGTATTGTTATTCTGGCAGTTGTTGTGGCTCTTGCTGCCGGAGGTACTTTAGAAATTGCTCCTATCGTTAAATTAGTTGCAGCAGCTGTAGTATTTGTTATTGCTGCTATTGCATTAAGTAGGACAGCGGCGCCAGGTTTTGATTGGTTATTAGATAGATTAAAGGCTCCTGGAGCCGTAGTGGTAGCTTCTTTTGTGATACTTGTGTTGTGTTGTTTCGTGGCAACAGCTATTGGATTGGAAGCAGCTTTAGGTGCTTTTGCAGCTGGATTAATTCTTAGTAGTTCTAAAAATAATCACGCAATTCAACAATCCGTTTTACCTTTAGTATCCTTATTCGCAACTATTTTCTTCGTATTAGTAGGAGCGGGAATGGATTTATCAGTTATCAATCCACTTGATCCAACAAGTAGATCAGCTCTTGTAGTTGCAGGATTTTTATTAGTTGTTGCGATTATTGGAAAAATTGCATCCGGATGGGTATTTTCAAGTGATAAACCTACAAATAGATTAGTTGTAGGCTTGGGTATGATGCCTAGAGGAGAAGTTGGGTTGATTTTCCTTGGGCTAGGAACAAGCGCTAAGTTATTAACTCCTTCTTTAGAAGCAGCTATTTTATTAATGGTTATAGGAACCACATTTCTTGCACCTGTTCTCTTAAGAATTGTTCTAAAAGATAAGCCCCCAAATGATGGCAATAAAATATCAGATGATGTTGCAGCTGATCCTGTGGGTCTTCTTTAGGTAATAAGTTTATTAGAATCAAGAAACAAAAAGATTTTTAATAAATGGAAAAATCAACTCTGATAGATGGTGATGTAAATTATGACTGGAATTTTTTAAATTACCCAATACATACTGTTTCATCTAACCCTGAACAAACATTAAAAGAATACGCAATTTTATTAATTCATGGTTTCGGTGCTTCTACTGATCATTGGAGATTTAATATCCCTGTTTTGAGTACAAAATACGAAGTTCATGCTATAGATTTACTCGGTTTTGGAAAAAGTCCTAAGCCTCAAGACGTCGAATACTCAGGATCTTTATGGAAAGATCAGGTTGTCGCTTATGTAAAAGAGAAAAT
>CACBEF010000005.1 GCA_902538225.1 uncultured Prochlorococcus sp. | reverse complement strand
TTTTATGTTTAGTTGTCAAGCAAAATTCAGGAGATATAGCTTTTGAAATCAATAAAACTATACCAGGTCTCAACCTTTTCCCCCCAGCACTAAAAAGGTGTTCTGCTGCGGCTTGAAGAATTGGGTGACCAGCTCCTATTAGATTTTTCAGTTCTAAAATAAGATCATCAAGATCATTTTCAACTGGTTGTAGTAGCTCTGTTACTGTATTCATGATTGACCTCTTACATATCTTAAGGAATCAAACATTACTTCGGAGGCTAACCAACCTAATTTCTTTATTAATTCCAAGCCAAATTTTTACTTTATTGGAAAACTCATCTCTTTCTGAAGTAACAAAAAATTTTACATTTTCGAAAAAAATACTCTCATAGCGGTCAGTTTCTGGAATAGCAAAAGATTCATTAAATTTATTTATTAATGCTACCGATGGATCAATAATTTTTATATTTGAATCTAATTTTTTTCTTAAAAAGTCATAAATTAAAGGATAGTGACTACATCCAAGTATTAATTCTTCAATATTTTTGTTTATTAGTGGTCTTAAGTATAAGTTTGAAAGACTATTTAACTTATCAAGATTTAATTTTTCTTTTTCAATTTCTGATACAAATTCTGGACATTCTTGCTGAAAAATTATCGTATTCTCTTTTTTAGCAATTATAGCTTTCTTGTAATACGAAGATCGAACAGTTGTTTGTGTTGCCAGGACTCCAATTATTTGTTTATCAACTATTTCCGATACTGAGTTTATAAGGTCAAAACAAGGAACCTTTAGATTATCTTCTAGAATATCAAGCGCACAGGCATTTGTAGTGTTACAAGCAACTAATAATGCATCCAAATTCTTATCAACAAAAAAAGTACAAATCTCCTTTGCAATTAATCTAATCTCTTTAGAATTTTTGTTCCCAAAAGGTATTCTTTTTGTATCCGCCAAATAAAAAACTTCTACATCTTTACGAGTTTTTAGTAAAGAATTAAGGATAGTGAAACCACCTATTCCGCTATCAAATATACCTATTTTAAGTTTCACCCTACTTTATCTAGATATTCGAGGATGCCTTTTGCAATTGCATAGGCTAATCTTTTTCGATGGGTTATTTTTTCTAATCTTCTTGCATCTAATCTTCCAGTTAAAAATCCAATTTCTACAAGGACTGCGGGCATCCTAGTATTTTTAATTACATAAAATCGACCTTGTTTAACTCCTCGATCAGGACTCCCAGGTGAAACTCTTAAAATTTGTTTTTGAATTCTTTTCGCGAGTAATCTTCCTCTCCACCCTCTGTAATAAAAGGTTTCCAATCCATTTATGTCTCTTCTTTTACCTCTTGAGGCATTTGCATGAATACTTACAAAAATATCTGCATCAGTATTATTAGCAATGGAAACTCTTGGAGGCAAATCCAAATCAACTTCATTTATTCTAGTCAACCTTACTTTGACGCCTTTCTCAGAAAGTAAATTTTTAACTATTTTTGAAACCTCTAGAACTACATCTGTTTCTCTAATACCACCTATACCTATTGCTCCTGGGTCAGGTCCTCCATGACCTGGATCGATTACAACCTCAAACTTGTTTCGTTTTACCTCTGGTAGTTTCAAGTAACCATAATTGTTTTTCTTCTTATGAATTGAATTTTGATTTGCTTTGATATTGCCTCTTTTCTTTTCAACTAAACCTTCACTAATCTTTTTAAATGAATATTTTGGGTTAAATAGTTTAATTCTCCATCTATTTTGATCTAAGCCAACCATTTGCCAAGTCAAAGGTTTCAAATTAGCCTCTTCCTTAAATTCAATTACTAGTCTTGTTTTACCCTTATCTGGTTTACCTAATCTAATTTCTTTTATTGGGCCATTACCTTTTATTGTTCTGGGATTTTTTAATTCTCCTGGGAAATCTACCCAGAATCTATCTCCCGATATTTGGTTAGCCTTCTGAAAATATGCTTTTAAATTTGTATTTGATTTAGTTCTTAATTCTAAAACCCCATTAGTATTTATAGCCCATGCCGCAAGAGCACTTGAAGATTTAACTGGAAGGATTGAAGAATTTAAAAATAAAAAAACGGATAAATAACGAAAAAGTTTATTATCTAAAAACTTTTTCATTAGTTTGAAAACAATTTGTTTTTTCTATGTTTAAGGCTTGGCATCTGCTCCCTAATTTTCTTTACTCTTTCTTTATCAGCAGGTGCTATTGCAGCTCCCTGAGTTTTTCCGGCATCAGATAAAACTGTACCCCAAGGATCAATTACCATTGCATGGCCATGACTTTGCCTTCTTCCATAATGAATACCAGTTTGAGCTGGAGCGACTACATATGCTGTATTCTCAATTGCTCTTGCTTGTAATAGTATTTGCCAATGATCTTTTCCAGTAAATGCTGTAAAAGCTGCAGGAATCATAATTAGCTCTGCACCATTGGAAGACAAATATCTATAGAGTTCAGGAAATCTAACGTCGTAACAAATAGATAATCCTATTTTGCATAAACCTGGTACATCTACAACAGGGGGATACTCTGCTCCAGATAAAATAGTGGATGATTCCTTGTATAGATTTCCATCTGGCAAATCAACATCAAACAAATGAATCTTGTCATATTTTGCCAAAATCTGTCCATCTTTCCCAAATAAGGCTGACCTATTAAAAGTATGACTATCATCACCCGCAGGGACAGGATACCCTCCTCCCAAAAGAAATACTTGATATCTTTGTGACATAGTTTTTAGAAAATTTGTACACTTCTCTGACAATTCAGAGGCTAATCTAAGTTTTTCATCATCTCCTCCTAAAAAAGCAAAATTCTCAGGCAATCCTATTAACTCAGCACCTCTTCTAGCCGCTAATTCAATCTGTTCTTCTGCTTCAGTAAAATTTGCTTCAACATTTGAAGTACTCGTAATTTGCAATGCAGCTACCAAAAAATCAGTCAAGACTTTACTCCTAATGAACCAATTCGTAAATCATGAGGCACGAATCACACCTCTTTCAACTTGAGCTGGAACAATATCTAAGCAATCAAGTTCAGAGCAACATTTAAAATCATCCTCATAATCTCCAAGACTTGTCAATCTTTTGCCATGGGTTGCTGTTTTTAAACATTTCAAAATATCATTTTTCCAGAAATCCCAAAGTGCCAAAGCAGCTTGTAATTCGTCATTCAGAATATTAATTTCGAAATCACAGTTCTGTTTTAGGTATGAAGCCAAAGCACCAGCAGCTAAAGAATCCTCAAGTGAATAAGAGCCTTCCCAACCACTACCAAGTATTAAAACATTTTCACCTTTTAATGAAATGATTTTTTCGGCAACTGCTTTCCTATTTGGGAGACCCATAGCAAATAAATGCTTAGCATTTTGAACTTTTTGCAATGATTTGGTCCCATTAGTAGTACTCATAAATAGTCTTTTACCATTAACAACTTTTCTTGTAACTGATAAAGGAGAATTTCCTAGATCAAAGCCCTCAATCTTCTTTCCGCCTCTCTCTCCAAGCATTAGTCTTTTTTCAGCTTGCCACTTAGTTGCAGATTGTTTTAATAAATCTAAATCTGCAAAAACTTGTATTGAATCAGCTCCATTTTTTAAAGCCCAAGAAATTGTGGTTGTAGCTCTTAAAACATCAATGACTACTGCAATGTCTGGACTATTTTCAGGAACATCCTTTGCGACGTGATAATAAGTAAGATTAATAATCAAATCCTTTTTCTGATTTATTATAGAAAACAGTTACTTAATTTGATTATTTTTTTTTAAAAAACAAACTTATTGATAATATAAAACTAATTTGTTTTTACAGAAATTTTATCAAGTAATTAATTTGAAAATGAATAATATCCGCACAATAAAAGGTGGAGTTAATTTAAAAGGAAAAGTAAAAGTACCTGGAGATAAATCTATTTCTCATAGAGCTCTAATATTAGGAAGTATTGCTAAGGGTGAGACGACTATTGAGGGGTTCTTACATTCTGAAGATCCACTTTCAACTGCTGATTGTCTAAGAAAGTTAGGTGTAAATATACCAGAAATAAAAAGAAATGAGCCTTTTACGATTTCAGGATTGGGTCTTGATGGATTTAAAGAGCCCAAAGAAATTCTAAATTGCGGGAATTCGGGAACCACCATGAGATTATTAATGGGGTTACTTGCCGGTCAAGAAGGCAAGAATTTCATCTTAAATGGTGACATTTCTCTTAATGAAAGGCCAATGGGGAGAGTGGGCAAACCATTATCTTTGATGGGTGGCAAAATTTTTGGTAGAGAAAAAGGAAATAAAGCTCCAATCTCAATTGATGGGAATAAATTAAAAGGGTGTGTTATAGGAACCCCTGTAGCTAGTGCTCAAGTAAAATCTGCAATCTTATTAGCTGGCCTCAAAGCTTCTGGAACCACTTCTGTTATTGAACCAGCATCTTCAAGAGATCATACTGAAAGAATGTTAAAAGCATTTGGAGCAGACATCAGTATCAGAGGAGAATTAGGAAGGAATGTAGTTATCAAGTCAGGGGGTAACTTAATTGGCCAGAGAATATTGATTCCTGGAGACATAAGCTCTGCTTCTTTTTGGATGATTGCTGCATCTATTGTTCCAAATTCAGAGGTTTTAATTCAGAATGTAGGATTAAATCCCACTAGAACCGGGATTTTAAATGTAATGGATTTAATGGGGTGTGATTATGAGATTTATGATAAATCGACTATTGCAGGTGAACCTATTGGATCTATTAAAGTAAAGACTTCAAATAATTTAAGATCATTCACTATTGAAGGAGATATTCTCCCAAAACTTATAGATGAAATTCCTATCCTTACTGTGGCAGCCTGTTTTTGTAATGGAGTTTCTGAAATTAAGGATGCACAAGAATTAAGAGTTAAGGAGACAGATCGATTAAAAGTCATGGCACGACAGTTACAAAAATTCGGTGCTGAAATAACAGAAAAAGAGGATGGGTTAATAATTAATGGGCAATCAAAATTTCATTCTGCGGAGGTAGATAGTGAGACAGATCATCGAGTAGCAATGAGTCTTGCTATTGCTTCACTTCTTGCTAAAGATACCTCAAAAATCATGAGATCTGATGCTGCTAGCGTCTCGTATCCAACTTTTTGGGAAGATCTGGCCAAACTAACTAACTAGCCTAAAAGTTTTTGTCTGAATTAATAGAAGTTTTAACTAAAGATGGTAGTTACTCTTTAAGAAGTGTGTTTTTTCAAGAGAACTTCCATAGTTTATTGGGCGCATTGGAGGAAACAAAGTCAAAGTTTACAGCTACTTCTAATTTGCAAAGATTTAAGGGCGAATCTCTCAATGTTTTAGATGTATGTTTTGGCTTAGGATACAATTCAGCTTCTTTATTAGATGAATTAATTAAACAAAAATCAAAATTAAATTTGTATGCATTGGAGATTGATAAAAAGCCTCTTGAATATTCACTTAGAAATGAATCTTTCCTTAAATTATGGGATCCAAAAGTAAAAAAAATATTTGAATCACTTTATCGAAAAGATTACTTTGAGGATCAATTTTTTAAATGCAGTATTTTGTGGGGTGATGCTAGAGAAAAAATCAACATTATTCCTTCCTCTATTAAATTCGATCTGATTTATTTAGATGGTTTTTCTCCTCAAAAATGCCCACAAGTATGGACGATTGAATTTTTATCCAAAGTCACAGAAAAACTTAATCCTCAGGGTTATTTAATAACTTATTCTTCATCAGCGGCAGTAAGAAAAACCTTAAGAAATCTTGGATTAGAAATTTTTACTATTAAGCCAAGTTTTAAAAAAAGAACTTTTTGGAGTCAGGGAACTGTCGCAATATCAAAATTTGATAAGAATAAATTGAAACCTAATTTCAATTTTGAAAAGTTATCTTTAATGGAAGAAGAACATCTCTTAACTAAAGCTAGTATTCCATATAGAGATCAAGATTTGAACTCAAGTAAAGACGATATAATCAGGAGAAGATTAGATGAGCAATTATTCTCAAATCTATTATCTACAAATATATGGAGAGAGAAGTGGGGAATGACGAAGTTATCCGTTAAGAGTTAGATTTAAATTAGGATTTCAAATAAACATGTTAAGTGTTGCAATATTAGCGGCCGGCAAGGGCACTAGGATGGAAAGCTCATTGCCAAAAGTATTACATAAAATTTCTGGCAAAAGTCTTCTTCAAAGAGTAATTGATTCATGTGTCGAATTAAAGCCCGATAAAATTTTCGTAATTACAGGATACAAATCAAAAGAAGTAAAAAGGTCAATCCCAAACGATAAAAAAATCCATATTGTTGTTCAAGAACCTCAATCAGGAACCGGTCATGCTATCCAAGTACTTTGTAAAGAAGTAAAAAAACATGAAGGAAAACTTTTGGTACTTAACGGCGATGTGCCACTCATTAGGCCTAGTACTCTTAAAAGACTTTTGTACTTACACGATTCAAAAAATGCTGATGTTTCTTTAATTACCACAAAGAAAACAAATCCTCATGGATATGGCAGAGTTTTTTTGAAGGGGGACTTTATAGAGAAAATTGTTGAAGAAAAAGATTGCAATGATCTAGAAAAAGAAAATCCATTAATAAATGCAGGTATTTACTGTTTTAACTGGGGTAACTTGTCAGAAATAATTAATACCTTGCAAAGCAATAATAATCAAAAAGAGATTTACTTAACTGATACAATATCTTTGCTAAAAAATTCCTTAAGTCTCGAGGTAGATGATAATGGAGAGCTTCAAGGAATTAACAACAGAATTCAACTATCAGAGTGCGAGGAATGTATTCAGAATTCAATTAAAGAAAAACATATGCTTAATGGTGTAACTTTTATAAATAAAGCAAGTTGTTCAATTAGTGAAGAAGCTGAAATTGGTAAGGATGTAATCATTGAGGCTAATACACATATAAGAGGAAATACGAAAATAAATAGTCATTGCATTATCGGTCCAAATACTTATATTGAGAATTCTAATGTGGGATTGCAATGTGAAATTTCAAACTCTACAGTTTATGATTCTCAGATAATGGATCATATAAAAATTGGCCCTTATAGTCATATAAGACCTAATTCCAAAATATCTTCCCATAGCAAAATAGGTAATTTTGTTGAGATCAAAAATAGTCAACTAGAGGAAGAATCTAAAGTTAACCATTTAAGTTATATTGGTGATTCTATTATTGGTAGATCTACAAATATTGGAGCAGGCACTATTACTGCAAATTTTGATGGACAGAAAAAATATCAAACAAAAATTGGTAAAAATTCCAGTATTGGGGCAAACACAGTTTTTGTAGCACCAATAAATCTAGGCGAATCAGTAACAACAGGTGCTGGTTCTGTTATCACAAAAGACTCTAAAGATAATTCACTAGCGATCTCAAGAACTAAGCAAGTAAATATAGAGAATTGGGGAAAAAAGAAATCCTGATCTAGTTAATTAATTCAATAATTTTTTCAAGTTGCCAACATCTGCTCCCTTTTATAAGAATAGAATCACCTTTTTTTGTAGATTTGTTTATCTCTTGAGGAATATCTTTAATATTATTTAAAACTAAGAATTTATTCTTATCTTTTAGATAATTGGTGTAAATTTTTTCATTCTCTTTATCGCAAATAAATAAACATTTTTCTATATCTGAATTATTTATTAATTTGAATATTTCTATATGATATTTTTCAGATTCTTTTCCCAGTTCTTGCATACTTCCAAATATGAAAAATTTATTTTTCGGTTTTTCAAGCAAGTTTTTAATACATGCTTTTACTGACTCTGGCGAAGCATTATATGATTCATCATATATTGTTGTTTTTACTGATTTAAGAATTTTATTCCTTCCACCTAAACTTACAAAATCAAATTTATTAAAACTTGCAAAATCAATACCTAGCTCTTTAGCAACTGCATAAGCAAATAAGAAATTCGAAGCATTGTGAAATCCCTCAAATGAAATTTCAAAGGTATTTTCTTCAATTAAAATTGTTTTATTCGAAGGATTATAAAATCCTCGTAAATTATCATCTTTCTTAAAACTCTCCTTTTGATTTTCTATATTTAATAGTTTTACTTTTATCACTCTACCTTTCCAAAATTCTTTCAAAGTTTTTTGTAGGAATGGATCATTTGCTGGAATTATGACAACTCCTTCTGGATTTAAGAACTTACTAATTTCACACTTTGCATGAGTAATATTTTTTTTTGAGCCTAATAATCCAATATGAGCTGTGCCAATATTGGTAATAACTGCAATATCCGGTTCACTATATTTAGATAAATTCTCGATCTGTCCAAGACCTCTCATCCCCATCTCAAGAACTAAAACTTTATCTTCAATATCTGTCGCAAGAATAGTAAGACCAACTCCAATTTCATTATTGAAATTTGCATGAGATAATTTAATTCTTCCAAGTTTATTTAAAACTCCGCCAATCATTTCTTTTGTTGTGGTTTTACCCACTGAGCCAGTTATTGCAACAATTGGGATATTTAATTTTTTTCTTTTTAGCAATACTAATTTTTGAAATGCCTCTGTTGTGTCATTTACAACCCAATAAGGAAAATCACTTGGAAGTAATCTCTGCATCCCTTTTTTAATTACAACAGATTTAACACCTTTATTTAAAACCTCTGGAAGAAAACTATGTCCGTCAAAATTTTTACCCTTTATAGCTATAAAAAGATCATTTTTTAATAAAGTTCTACTATCAATACTTATATTCTTAAAATTTAAAAAATCTTTCCCCCCCTCGCTCAGATTTCTAATATCCCCCAAAACATCGTTTAATTCTGATAAAGAGAATTCCATTAAAAAATTAAGTCATACTTTTTTTAAAAGATGGATCAGCTGATTGTCCGTAAGAAAATTTTTCAATTTCAGCAACATCTGGCGATGGTTCTTTTATCCCGCAAACATCCTTATACATAACTTCGTATTCGAAAGCGGATCTTTGCCAACTAAACTCTTGGCTCATTGCTCTTTTTTGCAATAATTTCCAACTATCTTTATGCCTAAAGGCCTCCCAAGACCTTACTAAAGATGTATAGAAATCTATAGGTTCAAAGCGATCGAAGCAAAAACCAGTACCACTATTATTTTCTGGATTATGAGGTAAAACTGTGTCAACTAAACCTCCTACTCGCCTTACTATTGGAATAGAACCATATCTCATAGCAAGTAGTTGACTAATACCACAAGGTTCGAACCTACTTGGCATTAAAAATGCATCAGAGCCACCATATATTAGTCTTGATAAAGAATCATCATAAGTAAGAAATACAGAAAATCTTCCTGGGTAATCTAATGCAAGTTGCCATAATCCTGACTCTAAATATCTATCCCCAGTTCCTAAAACAACTATTTGGGAATCTGTATATGCTAAAAGTCTTCTTGAAACTTGTAAAAGTAGGTCAACCCCTTTCTGATCAACTAACCTACTGACCATACCTAAAAGATATTTTTTAGAATTAACTTCGAGACCCATTTCTCTCTGCAGAATTTTTTTATTTTCTTGCCTATTTTCTATATTCTTAATACTAAATTTTGCAGGTAAAACTGGGTCTTTCGCTGGATTCCATTCATCAAGATCTATGCCATTAAGAATTCCCCTTAATTTACCTGAAATGTAATTAAGTAATCCTTCAAGGCTTTCCCCATATTCATGGGTTTTAATTTCATCTGCATAAGTTGGAGAAACAGCATTGACCCTATCTGCGTACAACATTGCCGCAGCCATTGTGTGGTCTCCATGCATATACCAAGGACACCAAGTCATTTTTTCAAGTTTCCATCTCCAAGGACCTTGGTATTTTAAATTATGAATTGTGAAGACAGTACTAATTTCGGGGTCCTGATGCATCCACACAGGAATCATGCCAGTGTGCCAATCATGGCAGTGAAGAACTTGAGGTTTCCAACAATTCCAGGCAAATTCTGCAGTGGCACTTGCAAAAAATGTAAAGCGCCAGTCTTCATTTTCGCCTCCGTATATTTGTTCGGAGTCAAATGTTGGATGACCCACAAGGTAAATCACATAATTATGAATGGGATGTTTTGCTTCATATACGGCGAAATCATTGCCCATTGTATTTGCTCTAAAGACAGGTTCATTAGATACCTTTAAAAGACTCCACAATTTTCCATATCCTGGAATTATTACCCTTACATCGTGACCAAGTTTTATCAAAGATGGAGGTAACGAACCAACCACATCTCCCATACCTCCAACTTTGATCATTGGTGCACATTCAGCAGCGGCAAGAAGAATTCTCATTGAAAATTATTTAAAAAGTTCTTTTGAAAAATAAACTAAGGTGTCCAATTATAGTCAGAAAAATCTGGTGGACGCTTTTCAAGAAAGGCATCTCTACCTTCTTGAGCTTCTTCAGTGGAATAGAATAATTGAGTTGTGTATCCAGATAATTCTTGAATACCAGCTATCCCATCATTCTCCGCATTGAATGAAGCTTTAAGAATACGAATAGCAGTTGGACTATTTCGTAAAATCTCTCTTGCCCAGATTACACCCTCAGCTTCTAATTCTTCAATCTTTGTAATTGCATTTATCAAGCCCATCTTAAGAGCTTCCCTAGAATTATATTTTCTACATAAAAACCAAATTTCTTTTGCTTTTCTTTGACCAACAAGTCTTGCTAAATAACTAGATCCAAAACCTGCATCAAAACTACCAACTCTTGGACCTGTTTGACCAAATATTGCATTTTCAGAGGCGATACTAAGATCACAAATTAAATGAAGTACCTGGCCTCCTCCAATTGCAAAACCAGGAACTAAGGCAATAACCACTTTAGGCAAACTTCTTATTAATCTTTGAAGTTCAAGTACATTTAATCTCTGCTTCCCTTCATCATTTAGATATCCATTTTCTCCTCTTACACTCTGATCACCTCCAGAGCAAAAAGAATAAATACCTTTCTTGTCAGGTCCCGCACCTGTAAAGAGAACTACGCCGATACTTTCATCATTTCTTACGATATTAAATGCGTTAATGAGTTCATCTACAGTGTGTGGCCTAAATGCATTTCTTTTTTCAGGCCGATTAATTGCAATTCGCGCAATTCCCTCATCTGATTTGTGAAACAATATATCCTCATAAGATTTGCATTCTGACCAATTTAAAGTTGTTTTACCAGGTAATACTTTCATGAAACCTAATTTTCAAAGATAGAAAATGATAAATTTAACTGCCAATTATTTTTTCTAGCAGGGCATTTTTTTCACAAATTTCATTTTCTGGATCAATATCAACTTTTATTATTACAGATTTCTGGATAGAAATGCTCCAATCGAATGCCTCTCGTAATTTTTTAAAATTTTCCACACTTTTAAATTTTACTTGATAACCATCTGCGAGTTTAGACCAGTTTATTTCTTTTGGCATAAGAAAAAGTTTTTTTAATTCATCTTCTTTTAAATTTTTTTTATAAATACGTTTAAATATATTTCCGCCATTATTATTTATCAGAAGAATTGTTAAATTCATGTCGATTGAATTTTCAATCAGCCAACCGTTTATATCATGAATAAAAGCCAAATCTCCAGTGACAAGAAGTAGAGGATTTTTAATTCTAGAAATACCTAAGGCAAGAGATAAAGTACCGTCTATACCAGAAGCTCCCCTAAAGCTGAAACAATTTCTTGTTAAAGTACCATTCTCAGAAAATGTTAGCCAATCTCTAATCGGGCTACTCGCTGAGAGCATTATGGGATTTTCAGCTGGCCAAAGTTTTGGGACAAGGTTCGCAAGCATATATTCAGTAATTTGATTATCTTGAGTAATTTTCTCTTTTAAAATTTTTTTAATCTGCTCACCTTCCTCTATTAAATTCAGAGCCATCGGAGTAAGAGACTTTTTGTTTTTTTCGTTAATTGATAATTCTTCTAACAATAGAGTAGTAAAATCTGACAGCCCAAAATCATATTCAAATGATTTTTTTATAGGGTCCAATTTTCTATAGTTTTTTTCTTTTATAAGAATTTGTATCCCTTCGAAGTTTAATAAAAACTTCTCCAAATCAATTGAAGATGACATAGGGCCAAGCCTTAAAAGTTGATGACAATTTAATGAATTTTTATTTTTTCTTAAGACTAATTCCCAATTCACGACTAATCCTTTCAAATCAGAATAAACTCCTGAAACAGGATCAGCGAATACTGGCCAACCAGTAATCTCTTGTAATCTTTCTAAAGATTTATTGAAAGAAGTTAAATCATTTATTGAACCTTGATATGGACCTACCAAAATAATGCCGGATTCATCTAAATTTAAAATTTTGGAAATTTCTAAGAATTTGTTTTTATCAGACTTTATTTCAACCTCCTGAAATATGTATTTTTTCTTTAAGTAAATTCTCTTAAAAACTTCTAAAACATTTTTTTTATTCAAAAATGAAATATCTAAAGGCTTATCAATAGGAATATTTAAATGAATAGGACCAGGGAAGCTTGATATTTGTTTCTCAGTAATTCTAACTAAATTTAAGATTTCATTTTCTTGTGTTTCATGAAGTCCATTTAGATTTGTACTTAAAACTCTTCTGCATACTGAACTCAAAAAATTTTCTTGATTTACTGTTTGATTAGCGCCACAATCTTTTAATCTTAAGGGTCTATCAGCAGTAAGAAATATAATACCTTTACAAGATCGGTCTGCCTCAACCGCTGATGGCAATAAGTTACTTACGGCAGTCCCAGAAGTGGTAATTACTAGAGAAAGATTACCCGATGCAGCAGAAATTCCAAGAGAGTGAAATCCTGCAGATCTCTCATCTATTGAATTAAAAATATTTACCAGTCCTAATTTATTTAATTCTCCAGCAGCTATTGCTAAAGGTGCTGATCTACTACCAGGACATAGTATTAAATTTTGAACTCCTATTTTTATAAGAAGATTCAAAAGTTGTAAACTTCTAAGAAAATTTTTGCATTCAATAGATGATGTCATAATTTATATAAATGCTTTGGGATTTCCTTATAACTGAATTAAATAAAACATGTCTACAACACAAGAAAAAAGAAATTCAATACTAAAGGATTTAAAAAATCTTTTAATCTGGATATCTATTGCTTTAATTATACGATGGCAGGTTATAGAGCCAAGATGGATCCCATCCGGTTCAATGCTTCCAACTCTTCAAATACAAGATAAAATTCTTGTTGAGAAAATAACACCCAAAATTACATCCAAATCAAATCTTTCAAAATTAAAAAATAAAATAGTTGTTTTTAACGTTCCCGAACAATTAATTAATGCTGGTTATGAAGCAGATACTGCACTAATAAAAAGAGTAATTGGAATACCTGGAGACAAGGTAGAAGTAAGAGACGGTAACCTTTACTTAAATAATATCGCTCAAGAAAATTACGTTTTTGACAAAAACATTAATTATTCTATAGGGCCTTTTATTGTCCCAGAAGAGTCATTATGGGTGATGGGAGATAATAGAAATAACAGTATGGACTCACATGTTTGGGGATTTTTACCCTATGAGAAGGTTATTGGTAAGGCTATTTTTAGATATTGGCCATTAAATAAAATTGGACCTATTCGGTTCCCTGCCCTTAATAATTTAAATTAATGGGTACGTGATGTTGTAGGGTTTTTATATCTTGAAGTTGTAGAAATGTTTAATCCAGAATTTCTTGCTACTGAAAATAATGATCCAAATGATGAGAATGACTTAATCCAGTATTTACAAAAACAATCTCCTGAAGTTTTGCAAAGAGTAGCAAAATCAGCTAGTGAAGATATTCAAGAAATTATTAGACATAATGTTCAAGGTCTTCTTGGAATGCTTCCTTCAGATCAATTTGATGTAAAAATAACATCTTCAAAAGACAACATTGCTAATTTACTATCTTCTGCAATGATGACAGGATATTTCTTAAGACAAATGGAGCAAAGAAAAGAGCTGGAACAAACTCTTAAAAATGATGAAAACATGTCTATTGAAGAATAATAGTTTTAAAGATTTACTTCTTCAGGAATTATTCTTAGTTCAAACAACTTTTTATATAAACCCATCAAAAATTTATTATCCTCAGGTAGTTTGTCCCACTTTTGGGAATTAATGTCATTAATTAACTTTTGACAATCTTCTATTGTAAATTTTATAGGTGCCGTAAAATGAGCTGGAATTAAATATTCCATATCTTCAAAAGACTTGATATTTTCTAGCCATTTAAGTAATACTTCTTTTGATCGGGGAAAAATTAATTTTTGTAAAACTGGTGCCACTTGAATCTTAGGAGTATCTTCACCCATTATTTCAACAAGAGATAATTCCCAATCTTCGTCCCACAAAAAGGGATAAATACCGAAATGAGATCTCCAATTTCTAAGATCTTTTTTGAACGAATACTTAAATATTTCTTTTAAAGGTGGAATATTTAATTTACCTGGTTTCAAAAAAGATGAAAATAAGACTAGCCTTTTCCATCCTTTTTTTCTTTGTTCAATGGAGTCAATCAAAGGTTCATCTCCTCTCTCTCTAGAATGAAAAAGAAGTGGAGTTGGGTCAAAATTAAATATCTCAGGTGGAGTGGAATCTATTCCAACTATTGCGTCTGTTACATGAAGGGTTTTCGTAGAATAATGGAAACAGCTTATCTCCTGATATCTTCCAAGGCCTAAATTCAGTGGGCCTAACGAAGACCATTTAAATGAGTTCGAATGTGGAGTACCTTCCTCAAACAGTATTCTTGATCTTTTTGATGGAATTCCTAAAAAATCTAGTGGTAGATTGATAGGGAAACTCCACTGTCCAGGACAAAGCCAAATTTCTGCATCTTTAAAAATTCTTGAAAGAGCTGGCAGTCCGATTTTATGTTCTAGTCCGGAGGCGCTTGGGAGGATTATTGTTTTTACTTTGCCATGAATCGCAATTAATTTTTCTAACTTATTTATTAATTCTTTTGTAGGAGGCAGTGGGTTTATTAACATCAACCCATTATCAACCTTTATTACCGTCATTCTTATTGGAACCGCAACATAATAAAGTCCTTGTATTTGTTCTAAGGACCATATTTGATCAGGAATTAATTCTCTTAAGATTGTTTTCTTTTTCCCATAAGGATATAAGGGAAATAATGGCCACCAATACCAATTTTTATTTAAAGTTTCTTCCACCACTATCATTTATAACCAGCAAAAAATTTCTTTAACTTAAATATTCCGTATCTTGGAGCGAATAAAAAAGCGAATAAAAATATAAAAGTTTGTGCTAAGACAATTGATCCACCTGTTTCAAGATCAAACCAAAAACTAATGTAGATTCCTATTAGGCTCGAGATAATTGCACTTAATACAGAAATTATTGTCATATTATCAAACTTATCCGTAAGTAAATATGCTGTAGCCCCTGGTGTAATCAACATCGCAACTACCAAAATAATTCCAACAGACTGCAAGCCTACAACTGCTGCCAAAGACAAGCACGTGAGGAGTAAATAGTGAAGAAACAATACGTTAATTCCAACTGTTTTTGCATGCCTAGGATCAAAACAATAAAGCATTAAATCTTTCCTAAAAATTGATAAAAGGATTACTACCAATAATGAAATGAATATGGTTTGTTTTACATCTGAAAGTGATATTCCTAATGGACTGCCAAAAAGGATAGAGTGCAGATCAATATTACTTTTAATCTTAGAAACCAATACAATTCCAAGAGCAAAAAATCCAGTAAATACCAACCCAATAACAGTATCTTCCTTAACCCTAGATTTCTGCTTAATAAACCCTATCAATGCAACAGAACCAACTCCGAAAATAAATGCCCCTAATGAGAAAGGAAGACCTAATGCATAAGCAACCACAACACCAGGCATTACTGAATGTGACACTGCATCTCCCATTAAAGCCCATCCTTTAAGAGTTAAATAACTAGATAGGAAACCACAAACAGCTGCCACTAATGAACTCATAAGAAGTGCTTTTCTCATAAAGTCATGAGTTAAAGGATCTGTTATGAATGAATCTAAAGTTAAAAAAGAACAGAGCTCCATATAATTTAAAATTTAGGATTCAGGTCCAAACAAGAAATCAGGTGAGATTCCTCCAAAAGTAGTTGTAATATTTTCAGGAGTAAACACTTCAGAGGTCTCGCCATACGCTACAACAGTTTTATTTATTAAAAGAACCAAATCACAAAATTCACGGACATGAATCATATCGTGCGTTGATAATAATATAGTTTTCCCTTCATTTTTAAATTGAATAAATAATTCCGAGATAAGTTTTTCAGTTCTTATATCAACACCTGAAAAAGGCTCATCAAGAAGTAATATTGACGCCCTTTGCGCAATTGCTCTAGCTAAAAAAGTTCGTTTTCTCTGACCTCCAGATAAGTTTCCAATAGGTGTAGATAAATGATCAGTAAGATCAACTCTCTCAATAGCATCTTTAACCGCCTGAACATCAGACTCTCTAGGACATCTAAAAATATTCATCGAACCATATCTTCCCATCATCACTACATCCCAAACATTTATTGGAAATTGACTATCAATTCCCTCACTCTGAGGAACATAAGCAATTGTCTGATCTTTTTGAGCAGATTTTACAGACTCTCCATTAATTCTAATTTTTCCCTTTGAAATATTTACAAAGCCAGTTAAAGCATTAAAAAAAGTTGTTTTACCAGCCCCGTTCATCCCCACTAACCCACAAATCTGGCCAGGTTTCAATCTTAAATTGGCATCATACAAAGCCACCTTACCGTTGTAATCTACGCAAATATTTTCTGCATCAATCCTAAAGTTTTGATAATTGATTGATTCCATAATTCAAAAAAGCCCTTTTTTGATTAATTCCAAGTTATGCTCAAGCATTTTTATATAGGAGTTAGCAGGCCCACTATCATCAGATAATGAATCAACAAAAAGATTTCCTCCAAAATTAGCTCCAGTTTCGTTTGCAACAATCATTTGAGATTCGTTACTTACAGTACTTTCGCAGAATACAGATGGGACATTTTTTTCTTTAACTAGTGAAATTGTTCTTGTCATCCTTTTGGGCGTAATTTGACTTTCAGCATTAACTGGCCATAAATAAACTTCCTCTAATCCATAATCATTTGTTAAATACGAAAAAGCACCTTCACAACTTACTAGATACCTCCTGTCTTTATTTAAGTTATTAATAAAAAGTGAGAATTCTTTATCTATTTTAGAGAGTTTATCTTTATAAATTTTTCCATTTTCTTCAAATAATGTCCTTTTGGATGGCCTCAATTCTGATAAAGAATCCACCAGAATATCTACATATAGGATCCCTCTTTTTGGAGAAATCCAGGCATGAGGATTGGGTTTCCCTTTATAAAAATCTTCACTGATAAAAATAGGATCTAAATCTTCCGCGACAGTAATTCTTTTAACTTTTAAATTAGAAACAAATTTTTCAGCCCATAATTCAAATCCAAATCCATTATCAATAAAAACAAAAGCACTAGAGGCATTTACCAAATCGCTGGGAGTTGGTTGGTAGCCATGAACTTCAACTCCAGGTTTCGTTATTGATCTAACAATAAAATCATCTTTAGCAACGTTGCTAATTATGTCCGCCAAAACAGTGAAACTTGCCAGTATTACTTCTTTACTTTCTTTTTTATTTGATATTCTCTTGCATGAGCCTGAAGTAATAGAAAGCAGTAGCAATAAACTAAAAAAAAGAATTTTTTTCCTCATTTTTAACTTTCAAACTAGATTATGAACTAAAAGATATTTTCATAAGTGGTTTTCTAAGATCAGAAATAAATCCTTGCCAATTTATTTTTTCTTTTTCAAAAGCTTTTTCAACAATTTTCTCAGAATTTTTCTTTATAAAATCCAAATCAGGTTCTTCTACTCCTTTTGTTATTGCCATAAAATCAGCCAAAGAACTTGATACTACTCTTGTTAAATAAGCAGCACTGACAGCCTGAAATGTTCCAGAAACAAGCCAATTTGGTCCATGTAATTTTGTTATGCCAATTAGAGTCTGTCCACTCCATTCAATAACTCCCTGAGCAATTGCAGTCTTTAAAATCTCTTTAGAAACTTTATCTAAAATTTCAGGAGACCAATTACATCCCCATATAGACTTGATTTCTTTAATCATTAATGAATTTAGTACTGTCATTGCCATAACATCAATTGATGGGATAGGAGATAAGAAAACAGTTGTAGCGACAAGAATTTGATTTTTTCTTTGTATCCCTTTTAACTGCATTCTTCTTATACCTTCAATTTCAGATTGCCAGGCAACATGAAGTTCTTTCAAAAGCCTTTTTTTTGTATTTTCAATATTTTTAGATGAACTTATGAAAAACTTCTTTAACGAAAAAGGTATATTTATTATTTCATTCTTATTCACATCAAAAGTAATAATTTTGTTTATAAAGTCACCTGAAATTTGCGACTTTAGATCTTCTATCTGATTTTTGGCTTCTATTTCGTTGGAAGTTAAAGCCACCAACCAGATTGGCATATTTTTAGGAAACTTTTCCAGCCACAAAAAATCATTTGCCGATAAGGGCAAGTCTAAAAAATACAAGATTGCATCACTTTTCAAAGCTTCTTCTGGAATAATTTGAGAAGAATTGTATTTAGGCAGTTTTTCATATAAATCAAAGTCAAACTTATCTTCTTTAAAATGATTTTTTAAAACTGACTGACAACTTTGATAATCTTTTTGTCCAATGCAACTTATTTTTTCTTTTTCAAATCTATTAAGAATCGATTTAAGTGTTTTTTGTCTTTTTGAATTTTGTTTTTCTAAATCATTTGTTTCTTCAAGTTCTTCAAAAAAATTTAAATCTTCATTACATAGATTTATCCAACCATCTAAATTATTTGGCTCATTAAATTTAGGCTTATCATTCTTCAAGTAAAAATATCCCCCCAAACACAATGCAAAAAATCCTATTGAGCCTCCTGCAAAATGAATTAGGTCACTGACAAACCATTCCCCAAACCCCAATATTAATAGAATAATAATAAAATTCTTTTTCGGAAACTTTATGAAATCCATTAAAAGGTTGTCTTTACTAATATCAAACACATTACTTTATTTTTCTAATATTATTTTAATGCAAGTTATGAATGAGAAAAGCAAAAATTCATAAGTCGTTAATCAAAAGATAAAAAATCAAGGTTTTTGAAAAGACTTATTGCATAACAAGATGCTAAGTTAATAGACTATTTAAATAATTTAAGAAACATCAAGATGTCTAATTCAAATTTCAGCAATAATCCTGGACAAGAAAATTATAGAGGTCGTTCTAACAATGAAAGATCTAATTTCAGAGATAGATCGGGAGGAAGAAGAGATGGAGGAGGATTTCGCATAAGATTGAGTGATAACGAAATGAAAGCTGTTAAATCACTACAAGAGGCCTTTCAATTGAGATCTACCGTTGCAGTTCTGGGTTTCTCTGTTAGAACACTTAGCGAAATGATCAAAGACGAAAAATTGATTGAATCAATCACAGAATATGCAAAAAATAATAAAAGCTCTTCTTCGAAAAGACAATCACAAAATCCTTATGAAGAAAAAATAAAAACAGCGCCTGACCCTTTCGCAAGACCTGTAAAAAGTACATCAACTGAAGAGATCCAATCTAGCGAAGTAGAAGAGGATGGAAAATAAAAAAAGAATTCTTTCTGGAGTTCAACCAACTGGTGATTTACATATCGGGAATTGGCTTGGGGCGATAAATAATTGGGTTACGCTTCAAGAGCAATATGAAACATTTCTATGTGTAGTTGATTTGCACGCAATCACAGCTTCATATAATCCCAAAGAATTGTCTAAGAACACTATCTCTACTGCTGCTTTGTACGTCGCTTGTGGAATAGATCCCAATATATGCTCAATTTTTGTCCAAAGTCAGATTTCCGCACATTCAGAACTTTGTTGGATATTGAATTGCATGACACCAATAAATTGGATGGAAAGAATGATTCAATTCAAAGAAAAATCCATACAACAGGGGAATAATGTATCTATTGGATTATTTGACTATCCGATCCTAATGGCTGCAGACATTCTTCTATATGACGCTGACTTTGTACCCGTAGGTGAGGATCAAAAACAACATCTTGAACTTGCCAGAGATATTGCACAACAGAGAATTAATGCCAGATTTAGTAAGGATAAAAATATTTTAAAAATCCCTCAACCAATAATCATGAAGAATGGATCAAAAATAATGAGTTTAATTGATGGTTCAAAAAAGATGAGCAAAAGTGATCCTAATGAAGGCAGTCGTATTAACTTATTAGATGCTCCTGAAGTAATAACGAAAAAAATAAAAAGAGCAAAAAGTGACAGTTCTATTGGAATTGAATTTAACAACCCTGAGAGACCAGAATCTAAAAATCTTTTGATGATTTATTCAATATTATCTGGCAAAGAAATTTCTCAATGTGAAAATGAGTTCTCAGAGACTGGATGGGGGACATTTAAGAAATTAATTACAGAGCAACTTATTGAATCACTAGAACCTATTCAGAAAAAATATAAATTATTAATTAACGATCCCTATCAATTAAATAAAATCCTTAATGAAGGGAAGGGAAAAGCAGAAAATTTAGCAAATCAGACTTTAAAAAGAGTTAAATCAAAATTGGGATTCTTTGAAATGGAGAAATAAAATATGCCAATAATTACCTTACCTGATGGTTCAAAAAAGGTTTTCGAAAAATCTGTAACTATTCTAGAAATTGCCCAGACTATAGGCGCTGGATTAGCTAAAGCAACAATTGCTGGGAAAGTAAATGATGTTCTTCTTGATGCAACTATTCCTATAAGTAGGGATTCCGAAGTTGTAATCATCACCTCAAAAGATAAAGAAGGAATTGAAATAATAAGACATTCATTTGCTCACCTTATTGGTCATGCGGTTAAACAAATTTACTCTGATATTAAGATGGCGATTGGGCCTGTAATTGAAGATGGTTTTTATTATGATATTTTTTCTGAATACAGATTTACTCCTGAAGATTTAATAAAAATCGAAAACAGAATTAATAAATTAATAAAAACAAACTATGACGTTGAAATTTTACAAGTTTCTAAAGAAGAGGCAATTAAAACATTTAAAGAAAGAGATGAGACTTTTAAATTACGAATAATTGAAGAAATTCCTGAAGAAGGGCTCATAAATTTATACAAACACGAAGAATATATCGATATGTGTAGAGGGCCTCACGTACCCAATACTAGACATTTGAGACACTTTAAATTACTTAAATTATCAGGTTCATACTGGAGAGGGAATAGTGAGAATGAATCATTACAGAGAATATATGGAACTGCATGGGCAAAAGAAAAAGAACTCAAAGATTATTTAACAAGAATTGAAGAAGCGGAAAAAAGGGATCATAGAAAACTTGGTAAAAAACATTCACTATTTCATATACAAGAAGAATCTCCAGGAATGATTTTTTGGCATCCAAATGGATGGACAATATACCAAGTACTGGAAAAGTACATAAGAGAAATACTCAAAAAAAATGATTATTTAGAAATTAAAACCCCACAAGCTGTTGATAAATCTCTTTGGGAAAAATCTGGTCATTGGGAAAAATTTAGAGACGATATGTTTACTACTGCATCAGAAAATCGAACTTATGCAATTAAACCAATGAATTGTCCATGCCATATACAAGTATTTAATCAAGGTTTAAAAAGTTACAAGGATTTACCTATTCGTCTTGCTGAATTTGGTTCTTGTCACAGAAATGAGCCCTCTGGCGCACTGCACGGCTTAATGAGAGTAAGAAACTTTACTCAAGATGATGCACACATATTCTGTACAGAAGAGCAAATTCAAGAAGAGGTATCAACTTTTATAGATCTTGTTTTCGAGGTTTATAAAACTTTTGGTTTTGATGAAATCATTATCAAATTATCAACCCGTCCTGAAAAAAGGGTAGGTAGTGAAGAGATTTGGGATAAATCAGAGGATGCTCTTACCAAAGCTCTCGATAATAAGAACCTAAAATGGGAACTCCAACCAGGAGAAGGGGCTTTTTATGGTCCAAAAATAGAATTCTCCTTAAAAGATTGTCTCAATAGAGTCTGGCAATGCGGCACTATTCAGGTTGATTTTTCAATGCCTATTAGATTAGATGCAACTTATGTAGATATTGATAATGAGAAAAGAAATCCAGTTATGCTTCACAGAGCAATTTTAGGATCATTTGAGAGATTTATCGGAATCTTAATTGAACAATATGAGGCAAAATTCCCAATTTGGCTTGCCCCTTATCAAATAACTTTATTAAGCATTACTGATAGAAATATTGAAAAGTGTTTCAAGTTTAATGAATTAATAAATAATAATGGTTACCGATCAAAAGTTGATGTTAGGAATGAAAAAATAGGATATAAAATAAGAGAGGCAACTCTCGGTAGAATTCCTTTAATTGCCGTTATTGGAGATAAAGAAGAGGAAATTGATTCAGTCGCTTTAAGAGCTTTAGATGGAACAAATTTAGGAATTTTCGACCTACCTAATCTATACAAATTAATGGATGAATTAATAGTAAAAAAAGGTAGAACAGAATAATTTCAAATATATGAATTTTCTGGCTTGTGATTTAGGAGGTACCAAGGTTCTATTGGGAATATTCGAAAGAGTAATAAATGATGATTCGCCTAAATTGTTATTCAAAAAGAAATATATATCTTCTGATTGGGATTCTTTTGATCTGATTCTAGAAGATTTTCTTAAAAATGAATGCAAAAATATTACCCATCCTTCCTCTGCATGTTTCGCTGTAGCTGGTCCTTTAGCTAACAACAACACAAAAATCATTAACTTGTCATGGAATATTTCAGGAAAAAAATTAAAAAATAAATTTAAATTTGAAAAATGCGAGCTAATAAATGATTTTGCAGTTCAAATTTATGGAATACCTTTTTTAAAAAAAAATCAATATTCAACTATCCAAAATGGCTCCCATTCTGAAGGTAATAACAATGATTTGCATGCCATTGTTGGAGCCGGCACTGGTTTGGGCATCGCGAGAGGTCTAATATCAGGGAATAAAGTAAAAGTTCTTGCCAGCGAAGGAGGACATGTTGAATACTCTCCAAAGTCAAAATTAGAATGGGAATTAAAAATTTGGCTTAAAAATTACCTAAAAGTTGAAAGGATATCTTGTGAAAGAATTATTAGCGGCACTGGTTTATCAAGAATTGCCGAATGGAGACTAAGCAAACCTGATGCCCAAAAACATCCTCTACAAGAATATTTAAAAAAAATTAAAATTTTTGATACTGCGAGAAAAGAACTACCTGAAAAAATTTGTAAACTTTCCAAAGAAGGTGATCAGATAATGATTGAAGTTGAGAGGATTTGGTTAGGCGCTTATGCCTCTTTATTGGGAGATGTTGCTCTTCAAGAATTATGCTTTGGCGGGTTATGGATTTCTGGAGGAACCGCATCAAAACATTTCAAAAACTTTAAATCAGATTTATTTTTAAAACAATTTTTCGACAAGGGAAGATTAAAAGATATTCTTAAAACAATACCTATGAAAGTAATTTTAGATGAAGAGTTTGGACTTTTTAGTGCAGCCTGCAGAGCAAAAATGCTTTTAAAAACTTAAAAACAAAAAATGTCTATTCCTGAAGTAGGTAAAAAAATAAGGGTAACAGTGCCTTCAACAACTGCCAATTTAGGGCCTGGATTCGATTGTCTTGGAGCAGCATTAGATTTGTATAATGAGTTTATTTTTACAAGAATTGAAGGTGGTGGAGATAGATTTGACTTAATAATGGAAAGTACAGATGGTAATCACCTAAGAGGAGGACCTGAAAACTTAGTTTTCAGAGCAGCTCAGAAAGTATGGGATAGCGCAAAAATGGATCCTTTTGCACTTGAAGCAAGAGTTAAATTGGCAGTGCCGCCTGCACGGGGGCTTGGAAGTAGTGCTACAGCAATAGTTGCTGGACTTATCGGAGCAAATGCAATAATGAACTCTCCATTACCCAAAGAAAAACTCCTTGAACTTGCCATTGATATAGAAGGTCATCCTGATAATGTAGTACCCTCTCTTCTGGGTGGGCTTTGTTTGACAGCAAGGTCTTCTTCTCAGAGATGGAGAATCATTAGGTGTGATTGGCACGATTCAATTAAAGCTGTTGTAGCAATACCTGCAATTCGTCTAAGTACAAGTGAAGCAAGAAAGGTTATGCCCAAGAATGTACCAATATCAGATGCAGTGACAAATATGGGGGCGCTTACTTTGTTACTTAACGGATTAAAAGCAGGGAATGCGGAACTTATAAAAGAAGGAATGTTTGATAAGCTACATGAACCCTACAGATGGAAACTTATCAAGGGTGGATTAGAAGTTAAAGATGCCGCACTAAATGCAGGTGCTCTAGGATGTGCAATTAGTGGGGCTGGGCCAAGTATCTTAGCTTTGTGTAAAAAAGAAAATGGTAAAAACGTCAGTCAAGCCATGGTGAAAGCATGGGAGAAGTCAGGTGTAGCTAGCAGAGCGCCATTCTTAAACGTTCAAACAACCGGCAGCCAATTTACCACTATCTCTGGTAAGTAGTTTTACTTAGGCATTTTTAATGTTATAGTCTCAAGCTAGTACAACTTCAACTAGAATAAAAAAATTATTCATTACATAAATGAATTTAGAATCTTTTCCTTGGCTATCATCAATTGTTTTGCTGCCTTTAATTGGGGCATTAATAATGCCTTTCTTGAATTCAAAAGAAGGAGAAGATAACACACTCCCTAGAAATATCTCATTAAGTTTTTTATTTATAGATTTTTTACTAATAATCGGCGTTCTTTTACAAAAATTCAATACTTCAGATAGCTCTTTACAACTGGTAGAAAGAGCTTCTTGGTTACCATCAATAGGCTTAGAGTGGTCTCTTGGCGTAGATGGTTTATCTGCCCCTTTAATAGCATTAAGTGGGTTAATTACATTTTTATCAGCTGCGGCTAGTTGGAAAATTAAGAAAAAATCTAATTTATATTTTGCTCTTTTATTAGTCCAAGCATCAGCACAGGCATTGGTTTTCCTTTCTCAAGATTTTCTATTATTTTTCTTGGCATGGGAACTTGAATTAGTTCCGGTATATCTTCTTATTGCTATTTGGGGAGGTAAAAAGAAATTATATGCAGCCACTAAATTCATTCTTTATACAGCTTTAGCTTCTTTATTAATACTCATAAGTGGTTTAGCACTTGCCTTGACTGGCGATACCTTTACTTTAAATATTACCGATTTAACCAATAAACATGTCACAGGCAGCCTAGCATTATTATCTTATTTAGGATTTTTAATTGGTTTTGGAGTAAAACTTCCTATCTTTCCATTACATACTTGGCTGCCCGATGCTCATGGAGAGGCTAATGCTCCAGTTTCAATGTTACTCGCGGGAATACTTTTAAAAATGGGAGGTTATGCCCTCTTAAGATTCAATGTTCAAATACTTCCTGAGGTACATCTTCAAATCGCACCTGCACTAATTATTCTTGGAATTATTAATATAATTTATGGAGCTCTTAATGCATTTGCTCAAGATAATGTTAAAAGGAGAATTGCATGTAGCTCTGTGAGTCATATGGGTTTTGTTCTATTAGGGATTGGAGCAGTAGATGCTTTAGGTATAAGTGGGGCGATGCTCCAAATGATAAGCCACGGACTTATCGCTGCTGCTATGTTTTTTGTTACAGGCTCATTTTATGAAAGAACAAATACTCTTTCGATACCCAATATGGGTGGTTTAGCAAAGGTTCTGCCAATAACTTTTGCTTTTTTCTTGGCAAGTTCTTTGGCCTCTTTAGCACTACCTGGGATGAGTGGATTTATAAGTGAAATAACTGTATTTTTAGGAATCACTAGTCAAGAAGGGTTCAGCTCTATCTTTAGATCGATCACTATTCTTATTGCAGCTATAGGTTTAGTTTTAACACCAATTTATCTGCTATCAATGTGTAGAAGAGTATTCTTTGGACCTAGAATTCCTGCACTAGCTACAGTTAAAGAGATGAATGGTCGAGAATTGACTATTGGGTTTAGCTTATTGTTGCCTACTTTGGTGATAGGTTTTTGGCCAAAAATCGCAATAAATTTATATGAATCTTCAACGAATGCTCTCAGTCAGCAGCTTACTCTAGCTAAATTAATAGGATTAATACCAACTTTAGTTAATTAGATTTTTTTGATAAATGGATACCTCAATTTTTAAATGTGGAGAATTACCTGAATTTAAAAAATTTACTCCCGAAAGCATAAGTAAACAATTTCCAGTAGTACTAGAAAAGATATCTGAAGATTTTAAAAACATAGAGAAAAATTTATCAAACTATTTGATTAACAATGATTTAAATTGGGATAATGTAATAAATCCCTTAAATGAACTTAATGAAATCCTTAGATGGAGTTGGGGAGTAATAAGCCACCTAAATGCAGTAAATAATTCTGAAAGTCTAAGAGACATTTATTCAAAATTTCTTCCAGAAATTATTAGTTTGAGTAATAAATTCGGACAAAGTAAAATAATTTACAATTCTTTAGTCAAGCTTAAAGAAACAAATAACTTTGATCAAATCAAAAACAGAATTTTGGATAAAGAAATTCTTGAGATGCAACATAGAGGAATTTCACTACAAAAGAATAATCAAGAAGAATTCAATAACATTTCAGAAAAGCTTGGAAAGCTATCAACTGACTTCAGTAATAATGTTCTTGATGCTACTAATAAATGGTTTTTAATATTAAATAAAAAATCTGAAGTCGATGGTCTTCCTGAACGAGTACTTGAATTGATGGCAATTTCTGCACACAACCACTTAAAAAAAGATGAAGAAGTGGATATCAAAAATGGGCCTTGGAAATTAAGCCTAGATATTCCAACTTATACTTCATTTATGACATATGCCACTGACCGTAACCTTAGAGAGAAACTTTATAAGGCATTCGTTGGTAGGGCATCTCAAGGAGAAAAAAATAATTCTCAAATCATTGAAGAGATATTATCTCTTAGAACTAAAAAGGCTAATCTTCTCGGTTATAAAAGTTGGGCAGAACTAAGTTTGTCAACGAAAATGGCGAAAGAAATTAAAAATGTTGAAAACCTCTTAGAAGAATTGAGAGAGCCAGCATTCAAAACCTCAAAAATTGAATTAGAAACCCTCGATAAGTTTTCTAAAGCTAATGGATTTCCAAAATCACAGAATATCCAGCCATGGGATGTTAGTTATTGGTCCGAACTTCTTAGAAAGGAAAAGCTCAATTTGGATCAAGAGTCTTTGAGACCTTGGTTCCCACTAAATGATGTTTTAAAAGGTTTATTTAAATTAAGTGAAAAGCTTTTTGAAATTCAAGTAGTCGAGGCAACTGATCAGGCACCTCTTTGGAATGATGACGTTTTATTTTTTAATATCCTCAATAAAGAAAATGACAAAATAGCATCATTTTACCTAGATCCATATTCGAGGCCTGAATCAAAGAGGGGAGGGGCTTGGATGGATGAATGTTTGAATAAAAATAATGTTGGCAAAAAGACTCTCCCGGTAGCTTATCTTGTTTGTAATCAGACTCCACCATCAAAAGACAAGCCTAGTTTGATGAGTTTTGAAGAAGTTCAGACACTTTTCCATGAATTTGGTCATGGCCTTCAACACATGCTTACTACTGTAAATCTTCCTCAAGCAGCTGGCATCAACAACGTTGAGTGGGATGCAGTCGAACTTCCAAGTCAATTTATGGAAAACTGGTGTTTTCATAAAAATACACTTATGAATATTGCTAAGCACTACAAAACTGGAGAAAAATTATCCGATGAGAATTTTGAAAAGCTTTTAAAGAATAGAACTTTTAATTGTGGTATGGCTACTCTTAGACAGCTACATTTTGCAATAACAGACCTCAGATTGCACAGTAATATTGATAAAAATGAAGGTAAAACAGCAGATGAAATAAGAAGAGAAATTGCAAAACAAACTACTGTTATTGAACCTATTCAAGAAGATCAATTTCTTTGTTGTTTTAGTCATATATTTGCAGGAGGATATTCTGCAGGATATTACTCATATAAATGGGCTGAAGTTCTAAGTGCTGATGCATTTTCAATGTTCGAAGAAGCTGATCTAGGAAACTCTGAAGATTTAAAGTTAATAGGAAAGAAATTTAAAGATACAGTACTTAGTTTAGGTGGAAGCTTACCTCCATTAGACATATTTAAACTATTCAGGGGAAGAGAGCCGCAAACAAATTCTTTAATAAGACACTTAGGTCTATCAGGAGCTACATAATTATCTCATCGATTATTTTCTCGACCACAGATTTGTTTCTTACTAGATTTCTATGTTTAAATACTTTTACTGATATTTTTTTTCCAAATTTTAAATTTGTCCACCATCCAGGAAAAACCATCATATCCCAATAAGTAAAAAAATTTATACACTCAATTTCATCAAGTAAAAAATCATTATTTGCGAGTTCCCTTAAAAACTTGCTATTTATTTTCATTTCCGATATTCCTCTAAAAGGGTATTTAGGTATTAATTGAGCCATCAAAGTTCCCTTATGAGGGGAGCCTATAGATATTAATCTTCTTGTTCTTTTACAACCATTAAATTTTTGAAGCCAGGACCTTCCAATTATTCCTCCCATAGAAAATCCCAAAATATCTATTTCTTTTTCTAAACCATATTCCTCTAGAATCAATTCGTTTAATTTATAAGTCAAATCCAGAATTGAAGTCATTCCAAATGAATGCTTAAGAGTTGGAGCAAAATATTCAATGCCAATATCATCAAGTTTTGATGTAATAGAAGAAAAAATACTTGAAGTATTCCAAAGACCATGAATCAATATAATGGGATTTCTTTTTTTCAATACTTTAATTATTTTCAAGAATTCTTACTATTGACACCTTCCCATCGAAACCCGTGATTGGAGGATTGCATTTTGTCAAAATAATTTTAATTTTAGAAAGCTTAAATTCTTTATCAATAATTTCTAAAATTGAGTTTGAATATTTTTCAATTGTAAAACAATATATTTTCTTTGATTGATCTTTTAAAATTTGTACTAATTTTGAATAGTCAACTGTTTTTTTTAAATCATCATTTACTGTACATTTTTCAAAATCAGTCCACAAAAATATATCTAAAATAAATAGTTGTCCTAATTCCCTTTCTTCATCAAGAACGCCAACTCTAGCCCAAAGTTTAATATTCTCAATTTTTAAAAAAGTTTCCATCTTTAAAAGTTTTAAAGATCTTTATGTGTATAGATAGCTTTTCCTGATGAAAAATCATGAACTATATTCCCATCACCTTTTAGGAAATATTTATAAGTTACCAAACCTTCAAGGCCTACAGGTCCCCTAGGTGGAAGAGTTTGAGTAGATATACCAACTTCAGCTCCGAATCCATATCTAAACCCATCTGCAAACCTAGTAGAGCAATTATGAAAAACACCTGCACTATCAACTACATTCATAAATATATTGGCAGTATTTGAATTTTCAGTAATTATTCCATCTGTATGTTTTGAACTATATTTTTGAATATGTGTGATTGCCGCCTCAAGATCATCAACAATTTTTATCGATAAAATTAAATCTAAATATTCAGTTTGCCAATCTTCTGCACTAGCCTTATACATTAACCCTAATTCAACTGATCTCTTATCTCCGATTAATTTAACATCATTAGAATTAAACAGAGGTATTGCTTTTTCTAAAAAAGCCGGTGCGATATCTTTATGGACTAATAAAGTTTCAATAGCATTACATGCTGCAGGATATTGAATTTTGCTATCCAAAGCAACTGATAAAGCCATCTCTAGATTTGCCTCAATATCTATAAACAAGTGGCAAATTCCATCGGCATGGCCTAGCACAGGAATTCTTGTATTCTCCTGAATAAATTTAACTAATTCATTACTTCCTCTTGGAATTATTAAATTAATATATTTCTCAAGATTTAACATCGCCATGCTGTCTTTTCTGCTTGTTAGTAAACATATTGAATTTTTATCAAGACCTGATTCATTTAAACCTTCCTGCAATGCTTTCACTATTGAAGTATTTGTTAAATTGGCTTCACTACCACCTTTTAGCATTACTCCATTACCTGATCTTATTGCTAAAGAACTAATCTGCATCACGGCATCGGGCCTTGATTCAAAAATAACCCCTAAAACTCCAATTGGTACAGTTTTTCTCTCTAAGATCAACCCCTTTGAAAGCTCTCTCTTTATTTGAAGTTGATTTACAGGATCAGTCAATTCTCCAACTTTTCTTACCCCTTCAATTCCTGAATTTAATTTTGATTTTGATAACTTTAATCTAGAAAGTAAAGCTCTAGAAATACCCTTTTTTTCTGCAATTGAATAATCCGCATTGTTAGCCTCTAATATTTCTTTAGAATTTTTTTCTAGATAATCAGCCATAAAATTTAAGGCTTTAATTCGATTTTGATTTTCAGCCTGACTTATTTTTATTGATGCCAAACGAACTTTCTCAGCTTTTTCTAGAAGATCATTACCTGGTTGAGGAACTTCAAAGATATTAGCCATAATATTTTTTAGTTAATCTAATAATAATTCAAATTAACGATTCTTTAAAGTAAATTTCTTTCTGAGTTAATATCTAAAAAATAATTGAACCTGACTTTTCCAATCCCCATTGGAATCATAAGAACCTAATAATTCTAAGTTTGGGTTTGCCTGAAAAGTCAAAATTCCCAAAGGTGAAATATCATCTCTACCTGGGACTGTTTGAAAGGCAAAATTTATCGCATCGGAAATATCAAGCCCTATTTCGGCTACCCAAGCCTCAGAAGAAAATTCCTCATTAGAAGATGATTGAGCATCATTCTCTATATCTAAATTTTCATTGGAAAAAATATTATTTAATGAATCATTATTTTCTATTATCGCTGGATATAGAGATAACTGAAATCTTTCACTAAATGCATCAGCATTATTAAGTTGAGAAATGAATGCTCTATTGATTAAATTTGCAGAGTTGCCTCCAATCAAGCCAATTATTTGTGATCTGTTATAACTTGGCGTGCTCCTTAATTGGATTCTTCTATTTTCATCCGCAAAAGATAATTGATCTAAAAATCCTTCATAAGATGCTTCAATTTTGATAAGCCTTGAATTACCAATCCCAAATGATCCCAAACCACTAGAAGTCGCATTTACATCAAGATCACTTGAGATATTTGAATCCTGATTATTTTCACTTATGGGTATTATAGAATCTGGAACTTTACTAACCAGAGAAAAATTAATAAATGGAACAACGCCACTTCTTGATGCAAATAAAATATAATTATCTTTATTTTTATCAAGTTTAAATGGAGTGGTATAAAGATTAGCTCTACCTTTTTTAAGGTAAATTAGACCTCTAGCATTTAAATCTTTACCTACCTTTCCATTTATATTAAGGTCTAATTTGGTATCTAAATAAGCTTGAATTAATTCTGAATATTGAAGTTTAAAATCTGGACCAAGTTTTAATTTAAGATTATTAAAACTCAAATTATCCAAATAATTAGGCAAAGTTTCTCCCAAAAGAACTGAATTCAAAATTGTTTCATTTGAAATTATTTCAATATTCTTTTCATTATTCCAATAGAGTTCTGGCCAATCTTTTTCATCCTCTTTTCGAATAATATTTTTTCTTTTTTTATTATTTTGATTGGTACTATTTAAATTAATAAATCCATTATTAAAAGATAGTGAACCTCCTAAAACAGGACTTTCAAATGATCCACTTAAATCGATATCTGAATCTATTAAAAAATTAAAATTATCTTTCTCTAAAGTAAATCTTTTTGTTATCAAATTAATTTTTGCCTTCTCGTAATCATTCTTACTATAAAAAGGCAAAGAGCCTTTTATAAAAATTTCCCCAGAATCTTGAGCCTTTGCTTGAAGATTATTGATTTCTAAAGAATCAAAATCAAAAATTATTATGCTATTAATATCTTTTATTATATTGTTGAAAAAATCAATTTCAGAATCATTAATTACGACAAATCCATTTAATAGAGGTTTATTTAAAGTACCTTTTAGAATAATTCTAAGATTCACATCACCTTCTTTAAAGGTAAAGTATTCATCAGCAAAAATATCTATTAACTCAATAAATTTTCCATTCCCAATCAATCTTAGATCTAAGTTATCTGATTTATTTATAGGTATTGATCCTTCAATATTAATAGGGATTTCAGAATCATTAATTAGAAGGGAAAAATCAATATCAAAAACAGAATTATCAAATTCAACTAGTCCTTTATCAAATATTATTTTTTTATTTTTAATTGATGAATTATTGGAAGAAATTTCACTAGAGAAAGATTTTGTATCAAGATCATAAAATAAATTCATATCTATCCCTCCAATAAAATCGCTTGGTTTATCTAAAAAGATATTTGCAGTACTTAATGGTAATTTATTAATTATTAAAGAACCTTTGCCTTTTAATAATCCTCCTTCCAAATCAATAGAAAATTCCTCTTTATTATTATTTTCATCTTTAGGTACATCAAGATAGCCATTTAATTTTGCATTCAATTTATAATTTTCTGGTCTATCGCCCTGAATAGTAATTTTTCCATTGTATCTACTTCTAAATTTATTTAAATATTTTTGCAAATTAAATTTGTCCTCTTGCACATCACTATTTTCAATAAAGTTATTTATAAAATCGATCCTCTCCTTGAATGATTTATTATTATTATTAATTTCCAAATCATCCAAAATATTCGATTTACTTATGGGAATAACTTTTTTATTATCAAAGTTAAAAATATCAACCGCGGTAAGGATTGTCCAACTAGTACTTACATTCGTGAATTCTGAATTAATAAAATTATTTTTATTTGAATCATATTCGACTTCAATTACTCCTCCATCAATTGGATACAATGAGGAATTTATATAAAAATAATTATTTTTGACACTGAAATCAAATAATGAATTAGCTAGATTAATATTCCTATATTTACCTAAACTCCAAGCAAGTCGCCCACCAAGGGATGACTGGTCTGAAGAAATTGATCCCTCACCATTAATAATTCCATCAATTCTATCGAATTGATTTTTGTTTAAAGATAATTCAAGTTCATCAAGAGGAAAATTATCTGCTCTCCAGTTATAACTATCGTCATCTTTGAATATACCTACAGTCCCTTTATTTGAGTTAAAAACTCTTATAAAATTTGCATTATCTAGTTTAAGATCAGAATCAAACTTAATTGAAAGAAATGAAGGGATTGGAGAATATCTATTTTTCATATTTAGCAGAAATTCATTATTTTCATTATTAATATCTCCCTCCCACGTTTCCCTAATGCGGATACCTTTAAAGTGCGGATAATCAACATTAAAGTTTATAGAAATATTAGGATCAGTAATTTTTCCTTTTAATTCTCCTTTAGCAGTAATAAAACCCCTAATATCATTTTTTCGGAAAATATTTAAATTAGATAATTGAGTTCTATTTATTTTGAAACTAGTATCTATATTTCCAAAATTAATACCTCTTCTATCAAACCAATAAGGCATATTACCCGATAATTTGATATCTGGATTCAGGCTATTAATGTATCCAATACTTCCTATTAGATCAATATTATTGGAACTATTATTGAATGGAACATTGAGATTAAAATTCGAAATCAAAGTTCCATAATTTAGTTTTTCTGAATTAACAATTAAATTATTTTCTTTACAAAAAAACCTAGTTGAATCTGAATTTATGTTCTCTGCGAAATCTCCTGGTTTTATTTTTAAATTAGTAAAAGAAAATCTTCCTTCACAAAATGTACGTTTGGATGATTTATTAAATTTAAAGTTAGATTTAAAGGTACCTTTTTTAAAGCTAATTTTTCTATTCCCAATAATATATTCAGAATTCTCAAGATCTAAACCGTTTGAAAATAAATCCAGTTTTAAAAAGTCTTGATTTAATTTTGTATTAAATTTAAATTTTAAAAAACCCTTTTCATCAAACTTTGATTTTACATTTGCAGTGATTTGTCTATTTCTTGACTTGTAAATAACATTACCTTTTACTTTTGTTTTTAATCCTGCTTTATTAAAATTCAGATCTGAATATTTATTTAAGTTAAAATTCAATTCATAATTTAATTTCGATTTTTTTGTAATTCTATCCCTTTTATAAGATTCATCCCTTTTAAAAAAATCTCTATCTATATTTATGGCAGCTTCCTGTGGACTTATTTTTAAAATCCATTTTTGTTTTAAAAAAGATCTAAAAGGCATAATGCCCACATATACATTTTTAGCTTTAATTTCAGAATCTATATTTTTTGCATCATTAATTTTTGAATTACCCAAAGAAATACCTAGAAATCTAATCCCGACATAATTACCTAAATCAACATTTTTATCTAAAAGATTCTCAATACTTTTTTCTAGTTCTAATTTCCTAGAACTATAAGTTTCTCTTAAAAAATTATTTAATAAAAAAGTGCCTAAAAAACCTAAAGGTAAAAGCATTCCTACCAAAAGAATCTTAGTATTTAAATTTAGAGATCTAATTTTTTTCAAGTTAGAGCCCAAAAATAGAGTAGGCTTACAAAATATAAGAAATTAATCAGGTCAAAGCCACTAAATGTCTTTTTTTGAACTATTAGATAACACACCCAAAATTTTTGGATTCATTGGAATATTTCTTTTCATTTGTACCATAGCAGCTTTTATATTTAATTTTGGTTTTAAATTTCGAATAATTGGAGCAACCATTTTTTCATTATTGCTTTCTTTGAGTAGTTGGGCATTTATACAAAGTTACTCCGAAAAGGTTGTAATCGAAGGTGCAAAATATGTTCCAATTGTTTATGACAATGGGTTCGATTTGATTATTGCTAAAGCATATGATGACTTTCCAGAGGAATCTATCGAGCCAACTTTAGAACAATTATTGGAAAACTTAAGGAAAGGTAGCAGATCTGGTGCGAATGTTAAAATCAAGATAAGAAAACTTGAAAAAATTTCAGATGGTGTAAGTAAACCATTGGTTATAGGAGAAGTTCAGAAAAATGTCAAAATGAATTAGTCTTTTAAAAAATGGAAAGTAAGACTTTTTTAGATTTTTTACCAAATAATTTTAGACATGAGAAATCTTTCTTTATTCAAAATAATCTAACTGACTTTGAAAAATTAAGTAATCTTTCAGACCTAGATATAAATGAGATTCAAAGAAAATCTTCACTATGTACACTGAATAATCTCAAGAAAATTAGAGCTATAGCTATTTTCAAAAAAGAAATTGGAATTTCCCCACCGCAAGCATATCTACTTTTACATTGCGGTATATCTTCTATAAAATCATTATCACTATCAACTCCTTACGAATTAGAACGCAAAATTGGTAGATTAGAAAGAGCTCTTAGAGTAAAAACTAAGACAGATGCAACTTTTACTCTCCTAAAAGAATGGATTAAAAAAGCTAGTCAAATATAAAAATCGATTTGAAATCTTGGTTAAAAAAATTTTTTAATGTAGAATTTAAAAAAAGTTAGAAATAATGAAACCTTTTTTATTTTTATTATTTTTGTTTTCAAATTCTTTATACCCTGTTTTTAGTCAATCTAACTTATTAGAAAGTGTAAAAAAGAATCCAAACGAAGCCAAGAATTTATGTAACAAGTTTAGAGATTTCAATTCAAAAGGAATTTCAGCAAGTTCAGATAAAGCTATAGAGTATGTATCCAACAAAAAAAAGTTAACTCCCGTTAACGCAGAGATCTTTTCTATTTACGTTATCGGGCTGCACTGTCCAGATATTATCTAAAGCTTAAATGTCTGGTTCAAGATGGTATGACAAGTCTCTATTACTTAGAGATGGAGTAAGACTTGTATCAAGAATTTGGTTACCTAATAGTAATGGGCCATGGCCGGCATTATTAATGAGACAACCTTATGGAAGGGAAATAGCTTCAACCATTACCTATTCTCACCCAGAATGGTGGGCTACCAAGGGGTACATGGTAATAATTCAAGATGTTAGAGGTATGGGTTCTTCTGAAGGAGTTTTTAATGGTTTTTCTCAAGAAGCTAGCGATACTTCAGAAACACACGAATGGGTAAGGTCTCTAAAAGAATGTAATGGAAAACTTGGCTTATATGGTTTTTCATATCAAGGATTTACCCAACTAACAGGTGAATTAAATTCAAAGCCGCCCGATTGTTTATCTCCAGCAATGACTGGGATAAATATTAAGGATCATTGGTGCTCAGATGGAGGAGCATATTGGTGGCATAACAATATCGTATGGGGACTTCAAATCGCAGCACTAAAATTGAAAAGAGAAAATAAATTACTTGAGTGGGAAAAGATAAGATTAGCCTTAGAAAATAAAAGTTATTTAAGTGAAGGAATTGATACTTTAAAAAAATATGATCCTAATAGCTTTGTTTTGGAATGGCTTAAAAATTTAAATGATGCTAGTCCATTTGAAGAATTTAAACCAATTTCAACATGGATTAAACAACCTATGTTAATTATTGGAGGACTTTGGGATCCACATTTAAAAGGTGCCTTTGATCTTTATAAAAAATCTAAAGAAGCTGGTGGAAGCCCAGAGATTATAATTGGGAATGCGACACATCTAGATTGGTGGGAGGGATCACAAGAATCTTTATTAAAATTTTTTGATAAACATTTAAAATCAGATGAAGAATTTAATTCTAAGAACTTTAAAGACGAGAAAAAAATATGGAATATTTCATTAAATAAATGGGAAGAATTTGATAATAAATTTCACCCTAAATTTATTTTTGGGCTCAAAAGCAATGGCACAGCAAATATAGAGGTTGAAGATGGAAGTCTGACCATAAATTCAAAAGGGTCAGGATGGTTCACAATTGTTAATGACCCATGGAGACCTACTCCATCTAACGGTGGTCATTTAGGTCCAAATCCAGGAAAGTTTAATAGAAGTATTATTGATAAACGCCTGGATGTAGGTGTTTTTCAAACCAATTCTTTTGAAGAAGATCAATATTTAAGAGGAGTTCCAACATTAGAAATCCAAGTAAAAAGTGATCAGCCCAATTTCGATATCTGCCTTGCTTTATCTCTAGTTGAAGAAGGTAATGAAAAGGTGAATCAATTTTCAACCGGATTCTTGAGGGTTAAAAACTCCAAAATAAGTGAAGAATGCATTTATCAAATCACAATGCAACCAACAAATATTTGTTTGATTAAAGATAGCAAGCTTCGCTTATCTATATCTGCAGCAGCTTATCCCGCTATCGGAGTTAATCCTGGATTTGGGGAGGGAAATGTTGGATCTCCTTCAGCAAATCATAGAGTTATTACTCTAAGTTTTAGCCTTGATAAAACATTTATGAAAATGACCCCTTTTTTTTATAAATAATTATTTTTTTGGTTAATCATTTGATATTATTAATCGTTAATATCTACCAGTCATGATCGAGACAATTCAAGCAGACTGGATTAAATCAGAAGCTATCAACCTAGAAAATTGTTGCAATGATAATCCATTAAAAATATTAGGTCCTCATTTTTATGAAGAACAATGGGTAATTAGGGTTTGGATGCCTGAAGCTGACGAAGTTAAAATAAATTTTAAAAACAATACCTATAAGGCGGAAAACATAAACCATAAATGGCTTTTTGAAGCTATTCTGCCTGAAAATCCAAATTATAATTACGAAATAAATATTTCACGAGGTGGGATCACACATACACAACATGACCCTTGGTCATATAGAGATGAGTGGATGGGAGAAGTTGATAGACATCTTTTTGCAGAAGGTAATCATCATCATATTTGGGAAAAAATGGGCGCACATCTCATTGAAGAAAAGGATCAAAAAGGGGTCATGTTTTGCATTTGGGCTCCAAATGCAAAATCAATCTCGATAATTGGAGATACAAATTCTTGGGATGGAAGACATCATCCAATGCAAAAAAGATTAGGGGGAATTTGGGAACTATTCATGCCAACAATGCAAGAGGGCGATACATATAAATACGAAATAAGAACACAACAAGGTCATATTTATGAGAAAGCTGATCCATATGGTTTCCTTCATGAAATCAGACCTCAAAATGGTTCAATAGTTTCAAAATTGAAAAACTTTAATTGGAATGATAGTTCTTGGATTTCAAATAGAGATTCTTCGAGTCAAATTAACAAGCCAATTTCAGTTTATGAAATGCATTTGGGAAGTTGGCTCCATGAATCAACAGATAATACATATTTGGAGGACAATGGTGAACCAAGAGACCCAGTGCCTGCAGCCGATTTAAAACCTGGAACAAGATTTTTAACTTATCCAGAATTAACCGAGAAACTCATCCCTTATGTAAAAGAGAGAGGATTCACTCATATTGAATTAATGCCAATATCTGAACATCCTTTCGATGGTTCATGGGGATACCAAGTTACAGGCTGGTATGCACCAACAAGTAGATTTGGTACCCCAAATGAATTTAGAGAGTTTGTAAATAAATGTCATGAAGAGGGCATTGGCGTAATTCTTGATTGGGTGCCAGGGCATTTTCCAAAAGATAAGCATGGTTTAGCATTTTTTGATGGTTGTCATCTTTATGAACATGGAGATTCACGTATAGGTGAACACAAAGAATGGGGAACCCTAATATTTAATTACAGCAGAAACGAAGTAAGAAATTTCTTAGTAGCCAACCTCGTTTATTGGTTTGAAGAGTTTCATATTGATGGCATAAGAGTAGATGCTGTAGCTTCAATGCTTTACAGAGATTATCTACGTCCAGATGGAGAATGGATACCCAATGAAAATGGTGGTAATGAAAATATAGAAGCCGTTAAATTTCTTCAACAGGCTAATTATGTACTCTTCCAACATTTCCCAGGTGCACTTTCTATCGCGGAAGAATCAACAACCTGGCCAATGGTAACCAAACCAACTGACATGGGAGGGTTAGGGTTTAACTTGAAATGGAATATGGGATGGATGCATGATATGCTTGATTATTTTGAAATAGATCCTTGGTTTAGGCAATTCCATCAAAATAGTGTAACTTTCTCAATTACATATAACTATACGGAGAACTTTATGCTTGCACTTAGTCATGATGAGGTTGTCCATGGGAAAAGTCATCTTTTGCATAAAATGCCTGGCGATGACTGGAAGAAATATGCAAATACTCGAGCATTACTAACTTATATGTGGACCCACCCTGGTAAAAAAACGATATTTATGGGGATGGAATTTGGGCAAAGACAAGAATGGAATGTTTGGGATGATCTGCAATGGGAATTATTAGAATTTGAGCCTCATAAAGGTATCAGGAACTTGATTGATGACCTAAATGTTCTTTATAAAAATGAACCTGCACTATGGAAAAATGACTTTGACCCTTATGGGTTCCAATGGATTGATTGTAATGATAAATCTAATTCGGTTATAAGTTTCATGAGAAGAGAAAACGATACTAATGAGTGGCTTGTTGTTGTTGCTAACTTTACACCTAATACTCATGGGTCATACAAAGTAGGTGTTCCTGTGGAAGGATTCTATAAAGAAATATTTAATTCAGATGGCTCTAGATACGGGGGCAGTAACAAAGGAAATATGGGGGGTAAAGAAACTATAAATTACAATATTCATGATTATCAAAATGCTCTAGAACTTGCTTTGCCCCCCTTAAGCGTGAGTATCTTCAAAAATCAATCAAAAAAATAAGAAGGCTCATTTAACTTAGTGCTTCATATAAATGTTCATATAACGCTTTTGCTCTGCTTTACATTGTAAGATTTTTAAGTTGGATTTTAATTTTTTTTTAAAATATCGAATCGAAAAATGGGTCAAGATTTACCACTACTACTTTCTGCCGCTTTAGGTAAAAAAGTAAATAGGCCTCCAGTATGGATGATGAGGCAAGCAGGAAGATATATGAAAATCTATAGAGATTTAAGGGATCGTTACCCAAGCTTTAGAGAGAGGTCTGAGAATCCAGAACTATCATATGAGATTTCAATGCAGCCTTTTCATGCTTTCAAACCGGATGGTGTGATCCTTTTTTCAGATATTCTCACACCTCTTCCAGGGATGGGCATAAATTTTGAAATAATAGAAAGTAAAGGTCCAATTATTGAGGACCCTATAAGAACTCTAAACCAGGTAGAAAATTTAAAAGAATTAAATCCAAGTGAGAGTTTAAGTTTTGTTGGCCAAGTTCTTACTTCACTAAAAAAAGATGTGAATAATGAGGCAACAGTTTTAGGTTTTGTTGGCGCACCTTGGACTCTTGCTGCATATGTAGTTGAAGGTAAAAGCAGTAAAAATTATTCTTTAATAAAATCGATGGCTTTTAATGAACCAGATTTACTTCATAAACTTCTTGATCATTTTGCGAAATCTATTGGTGAATACCTTAAATATCAAATAAAATCTGGAGCGCAAGTAGTACAAATTTTTGATTCATGGGCAGGCCAACTAAGCCCTCAAGATTACGATATCTTTGCTGGGCCCTATCAAAACAAAGTTGTTGAAATTGTAAAAGCGGAATACCCTGAAACACCAATAATTCTCTACATTTCAGGAAGTGCTGGTGTTTTAGAAAGGATGGCAAAAACTGGAGTAGATATAATCTCATTAGACTGGACAGTAGATATTGAAGAGGCTTGTAAAAGAATCCCCAGGGGGATTGGAATTCAAGGTAATGTTGACCCTGGCATTTTATTCGGAAACAAAGAATCAATAAAAGAAAGGATAGATAATACATTCAATAAAATTAAAGACAGGAAATATATTCTTAATTTGGGTCATGGGATTTTACCTGGGACTCCAGAAGAAAATGCTCAAACATTTTTTGAACATGGGAAAAAACTCACTTACTAGTCAAAGTCTTGGCATATAAAAACTTATTAATTACAGGTGCGAATGGATGTGTTGGCCAATATTTAGTTGATTGGTTTTTGAAAAACACAAAATTCAGGCTATATCTCATGGTAAGAGACAAAAGTAAGTTACCAATTTCTGTTCAAGAAAATAAAAAAGTCAAGTTAATGGTGTGCGATATCAGGGAATCAAATAGGTATAAAAATGAAATTAGTCAAATTAATTACCTAATACATACTGCTACAGCTTGGGGAGATCCCAAAAGAGCCTATGAAGTAAATATTAAAGCTTTTGAAGAATTACTGGAAATGCTTGATATTGAAAAGGTAGAAAAGATTATTTATTTTTCAACAGCTAGTATTCTTGATACACAAACAGAATTAATGAGGGAATCATTGATTTATGGAACAGAGTACATTCAAACAAAATATGAATGTTTCCAGAGACTTAGAGAAAGCTCATTTGCAGAAAAAACATTCGCTGTTTTCCCTACCTTGGTTTTTGGCGGGCATCTTGGGAAAAAAAGTAAATATCCTGTAAGTTATTTAACTAGTGGATTGAAAGAAATTGGGAAATGGCTTTGGTTAGCAAGATTTTTAAAACTCGATTCTAAATTTCACTTTATACACGCAAATGATATCGCCCAGATTTGCGGGTTTCTAATTAAAAATCATAAAGAAGAGCAATACAAAGGCTTTAGAAAATTTGTACTAGGTCAAAAATTCATTTCAATTGATGATGCCATAATTACACTGTTAAAAAGACATAATATGAGGAGATTTTTTGCCATACCACTTACTAAAAAAATTCTAAAAATATTATTAAGAATTCTCCCTATCCAAACTACTCCTTGGGATAGCTTCAGTATCAAAAAATATGACTTTAATCATGTTCCCATCACTAATCCTGAGACTTTTAAACTTAAAAGTTATGCCAAGTCACTGAACGATATTTTAAGGTTATCAAAGTTACCAAGCTGTAATAACAATTAAAATTCTCGCAGTTAGGTTACCAAAACCTTGTAATATGTATAAATAAGCAAATTTTTATTATGTTACGTTCAATCTTTGCAGGGTTATTTGCAATAGTTTTAACTCTAGGTATAGGTATTTCATCAGTTTCAGCTAAAACTGTTGAAGTAAAACTTGGAACAGATGCTGGAATGCTTGCATTTGAACCAAGTACAGTAACCATTAGTGCTGGTGATACAGTTAAATTCGTCAATAATAAACTTGCCCCTCACAATGCTGTTTTTGATGGGCATGAGGAATTAAGTCATGCGGACCTAGCTTTTGCTCCAGGAGAATCTTGGGAAGAAACATTTGATACTGCTGGAACTTATGATTACTATTGCGAGCCACACAGAGGCGCTGGAATGGTAGGTAAAGTTGTTGTTGAATAATTCTTCTAAATAGTTAGACATCCTTCTTGACTTAAAATTTATTACGGTCATACCCAAATTTTGATTGATGAAAATAGTTCCAAGCGAATTCTCAAATTCAGCTTGGGACTATTTTATTTTTGCCAAAGAAATTGCTTATAAAAATTATCAACAAAACGTAGACTCTGATAATTTATTATTAGCTCTTATAAAAGATGACAATATTACAAAAAAGATTTTAAAAAAAAATAATGTAAATCTAAAAGATCTCGAGAGAGAAATAATTTCTTCATTAAATGCGAAGGCAAAAATGAAAGATAAACAAGATAATTTATATATTGGTGATACTCTTCACAAAATATTTTTGAAGGCGAATGATATTAAAAATACTTTAAATGATGTAGTGATATCAACAGAACACTTAGTTTACGGTTTCACTTATGATGATAAATATGGATTTCAAATTTTAAATCAAAAAGGTATTCCAGAATTTCTTGAAATTATAAAGAAAATGAAGTCAGATCCGGCATTAAAAAATGAATTTAATAGTTCTAATGAGTCTTTGGAAAAATATGGTATTGATCTAACTCAATCTGCACGAGATGGGATTTTAGACCCTGTTATTGGTAGGGATGAAGAGATTAGAAGAACAATTCAAATATTGAGTAGAAGAACAAAAAATAATCCAGTTCTCATTGGAGAACCTGGGGTTGGGAAAACAGCCATTGTAGAAGGGTTAGCACAAAGAATTATTAATGGCGATGTACCTTCTGCGCTACAAGATAGGAAACTAATTTCATTAGATATGGGTTCACTTTTAGCTGGAGCAAAATATCGTGGAGAATTTGAAGAAAGAATAAAAAATATTCTTAAGAAAGTGAAAGAATCAGACGGTAAGATTATTCTTTTTATTGATGAAATTCATACGGTAGTTGGTGCAGGAGCTAGTGGAGGTTCTTTAGATGCAAGCAACCTATTAAAACCAATGCTTGCGAGAGGAGAGCTTAGATGTATTGGCGCTACAACTATTAATGAACATAAACAAAATATTGAAAAAGATCCTGCCTTAGAACGAAGATTTCAAAAGATAAAAGTTGATGCTCCTTCAATAGATGATACCGTATCAATTTTAAGAGGATTGAGAGAAAGATACGAAGTTCATCATAGTGTGAGAATTTCTGATAATGCTTTAGTTGCTGCTGCAACCCTTAGCGAAAGATATATTAACGATAGATTTCTTCCTGACAAAGCAATAGATCTAATCGATGAAGCAGCATCAAGATTAAATATGGTCATAACTTCCAAACCTGAAGAAATTGATGAAATTGATCGAAAAGTTCTACAGTTTGAGATGGAAAAATTATCTTTAAAAAGAGAAACGGATGATTTTTCTATAGAAAGATTAAAAAAAATCAATAATGAACTTATATCCCTTAAAGATAAACAGGCAGAATTAGGCGCTCAATGGAAAAAAGAAAAAGATGAAATTGATGAGATTAGCACCATAAAAGAAGAAATTGAATCTGTTCAATTGCAAATAGATCAAGCCAAAAGGAGTTTTGACCTCAACAAAGCAGCAGAATTAGAATTTGGGACTTTAAATTCTTTGCAAAAAAAATTGAAAGAAAAAAGTGAGTCCCTAGTAAATTCTCAAAAAAATGGAGATACAAGTCTTTTAAGACAAGAGGTAACTTTTGATGATATTGCAGAAGTTGTCTCAAAGTGGACCTCTATTCCAGTACAGAACTTAAACCAGTCAGAAAAAGATAAACTGTTGAGCCTCGAGTCAATCCTTAAAGAAAAAATTATTGGTCAAGATAGTGCAATTAGGGCAGTTGCAGATTCCATTAAGAGATCAAGGACTGGTCTAAATGATCCAAGCAAGCCATTAGCCAGTTTTCTCTTTTTAGGCCCAACTGGCGTTGGAAAAACAGAGCTAAGTAAAGTAACAGCCAAAATAATATTCGATTCAAATTCTTCAATTACAAGACTGGATATGTCTGAATATATGGAAAAGCATTCAGTGAGCAAAATTATAGGTGCGCCCCCTGGATATTTAGGTTTCGAATCAGGCGGTCAACTAACTGAAGCTGTACGCAAAAATCCTTATTCATTAATACTCCTAGATGAAATTGAGAAAGCTCACAAAGATATTTTAGATATTCTCTTACAGGTTCTTGATGATGGAATCATTACTGATGGTCAAGGTCGTACAATCAATTTCAAAAATTCAATCATTGTTCTCACAAGTAATTTAGGAAGTCAATCAATAAATGATTTATCAGTTAGAAAAGAAGATACAAATGAAATTAAAAAAGTTGTAGATAATGAAATTAAAAAATTTTTCAAGCCTGAGTTTTTAAATCGACTTGATGAAATAGTTATTTTTAATAATTTAGAATTAAATGACATAAAAGAAATTGCAAAAATCCAGCTTCAACATTTAGAAAAAAGACTCAACAAAAAAAACTTAAAGTTCAAAATTACGGATGAAGCAATTAATCAACTTGTCGAAAATAGTTTCGATCATGCCTATGGCGCAAGGCCTTTAAAAAGAATTATTCAAAAACAAATTGAGACAAAAATTTCAAATAATATATTAAATAATCATTACCTTAATAAAGACGAGATTAATATTTATCTGGTTAATGGAGAGATAATTGTTGATTAAAGATCTAAATTGAAGAATTATATATTACTTGAAATTTAACAACTTTGATCTAAGATTTGAACCAATCAGGAATTTCCTCATAACTTGCTTTATTAGATTTATTTTCTTTTGATTCTGTTTTCCAACAACATGTTCTGCCCTTATCCTTATGCTGTAAGTATTCATTAGCCCATCTCCAAATCAATTCAGAAGTGAACTCCATTCCCACATTATCCATAATTCTCAGATCTAAAGCATCTAAGTCATGTAATTTTTCCCAGTAATTCAACAAAGGGTCATCTTTATTTATCAAAAAAGTATGATCAAATTGCTGCTTTAGTTTATTTTCTAGGGGCTTTAGGCTTGAAAAATCGACAACAAAACCATTAAGGTCTAATTTTTTTGCAGTAAACCAAAAGGTGAATGATCTTGAATATCCATGCACAAATCTGCAGTGGCCTTCATGGCGCCATTGCCTATGTGAACAGGGAAAATCTTCGTAACTTTTACTGCATGAAAATTTTAGAGAGTGAAGATACATCAATTAACTGTTAGGATAATTTTAATTAAGACACAATGAATAGGATTTAACATAATAAACATAATGACTTATTCAACTAATTTTTCGATAGAAGATCTACGCTTTGATAATTATGGTTTAATCCCTGCAATAGCACAAGATTGGCTTGACGGATCAATTCTTATGCTTGCTTGGATGAATAAAGAATCATTGACAATGACACTTGAAACCAAAAACGTTCATTACTGGAGTAGATCTAGATCCGAAATCTGGAGAAAAGGAGCTACTAGCGGAAGTACCCAAATACTTAAGGAGATAAGATTCGACTGCGATAATGATGCACTAATCCTAATGATTGAACAAAATGGTTCAGGTGCATGTCACACTGGTGAAAAAAGTTGTTTTTTCAACGAAATCCAAATTAATCAAAGTTATAAAAAAGAGAAAAAAACAACTCCCTTCTCAAATATTTGCTCTGAATTATTCAATACAATTAATGAAAGATCAATAAATCCATCAGAAAAAAGTTACACAAATCATTTATTAACAAAAGGCAGTAATACTATTTTGAAAAAAATAGGAGAGGAATCTGCAGAATTTATAATGGCTTGCAAAGATAATGATAAAAATTCAATCTCAAATGAAGCTGCTGATTTAATTTATCATCTGCAAGTAGCCCTTATGCATAAAGGCGTTGAGTGGAGAGATGTACTTGCTGTTCTAGAATCAAGAAGAAAAAATTAGATAATTAAATTACAAATTTATAATTTTTTTAAACCTGAAAATTAAAAAAAAATGTTAATTAAATATTAATTAATTATTACATGTATGGCTTATTACTGAATTGACTATAAGTTGAATATATCAACAATGAGGTAAATCGTGAGTTCATTAAGCGATTTTCTTGGTGAAATAGGACGTCATCAACTTTTGACTCCCGAAAGAGAACTCACAATGGGTAGAAAAGTCCAGGAAATGGTTGTGCTTGTTAATAGATGTCAAGAAGCAGGAGGAAAAGGCCCTGCTTGTGAATATTCCGAAGCCGAGAGAAAAAAGATCAAAATTGGTGAAAAAGCTAAAAACGAGATGATAACAGCCAACCTAAGACTTGTTGTCAACCTTGCCAAGAGATATCAAGGAAAAGGATTAGAATTACTGGACTTAATTCAGGAGGGGACATTAGGTCTTACAAGGGCCGTAGAAAAATATGATCCTTCTAGAGGACATAGATTTTCTACCTATGCTTATTGGTGGATTAGACAAGGTTTAAATAGAGCATTGTCAACTCAAAGTAGAACGATAAGGATCCCGGTTAACATTAATGAAAAACTTACAAAACTAAGATCAGCAAAATCAAAGCTTATGCAACTTAAGGGAATTCCACCCAGTAGTGGTGAGCTAGCTGAAGAAATGAAAATAACCAAAGAGGAAATTGACGAACTCCTTTCTTGTGAATTGAGAAGCATCACTGTTAGTCTCCAAGGTACTGTTAAATCGAAATCAGATCCTTCCGAGTTAGTTGATATTCTTCCAAGTGATCAAACCCCCCCAATGGAACTAGCCGAATTAGCCGAAAGGACAGCCTCAGCTTGGAAGTTATTAAATAAAGCAAATTTAACTGAGAAAGAAAGAAAGATAGTAAGCCTAAGATTTGGTTTAGACGGCTCAAATGAATGGAGAACATTAGCTGAAGTTGCAAGACATATGAGTTGCAGCAGGGAATATTGCCGACAAGTTGTTCAACGTGCTTTAAGAAAACTTAGAAAAGCAGGAATACAGAATGGATTAGTTGATAGTATTAGCTAAAAATTTCATTAAAAATATTTAAATTTCATTTATAAGGATGAAAGAGAATTACAAAACCCAAGAAAAAATCTATGATGCTGAAGTTTTAGAGAGTTCAACATTTGATGAAAATATCATTATCAAGATTCTTATTAAAGCAGGAAGAACAATTGCAAAGCCTGCCTTAGAAGTTTTGGAGATGGCTTTAGATCCTTATACTCCAGCACAAGTTAGAGTTTCATTAATGGCTGCACTAGCATATTTAATTATGCCATTTGATCTTTTCCCTGACTTTATGCCTTTAGTTGGTTTTAGTGATGATTTTGTAGCTCTCACAGCAGTACTCAGTATATGGAGCAAATACATGACTCCTTCAATTAGAGCAAGAGCAGAGAATAAGCTTAATAAGATATTTCCTTTTTATTGAATGAGTAAATTATCTATTCAGGAAGAAAAAGAACTCGTCTCATTCATTAAAGATTGGTTAAAATCACATGGATTTACCCAAAAAGACTTAGCAAATGAATTAAATATTAAATCGAGCAGAACCTCCGAGATTATTCTAAAAATTAAAGAATTATATAAAAAAGGCGGCGTTTTCAATATTGCAAAAAATCTTATAAAGATAGAGCAAAAATGGTTAAAAAATATCAAGAACGATTATCGAGAAACAGAACAAACACCACCATATAATCAATTAGATATCGACTCATTAATAAACCAGATAAATCAAGATACTAGTGAATAAATATTAATTAAAAATAATATAATCTCTTAAAACTAACCTTTAAATAAGTATCGTTTTAACTCCTAAATATGTTAAATAATTATATTATTAAAGTAACAATATTATGTATTTTCATTTAAATTAATTCTTTTCGAATTAATAGTTAATAATTACTAAATTTTTTCGTAAATCATATTTAAAATGCCTGAATCCATGGATAAATATCATAATTAATCCATATACCTTTTTCCCAATATATATCATCCTCAATAAGATCTTTAATCTCGTTTACATCATTAGCATTAAAAATTCCAAACAAATAATTGGTACATTTTGTTGGCCCTAATGTAACTAGAATATCGCGATCTTTTAAGTTTTTAAGTCTATTAAGATGTTGTTCGCGAAATGGTTTCCTTTTAAAAATTGCATCTTCACAGTACCTTCCAAAAACTACAAACTTTTCCATTTTTAAATATAAATTATAGAATAAGTACATACTAAATAATTGCATATATTACACGCGAATTGCTATGTTATTTAATACATCTTTCTTTTAATTAATTATGCTAACTGGTAGCAATCTCCTTGCAAAAGTTAAAGAACTTGGTGAAGTTAGCAAATCTGACCTAGTTCGCGCCTGTGGATATGTTTCCAGTAAGAAAAACGGAAGTGAACGCTTAAACTTTACTGCATTTTATGAAGCACTTTTAGAAGCAAAAGGGGTTAATCTTGGTGACTCTGGAGTTGCAGGTATTGGGAAAGGTGGAAGAAAACTTAGTTATATAGCTACAGTTCAAGGCAATGGAAATCTTCTGATTGGAAAAGCATATACAGCACTTCTTGATTTAAAAGCAGGTGATGAATTCGAAATTAAGCTCGGAAGAAAACAAATCAGATTATTACCTACAAAAGAATCTTAAAGACAACAAAAAATAATTGGATATATCATTTTTAATTAATTTTCTATAATTAATTCTTTTCATTAATAAATTATCTTTGCATTTATTTTTTTTGATCAGCCGCTGAACGCATTTCTTTACAAAATTCACCAATCTGATCGACAACATCTTTTTCACTTGAACTAGAAATTCGTTTTACAAATGCACTCCCAATAATTACTCCATCTGCTCCCCACTCACACACTTTATTAACATGTTCTGGAGTGGATATTCCAAAACCAACAGCAATTGGATTGCTATTTACATCTTTTAATTTAGCAATAAGATTTTCTACTCTATTTTCCATTTTGTTTCTCTCACCAGTGACACCTGTAACACTTACTAAATAAGTAAAGCCTCTTGTATGATTTGATATTTGTTTCATTCTTTCAAAAGGAGTAGTTGGAGCTACCAATAAAATTAAGTCCATAGAATGGTTACTAACTATTTTAGAAAATTTATAAGCTTCCTCTAAAGGAAGATCAGGAACTATTAGTCCAGAAACTCCAGCATTAGATGCCATCTCACAAAACTTTTCAAAGCCAGCGCATAGTAATGGATTTAAGTAAGAAAAAAGGATGATGGGAATATTCAACTTACTTTTTAAAGACTCTAAAAGTTTAATTACTATTCTTAGGTTAGTACCTGACTTTAAGGCGCGAGAGGCCGCCACTTGAATAACAGGTCCGTCTGCAAGTGGGTCACTATAAGGGATACCTAATTCAATAAGGTCAGCTCCATTTTCTTGTAACTTTAATAAGATTTCAGACGTTATTTCAATATTAGGATCCCCAGCCATTATGAAAGGCATCAAAGCTAATTTTTTATTTTTTTTTAACTCACAAAACTTCTCATCTACCTTAGATAAAGATTCATTATTAGTAATTTGCATTTAGTTATCTTACATGAATTTTAGAAACTTTTCTATGAAAAATTTATGGATTTTTCTCTAGATCTTCCATTAGTTTTTGCTGCTCTTTCTTTGACAATGAGTTGAATTTGGTTTCTAGTTTATCATTAACAACTTTTTCATACTCTTTTCTATAACGCTTCCTTTGTTCCATAAAAGTCATTTTTCCATTTACAACTCTAAAAACATAAGATGTTACCCAAGTGATAACAATCAAAATTAAGATACAACTTGAGAGAGTAGTGGCTGTAAAATTGTCAATGCCAATTTGCGGTGCCAATTTATAACTAATTAATCCTATTAATGAAATAAATAAACCTATTTGTATAACTTTACCTTTAGTCAATTATTTACCCTTTACCTCTTCCTTTTAGTCTGAGATTTAAAAATGGAGAAAATAAAATTAAACCTGGGAAGAAAAGAAATACAAGGCCATAGATTCCTAATCTTTCAAATTTGCCCATAATATTCCATCTATTATTCATCCAGTAAAATAGTAATAAAGGAATAACCAATAAATAGGTAGAAATAATTCCAATATAAGTAATTAAAGTAGCGAATGAATTATTGAAAAAACTTTCCATTTTGATTTATGGTAGCTTAGTTAGAAAATAACAACTATTGGAAGTTATCGTCAGAACTAAAAATAAATAATTAAATAATGGGAGTGGGGGGACTTGAACCCCCACGAGCTAAATCGCTCGACGGATTTTAAGTCCGGCGCGTCTACCAATTCCGCCACACTCCCAAAGGAATTTGCGCAATTTAATCGTAGCCGAAAGCAACCCATTTAACCAAGAAAAATTGGAATATTTACACTTTTAATTGTCAGATTAAATCTAAATTTTTAATTTAATATACCTTCTACTTGCCATTGTAAGGTTTCACCTGCATGAAATGGTTTTATTTGCCCCACAATATTTTTTTCATCCACAACATCAATAAATTCTTTAATTTTATTAGGTCTAGACACTAATTTTAATTTTTCTTTATTTGGGGGCAGATTATAAAAATTAGGGCCATTCAAACTTGCAAACTTTTCAAAATTATCTAGAGCATCCTCCTCTTCGAATACCGTTAAATAGCTTTCTATTGCTACTGGCGAATTAAAAATACCTGCACATCCACAAAAAGCCTTCCACTGCCTAAGATGTGGAGCAGAGTCAGTTCCCAAGAAAAAACATTTTTCCCCACTTGTTGCAGCTTTCCTTAAAGCGAGTCTATTATTTTCCCTCTTAGCAACTGGTAAGCAGTAAAAATCACTATTTAAGCCTCCAAAAAACATTGCATTTCTATTTATATGCAAATGATGCGGAGTGATAGTAGCTCCAATATTATTTTCTTGAACAAAATTCACTGCATAGGAAGTAGTTATATGTTCTAAAACGATTTTTAATTTTGGAAATCTTTTAGTTATTTGAGAGAGTTCTTGATCTATAAAAACTTCTTCTCTATCGAATACATCTACTTCAGAATCAGTCACTTCCCCATGAATTAAAAGAGGCATTCCAGAATCTTGCATTAATTCAAAGATCTTATATAGATTTTCTATTTTCCTAACTCCATGACTGGAATTCGTTGTCGCATTAGCAGGATATAATTTTGCTGCGAAAAAGATATTATTTTTAAAACCATTTATTAGTTCCCCTTTATCAGTCTCATCTGTAAGATAAATAGTCATTAGTGGTTCAAACTTAGAACTTTCTGGTAACGCTTCAACAATAGATTTCTTATATGAAATAGCGCTATTGATTGATGTTATGGGACTTTTAGTGTTTGGCATTACAATGGCTCTTCCAAAATATTCTGAAGTAAAATGAATGATATTTTTTAATACAAGACCTTCTCTTAAATGTAAATGCCAATCATCAGGTTTTATTATGGTTAAAGACTTCAAAATTTTTTCTATTTAATCAATTTTAACAGCAAATTAAAATTGACAATAAATTATAGATATTCGAGGATAGTTATTAACCAATTATGAAAATTTTAATTATCTAAATAAAAGCCCAAATATGAGTGATTTTTTATTCCCAATAATGGAAATAGTTTTAGGAGTGGTTCTACTTTTTGCTGGAGGAGAGTTCTTTATTCAAGGAGCCATATTTTTATCTTTAATTTTAGGAATACCTCAAATAGTGATAGGTTTAACAGTTGTTTCTCTTGGGACAAGCTCTCCTGAGTTGTTGGTAAGTTTAAGTTCAATTTTAAAAGGCAGTGATTCGCTTGCGGCAAGCAACGTAATTGGAAGCAATATTTTTAATGTTCTCGTTGTTTTGGGTATAAGCTCATTGATAACGCCTCTTAAAGTAAAAAGCAGAATAGTCAGAAGAGATGTGCCTCTTTTAATGGCAATTTCTTGTGCAGTTTGGGCTATGTCATCAACAGGCTTATTAACATTACAAGCAGGGGTATTTCTAATATTTTGTTTAATCTTAAATACAATATGGGAAATCAATACCATGAATGAGAAAGGAGAGGAGACAAAGGATGCTGAACCAGAGATAGAAGAATTAAAAGATAACTATAAAGGCAAGCTTGATATTTTACTAAAGTTAATACTGGGAATATTTCTTTTAAGCTTTGGTTCTAATATTTTAGTAAATGGTTCTCAAAAGCTTGCTACTCTTTTGGGTGTAAATGAAATTGTTATCGGTTTAACTATCTTAGCAACTGGGACATCTTTACCAGAATTAGTAACTTCAATAATTGCTGCATTTAAAGGCAAAACAGATCTTGCGATTGGGAATGTAATAGGAAGCAATTTGCTCAATCAACTTCTAATCCTTGGAAGTTGCAGTATTTTTTCAGGATTTAAAGGTTTAGTAATTGAACAAAGTTTAATAAAAGTTGACTTACCTTTTATGGTTTTAACTACCTTTGCATGCTTACCAATTTTCTGGAGCAAAGGGAAAATCACCAGAATTGAAGGATTTATTTTGCTTAATCTTTATATTTTCTACATTCTCGATAAGATACTCTTTTTAAATGGATTTAATTACCTCTCTGAATTAAGGATAGGTTTATTTATTTACTTTGCGCTTCTTATAGTGTTTCTGATTGTTCAAGAAAAATTAAAATTTTCTAATTCATAATTTTAGCCATACATAGTCACAAATTCTTCTGAGATAGTTGGGTGCAAAGCCATAGTAATATCAAATTCTTTTTTTGTTATCCCTGCATTTAATGAAATTGATACCATTTGAATAATCTCAGATGATGTTTCTCCAAACATATGACATCCTAGTACTTTGTCAGTTAGTTTATGAACTACAATCTTCAACATACATTTTGATTTGTTCTTTTTAAAGGTATTAGACATAGGGGTAAATTTGCATTTGAAAATTTTTATATTTTTTTCAGAGTAAATCTCTACAGCTTTTTTCTCACTCAAGCCAACTGTTGAAATTTCTGGAATAGTAAAAACGGCCTTAGGAATATTTTCATAATTTACTTTTCTTTTTTGGTCATTAAAAAAATTATCCGAAAAAACTCTTCCTTGTTCTATTGCTACTGGAGTTAAGTTTGGTTTATTTATAATATCGCCAACTGCAAAGATATTTGCGTTACTTGTTTGATTAAGTTCATCAACATCTAAATATTGGCCATCCATCTTTAGATTTAAAAAATCTAAATTTAAAGGCAAAAGATTTGGTTCTCTACCTGTAGCAATAAGGATATTATTAGTTAAAAGTTTTTCTCCCGAGTCTAAGGTAGATTCCAGATTTTCATTTACTCTCTTGATAGAATTTAATTGAGTATTGGAGATTATATTTATTTCACAAAAAGTAGGTGATTCCTCCAGGCATAAGGAAAGATCCTCATCAAAACCATTAAGTAAATGTTGACCTCTAATTAATTGAGTTACTTCAGTACCTAAATTCCTGAAAATAGAAGCAAATTCACAAGCAATATATCCTCCTCCAACTATTAATATTGATTTGGGAAACTTCTCTAATTCAAAAATATCATCACTATTCCATGCCAGATCTATCCCAGAAATATTCAATTTCTTTGGTTTACCTCCAACTGAAATAAGAATTCTCTTTGAACTAATAATATTTTTAATTTTCTTCGTTTTTTGACAAATAACTTCCAATTCATTTTGAGTCTTAAATCTTCCTAAGCCCTCAAAAACAGTTACATTTAATTTATTTAAAGAATTTCTATGTAAGTTACTTAATCTGGAAACCTCCTCTCTAACATTCTTCAATAAAATATTTGATTCAAAATTAATACCTTCATGTTTTAATCCATATCCGTCAGAAGAATCCATATTTTTTTTACTTTTAGCTGCATAAACCATCAATTTCTTAGGAACACATCCTCTTATCACACAAGTTCCTCCTATTTGATTTACTTCTATGATTGCGACTTTTGCTCCATAACTAGCCGCACGTTTAGCCGCCGCGAGTCCTCCAGATCCAGCGCCAACAACAATTAAATCAAATTCGAATTCCAAGACTTTTTTTAATCAATTAATATAACGTTAGTTTATAGCTTTAATTCAAATAATGAATGGGATTTTGACATGGGATGATTTAAATAAATTTGAAGTTGAAGATCTTGATAGAGTCCATGGTATAAATAATTCCTACGCAAATTTAAGATTATTCGGGCATAGTGTAAATGATGTATTAGTTACTTTCTATAGGGATAGGCATTCTTGGTGTCCTTACTGTCAGAAGATATGGTTATGGCTTGAATTTAAGAGAATTCCATACAGAGTCAAAAAAATAAATATGTTTTGCTACGGTCAAAAAGAAAGTTGGTTCCTTGAAAAAGTCAGATCGGGTAAATTACCTGCAATTGAATTTCAAGGACAAGTTATAACTGAAAGCGATGATATCATAGCTTTTTTAGAAAATGAATTTGGAGCACTTGGATCTTTTATAATATCTAGTCACCTTATCAAAATTCGAGAATTAGAAAGAGAAATTTTCAGATCCTGGTGTAATTGGCTCTGCAGAGAAAGCTTTAATTTTATAGATAACTCTTTTAGAAAAAAAAGATTTAATGAATCAATTTCTAAACTCGATGAAATCTTAAGTAAATCAAAATCAGGGTTTATTGATCCATCAATATCTAATAAGGGCGATATAGAGCCTGGTGTTGGAGATATAATTTTTATTCCCTATATGGAGAGAATGAATGCATCACTGATTTATTATAAAGGGTTTAATATAAGAAATAATTACCATCATATAGATAATTGGCTTACCCTTTTTGAAGGGACAAGTGCTTATAGAGGCACTCAAGGAGATTTTCATACTCATTCACATGATTTACCCCCACAAATGGGAGGATGTTATAAAGAAAGCAATGAACAACAAATTACTTTCTCTAAGCTAATAGATACTGGTCAGGGTCTAGGTAATTATGAATTAAATAAAAATTATGATTCAAAATATTGCGCAAAAATTGCTCTTAAAAGAGTAATAAATCATAAAGACAATTTACTAAAAGTAAACCCATACAATAAAGAATCCTTTGAGGAATCATTGAGATCAGCTTTGACCCATATGATCACAGGTGAAGTATTAATTCCCAAAAAACTTTCAGGAATCTCTCTAAGATACTTAAAAAATAGAATTTCAGTTCCAAGAGATATGCCAATTATTTCAGCAAGGTTATTAAGGCAATCATTAAATAAAATTGAATCGCTTAGTGATATTAATGAAATAGATAAGATACCTTTCAGGCATAGATATGATCAAGATCCTAGAAATTTTATTTCTAGTTAACAGTAAAACTATAATTTTTTTCTTGAATCTATTTGAAGTAAATCCCTTATTTTTTGAACTTGACTAGCAATATTAGGATCAATAGACAATTTTTTTTCAACTTGTTCAATAGCATACATAACTGTTGTATGGTCTTTACCCCCAAACTCATCTCCAATTCTTGGTAGGCTTAGATCAGTTCCATGTCGCATAAGATACATGCCTATTTGCCTAGCTTGACTTACTGGTTTTCTCCTACTTGAACTAATCAATTCATCGGTAGAGACTTTAAAGAAATCTGACACTTTATTAATAACTTGTTTTGGAGTAACAACTACTCCAACACTATTCGGATCCAGCATTGGAGCAATTGATTGGACTGTCATTGGCAAGCCTGTTATTGATGCGAATGCAACAGCTCTAGTAAATGCTCCTTCCAATTCTCGAATATTCGAAGTGAATCTTCCTGCTATAAATTGAATTAAATCTCTTGGAAGACTCATCCTCTCTTGTTCTGCCTTTTTTTGAAGGATAGCTGTCCTTGTCTCAAGATCAGGGGGTTGAATATCTGCGGTCATACCCATTGAGAACCTAGAAATTAATCTCTCTTGAATTCCCGACAATTGATTTGGAGGTCTATCACTTGCAATAACTATTTGACTTCCTGATTCGTGAAGAGCGTTAAAAGTATGAAAGAATTCTTCCTGTGTATACTCTTTGCCTTCTAAGAACTGTATATCGTCTATTAAAATCAAATCTACATTTCTATATTTATCTCGAATAGCTGTCATTCCATCTCTTCGAATACCACTAATAACATCATTAGTAAAAGTCTCTGTAGATACATATTTAACTTTTGCTTCTGGATCTATTTCTACTCGATAATGGCCAATTGCTTGCATTAAATGGGTTTTACCGAGACCTACTCCTCCACAAATAAATAATGGATTAAATTCTCTCCCAGGTGATTCGGCAACCGCTAAAGCCGCGGCATGAGCCAACCTACTATTTGGACCTACAACAAATCTTTTAAAGACATAGCGCAAATTTAGACCGTTGGGATTTTTGGATCGATTTTTTGAAGAAATATATTGACTATTTTTAGAAAATGATTTTGTTTTATGATTCACGCTCTGTTCATCTAGGTTCTCTTTATTTATTGAATCGCTGCTAATATTTGTTTCAGATTTGAAAACAACTTTTACATCATGGCCGCATATTTCTTTTGCAGCCTTTTCGATAGTTTGACAATAATTCTTTCTTAACCAATCACTGGAAAATGTATTTGGAGTAATTAAGGTTAGTAAGCCATTTTCAAAACAATTAAATTTAGCAGGCCTTATCCATGTCTCAAATGAAGGCTTACTTAAAGTTTTTTGAAGTGATTGTTGAACTTCCGCCCAAATAGGATTAATTGCTTGCAAAATTTTATTCTCTAGATTATTAATCTAGTTGGAATTTAATAATTGGCCATTAGGAAATCACAAGATCACCACAAATTTAAAATTACTTAACAAAGCATCATTCAAATTTAAAAGAAAAATTTTATTTTTTTTATAGGCATATAATTATTTTAAATCGCACTAAATTTTTGGATAAAGCATTACTTATTATTATGGCAAAATGGCATGGTTTTGGGAGATGCAAAACAAGATTATCTAAAGATATAGGTAAAAGTAATTCTGCAAAGGTTCAAAGTGTAATGACCAAGCATACTATTTCAGTCGCAAAATTTCTCCAAGAAAATAAACTGATTGACATTTCTATTGCTATATCTGGTTTGGGGGTAGGCAACTGTATAAAATGGACTAGAGAATTAGGCATCAAAAAATTTAATTTACAGGGTAAAGGCTGCTTGGGGGAAAAAATGAAACGGCAAATAATTATCAACAAAAAATTTTGTGCAAGACATAAAATCAAAAATATTATTTTTATTGGTACTGACCTTCCAGATTTATGCCATCAAGATTTATTGAATACTCTAAAAGAGCTTCAACAAAATGATCTTATTTTAGGACCATCCAATGATGGAGGATATTGGCTTATTGGTTTATCAGAAAAAATAATGTCATCTCATATGTATTTACCTTTTATCAACATAAAGTGGGGAACGGAAAATGTTCTCCAAAATACAATTGATAATTTTGCTTCCACAAATTTAAAACATAAGTTTTTAGATAAAAAAATAGATATAGATACAATTATTGATATTGAAAATAGAAAGTAATCGACTTGTCAAAAATCTCAATTATCATTCCAACTATTAATGAAGCTAATAATTTGCCATTATTGCTTTCAGACTTGTCAGGTATTCAGAAAGAAGGCGAAATTATAATTGTTGATTGTGGAAGTGAAGATAAAACTATTGATATAGCAAATATTTACGGAGCGAAAGTATTTATATCCAAAGAAAGGAATCGAGGTTTACAATTAAATATTGGAGCTGAAAATTCAAAAGGGGAGTGGCTCATATTTTTACATGCAGACACAAGATTAACTCATGACTGTTTTAAAAAAATAAATTCATTTTTAAAGGGAAACAAGAATAATATTTACTATTTTGAATTCAAAATTAATCACAAAAAGATAATTTATAGAGTCCTCGAAATTCTTGTAAATTTTAGAAGTAAATTTTTTAAACAACCTTATGGTGATCAAGGTTTAATAATTCATAGAACTACTTATTTTAAGAATAATGGTTTTAGAAAGATACCTTTGATGGAAGATGTAGATTTTTTAAGGAGATTAAACAAAAAAAAAGATTTAATACAATTAAATTTACCTATTTTTATAAGTTCAAGGAAATGGGAAAGAACTAATATTTTTCACCAAGCAATTAAGAACTGGCAATTTAGAAGAAGATGGTTAAAAGGCGAATCGTTAAAATCTATATATTCTGACTACTACAAAAAATAATTAATTTGCATACCAAAAAGCACATTTAGAGCCTCTAGGTTCTAGTATCCAACCTTGTCTTTTGTAGAATGAAACCACTTCAGCATCAGCAAAAAGGGTTACTTTAGATATTCCAATATTTTTCAATTCTTTTAGGACATATTTCATTAACTCTTTCCCCAATCCAAGTCCTTGATAGACAGGGTTAATCGCCACATCCCAAACTGTTGCTTCTAGAATTCCATCGCCAGTGCATCTTGCAAATCCTACTAGTCTGGGGAATTTATCATCATGACGCCATAACCCAACCACCAAAATACTGAAATCTAAAGCTCTTTTTACCCTCCTTATAGGTCTTCTGCTCCAACCAACAGTTTGCAAAAGTTGATCTAGTTCTATTAGATCTAAATCTTTATTTTTACTACATACAAATATTTCTTCTTTATTTCTTTGAGTGAACTCATAAGAATTTAAACCATAGAAATCTATCAGCTCATCCCTAGATATACTGTTTGAATTTTTTATTAACGAACCTTGGTTTCTAAAAATCATTAAAAATTCACGAATCCTTTTTGTTGAAGCTCGGAGAGCTGAAAATATAAACCCTTTTTCAGTCTCAATTCATTATGTGTTCCCTCTTCAACTAATAATCCCCCTTTCAAGACTAAAATTTTATCAGAATTTTCAATAGTTGCTAATCTGTGAGCTATAACTAATGCTGTTCTTTTTGACAGAATTCTTTCAAGATCTTTCTGCAAAGTAGCCTCTGTAGAGGGATCCATAAACGCTGTTGCTTCATCCATTATTAAAACAACAGGATTTCTAATCGCTACTCGAGCTACTGAAAGAAGTTGTCTCTCTCCAGAAGAGAGATTTCCCCCTCTTTCTCTTAGTAAGGTATTCAAACCTTCTGGTAATTTTTTTAACAAATTATCTAACCCTAATTCGCTACAAAGATTTTCTAATTCAAGATTGTCTAGATTCGAATTTAGTTTTAAATTATCTGCGACATTTCCACTAAAGATAAAGGTATCTTGCAAAACTACTCCCAACATACTTCTAAGAGTTGCGATAGGAATATCTTTGATATCTATATCGTCGATTAAAATTTGGCCTGATTGAGGTTCATACAATCTACATAAAAGTCTTATTATGGTCGTCTTACCTGAACCAGTTGGCCCTACAAAAGCTACATGCTCTCCTGGATTGATCTTGAAAGATAAATTCTTTATGATGTTTTCTCCTTCGTTGTAGAAAAAATTAACATTCTTGAACTCAATTTTGCCCTTAAATTTCTCATTTACATTTTTAGCATTTTCTAAAAAATGTTTTGCGGAAGTAGAGTCCTTAATCTGTATTTCTTCATCCAATAATTCGTTTATTCTTTCTACAGCTGTTAAACCTCCTTGTATTTGAGTAAACCTTTCTGCAAGCTGCCTTAAAGGTTCAAAAAGTCTTTGGGAATATAAAATAAAAGTTGTTAATGTTCCTAAACCAATATTTCCAGAAGTAATAAGATACCCTCCACTGCCCAAAGAAAGTTTTACTTAGCCAAACATCTGTAGTTTC
>CACBEF010000004.1 GCA_902538225.1 uncultured Prochlorococcus sp. | reverse complement strand
GAAAGCTTTATGGAAGTCCACTAGAAACACTACTCGCAACTTGGGGGGTAAGCTTAATTCTTCAACAATTTGTCAGAAGTGTACCTTTAGCTTATGGGACCGGTCTGGTTATAAGTCTCTTAATTGGTTTATTCTTACCAACATCATTCCCTTCAAAAATAAAAGAATCAATAAATTTCAAATATTTTAAATTTAGTTCTTGGTTATTTGCTGCTTTAACTGGGGTCCTGACAGGTAGCGTAATCTCTTCTTCTGTCAGCAAACTTAGTAGAGCAAGCGCTAGAAATGTTGATGTAACAGCACCCTCATGGATGAGAGGTCAAGTAGAAATTCTTGGCACTGCATTTCCTAAAACAAGATTAATGATAATTGTCATTACTCTAATCTCTGTAATAGCAATAACATTATTTCTTAATCAAAGTGCTTGGGGGATGCGTATAAGAGCAGTTACTCAGAACCGACAAATGAGTGATTGTCTGGGTATATCTACTGAAAAAGTGGATATTATTACTTTTGGAATTGGATCTGGCTTAGCTGGAGTTGCTGGGGTAGCAGTATCTCTTTTAGGTTCTGTAGGACCGAATGTTGGCGGAAACTATATAGTTGGTTGTTTTATGGTTGTAGTGCTGGGAGGAGTAGGTAATTTATTAGGAACAGTACTTGCTTCATTTGGAATAGGAATAATGACTGATTTAATTGGAGCTGGAAGGCTCTTATCAATATGGCCAGATATGCCTTTACCTTTATCAAACACGATTAACTTTTTTGCAACCACAAGTATGGCAAGAGTAATGATATTTGCACTAATTGTTATATTCCTACAATTTAAACCTACAGGTTTATTTCCTCAAAAAGGAAGGATGGTTGAGAACTAATGTCCTTAAGTAAAATTAAATTTGATAAAAAAATAGTATTATCATTCTGGATAATTTTAATAGCCTTAATTATTGCAGCACCAACTATACTCCCAGTATTTAGACTAAACCTTCTAGGTAGATACTTATCCTTATCCATAGTTGCACTTGGTGTAGATCTGATCTGGGGATATACAGGTTTACTAAGTCTTGGACAAGGTATATTTTTTGCACTAGGTGGATATTGTGCAGCAATGTATTTGCAAATAACCAGCTCCTCTGAATTTCCAAATAATATTCCTGAATTTTTTGCTTTATATGGTGTTGAAAAATTACCTTTTTTCTGGGAACCGTTTAGATCGCCTGTTTTTACCTTCTTCGCTATCTGGATAATTCCAGCATTAGTTGCTGGTTTAATTGGATTTCTTGTTTTCAGGAATAGAATCAAAGGGGTATATTTTTCTATACTTACTCAAGCTTCTCTTCTTGTATTCTTTAACTTCTTCAATGGACAACAAAAACTTATAAATGGAACTAATGGATTAAAAACAGACGTAACACAACTATTTGGTCAGATGGTAGGCTCTGAATCCATGCAAAGACTTTTCTTTTGGATTACTGCTTTCTTAGTAATAGCAGCATGGTTTTTTGCAAAGTGGGTAGTTAAAGGTAGATTCGGCAATATTCTTATAGGAATTAGAGATGATGAACCAAGAGTTAGGTTTACAGGATACAACCCAGTTATATTCAAGACCATAATATTTTCTATTGCTGGAGGTCTTGCTGGAATTTCGGGAGCTTTATATACTGTTCAGTCTGGAATAGTATCCCCTCAATTTATGACGGTTCCCTTTTCTATAGAAATGGTTATATGGGTTGCTGTTGGAGGAAGAGGAACTTTATTAGGAGCGATACTAGGAGCAGTTTTCATCAACTATGCAAAAAGTCTTGTAAGTGAAGCTTTACCTGCTAGTTGGATGTTTATTCAAGGAGGGTTATTTATATTGGTTGTAACAGCTCTGCCAGAAGGAGTTTTAGGATGGATTCAAGGTGATGGGCCTAGGAATCTTCTTCAAAGATTTGGTTTGAAAAGGAAGATTGAAACCTATCCAAGCTTAGAAGTTAACAATAAGGAGGGGAATAATGAATAATAAAGATCTTCTTAATTTAATAGATATTACTGTTAGTTTCGAGGGTTTTTTAGCTCTTAACAAACTTAATTTAAATTTAAAGAAAGGAGAATTAAGAGCTGTAATAGGACCAAATGGCGCAGGTAAAACAACATTTCTTGATGTAATCACTGGAAAGGTTAAGCCAACAAATGGTGAGGTAATTTTTAAAGGGAAATCATTAGTAGGTAGAAAGGAGCATAAAATAGCCCGACTTGGTGTTGGAAGAAAGTTCCAAAGTCCAAGAATCTTTGAAAATCTAACAGTTAAAGAAAATCTTGAAATATCGGTGACAACTCCTAAAAGTCCCTTAAACCTTATAAATAAAAGTATTAAGGATGAGCAGCTTAATGAGATTGATCGTCTTATGAAGATTGTTAATTTAGCTCAAAAAGTTGATTCTAAAGCTGGATCTTTATCACATGGCCAAAAACAATGGCTCGAGATAGCCATGTTAGTGGGACAGAAGCCAGATTTAATGTTAGTAGATGAACCTGTTGCCGGTTTGACTGATGAAGAAACTGATCTTACAGCTGATTTATTAAAATCTTTATCAGGAGAAAATACAGTAGTGGTAATTGATCACGATATGGAATTTATAAGGAGACTTGATAGCAATGTTTCAGTATTAAATCAGGGCACAGTATTATGTGAGGGAACGATGGAAACCATACAAAAAGACAAAAAAGTTATTGATGTTTATTTAGGAAGACCTGAGGATTAGTTATGGAAAATTTACTCGAAATAAAATCCTTAAATACTTATTATGGCGAGAGTCATATTCTTAGAGATGTAGATTTAAATGTTAAATCAGGAGAAATGGTTTGTTTGATTGGAAGAAATGGAGTTGGCAAAACAACTTTATTGAAATCACTAATTGGTTTGTTAAAACAAAAAAAAGGCGATATCTTTTTGATTGGTGAAAATATCAACAGAAAAGCACCTCATCAGAGGGCTAGAAAAGGAATGGCTTACGTTCCTCAAGGGAGAGAAATTATTCCATACCTATCAGTTGAAGAGAATCTTATGTTAGGAATGGAGTCTCTACCAGGTGGATTATCTAAGAACAAGAAAATAGATCCATTTATCTATAATCTCTTCCCAATCCTAAAAGATTTTCTTCAAAGGAAAGGAGGAGATCTTAGTGGAGGACAACAACAGCAATTAGCCATTGCAAGAGCATTGCTAGGCAAACCTCAACTTCTATTACTTGACGAACCAACGGAAGGCATTCAGCCTAATATAGTTTTAGATATTGAAAATGCAATTAACCAGATAATTAGAGATACAGGAATTGGTGTTTTATTAGTTGAACAACATTTGCATTTTGTAAGACAAGCCAATAGATATTATGCGATGCAACGCGGAGGTATTGTTGCAAGCGGAAACACTAGTGAGTTAAGTCAAGCGGTTATTGATAAATTCCTGAGTGTTTAATAGATTATTATTTTAAATTAATAAAAATCTTTAATCATTTTTCGCATCTTATAAGGTCTATACTGTTTGGATGCTCATTAATATACTTATTAAATTCCATTGCTAGTGTTCTAGCCTCGTAAGCGTCAAAAGCATAAAAACAATTTTCTAATCTTATATTTTGAAAATCACGGTAATGCACTGTATATGGCTTCAAGACATTATTTTTGTTCATTTTAATTTGCTAAAAAGCAATTATGTATATTTCAACCATGCATGTATTCGTAGATTTAAAGCACAACTTTTGTTGTTATCAAAATATATTTGCTTAAATTATGTAATTAAAAATACCTTATAAAGATAAAAAGTAATTAATCTATTTTTTTTTATTCTTAGAATCTTGCTTTTTACCTTCTATTAAAAAAACAAATTTTGATAAAATATAACCAAAAACTGGGACCCAAAACTTTTCATAAAAAAATTTCATAAAAAATTAAGCAGCTAATGACTCGTTATCTTTAATTTCAGTTTTATTAATACGCTTCAAATCTATAGAATTAAATAAATGTTGCATAACCAGAAAATCAAGTTCCCCTTTCAACAAATCAATATCTGATGAGAGTAGATCATCAACAAAATCATCAAAAGTTTCTGAAAGAAGATTCACAATTAAAAATAATTTTTGCCATTATCATCGCATTAACAACAAAAGTCAACCAAATTTGAATATTAATTTTTTAATTTTTTAAAAATTAATGAATAAAGACTAAAAAATTAATGAATAAAGACTAAAAAATTAAATAATAAAAATAAACAAGCAAAATAACAGATTTAATATCAAGCTTAGGGTTTTTGAATTAAATTTCATTTATCTAGCTTTTCTTAATTTTATATCTCTCATAATTATCATTATCAAAACAAAAATGAACATATTTGCTAAAAAAACATTTAAAGAATTCATCATCAAACCATTTAATATATTTATAGCAAGACTATTGATGTGCCAATTCAGAAAGGATCACTTAAAAAATTCTTAAACGCAATGAATTTTTATAGGAATCAAAATTGATAATAATAGCTAATTTTGAATAATATTATTTTTTAATTAATTCGAAGTAACCATTTTTATTTAATAAGTACTTATCAAACCAAAGGCTTAATAGATTGTCTAATCCTATTCCATTCATTTTATTTATTTGCGAAGTCTTATAGTCTGAGAGTGCTAGCAATAAATAAGGGAAAATCATATCAGAAACCCCTTTTGGCAGTTTTTCTAAAGGTACTCCATGTGCTCTGTCCCATAAAATTTGCATATCCTGAGAGAACAAGGAACTCCAATAACTAAAATTACAATATAACTTTTCTGGAGGGAGGAGATTTACAGATAAAAATGGGAGAGATGAATTCATAGGAATAAATATTTTATGAATAAATTGAATTTATGTTTTTTTTAAATGGTGATAAATAATTTCTAATATGAAATCTCCCATAAATACAAATTAACTTTAACGTACAGTACTGCACTTAGCAACACTATTTAATTTTTATATTTTTCCATCATTTCTTGGAATTTAAGAAATAATAAAAACTTTTTATAAGTTTGCAAGTCAAAAGCCTCCCGATTTGGTTTATTTAAATGGCTTGATTGATCAGGACTAAAATGATTTCCTAATATAGTATCAATTGAGAATTCTTCATTATCTATAAAGCTAGGGGAATTATCAGATAAGGTTTGTGAATTATAGTTATTCTCTTGATATGCTTGAGTTACTTTACCATTTTTTTTATTAAATATACCTCTGATAGAAAGTGCTTCTTCTACCAAAATACTTATTATTTTTGAATTACTTAAATTGTTCTCTATGCTCAACTTGTTAATTATTCTCATAACATCTTCTCTAGGAATAAAACCAACTCTTTTTTTCTTGGTAGGCATTTAAAAATTAATTAAAGTTCAGCACTTGACTGTAATAAGTGTTGCACTATATTCATTATAAGTCAATTAAATGCTAATGATTTTTCCAACAACCTTACTTTTAGGAGCCCTTGGATATCTTTTCTACACCTCAAAAAAAGAAATCTCACTAGATCACCATGACCATCTAGAAAACCAAAAAGAGAATGATGATTTGTATAAAGATTTGGAAGATCTATTTATTTAAAATTACTGTATATGCATTAAAGAACTTTGTTTCTTGACTAAAGATATACAAAACCTTAAACATAATTAGAATAATAATAAAGTTATAAATTCAATGACTGTCCATCAAGATTACGAAATAAAAATCAATCTAAATGAATTGATTGAGAAGAGAATCCCATGTTGTGATTTACTTCATCCAGATCATTGTCTAACAGAACAACAAGTCTCTGAAATTGCACATGATATTCGTATGGATTTAAATTTGCATGATCTTTACAAGCAAGTGGATCAACACATTATGAATTATGTAAATGCAGCAGGTATTGATAACAAAGATCATTGGGTTGAACCTCATCTTCCAGATTTAGATAGAGATTTAAAAGAAGAAGTTGGGATAGAATTTGAATAATCTTTTTTTTCCATAAAAAAGATTAATATATGTATTTTTTTTCTAAATCATCTATTAATTTATAAATACTTTTAGCTGATCTCTTTCTTTTTTTTAAAATTGTAAAAGCTGTAAATCCAATCAATACTGCAAGAATAGGTGTGAAAATAATAATTTCATGATTCATAACCATCTAACAGAATTATATTATTTAAATTATTAAAAAATCTTGATCAATAAAATAGGTACTTTATACAAATATTTCACTTAAAACAATTAAGTTTTTTTATAAAGAAGTGAAAAAATTAAAATTTTTTGTAAATTATGTAGATATAATTTTAAATCGATAAATATAATGACTAATTATTTTGCCTTAACATTATCTGAGATGGGAATCGGAAAAATAGAGTTAGCGGTTATTGGCGCAGTTATTTTAATATTTCCAATTTTATTTGTTTATGCATCTAAAAACCTTGATGCTAAGGGTGTTTTCGAATGGATGATGGAGAAACCAAATGATTGGATAGGTAAAAAATAAAACTTCAACAATTTAAATTTTTCTAGTCAAATTTTAAATTTTCTAAATTACTAATTTCAAACTCATAAACTTGGCAATTATTTTCTAAATCATTAACTATTGAATTTTTTAGAAGAGAATAATCTATCAACTTATTAAGTTTATTATTTTTAAATTCCTTGTTAGTCTCTCCAATAGCAAAAGCCAAAGCTCCTTCATAAGAAATACCGAATTTGGTAGTGTTGCAGTAAGTTCTAGTGAATTTGTTAGAAATCTTTTTAGTATACTTTTCAAGAGTTTTAGAAGAAGTATCTAATGAGTAAACTGGACTACTAAATAGAAAAAGCAAAGTTAAAGTGAATATAGCAATAACCCTTTTGATCATAATATTTCAAAAATTGCAAATTTAATATAGTTTAAAATTTAACTCTGCCGGCTATGTTTTATCAAAAATTATAGAAATTAAAAATTTATTAACCAAAACTGCTATTTCATATTTTGGATGATAAAAATTCTCTAAATGAGTATTTTATAGTTTGAATTTTTTTTGGTAATTTTTTTAAAAAACGCCTAAATGCTTTTGGCATAATAAGAAATCCATATCAATAATTAATAGATAACAAATAATACATGGGTATTCAATAAATAATTATCCAAAAATACGTAAATTAATTATTAAATATATGGATTGAGCTATGGAAATGTATTTAAACATGAATTATTCTTTAAATAAGTATTAAATACAAAATTAATATGGCACTACCAGAACTTATTTATGCTCCTATAGATGGCGGAACAATACATAGATATGAAATTAGTGGTGGCAAGAGAAAATTTTTAAGATTTATTGGTTGTTATTTGGGTCAATGTAATTTCCACAAAAATATTGATGATGCTATTGATTACATAAAAGATTTGAAAGATTCACAAAAGATACAAAAAAAATGAAATAAAGATACATAGATACGATAGAGACTCAATATTTTTCGATAACTACATAATTATTGCTACAAATAATAGAGAATTTTCTTTTTATAAGAAATTGATTATTTACTTGGGTTATAGTTCCGAAAGATAAACAGTCATTTAAAAAAAGAAATTAATTTATGGAAAACAGACAAATTAATTTTTTTAAATCAAAAGACTTTAATACCGTTCTTAAGCCATTTAAAAAAGGAACGGTAGTAAAAATTGACTCGTTTGATATTAGAGAAAATCAAAAAGAATTAAATATAGGTTTATTTGGTTGGTATGCAATTTGTCCCTCTAAAGAACTAAAAAAAAATAAGCTATATTATTTTTCACTCTATGATGAGCCTCTTGTTCTTTATAGAGATGAAAATAAAAACGTTAGGTGCATTAAAAATATTTGTCCACATAGAGGGGCCTCCTTTTTTGGAGGGACATTATCAGATGGAGTAATAACCTGCCCATATCATGGAGCTAAGTTTTCATCTGGAGGAAGTTGCCAAAATCTCGACAGAATAACATGTCGCCATATAGTTGATAATAACTACGATAACTACGCCAAAAGAATTCATTTATCTCAATATAAAACTTCAGAAAAAAATGGATATATTTTTGTGCATTTTTCTAAAAAATCTGAGACTGATTTAAATAATATAAGTGAAGATACACCTATAAGTAACTACGAATTATATGAAAATGGTTTTTCACATAAGGATTATGTCTTTGAGGAGGTATTAGTCGACTTCAAATGTGATTGGTCAAGAATTATTGAAAATCACCTAGATATCCTTCATATCTTTTGGGTTCATGGCGATACAATACCAGATAAAGATGTGAATAAAAACGTATTAGTTAGTTTTAACCAGAAAATTAATATTAATCCCAAATACATTGAAAGTATTTATTATTACAAAAATGACCCTACAAAAGAATTTATTCGGATAAAATACATACCTCCAGGAAGGATATTAATTTACAAAGGTGATCCTTCCTCATCAAGATATTTACAAGTTTTAGATCATATCCCTCTAGGAAACAACAAAGCAAGAGTGATAGTGAGACACTACAGGAAATTTCTACAAAATAAACTGCTTAATAATCTATTATTATTTAAAGAGACTCAAAGAAAGATTTTTTATAAGATATTCGATGAGGATTATATGATTTTAAAAACACAAACATATAATCACGATATGGGATTTATAAGTAAGGATGAAATAAAATTATTGGGAGAGGATAGGATAATAAATTATTTTTGGAAGTGGTACAAGAAGTCTGAAGATAAAGATGAACCATGGAAAAATATTAACAAAACCCAAAATCTTGATGTATATGACAAAGTGATATTGAAATATCCTCCTGAGATAAAGAAGTTAGAAATTGCAAATAATATAGATATTATTAGAAAAACATTTGTAAGATTTGCTGCTCCTCTTATATTTTTTATGTTAATAATATAATCTATGAAGAAAGTAGATAGACCTTCATGGTTGAATTGGCTTTATCTATTAATATTTATTTTAAGCTCGATTCAATTGATTATATTTTGGAGTAATAAGTTTTAGTGTTTAATAAATTTTGGTTTGACGCAAAAAATATAAATTGTTTTAAAAATGGCTTTAGAGTAATTAAAGATTTAAATTTAAAGATATCGTATTCAGAAAATGTAATATTAATTGGACCAAATGGTTCAGGTAAATCATCCCTAATTGAAATAATTAATAGAAACATATACCCAGTAGTAGCAAATGAATCGAAACTGAAGATGTTTGACAAAGAACTTATAAATTTATGGGAACTAAGAAATAAAATAAGTACCATAAATAATGATATAAAAAATAGAATAAACCCAAATTTACAAGTTTTTGATTTAATTTTAAGTGGACTATATGGAAAATATTGTTACGTACAAAATAAATCTGAAAGAGATTCTTATAAGGTGGAAAAAATCATGAAGAAAATGAATATTTCTAATTTATCTAAAAAGAATTTTTCCTATTTATCAGATGGAGAAAAACAAATTTCTCTCATTGCAAGGGCATTAATCAAAAAACCAGAAATTTTAATCTTAGATGAACCAATTGCAAATTTAGATTATAAATCAAAGTTTTTTGTAATTGATAGGGTTAATGAATTATCAAAATTAAATACTAAAATTTTATGCGTCACTCATGATATTTCAACGATTACAAAAATTTATGACCGGGTCATAATGCTAAAAGATGGCAAAATAATCGCTGATGGAGATCAAAATATGGTTATAAATAGTGAAAATCTTAATAAGTTATTTGGTATTCAAGTAGAGGTAACTAATAATAATGGACTTTGGAATATAAATAGATTATCTAAATAACAATTATAAAAATAGCTATTGCAATAGCAAGAAATACTAGTTTTTTACTTTTTAAAAATGAAGGGGATTTATTTTTAAATGAAGAAGATCCACATTTAGAACATACAATCTTACCTCCTAAAGATCGGTCGGAGACGAATGAAGAACTTCCACAATTAAAACAAACTCTATTTACGCTCATTTAAAATAAAATTTTTAGCAATTTACATAAATTATATTCATAAATACTATGTAAAGAAAAACTTCAAAAACATGATGATAATGAGAATCTATTGCAATAAGCGAATTTATAGTGCATAATTGATAATAATTCTCATTATCAATTTTTAATTAATGAATTTCCATAGTTATGGAGAATCTCCGTCAAAATCAGTAAGGATAATAACTGGGCAATCCGTTTTAATAGACCCTTCATCAAGACCAAAAGGCACATGTCTAGAAGTTGAAAGTGGAATCGCAAGAGTTTATTGCCCTTGTGAAGAAACTGAAGGAATGACACTCGCATTTTTACAATCAGGAGATCAATTAAGAACGGATCTTTTATGTAGCGAAGGTGTCTGTGTTGAGGCCCTAACAGATTTATCTTTTCACAGCAATGTAAATATTGATGAGAATATTGGTTTCGATGCAGTAAATGAATGGACTTTGCAACTCCTTAGGATTAGACACTTAGGAAATGCAGAACAGCGATTACAAGCGTTGTTTTCAATACTAGTAAATCGTCTAGGTAGAAGATGTGGTCAATGGTGTGAGTTGCCTTTTAGGTTAACTCATGAAAGGATTGGTGAATTAATAGGTTCTACACGAGTAACATCAACAAGATTAATTTCTAAATTAAGATCATCTGAGTTATTAATAGCTCCTATTGGAACCCAAACAGTCAGTGTTGCTCCTTCTTTTATCGAAACATCGCCGCTATAAAAATATGAAGGAATCAGAATCACTTACTAACAACTTGTTAATGGAAGTTGAATTTTTATCGAATAGACTCAGAAATATCAAGCAATCCTACAAAACTACAGAAAATAAAGCATTGAAGGTAAGGTTATTTTCTGAAAACAAAAATATTTTTAAAAGAGTTAATCAGATTTATAAAATAGCTGAGCTCTTAAATAAAAACAATACTGAGAAAATTAACTTTTCTAATTTACTTATTGAAATAACGAAAAGAACATTGAAAGAAAATAAATTTGAAAGTAATCTATTTTTTCTTTAAATCACTATCTATCAACAAGATTGCAGATGGTTGATTAGAAGCAAACTTTACTTTGCCAAGTATGTTTGCAAATTCATCCTCTGATTTTGTTTGAGCCTCTATAATTGGATCTAAAAATACGTTGGTTCTTGTGTCTGAAATTCTTTCTGAAATAGAATAAAGTTGTTGAAGAGATGAAGTTAAATCAGCCTCCATGTTGAAAGAATAAGAAATCAGATCCTCTATTGAATCCCATGCTTGAACTGGTGCAGGAATTTCATCTAATTTTACGCTTTGTCCTCTTGCGATTAGGTAATCTGCAAATTTCTGAGCATGTTCCATTTCACCTTGTGATTCACTTAGAAAATGAGAAGCAAATCCATTTAAATCACGTTCTTGAAACCAGAGGTATATAGAAAAATATTGAACATTGGCATATCTTTCCATTGTTAAATGTTCAAAAATATTTTCCAATAAACTTTTGTCAATTGGTTGTGCGACAGCTCTTCCAGATGGACCAAAATTAATTAATTTCTTTAACTTTAGATTATTTTCTGTCATTGCTCAATAAGAAACTACTTAAATAATACAACATTTTGTATAAATTAGTAATTAATTAATCCTTTAAATTAAATTAAATAATATGATAATGAAAATCAATCTCAATACTATAAATGAATTTACAGTACAGTTTTTCTGAACTGCTATTAACTAAAAAAATATATAAAAGTAAAAAAAAGAAATGTAAAAAGAAAAAATGCTCTAATTGGAAGGGAGGCAAGTGTAATTGCCTATAAATAAATTCTATATATATTCCTTATATGCTCCAGGATATAAAAAATAATAACTATTTTTATTAATAGAAAGAGAACATTTATCACCATTATTAAGGAGATTATCAATATCAGTTCTAACCCGCAATATGTTTCCATTAATTGATACTTTATATATAAGAAATTCTCCAAGAAATTCTTTAGATATAACAATCGCATCACCAGATTCTGATCTTTTAATTGAAATAAATTTAGGCGAAATTGACATACTTTTGATACCTGTATTTTTCAAATACTCTGAAAAATTTATTTCACCTAAACAAGAAATAAATGAATTACCATTTTTTTGGAGATTAATAATATTATTGCCCAAAATAAAACTACTAACAAATTTGGTCTTGGGATTATTTAGAAGGTTAATTGGTGTATCAATTTGATGTATTTCCCCATCATTCATAACGGCGACTTTATCGCAAATTGACATCGCTTCTTCCGGATCATGAGTAACCATCAATCCGCTTGCATTGCAACCTTTTAGAATATTAGGGAGTTCACTTCTCAATTTTAGTTTGACATGCATATCAAGACTACAAAAAGGTTCATCTAATAAAATAAAATTAGTCCCAGGAGCAAGAGCTCTTGCAATTGCTAGTCTTTGTTTTTGGCCTCCAGATAATTCATGTGGATATCTTCCAATAAAACTATCAAGACCAACAATATTTAATAAATAGTCAACTCTAGATCTATCTTTTCTGTTTTTCAAACCAAACATCACATTTTCTAAAACGTTTAAGTGTGGGAAAAGTGCGTAATCTTGAAAGACCATACCTATATTTCTTTTCTCAGGGCTAAGAATTTTTTTTCTACTTGAAATTTCGATATTATTTAAAGAAATCCTTCCTTTAGAGGGATATTCGAACCCTGCGATTAATCTCAAAAGAGTAGTTTTTCCGCAACCAGAAGGACCAAGCAAACCTAACAATTCGCCATTTTCAATTTTTAGGTTAATTTCATTTAATATCCAATTTGAATTTTCTCGCTTATGATATTTATGATGCAGATCATCAATTATTAACGCATCATTTTTCACAAAATTTCTATTCTTTAAATATATTAAATTAGCAGAAAATATTAACCAAAAATATCTCTTGTATAATTTTATACACCAATAAATTTTCAAATTTAATGAGAAAGTCTGAAAGAGCAGAAATAATACTCAAGGAACTCAAAAAGCTATATCCATCGCCTCCAATACCCCTTGATCATACAAATGCATATACTCTTCTTGTCGCCGTAGTTTTAAGTGCTCAATCAACAGATAAGAAAGTTAATGAATTAACAAAAAGCTTATTTAAGGTTGCAGATAATCCAGAAAAGATGATGCAGCTAGGTATTAATGGCATTTACGAATACATAAAATTTTTAGGTCTATCTAATCAAAAATCAAAGAACATCTATAACTTATCTAAACTATTGATTGAGAAGCATAATGGCTCGGTCCCAGATTCTTTTGAGAAGCTTGAATCCCTTCCAGGCGTAGGTCATAAAACAGCATCAGTTATAATGTCTCAAGTATTTAAAATTCCCTCATTCCCTGTCGATACTCACATACACAGGTTGTCTCAAAGATGGGGTCTATCAAATGGAGATAGCGTAGTTCAAACAGAAAAAGACCTAAAAAAAATATTTCCTGTTAATGATTGGAATACCTTACATTTGCAAATAATCTTTTATGGAAGAGAATACTGCACAGCAAGAGGCTGTGATGGAACAAAATGTTATTTATGTCGTACTCTTTATCCTAAAAGAAAAACGAAATTTATATGTAAAAAGCCTTAAGAAATTTATATAATATATAAATTAGTTTTTAATCATGAAAATAGCAATTACTGGTGCATCAGGGAAAACAGGTTATAGAATTTCCGAAGAAGCAGTTAAGAAAGGATATAAAGTAAGGCAAATCATTAGAAAGAATTCAAAAGTCGTATCAGGACTAGAGAGTTTAGAAACAATTAGGGTTTCATTAGACAAAAAAGTCGAACTTGATAAAGCTTTAAAAGATATTGATGCTTTGGTAATTGCGACTGGAGCGAGAGCATCATTAGATTTAACTGGTCCTGCAAAGGTTGATGCATTAGGTGTATACAGGCAATTAGAGAGTTGTAAAAGAGTGGGTATTAAAAGAGTTATTTTAGTTAGTTCTCTTTGTACTGGTAAATTATTTCACCCATTAAACTTATTTGGTTTAATTCTTATTTGGAAGAAATTAGGTGAAAACTTTCTACGCAATTCAAATTTCGAATGGACTATTATTAGACCTGGAGGATTAAAGGAAAATGAAGATATTAAATCAGAAAATATAAATTATTCAAAGGAGGATACTCAAATTAATGGATCAATCCCAAGAAGATTAGTTGCGCAATGTTGTATAGATTCTTTAAAAAACAAAAAATCCATAAATAAATTAATAGAAGTTACAAGTTCGAATGATAATAAAAAGATATCTTTTAAAAAAGCTATGCAAATGATTTAAAAGATGTAAATATATAAATTAAAACTATGAAAATAAATTCCAAAATTGACGCATTACAATTAATGCTTACTGATTTAAGAACTAGAAATGAGCCAATAAGACATAAAGCTGCATTTAAAGGCTGTCAACCAGAATTTCAAAGTCTTGTATCAAGATTAATAAAGCAGTTAGAGGACGAATTAGTTGCTGAAAAGCTTACAAATCGTGAAAGTTAAAAAAATTATATTACTTAAATGAAATTAAGTTATCCAATTTTGCTTGTTCTGAAAGTTCATCATATCCTCCAAAAAAATTATTATCCAAAAATATTTGAGGGAAAGTATTATGGCTACTTTGAGCCATTATTTTTTGAAAGCTCTCATCATTGTCTATTAAATTAACTTCATGAGGGATAGATAAAGAATTAAGCAACCTAATTGCTCTTTTAGACCAAGGACAATCCTTTAAAATATATGCTTTTACACGTGATTCATTAGTGATTAAATCATGATTTGAGATATTAATAATTTTTTGTTCAAAAGAAAGTAATAATATATCAGTACCTTTTTTTACAATACATCCCTCCTCAAGATGCCCGCCAAAGACATTACATCCCTCATCTGCAAAACTCAAATGTAAATGAACATCTCCTTTATTAAAATGTCCGTTTAAAGAAACTATCTCTAGATTTCCTTCAAATTTATTTATCTCTTGATTACCTGGGCATTGAATGCAAACTGTTCTAAGATTACCAACCACTCCAGAAACATACCCGTATAAATTATTCGATAAAGAATATTCTTTAATTGAATTTATCAAATCAGATTCTGGAGATAGCTTTAGGCTATGAGGCTGCATTAGATATAATGAATAATTTTTAATATAAAACATCATCATTCATAAAGAGAAGTTGAGTTTATAATATTTATGATTCAGATTTAAATTAAATTTTAGAATCTATCATCAAAAACCATTTAAGATTTTTACTGAAAATTTAAGCTTGTTGAGAGTGTAATATATTTTTTATATACAAAAACTAATTTGTTATTAAGAAAAAATCTTAAAAATTTGGCATTGAATATTCCCAATTTATTATCGATATCTCGCCTTTTCCTTGTATTTCCATTAATACTTTTTTTAGAAATTAACAGACCTTTTTATGTCTTTATATTGATTATTATTGGAGGTTTAACTGATTATTTAGACGGGTTAATTGCAAGGAAATTTAATCTTAAAACCAGATTAGGAGCTATCCTTGATCCCTTAAGCGATAAAGTATTCTATTTAATTCCTTTGACCTTCCTTTGTAAAAATAATTTTATACCCTTCTGGTCTTTGTCATTAATTTTATTTAGAGAATTAATTATCTCTAGCCTAAGAAACTCTACAAAAGACGGTTTACCAGCATCAATATTAGGTAAATATAAAACATTTTTCTTTTTTATTTCAGTAATTACCTTCTTTACACCATTAAAAATTAGCTTATTGAATAATTTGGCTTTAATTTTTTATTGGTTAGGATTCATCCTGACTTTTGTGACTTTATTAGACTATTTAAGAATTAAAAAGAATATTATCTGAATTTTCATCAAACTCCTTACTCTTTTTATTATTAAAATCATTCACAAAACTATCCTTTAGACCATTAAGTAAATCAAAAGTTGGGGCCCACTCTAAATCACGTTTTATCTTAGAGATATCAGTCTGATAATGATTTAATCTAATTGGAAATCCCTTTCGAGACTTAGGATCTAATTTTTGATAATCAAATGTTCTTAAAGAAATCTCATTTAGGTTTAATCCAAGAACATTCGCACAGAAATAAATTAAACCCTTGATTGTTACTCCTTTTTCACCTGAACAGTTGTAAATATTATTTTTGGAATTTTCAAAATTTATGCACCTAAGCATTACATCAGTTAGATCCGAAACATGGCCTAGCTGAGTAAGTAAAGAACCGTCACCAGGGATTGGTATAGATTTTTTAGTAAATAACCTTTCAAAAAACCAATTTTCAATTTTATTATAATTTCCTGGTCCATAAATATAAGTAGGTCTAAAACTTGTAAAAGGAATTTTTTGGTTTTTTAACCAATTTTCTGTCTCAAACTTTCCTTTGTGCCTACTATCTGGATCAATTGGATCAACTTCGGATAAAGGTAGTTCACAATTATCTTTATAAACACCTGCAGAGCTGACATATATATATCTCTGGAAAGAGTTATCTAAATTTTCTATAAGAAGTTTGGTTTGTTCTAACTCTCTTCCAGAAATATCAAAAACAACATCATACTTTTCATTTCTTAGCTTGACTATATCTTCTGAATTATTTCTATCACCCTTAATTAAATTTGTTTTTTCAGGATTACTTTTATTACCTCTTGTGAAAATATCAATATCATAATTTTTACTTAATAACTTTCCAACCAAAGACTTGCCAACAAATCTAGTGCCACCCATTACAAGAATTTTCATATTCAAAAAATATTTAATTGAAGTAGTAATCTTAAATAGAATTACATATTGAATATTACTACTAATAAGTTATTAATGAAAAGGATGATTCTATGGACCTAATACCAGCAATTGATTTAATGAATGGTAAGTGTGTAAGGCTTTTTAAAGGCGATTTTAATAAAAGAAAAGACTTCACCAAAGAGCCTCACGAGCAAGCTAAATTTTGGGAAAGCGAAGGGGCAAAATATATACATATAGTTGACTTGGATGCTGCAAAAACTGGATCCCCAACAAACGATAAATCAATTAAAAAGATTGCAAAAACAGTTAACATACCTATTCAAATAGGTGGGGGGATAAGGTCTCAAGAAAGGATAGAGCAATTATTTTCTTATGGTATTGAGAAAGTTATCATGGGAACCTCTGCAATAGAAAATAAAGAGCTAGTTAAAGACTTATCAAATAAATTTCCTGGAAGGATAATTGTTGGGATAGATGCAAAAGATGGAAAAGTTAGTACAAGGGGTTGGCTTGAGCAATCTAATATTTTTGCCACAGATCTAGTTAAGGAGTTTTCTTCATTAAAAATTGCTAGTTTTATTGTTACAGATATAAATACAGATGGGACGTTAGAAGGGACAAATGAAGAATTCATAAAAAGCATACTTGAAATTACAGATATTCCAGTAATAGCCTCAGGAGGTGTTGGTTCAATTTCTGATTTATTATCGTTAGTAAAATTTGAAAACTTTGGACTATTTGGAGTAATTGTAGGTAAAGCTCTTTATGAAAATAAATTCACAATCAACGAAGCGAATAATGTATTGTCATCAGAGAGATTAAATGACTTTGATTTAAACAGAAATCATTACGCTTAAAAGAGTACAAAAATTGATTTAAGGCTGGTGTTTGCAGTAATTGTTAGTTAATTTTGTATAAGAGATAAGAAATCTAGTCTTGGAATTAATTTCAAAAAAACCGATATTGATTATTGCTCCAAGCTTAATAGCAGAATCTTTATCGCTTAAGTTAACATCACTAGACCAAAATTTAGACATTAATTTTAATAATGGAACAGGTGATAAAACTCCGGATTTAGTTATATGGAATGTTCTTAATTTCCAATCAGAAGATCTTATAAGGTTAGAATTATTAAAATTAAGAGAAAGATATGATGAGTCAAAGTTTCTTATAATTCTCTCTGGCGAACTTGTTTATGAAGCAAATACCCTTCCATCGTTAAATGCTGAAGGTTTTCTTTTAAATCCCAGTGCAGAAAAAGTTCTTGAATCTATTGGTACCATTTTAAATGGAGGAAGGGTATTTGATATTGAAAATAATTTCCAAGTTCGATTAAACAAAAATAAACCTCTCTCTTTTAGTCAAAAAATTCTAACTTCAGGTCTTAAACAAATTGATTCTGAAATTAATTATATTTTCAAATATGTCAACTCTGATTCAACACCAGAATTTTATAAATTCATTTTAAAAGGAAGATTAAGAGAACTTATTACTGCAAAATCTTTTTTAATTTTCTTATGGGGTAATTCACTAGAACTTTATACAGAGGCAGTTTACACTGAAAATAAAATTAATCTTGAAAATAAGACCACTGTATTCATTAAAGATAAAAACACTACAGAAATATGGAATTTAATTTTAAATAGACTTAAAGAAAGGTATAGCTCAACTAACTTACAGGTTGAATTTAATAATTCATCAATAATTCTCTCTGGGATAAAGAAAGAATTCATTTCACGACTAATTTGCAAAATGTTAGATGAGTTAGATAATTTAGTTAAAAATATTAAGGAAAACTATAAGGAGAAAGATTTTAAAGATGATTTAAATTCTCTTATAAAAGAACTTAAAGTTAATACAATTTCAAATATCACAGACAGCTATTTTCGATTAAAAAAAGGAGGCGAATCTATTTCAATAAATGATTTTATTTATAGTGAAGTAAGTTGCGAAGAGATAGATGGAGAATCACATGAATCAATAATGTTTATTGAGCCAATTATTAAAAATGAAGCTCTTGACTATGATGGGAAATTACTCCCTCTATATGAAACAGAATCATTTTTGATCCTTGAAAATATAATTTCAAATTGGACAATAAGGAACTGTAATTTATTAGCTTCTGAAATCTTTAATATTTGTTCGTCTTGGCCTGAATTAAGGACTGTACTTATAAATCCAGAATTACAATCGACAAGAAATTTTGAAAGATTTAGAAATAATATTAATAACTACAATCGATGGCATGACTATATTTATTTGCCTATCTACTTGTATGAGAGTAAACGAGAATATATTGATATTATCGATAAAAAATTTACACGATACTTTAAAAATGAAAATAGGGAGAAAGAATTAGAGAATTTAGAATGGCTACAAAAACAAGTTACATTGTTAGTTGAGATAAGAGATGCCGTAGCACCGCAGATAGAAGTTGCTGTAAAATATATTGGTAATCTATTCGTAACTTTCCTTACAAAGGTCGTTGGCAAAGCTATCGGTCTAGTTGGGAAAGGAATCCTTCAAGGATTAGGAAGATCAAGTTCAAAGTAAGTTTTTAAACTTTAATGAAAATAATTCAATGGATCCTAATAACATTAATTTTCTTAAGTCCATATAAAGCAAATGCCTCTAGAGATTCTAATAGTTACGATGGAAACATCTTTCCCATATACGCAGGTAATGGGGCTATAGTTCCTCCTCAGACAACTCTTCAGGAATCATTAAAAAACAAAAGAGTCGCAGTTTTATTTTTTTATCTTGACGATAGCTCAGATAGTAAAGCTATGGCTCCGATAATATCTGGCTTAGATTTGATATGGAGAAATAATATAGATATTATTGCTCTAACTACTGATGAATTACAGAATAAAGAAAAGTCTGATCTTAGAAATGAACCTAATTATTATTGGAACGGATTAATTCCACAAACCATTATTTTAAATAGTGATGGTGAAGTTAAATATGATAAAAATGGAATGATTAATATCGATGAATTAAACAAAGTTATAGGAGAACTAAAAGGAATCGATATTGAAGATACTACATTTTCTGTAGAAAGTTTTAATGAATACAACAGTATCATTTCAGAAAAAAAAAATAAAAACCAAAATTAATTAAAAAAAATGATATTAATAAATATCCTCTTAGTTCTTTTAATTTTTTTATTTCTTTCAGATTTATATATTAAAAACTCACCCAAATCAAAGTTAAATCTGGTACCTATAAATTACAAAATTAAAAAAAAAGATGGTTTAAACGAATTAATTATTGATTTAAAAATAAATAATAAAAGTAAAACCAAAGAGACGATGGTATCTAACATAAATTTTGAATTAGATTTTTTTAAAAGTAAAGTTAACGAATATTGCCAAAATTTTAATTATCAAGAAGATATTTATATATATGAAAATAATAAAATTAAGAATTTAAATAATTACTGGCCAACAACAATTATCAAGTCAAATTCAGAATTATTTGTAAGAATCATATATAAATTTAACAATAATAACTTTAGAAAAAAAATAAAATATCTATGGTTAAAAGTATATTGGGAGAACTATGGACATTTTGGTATTTCAAATAATAAGGATTGTTTGTTAATTAATTTAGATGGTCAAAAACAAAGTCCGAAAGAAGTTTTTGAAATTCCAATAAATAATAAATATAAAGCTTTTGCTATTAAAACTGATTTACTTGGTTGCTTTGATAACCCAGTAAATACTGTGATCGAATACTGCAAAGGAATTGTAGAAAAAAATGATATTTTAACAATCGGTGAGAGTCCACTAGCAATTATGCAAAATAGATATATTTCCCCTCAGAATTTAGAATATAGTTTTTTTTCGAAAGCTTTATGTTATTTTTTTCACCCTACAAGCAGTCTCGCAACAGCTTGCGGCATGCAATTATTAATAAATAGAATCGGAGTCACAAGAATAACCTTTGCACTATTTGTTGGACTTCTCTTCAAATTAGTTGGTATTAAAGGTATTTTTTATAGGTTAACTGGTTCAGAATCATCCCTCATTGATGATATAAGCGGTACAGTTACACCTTACGACAAGAGTATAGTTATGGGTCCTCTAAATGCAGATTTATTTTGTAAGGAGGTCTCGAACTATCTAAATATAGATGTTGCTGTTGTCGATGTTAATGATCTTGGAGGTGTGAAAGTCTTAGCTAGTTCAAATAAAAAAGTAAATAAAATACTCAAAAGAAACTTAAAATCTAATCCAGCTGGCAATGGAGATGAAAAAACCCCTATAGTATTAATAAGAGAAAAAAAGTAAATGAAAAAAGATACCTCTTATTCTTTTCAATCTAAAAAAGGAACGGAAGTAACTTTTGAAGAACTCCATATAAGGCACATTAATCTTTTAATAGATATTAAAAATAAGGAATTGAATAATTGGTTTTTAAAGATGGCAATTATAAATACTTTTGATGACTTAAAAATTTTTTTAAATAATCTTAAGAAAAATAAAAATAAATGCATAATTGCTATATATGGAAACGAAATTATTGGTTATTTGAATATTTTTCCTTTAAACAAAAAAGAGACTTGCTTAAAAATATCAAAGCCCAAGTTGATTGACAACAATTGTTCTCTAACAGATAAACAATTAACTTTAGGATTGATAAAAAAATCTATCTCAATAAAAGACATCAAAACTTCAAGTTGGATAATTAACGCTGATATAAATAATGTTGACCTCATATCAACCTCAAGAGAATTAGGATTTCAACCTTTAGGAGAGATAATCCTTTGGGATGGTTCTTTTCTAAATAAATCTATAAATCAAAATACCAATACATATTCATTGATTAATGAATTCCAAAACATTAATAAACAAAATATATTAAAAATAGTGAATTTCATAAGATCAAATCAATCTCCCTTAATAAGAAATATTTTAGATTTTGATCAAGACGACATTCTTAAAAGAAATAACTCTAAAAGTGGTGCCTTAATATATGAAAATTCAGTTTTATGTACAATTTTAAAAGATATTAATTATAAAAATGAAGAAATTTATACTTTAACTATAAGTAGATATTGGGATAAGAGATTCAATTCTATTTTAAAAGAATTTATAAAAAGATTTTTTGAAAAATCACCTGTTTCATATTTAAAAACCTATAAAGAAAATTCTAAATTAAATCTTTTTCTCGAAGAATTTAATATCAAAGAAAAGAATCAAGAAATAATTCTTATAAGGAACACAATAGTTAAGAATGAAGCCAAACAAGTAAATATAATAAATCAATCTTTGGACTCAATCTTTGAAAAATTAAGTCCACAAGGTAATCCATATCCATCTCCTTTCCCATTAAAAACAAAGTGAAATTTTGCAAACCCGAACCCAAGTCAATTTTGAGTTTGGATATAGGCACCAAAAGAATAGGATTAGCTTATTGTGATCCACTCTGCATAACATCAAATATACTTCCAGCAGTAAAACGGTTTGAAAATAATCAAGAGATTAAAATCATTAGAAATTATATAAATGAATTTAATTTGACTGGGTTTATTGTGGGTATTCCACTAGATGAGGAAGGTCATATGACCACTCAAGCTATTGACTGTAAAAATTACGGTCAATTACTTTCAAATGAATTAAAGCTTCCATTTTCTTACGTTAACGAACATAGTTCAACTTGGGAATCTTCATATAGATTTGGAATAAAAAAAGATAAATCCGGATTGATTGATAGTTTTTCAGCAAAAATAATACTTGAACAATGGATCGAAGAGGGTCCTGAATTAGAAGAAATTGCTGGTAAACGTCAGATAAAATATTAGTATTAAAAAGGATAGATACTTTAAAAATGAAAGAAGCCAATTCAAATGATAATTATGATGCACAGACTCTTTTATTAAATGATTCGAATGGAAACGAGCTATTTTGTTATCTTGAACAATTAGTAAGTGTTGAAGGCCAAGAATATGCTTTATTAACGCCAGTTGATACTCCAGTAAGTCTTTTTAAGATAAATGAAAAAGATGAACCTGAACTAATTGAGAAAATAGATAAAAACGAACAAATTCTAAAAAATGCTGAAGCAGTACTTCAAGAACATGATTTAAGACTTATCAGATCAGCAGTTACATTAACAGTATCAGGAGAGCTTGAAGAACCAATTTACGATGAATTAGAAGAAGATTACGTCGATGATGATAGTGAGAGTTATGAATTGCTCGTTAACTTTAATCTTTTTGACCAAGAATATGGCTTATATATTCCACTAGATCCTTTTTTTATTGTGGGCAAATTAAAAGACAAAGGTGCCTTATTAGTTGAAGATGATGAGTTCGATAAAATTCAACCTTTGATTGAAACTGAGCTTGAAAAAAGTAGTTCTTAAAATAAATGAGATCTATCCTAAAAGTCAATTGGGATTCAAACTTACCAATATATAAGATTTCTCAATCTGAGTTGCAAAAAAAAGGAATTAATTCTTTATTGCTAGACGTGGATGGAACACTAGTAAATAGAAAATCAAATATGATCCCAAAAGTCGTAAAAAATTGGATCCTAGAATCTAAAAAACTTTTTTCGTTATATCTAATAAGTAATAATCCATCAAAAAAAAGAATCGCAAAAATAGCGAAAGAATTAAATTTAAGGTATAAACACAATGCATCAAAACCAAGAAAAAAAGTAACTTTGTCTGCTATCAAAGAAATTGGCAGAGAGTCAAAAAATATAGCCATTATTGGCGACAGAATTTTTACAGATATTATTGTTGGGAATAGATGTAATATAAAAACAATATTAGTTAAGCGATTAAATAGAGATGGCTTGCCTATAAAATTTAATTTAACTTTGACAATAGAAAAATTAATTTCTCATTTTATAAAATGAAAACTTGGGTTATAAAAATTGGTACTAGTATTTTAAGAGGAACAAAGGAAAACTGTACAGAAGAAGTTATTGAAACCCTTTCTAGATCCTTTACAAGTTTTCTTTCAAAAGGAAACAAATTAATTTTAGTAACTAGTGGAGCCGTTGGATTAGGTTGCCAAAAATTAAATATCAAAACGAGGCCAAATGATTTAAGTACCCTTCAGGCCACTGCTGCAGTAGGTCAAGTTAATTTAATGTCCTTATACGATAAAGTATTTAATAAATTAGGTCATAATATTGCTCAAATTTTAATAACTAAAGCTGATTTCAATTCACGAGAATCCTTTAATAACGCTTCTAAAACTTTAAAAAAATTAATCGATTTGAATGTTATTCCAATAGTAAATGAGAATGATACAGTAGCTAATGAAGAGCTTAAATATGGAGATAATGATACCCTCTCTGCTTTAGTTGCCTTGGCTATAAATGCTGACAAGCTTATTTTATTAACTGATATTGAAAATCTATACTCAAAAGATCCACGTAATAATAAAGATGCGCAACCTATTAAAGAAGTTCATAATAATGAATTAAAAGAAATTAAAGATAAAAATATTCAAAACTCAAATAATGAATGGGGAACAGGAGGAATTTCTACAAAATTAATTTCTGCAGAAATAGCAACAAAAGGAGGAGTCGAAGTCCAACTAGTTGATGGAACTAATAAAAATAACTTAATTGAAATTTTTAATGATAATAAAATTGGAACTTTATTTTATCCAGTAGAAAAACCTATAGGAAACAAAAAAAGTTGGCTTTCACATGCAATTCAAACAGTAGGGAAAATTACTTTAGATGATGGCGCTTCTTTTGCAATTAAAAAAAAAGGTGCCTCACTTTTAGCGGTTGGTGTTAAGAATGTAGAAGGAAACTTTACGATTAATCAGGCAGTTAAAATCGTAAATACAAATGATATAGAAGTTGCAAAAGGTTTAGTATCAATAAGTAGCGACAAATTAAGAAGTATCCTAAAGAATAAAGAAAATAACAACTCCTCGATAATTGTCGTACACAGAGATGTTCTTGCTCTCTCTTAGAAAAAAAATTAAAACTGAAAAATGCTTTTAAGTGATTTAGTTGATCTAATAAAAAAAGGAAATTCAAATTTTATTAGTGCCAAAATTTTCGAAGATTTAAATATAGATAATGCTGCCTCATTAGACACTGCAGTTAAACATCAAATATCTTTTTTAGAAGAAAATAATATCCTTAAAGAAAAATTAGATCAAACTAAAGCTTCGGCAATAATAACTACTAACAAAGATGAAATCGTTAGTTCCCTAAAGAAACTCAAAATATCAAACATAATAGTTAAAAATCCAAGGATTGCATTTGCAGAAGTATTGGATTGTTTATATAAAACTATCAATTTCAAACCAGGAATTCACGCTTCAGCGGTTATAGATAAAACAGCAATAATTGGAGTAGATTGCCATATTGGACCAAATGTCTATATTGGAGAAAATACTGTAATTGGTGACAATAATCATATTCTTCCTGGATCATCAATTTTAGGCAATGTTCGAATAGGAAACAATAATATAATTCATCCAAATTGTGTTATTTACGAAAATACCACTCTAAAAAATAATTGTGTAATTAATTCAAATTCTGTTATTGGATCAGAGGGATTTGGTTTTATTCCTAAAAATGGCAAATGGATAAAGATGCCTCAAAAAGGCGGTGTAAAAATAATGAGTTTTGTAGAAATTGGAACGAATTGTTGTATTGATAGACCCGCTGTTGGATTTACTTTTATTGATGAGGGAACAAAGTTGGATAATTTAATACAAATAGGTCATGGAGTTAAAATCGGAAAGAATTGTGCATTTGCAGCTCAAGTTGGTATCGCTGGAGGAGCAAATATTGGAGATGGTGTTATTTTGGCAGGGCAAGTAGGAGTCAATAATAGAGTAAAAGTTGGTAATAATGTCATAGCGAGTTCAAAATGCGGAATTCATTGTGACATAGAAGATGGCAAGGTAATTAGTGGTTTCCCTGCGATTGAAAATAAATCATGGCTAAAGAGTTCAAGTATTTTTAAAAAATTACCAGAATTAGCAAAAAAACTTAGACAATTAGACAAGCAATAATTTATTGTTCTATTAAACAAAAATTTAAATGAAGAAATATAAGATTGTTTTATTGTCAGGAGATGGAATTGGACCAGAGATTTCAGAAGTTTCAAAAAAAGTTTTAAAAAAGCTTTCAAAAAATCAAAATTTCGATATTGAGATTATTGAAAAATTATTTGGAGGGATAGCTTATGAAAAATATGGCACTCCTGCTCCAGATGAGACACTAGATCAATGTAAAAAAAGTGATGCTGTACTTTTAGCATGTGTTGGAGATATTAAATATGACTCTCTTGAAAGAGAATTAAGGCCAGAAAGTGGGTTACTAAAGTTAAGATCTGCCCTAAACCTTTTCGCAAATATCAGACCTGTCAAAATAAGAAAATCTCTTTTAGATGCAAGTACATTAAAAAAAGAAGTCGTTGAAAATGTAGATCTTATTGTTATTAGAGAATTAATAGGGGGAATTTATTTTGGAAAACCAAGAGGACATATAACAAATACAAAAATCGCAAAAGCTTTTAATACGATGGTTTATGATTCGGCCGAAATAGAGAGAATAACTGAAATAGCGATAAAAATTGCTAAGCAAAGAAATAAAAAAATATGTTCTGTTGATAAATCAAACGTTCTTGAGGTGAGTCAATTGTGGAGAGATACAGTTTTAAATATCACCTCAAAAGATAAAAATATATCTCTAAGCAATATGTACGTTGATAATGCAGCAATGCAATTAGTTAGAGATCCTGGTCAATTTGATGTAATTTTAACTAGTAATTTATTTGGAGATATATTAAGCGATTTAGCCGCAATGTTAACCGGCTCTATTGGTATGCTTCCATCTGCTTCTCTAAACAATAATGGGCCAGGAGTTTTTGAACCTGTTCATGGTTCTGCTCCTGATATAGCTGGTAAAAACATAGCGAATCCTATAGCAATGCTTTTATCTGCTTCCATGATGTTAAAAATTGGATTAAATGAAGAAGAAGCTGCAAAAAATTTAGAAAGTGCCATTGATAAAGTTTTATCAAAAGGATTTAGAACAGCAGATTTAGCTGATGGGTCTTCTGAAGTTTTATCTTGCAGTGAAATAGGAGATAAAATAATGGATGAAATTTAAAAAAAAATTAATAAATAAAAAAATATTTTTAAGTAAAACATAAAGTTGGCATATGACCTGTCAGAATCATTAGATATTGTTTTTAAAAAATGTCAAAACGTCATCCAGTAGTCGCTGTAACAGGATCTTCAGGAGCAGGAACAAGTACAGTAAAAAGAGCCTTTGAGCATATTTTTGCCAGAGAAGATATTGTCCCCGCAGTTGTAGAAGGTGATAGTTACCACAGATTTGAAAGAATGCATATGAAAAAAGCTATGGCAGACGCTCTTTCAAAAGGTGAAAATTTTTCACATTTTGGTCCAGAGGCTAATCTTTTTGACAAGTTAGAAGAACTTTTTAAAATCTATGGTGAAACTGGAGGAGGAAAGAAAAGATATTATCTTCATAGTCTTGAAGAAGCAGAAGAACATAATACAAGACTTGGTACATTCTTAGAACCTGGGCAATTTACTCCATGGGAAGATATTCCTGAGGGAACAGACGTACTTTTTTATGAAGGTTTGCATGGCGGGGTAGAAGGTGATGGATACAATGTGGCATCTTATGCTGATTTACTTGTTGGTGTTGTTCCGATAACAAATTTAGAATGGATTCAAAAAATCCATAGAGATAACGCAGAAAGAGGTTACTCAGCGGAAACCATTGTGGATACTATATTGAGAAGAATGCCTGATTATATAAATCACATTTGCCCACAATTCAGCAAAACCGATATAAATTTTCAAAGAATTCCCACAATTGACACTTCTAATCCTTTCATATGCAGGAATATCCCAACTCCTGATGAGAGCTTTGTGATAATACATTTCAGAAAAGGGGCAAGAGAGAAATGGGGGATTGATTTTCAATACTTGCTTGGAATGATTAACGATTCATTTATGTCAAGTCCAACAAGTATCGTTGTAAATGGAGGAAAAATGGGTTTTGCAATGGAGCTAATTCTCACTCCAATAATTCATAAAATGATTGAGGAAAAAAATAAATAATAATTAATTTTTGATTATCAACTCAAATCATTATATTTTTTTATTTTGAGGAGTTTTTAATCTAGAGGATCTCAAATATTTATATATCTTTCTTGATAAAAGTACCTTATTTAGATTTAAATAGAAAAAACAGGAAACATTGTGTCATTAATCGACTGGTTTGCCGCGAGGCGTAAAGATCAATTTGTTGGGAAAGTTTCGCAAGATACTGATGAGGGAGATGGTTTGTGGGTTAAATGTTCAGAATGTTCGCAAGTAGCCTATAGAAAAGACCTAATTTCAAATTTCAATGTTTGTAGTAATTGTGGACACCACAATAGGATTAATAGCGATGAAAGGATAAATATAATTGCTGACAAAAATTCATTCGAAGAGTTTGATAGTTCACTAAGTCCTACAGATCCTTTAGGTTTTAAAGATAGAAGATCATATGCTGATCGAATTAAAGAAAGTCAAGCAGGCACAGGTTTAAGAGATGGAGTCGTAACAGGTATCTGTTCTGTAAATTCAATGCCTTTAGCATTAGCTGTTATGGATTTTAGATTTATGGGAGGATCCATGGGTTCAGTAGTTGGTGAAAAAATTACAAGGATAATTGAGAGAGCAACTTTAGAAAATTTTCCAATTCTTATTGTTTGCGCATCAGGAGGAGCAAGGATGCAAGAAGGCATGTTAAGTCTCATGCAAATGGCAAAAATATCTGGAGCACTAAAAAAACATAAAGAGAAAAATCTTCTTTATATGCCCTTATTAACTCATCCAACCACTGGGGGGGTAACAGCAAGCTTTGCAATGTTAGGTGATTTAATTTTGGCGGAACCTAAAGCTCTTATTGGATTTGCTGGAAGAAGGGTTATAGAACAAACATTAAGAGAAAAATTACCCGATAATTTTCAAACAGCTGAATATCTGCTTGAGCATGGTTTTGTTGATGTAATAGTTAAAAGGAAAGATCTCAAGGATACTCTGACTAAAATTTTAAAAATTCATGGTGTAAAAGAACTTGCAAAAGCAAATATATAAAATGAGAATTATTTCAAATATCTTTTATTTTTCTTTAAGCCTTTTATTTTTTATTTTAAATTTTGCGCCATATTCTTATGGGATAGGAAATGTTGACTGGGTCCTACTAAAAGAGAATAATGAAGGGAAAGAATGGCTTGATAAAGGCAGTATTAAGTCGCTTCCGAATGGTGAAATAAGTGTCTTAACAAAGTTCTTCAAAAATCCAATTAATTCTGATGATGATGGAGAGTTATCACTTTATGTAATGAGAATTAATTGCGATGAAAAAAAGTTTAAAGATACTTCCATAAATGGAATACCTCAATTCAATTCAAAATGGCAAACTTCTAATAATGATGAACTAATAGATGTAATTATTGAAAATTGCTGTTCAGAGTTTATAAATGGATAATTATGAATTCTAAAAATAAAAAATTAAAAATAGCAATCGCTGGACTAGGGTTTGGTAAAAAAGTACATTTAGAAGCGTTAAAAGAGTCGAATTATTTAACGCCTGTTGCTATTTATCATTATGATAAAAACCAACAATCAAATCTAGAAAAAGAAACTGGATTAGAATTTTTTCATGATTGGGAAGACTTAGTTAAATCTCAAGAAATTGATGGGATTATTATTGCTACTCCTCCTGAATCAAGATTTAAATTAGCAAAACAAGCTCTTGAGAATAATAAAAATTTGCTATTAGAAAAACCTGTTTCAATATCGTCCTCTGAAATAGAAGAGCTTCAGAGGATATCTTTGATTAATAACTTAAGCGTATGTGTTGATTTCGAATATAGAGCGGTACCCCTTTTTCTTCAGACAAAAAAACTTATTGATGAAAATATTTTAGGAGAAATATATTTAGTCAAATTAGATTGGTTAATGGGTAGCAGATCCGACCCTAAAAGAGCTTGGAATTGGTATTCTTTGGAAGAAAAAGGTGGAGGAGTTATTGGCGCCTTAGGTACTCATGCATTCGACATGTTGAATTGGTTTTTTGGAGAATCAATAAATGTATCTGGCAAGTTAGCAACATCAATCAAAAAAAGACCTTTAGCTAATTCATCTGATTTTAATGATGTTACTAGCGAGGATGTATGTCTGGCTAATATAGAAATATCAAACTATAGCTCCAATCTTATTCCATGTCAGGTATCTCTATCATCGATTTCTAAAAATGGTAGAGGTTTTAGTTTAGAAATATATGGAAGCGAAGGTTCACTTATTCTTAAAAGCGAGAACCAAAAAGATTACGTCCATGGTTTTAATTTAAAATATTCAAACAATGAAAATAAAATACAAAATCTAACTGCAGATTCAAGATTTAATTTTGAAAAAACATGGACTGATGGAAGAATAGCTCCAGTTATAAGAATTCAAAATTTATGGGCTGAGAGTATTTTTAATCAAACACCTATCATTCCAGGATTATGCGAGGGACTTGCGAGTCATAAAGTTTGCGAAGCTATAAGAGAATCTTCGAAAAGCGGATTAAGAATCAAAATTTAAAGCTATACATCTATAAGTAGCAATTATCACCCGAAAAAGTATTGGATTGATTTTATTTTTTTTTCATATTCTGGAAAAATCAATTGAACTGAATTATTAAAGAATGGCTTTAAATTATTACAAAAATGAGCTTAAAGAGAATGCTCTATTACTAGCTTCTAAAGGGAAAGGTATATTAGCGGTAGATGAATCCACTAAAACAGTAGGTAAAAGACTTGCTGGAATTGGCGTTGAGAATACTGAAGACAATAGGAAGGCATATAGAGGAATGCTTTTTACTACAGAAGGTCTTGGGAAGTATATAAGTGGTGCAATCCTCTTCGAAGAAACTCTTTATCAGAATCACCAAGATGGTGAGTCAATGGTTAAGAAACTAAATGATTTAGGTATTATTCCAGGAATAAAGGTCGATAAAGGTCTTAATCCACTTCCTGGAGGAGGAGATGTAGAAACTTTTTGCTCTGGCCTAGATGGGTTAGTTGAAAGAGCAGCAAAATATTATGAACAAGGTGCAAGATTTGCAAAGTGGAGAGCAGTTCTGCAAATTACAAATGATGGTTGTCCTTCAAAACTATCAATTCAAGAGAATGCCTGGGGATTAGCAAGGTATGCAAGATCCGTTCAAGAATCTGGTTTGGTACCAATTATTGAACCTGAAATCTTAATGGACGGCGGCCATACTATTGAAAAAACTGCTGAAGTCCAAGAAGAGGTAATAAAACAGGTTTATATTGCCTGCCAAGCAAATGGAGTTTTTCTAGAGGGAACTCTATTAAAACCTTCTATGACTGTTAATGGAGCAGATTGTCCAACAAAGGCTAATCCTATGAAAGTTGCTGAAATGACAATAAGAACTATGGAAAGGTGCGTTCCTGCATCTGTTCCTGGAATAGTTTTCTTATCAGGAGGGTTAAGCGAAGAAGCTGCTTCTGTCTATTTAAATAATATGAACACTCTTTACAGGAAAGGTTTATGGAATGTTTCATTCTCCTATGGAAGAGCATTACAGCACTCATGCTTAAAGGCCTGGAAAGGAAGCGACGTTGAAGGGGGGCAAAAAGCATTAATAGCAAGAGCCCAGGCAAACTCTGAAGCTTCAAAAGGTGCCTATGTAGCAGGATCTCAACCTTCATCTGATGAGCAATTGTTTGTGGCAGGCTACACTTACTAACTAAAAAAATCCTAAAAATATACTCTGGGTCATAAAATTAGTTTCTTTAATTTAGTATTTTGTATATCTAATGACGTGACATTTGATACCTCTTTATACTAAACTCTCGGAAACATATGCTTTATATAGCATTTAACTTATTTTAATTATGGCCCTCGTTCCACTAAGACTACTTTTAGATCACGCTGCTGAGAATGGTTACGGTATTCCAGCTTTCAATGTTAATAACCTTGAGCAAGTTCAAGCAATTATGGAAGCAGCATATGAAACTGATAGTCCTGTAATCCTCCAAGCTTCAAGAGGGGCAAGAAATTATGCAGGAGAAATTTTCCTACGTCATCTAATCCTTGCTGCTACAGAAACATATCCTAATATTCCAGTGGTAATGCACCAAGATCATGGTAATGAGCCATCAACATGTTATTCAGCAGCAATAAATGGTTTCACATCAGTAATGATGGATGGTTCTCTAGAGGCAGATGCCAAAACACCCGCTAGTTACGAATATAATGTTGCAGTTACAAAAAAAGTAGTAGATTTTGCTCATTCAGTTGGAGTTAGTGTTGAAGGAGAATTAGGTTGCTTAGGTTCATTAGAAACAGGAAAAGGTGAGGCAGAAGATGGTCATGGATTTGAAGGTGAACTTTCTACAGATATGCTTTTGACTGATCCTGAAGAAGCGGCAGATTTTGTTGCTAAAACAAAAGTTGATGCATTAGCAATTGCTATAGGTACGAGTCATGGTGCATATAAATTCACAAGGAAGCCAACAGGAGAAGTTCTTGCAATAAGCAGAATTGCTGAGATCCATAAAGCACTACCAAATACACATCTTGTAATGCATGGATCTAGTTCAGTGCCTCAGGAATGGTTGGATATCATTAACAAATATGGTGGTGAGATTCCTCAAACATATGGTGTTCCTGTTGAAGAGATTCAAGAAGGAATAAGAAATGGAGTTAGGAAAGTCAACATTGATACCGATAACAGACTTGCTTTCACTGCCGCGGTTAGAGAGGCAGCATTTGCTGACAAGGCAAACTTTGACCCAAGACATTTCAACAAACCTGCTAGAAAATACATGAAGCAAGTTTGTCTTGACAGATACAAGCAGTTCTGGTGCGAAGGTCAAGCAAGTAAGATCAAACAAAACAGCACTAATTATTTTGCTGATCTTTACGCTAAAGGTGATTTAGATCCCAAAGTAAAAGCTACTGTTTAATTAATAACGGATTCAAACAAAAAAAGACCTCCAAAATTGGGGGTCTTTTTTTTTATTTCAATATTAATGATTTTAATGTAAAGAGACCATCAGTCCCACCAATTGTCTTGTCACATGCTCGTTCTGGATGAGGCATTAAACCTAGAACATTTCCCTTTTCATTAGTTATGCCTGCGATATCAAATGATGATCCATTAGGATTATTTTTATATCTCAAAGAGATCAATTCATTATCTACAAGTTTTTTTAAAGTATCAGAATCACAATGATATCTTCCTTCCCCATGCGCTATTGGCAACTTAATAGTTTGTTTTTCCTCTCCAATATTAAACCAACCTCCTTTTGAAGAAACAATATCCAGTTCAACGTCATCACAGATAAAATTAAGATTTTTATTTGCAACAAGAGCACCAGGCAAAAACCCAGATTCTGTCAAAATTTGAAACCCATTACAGATTCCTAAAACTCTTTTCCCGCTTTTAACAAACTCATCCAAGGCATTTATTAATGGAGAGAATCTCGCAATTGCTCCGCATCTTAAATAATCACCATAGCTAAATCCTCCCGGTAAAACTATTGCATCTACATCACTTAAATCTGAAGACTCATGCCACAAGTATTTTGTTCTTATATCTAGACAACCTTCCAATGCCCATGAAACATCACGATCACAATTAGAACCGGGGAAGACAACAACTCCTACAATAAAATTGTCCATCTTATAATTTTTCTAGTGCATACTCATAATCTTCAATAACAGTATTTGCGAATAACCTATCACACAATAGATCAATTTTTTCTCTTACTTCGCTTTCACCATTACCTTCTATTTTCACCTCAATCATTTTTCCTATACGTAATGATTTTATTCCCTCGGCTCCAAGTTTTATAGAAGCAGATTTAGTAGCTTCCCCTGCCGGATCTAAAACTGAGGGTCTTAGTCTTACAAAAACTTTTACAGCAAATTGGTCCAATTAAAAATTAATTTCTACTAGAAGATTAGTTTAAATTTTAATAAAAAGTACTATTGATTAATAAACAAATATTTTTTTACCTTAAGGTTTTCTCCGTAATTAAATATTTATGTAGCCTCTACCAAAACATACTAAGCAAGTTCTTCTTGAATTTTCATGTGTTTTAAAATTTCCTGACCCTCCACATTTTGAACATTTTATTTTATCAATTGATGTAACTTCGTCAGAGATTATTTGCTTTAAAGCAATTTTTGAATTTTCCATTAAGGACTGTATACAGTTATAAGTATCTCGGCAAGTAACTATAAAATCAATTTGCTATTTTTGGTTCACTTAAAATCTTAAATTTCTCTTTAATTTTTCTATTGAAAGTTTTTATAGATTTTTTATCAAAGGAAATTATTACTAATTCAAGCCCAGCATTATCATTTGGTCTCCAACAATTGTCTGGGGCTTCTTCAAACCAAGTATTAATTTTCTTTCCAACAATTTGTATTTGTAAAGGCAATGATTTGTTTGGTATCCAAATACGTCCTTTTATTCGAAGAATGTTTAATTCATCCAAGATTTTTGACATCTCCTTTTCAAAGTCATTTTTTTCAAGGAAATAATTTAATTTAATTGAATCTGATACAAGTTCAACATGATTATGGTCATGTTCTTCAGTTAAAAATTCTTTATAAGTCTCTTTTTTAAAATTAAAATCATATAGATAGTTCAAATCAATCTTGCCGTTCTTGGCTTTAAGGACTGGTGTAGATGAGTTTAGACTTCCTCGAATTTTATTTTTTACAACGTCAAACTGATCATCATTTATGATATCTGATCTAGAGACTAAAACGATATCGGAAACTTCTAGTTGCTCCTGAAAAAGTTCATCTATAGTGGCGTTGTGATCAATTTTATCTGTTTCATTATATTGTTTTCTTATTTTATTTAAATCATTAATTGGTGAACCATTAAGCATTGATTCTCCATTAACGATACCAACAACAACATCAAGGTAGATGGAAGACCTAATCTCAGGCCAGTTAAGTGCTTGAATTAAGGGAATTGGTAGTGCCAAACCACTTGTTTCAATAATTATTGATTCGATAGGAGGATTAAATTCTAGGAGAGCTTTTATTGATGGAACAAAATCATCTTGAACAGTACAACATAAACATCCATTGTTTAATTCGATTACGCAGTCATCTTCAGATTCATCACATTTATCACAACTTTTAATCAAATCACCGTCAATTCCAACATCACCAAATTCATTAATTATTAAACCAAATTTTTTATTACTCTCTTTTAATAAATATCTTAGAAAAGTTGTTTTACCTGAACCAAGAAAACCGGAAACGACTATAACTGGTATTTTTTTTTTCATCTTTGATGATTAACAACCTAAGCTATATTCTGTACTCTCTCCTGTAAAACTATTTGTGCCATTAGCAATCGCACATAATTGTTTTTGTTGTGTACGACTAAGAACAGCATCAGTAAAATCTGCACCATCTATTTTTGCTCCTTCAAAATTACTCTCCATTAATAAAGCATTTGTAAAATTAACATCCGAAAGATCTGCATCTGTAAAATCTGTTGCATAAGCTAGTGCATCTCTTAAATTGGCGCCATTAAACTTTGAATTTTGCAATTTACTATTATTAAACACCGCTCCTTCTAAATTACTTTCACTGAAATTAAAACCATTCAAATCAAACTTAACGTATTCGTTGCCGCTTAAATCTTGACCATGCATATCTGGCTCTAAATTAAGGTCTTGCTGGTTTCTAATCTCAGGAGGTCTTTTAGCCCATGCAGAATTTACAGAATTGAAAAATAAAATTCCAACGAACAACAGAGTAATTAATGCATTCTTTAGTGAGGGGAAAACAATTGATTTAATCATAATAAGACTGTATTTTAGAACTTAAGTATTTAAAGTTTGTAAGAGTATCTTAAAGGAAAATATATGGCAATGTCACTAAAGGTTATTGTTCCTCCTCATCCATTAATAAAACATTGGCTTTCAATATTGCGAGAAAAAAATACTCCAAATATTTTATACTCAACAGGATATGAACAATTAGGGAAATGGCTTACATATGAAGCATTACGTAATTGGCTGCCATATAAAAAAGAAATAGTAAATACTGATAATGGAGACGCAGATGGATTCTTTATTAATAATGATTATCCAATAAAAGTGCTCGCAATGTTGCCCGAAGGGTTATCTCTTTGGTTTGGATCTAAAGAAGTAATTCCTAATTCAACCCTCTCATTAGGAGAACTTCCTAAAACTATTGAATCAAATGAAGGAATTATATTTTATTCAGAACAAATAACGACAAAATCAGCAACATTAGAAAGTTTAATTAAATTAAAGGAATTAGGTGTTGATTCAAATAGGATTCTTTTAATAACTGCTATTTGCTCAAATAAAGGGTTAAATGAAATTGCTAAATTATTCCCTAATCAGGTAATTTACACTTCTTGCATAGATGAGGAAGACGAAAAAACACATTTATTAGTTCCAGGTATTGGGAATCCTTCATCGCGTTTAAGTACTATATTTCAAGATAAGAACTAATATAGAATATAGGAGTAAATATTTTACCAATGTCTGAATACAGAGATTCGTCTTCAAATAATCTTTTATCATTAATAAGCGGAGCTTTTATTGGAGCTGCAGGTTTAGCTTGGTGGTTAATATCCGAGGCAGACAAAAGAAAGGAGGAAAAAAAACAAAAAGCAATGATGTATTCCTCCAGGATTCAAGACGGCTCTGAAGCCATTGATTCAAATGAAAATATAAATGAAGTTGAAGGAGACAATCTGGAGAAGAAAGTTGAGCAACTTAATTCTGCAATTGCTGATGTGAGGAAGCAACTTGAAGAGTTGGGGCAATAGAATAAAAAAGGTTCTCAAATAATATGAATAAACTCAGATCATCTGCAATAACACAAGGTGTGCAAAGATCCCCTAACAGATCGATGTTAAGAGCTGTTGGATTTAATGATGAAGATTTTAATAAACCTATTATTGGAGTTGCAAATGGATACAGCACCATAACACCATGCAATATGGGTTTAAACAAGTTAGCTCTAAGAGCTAAAGAGTCAATAAAAAGATCAGGTGGTATGCCTCAGATGTTTGGGACAATAACAGTAAGTGATGGCATTTCTATGGGAACAGAGGGCATGAAATATTCCCTAGTTTCAAGAGAAGTTATTGCTGATTCAATTGAAACAGCATGCAATGCTCAGAGTATGGATGGAGTACTTGCTATAGGTGGTTGTGACAAAAACATGCCTGGTGCCATGATTGCAATTGCAAGAATGAATATTCCCTCAATTTTCATTTATGGAGGGACAATAAAGCCTGGGAAATTGAATGGAGAAGATCTTACTGTTGTTAGTGCATTTGAAGCTGTTGGACAATTAACATCAGGCAAAATTAATGAAGAAAGGCTAATACAAGTTGAGAAAAATTGTATTCCTGGTGCTGGTAGCTGTGGAGGGATGTTTACAGCTAATACAATGTCTGCGGTAATTGAAGTATTAGGGTTAAGTCTTCCTCACAGTTCCACTATGGCTGCTGAAGATCTTGAAAAAGAAATAAGTGCAGATAAAAGTGCTGAAATATTAGTCTCAGCAATAGAAAAAGATATAAGACCTCTAGACCTAATGACTAAGAAAGCATTTGAAAATGCAATATCAGTAATTATGGCAATTGGCGGATCAACAAATGCGGTATTGCACATCTTAGCTATTGCGAATACTGCAGGAATAGATATCAATATTAATGATTTTGAGAAAATTAGACAAAAAGTACCGGTTATTTGTGACCTTAAACCGAGTGGTAAATATGTGACGGTAGATCTTCATAAGGCAGGTGGGATTCCACAAGTAATGAAAATACTTTTGAATGCAGGATTAATTCATGGCGATTGCAAAAACATTGAAGGCAAAACTATCTCAGAATACTTACAGAATATTCCAGATAAGCCTCCAATAAATCAAAATGTCATAAGAGATATAGATGACCCTCTTTATAAAAAAGGACATTTAGCGATATTAAAAGGTAACTTAGCGAGCGAAGGTTCTGTAGCCAAAATTAGCGGAGTAAAAAACCCTGTATTAACAGGTCCAGCAAAGATTTTTGAAAGTGAAGAGGATTGTTTAAAATCGATATTAAATAACGATATCAAGGCTGGTGATGTTGTTGTTATTAGAAATGAAGGCCCTGTAGGAGGTCCAGGCATGAGAGAAATGTTAGCTCCAACATCTGCAATTGTTGGTCAAGGGCTAGGAGAGAAGGTAGCTTTAATTACCGATGGCAGATTTAGCGGTGGTACCTATGGTCTTGTTGTGGGCCACATAGCTCCAGAGGCTGCTGTTGGAGGAAATATTGCTCTAATAAAACAAGGTGATTTAATTACAGTAGATGCTGTTAAACAACTAATTGAAGTTGATTTATCAGACGAAGAATTAGAAAAAAGAAAAAAAGATTGGGTAAAACCTATACAAAAATACAAAAGAGGAATTCTTTCAAAATATTCGAGAATCGTAAGTACATCAAGTTTAGGGGCTGTTACTGATTTATAAATCAGCTCAAAGTTTATTTTATTAATCAATAAAACTTTTAATCCTATTTGCTAAATTTTCCAATCTAGAGCTGTATTTTGGTGAGTTGCATTTTTTCCCATTATTGCTATCCATCCATAATGATTTAACTCCACACCATAATATTGGTTCATCAGGAAAATTAAGCTTAGAGATTACTAAAACCAACTCTTTATTTGATTTAAAAAGTTCTAATTCAAGATCATAAATTTCTAATCTTTTACCTTCTTTATCTCGACATAAGATATTAACTGTTAAATCAATATCTTCTTCTTCGAATTCGTATTCACCATTTATTTTTACGACAGAATGAACAAAAGGTTTATTTGTTAAATCTGCTGACTTAGCGATTAAGCTCTCTATATTTTTAGGTGGATTTTCAAATAACACTTATTGATTTAATTAAAACTTTTATGGAACCCTGTTTAAACTCATTATTAAGTAATCCATCATCACCGAACTTAGAGTGTAGTAGTTGCAATCTTTTAATTTTAGAAGGCTTGAATTTAAATGGAAAACGTACTTTATTTGCTCTTACTGAAGGTTTTAGCTCACTAAACGGAATTTGAACATTTGTTGTTCCGAATTTTTTTGTTGGGAATGATTTAATCCACCTGAGACCACCAGGAATAAATTCGGTTAGTCCAAGGAGATCATCTTCACAAGCGACAGCAAATTTAAAAGTTCTTCCTTGTCCATCAATATTTAATTCGAAGGATAAATATTCAGATACGTTTAAAGAGGGTTTATAAATAGGCGATCTACAACTAACAAATCCTCCTGCTTTCTCTACAATATTACCCTTTAAAAACAAACCAGAATTTGAAATTTCACAAAAAGCTGAACTTGATCCGCCCATAACAGTATCATTTAATGTTTTCCAACCATCGAAATCCCTTTTCTGGAATAAAAATTTTTTCTTACTCATTTAATAATTCTAATTATTTAAGACTTTAACTAAATTTCTAATTCTTTTGCTGATTCTTGATCACAAAATATTGAAATTTGATTAATAGATTTTATTAATTTTGATGGTGTTCTATCAAGAGGCTCTTTTTCATCTAATAACCTCTCAAGAGCAATTCTTTTATTGGCTCCACTAACCAAAAATACTATCTTTGATGAGGCTGAAAGGACCTTTGGAGTTAATGAAATTCTTTTTAATCCTTTACCTTCATTAAAAATCACAAAATCATCTACATTATTATTTTTTTGATAAGGGAATAGTGAAGCTGTATGACCATCGTCTCCAAGACCTAATAAAGTTAAATCAAAGGAGGGAGGGTTTGATCCGCATTTTTCAAATAATTTAGAAATAAATTGATTTTTTGTAGTTTCATCATCAGCCTTTAAATCATTGAAAATTTCATAAAAATAAGCTTTAGATCCAAAATTAGTTAACAAAGAATTTTTCAACATTAACGAGTTACTTAATTCTGAATTTGGATCAACACATCTTTCATCTCCTAAAAAGACATCAACCATATCCCATCGAAGATCACTATTAGATAAGAGCTGATATACAGATTTAGGCGTTGAACCTCCACTTACACAAAATTTGAATCTGTCTTTCTTTTTTAAAGTATGAATAATGTGAAATTCAATAAACTTAAAAACCTCTCTTGATAGTTCTAACTTGTCTTTGTATATGTTTAATGTGTATCCATTTTTGACCTTTTCAATCATTTCATCCATTCAGTATGAAAACTACCTTCCTTATCAATTCTTTCATATGTATGAGAGCCAAAACAGTCTCTCATTGCCTGAACGAGATTCTGAGGAAGTCTATTGGTTCTATAACTATTCAAATAATCTAAAGTACTGGATAAACATGGGACTGGTATACCTGCCTTTGTGGATAAAGAAACTACTTTAGCTAAGTTATCTAATCTAGTCGCAATTTCATTATTGAACCAATCATCAAAAATTAAATTTTTTAGATTAGGGTCTTTGTTATAAGCATCTTGAATTTTACTTAATAATTTTGATCTAATTATGCAACCACCTTTCCATATTTGGGCAATTGACGGCATATTCAAACCATAGTTATATACTGCAGATGCTTCTCTTAAAATATCCATACCTTGAGCATAACTAGCAATTGTAGCAAGGACTACAGCATCAAATAAAGGTTTCATTCCATCTGATATATTTCCTAAATCAAAATCCTCTATCTCTTTAGATGGAATAGTTTGTTCAATCTCACTACGTTGCTCTTTTAAAGAACTCATTACTCTTGCATTTAAAGATGCATAAATAGTTGGGACTGATACACCCAGTTCTAAAGCACTTACAACAGTCCATAACCCTGTACCTTTCTGGCCAGCTTTATCTAATATTTTTTCCACGACATCATCTCCAGTTATCTCATCTTTTGTACTTAGACAAATCTCTGTTATCTCAACAAGATAAGAAGCTAATTCATCAGTATTATTCCAAATACCAAATACGTCTGACATCTGCTGTCCATTCATACCTTTGACCCTCTTCATAAGGTCATAAGCTTCTGCAAGTATTTGTTCAATTCCATATTCAATTCCGTTATGAACAGTTTTAACAAAATGACCTGAACCTCCTGGTCCAACATATGCAACACATGGTCCGTCTTCAACTTTGGCAGCCATTTTTGTTAATAAGCTTTCTATTGCATCATATGAAGCCTTAGTACCGCCAGGCATCATACTTGGCCCTTCTAGAGCCCCTTTTGCACCACCTGAGACTCCCATTCCAATGTATCCAAAACTTTTACTTTCAAGAGTATTTACCCTTCTTTCTGTATCTTTAAATTGAGAATTTCCGCCATCTATTAATAAATCTCCTTCCTCGAGATATCCAGAAATATTTTCTATAACAGCATCTGTCGCGGGTCCAGCTTTTACCATCATTAGAATTCTTCTAGGTCTCTCTAGCTTGTTAACAAATTCTTGAAGAGTTTCAGCTCCCTCTATATTCTTCCCAAGTCCACGACCTTGCAAAAATTCTTCAGTTTTTGAATAAGTCCTATTAAAAACTACACTAGAAAATCCATTTCTCTCTGCGTTAAGAACTAAATTCTCGCCCATAACACCAAGACCTATTAAACCAAAATGTGCCTTGGACATAAAAAATTAAAAAACTCAATAAATATAGTGTGCCTGCAACTAAACAAAATTGCTCAAAAAAAATACTTATGTCAGCGAAAAATGATCGAAAAGATTTAAATAACAGTTCCGTTTGCAATAGTTGCATTTTTAACTACCACAACAATTCCATTTCTTATGTAGAAACCTAATTCTGGCTTATCTGCTTCTTCTACTCGATCTTTATTAATGATTGCTACATTATCACCAATCCTTGTATTCTTATCAAGAATTGCTCTTTTTACAGTAGTCCCTTCACCTACTCCAAGAGGTGTTCCGCCTCCTTTTCTTAATTCTATCCTCTCTTCAGGCGATTCAAAGAAATCGGCACCCATAACAAGAGTATCCTCAAGAACCGAATCACTTTCAATCCTGCTTCTTACACCTAAAACGCAATGCAAAATGCTGCATGACTTCAAGATTGTACCTTCGCAAACTATTGAATCAGTGATTTGAGCATCTACTAGTTTAGATGGGGGAAGAAATCTTGGTCTTGTATAAATTGGAAATTTTTCATCATAAAAACTAAATGGAGGTTTTGGTTGCTCAGTCAAGGCAAGGTTTGACTCAAAAAATGCCCCAATAGTACCGATATCTTCCCAATAATCATCGAATACATAACTTTTAAGAGTATCTCCCCTTTTGAGGGCTTCAGGTATTATGTCCTTACCAAAATCCGTATAACTAGGAAATTTATTTAAAAGATCGAAAAGAGTATTTCTGCTAAAAACGTAAATACCCATAGAGGCTAGATAAGGTTTTTCGGCAGCTGACTCTTTACTTAATCCAAATTTTGAAGTATCTACTGCCATTGCCTTCAACTTCTCACCAGTGGGTTTTTCACTGAATTCCTTTATATTTCCTACATCGTCTGTTCTCATGAGGCCAAAACCCTCTGCTTGAGCTTCATCAACAGGCAAAGCTGCAACAGTTAAATCAGCACCATTATCTCTATGATGTTGAACAAATAAACTATAGTCCATTCTGTACAGTTGATCCCCTGACAATATTAAATATTCATCAACATCCCATTCTTGAAATAACCATTGGTATTTTCTTACAGCATCAGCAGTACCTTCAAACCACTTAGGACTATCAGGAGTCTGTTGAGCGGCTAAAACCTCCACAAATCCTTGCCCGAAAGGACCATTTAAATTATAGGTTCTTCCTATATGTCTATTTAGAGATGCACTATTGAACTGGGTCAATACGTACATTTTTTCAATGCCTGAATTTATACAATTACTAATTGGGATATCTATTAAACGATACTTACCTGCCAACGGCACAGCAGGTTTAGCCCTCATTTTTGTTAAAGGGTAAAGTCTAGAACCTTTTCCTCCTCCGAGGATTATGGCCAACACACGCTTCATTCAATCTAATGGAGGTAGATATACAACTATTTAAAGTAACTGATTATGGGCATATTTAGAAATACTAATGGTCAGTTTACGAAGGTATTTCGATAAATCACTAGAAAAACTTAATATAAATGAGAAAAATTAGTTATTTTTGTCCTCTTCTACCAAAGAAAACAATTTTTCAACAATTTTCAAAGAAACTTGTCTTTCTTCTCTTGATTGAGGACTTCTTAACTTGGTAACAGGCGTGTGAAGTATTTTATTGATAATTCCTTTAGTCAGCGCTTCCACAACTTTTCTTTCTCGAGCCGAAAAATCTGGTCCCATCCTACTAAGTGCTTTTTGTAATTCCTCTTTTCTAATTAATTCCAAATCTGATCTAAGTTTATTAATTACTGGAACCGCCTCTAAACTTGCCCACCATTCTAGAAAAATGATCCTTTCTTCTTCTACTAAAGATTCCGCTTCCTTTGCTATTTTCTGTCTAAATTCTTGATTTCTTGAAACGACCTCTTGTAAGTCATCTACATCAAATGATTTTACAAATTCATGTTGCTTGACATCATTAGATATATTTCTCGGTACACCAATATCAATAAATTTAAGTCTATTACTCAAATTTAATTTTTCAATTTTTGCGAGATCAATAATTGGTTCTTCAGAAGCAGTACTGGTGAAAACAATGGAAGATATTGATATGTTTTCTTCTAGTACGTTTAAACCTCTACAAACAATTTCTAAATCAGGGAAGTCTAAAGCAAGATTTAATGCTCTATCAATATTTCTATTTACAAGAATAAGTTTATGACATCCTTTTGATTTTAAATGAGTAATTAAAAGCCTGCTCATTCGCCCGGCGCCAACAACAAGAACATTCTCTGACTCCAAACTTACAAGAGTATCAAAACCCTTTTCTTGTCCAATTTTTAATTGGGCAAGTTCTACCGCTGCTGAACTAATTGATACGGCTCCAGTTCCTAAATTTGTTTCGGATCTTACTTTTTTACCTGTACTAACTGATTGAGTTAATAATCTATTAAGAATAGGTCCAGTAGATTGATTCTCTTGACCTAATCTCATCATTTTTTTTACCTGCGAAAGGATTTGTCCTTCTCCTAAAACGAGGCTATCAAGTCCTGCCGAAACTTTCATCAAATGCAAAACTGCTTCTTCCTGTCTAAAGCAAAAAAGATGTGGATTTAAATCTTCCAAAATAATTCCAGAATATACTGATATGAATTCTTTAATAGATGAAATTCCAGTATTTTTATCCTTTACTAACGCATATATTTCCAACCTATTACAAGTACTTAAGATTGACACCTCTAATACATCAGAGAAAGCTTTTAATGCTTTTAATGATTCTGTTATGGATTGGTCAGGAATACTTAACTTCTCACGCACTTCAACAGGTGCCGTGCGATGACTCAGTCCGACGACAACAATATGCATAATATCAACAATAAATTTTTAAAGGCTGATACTCTTAGCACCATCTTTTATGTGGACAGTATTTGTGAACCTTGCAGTACTATCTAATGTGCTAATAACTAGACTGCTTGTCCTAACACAATCGCTTTCAAATTTAACTCCGTTAAATAGTAATCCATCAGTTATTCCACTTCCAGCGAAAACAACATTTTCTCCCGATGCTAATTCATTAGCTTCATAAATTTTATCTATATCGGTTATGCCCATTTCATTAAGACGTTTTATATTTCCTTCTTTTGTGTAATCAGCCCATTCAGAAGTTTGAGCGATTGCTGGATCATAAACTAGTTGTCCTTGAAAGTGTCCGCCTAGAGCTCTCATTGCAGCAGCTGAAATAACACCCTCAGGAGCTGCACCTATACCCATCAAGCAATGTGTTCCAGTTCCTGCAAAACCACATGCAATCGCAGCTTGAACATCACCATCAGAAATTGGTTGAACTTTAGCACCACATCCTCTAATCTCTTTAATTAAATCTTTATGCCTAGTTCTATCCATTACAACAACAGTAAGCTCATCAATAGAAAGACCCAAGCAATCACTAAGTATCTTCAAGTTTTCAGTAGCTGAATTTCTAATATCTACTTTACCTTTGGCCGAAGGAGGCGCTGCTAATTTGTTCATGTAAAAATCAGGAGCATTGAAAAGACCGCCCGTATCAGAGGCAGCTAAAACAGCCATAGATCCTCTTTGATTATTCGCACAAAGATTAGTTCCTTCACAAGGATCTACTGCAAAGTCGACTCCTGGACCACTTCCACTACCAACCTCTTCACCTATATAAAGCATTGGTGCTTCATCTCTTTCACCTTCTCCAATAACAATTTTCCCTTTCATTTCAATCTTGCCCATTCGCAATCTCATTGCCTCGACTGCTGCAGCATCAGCTTCATCTTTTTGACCAAGTCCTGTTAGTTTTGCTGAGGCAATAGCAGCTTGCTCGACAACTTCGAGAATTTCTTGAATTAAAGTTTGATTCACAATTAAATTTTGAGGATTTTCTAAAAGGTTTTGAGTATGATCTCATAAAAAATGGCATTTTTTATGAAAATTATTATGCTAGTAAGCTTTTTTTAACTCTTTACAGCTGTTACTTTATCAGGCCGTGACTTGAAATTAGGAATAAACAACTAAATATAGTATCTTTATTAAATATTTAAAAATTAAATGACTGAGTCAAATCAAGCAAATTTAACTGGTGCTAATAGACCAATTCAAATAATTCCTTCAGTTTTACCAGCGGATTGGGCAAATATGGGGGCATGTGTGAAAGAGCTCGAGGAGGCTGGAGTAGATAGAATTCAATTTGATGTAATGGATGGAAATTTCGTACCAAATCTTACATTTGGTCCTGAAATGATTGCTGCATGCCGGAAATATTGCGATGTCCCTTTTGAAACTCAATTAATGGTGAGCCAATATAACTGTGAAACCATGCTTGAATCTTATGTAAAAGCTACAAAAGGGGCGAATGGTGAACCTGGAGTAGTAATAGCTCATGCCGAAGCAAATATTCATTTGCATAGAGTTCTCGGGAGGATAAGAGATTTAGGAGGATCTCCTTCTGTTGCATTAAACCCTCATACTCCTTTTGAAATGATTAAAAACATAATGGATATGGTTGATCATGTTTTGGTTATGACAGTTAATCCAGGCTTTGGAGGACAAGCTTATATACCAACAATGCTTAATAAAATCAGAGAGATTAGAAACTTTATTATCGAAAAAAACTTAGATGTAGACATTGAAGTTGATGGGGGGATAAAAGCAAATTGGACTATTTCACAATGTGCCGATGCTGGTGCCAATTGTTTTATTGCAGGTAGTGGAATGTTTGCTTATCCAACATTAAAAGAGGGATGTGATGACTTGAGAAAAGTTGCACAAGAAGCACAAAAGGGGAATGTGCTTTCAGAGCCTTAATCAATAAGATAGGTGATTTCTTAATCACCCAAATATCCATCCATAACTATGTAACCCTATTCCTAAAAAATTAACTCCTAAATAACAAACTAAAACAACTAAAAAGCCTGTAGATGCTAATAATGCTGGCTTGCGTCCTTGCCAACCCTTGCTTATTCTCATATGCAGATAAGCCGCATAAAACAACCATGAGATAAATGCCCATGTTTCTTTTGGATCCCAACTCCACCATGTGCCCCAGGCCTCATTAGCCCAAACTGCACCTGAAATTAAACCGAGAGTCAAAAGAACAAAACCTACTAATATAGAACGATAACTTAATGTATCTAATTCTTCTGAATGAGAAAATTCAATAGGTTCAATTAAATCATTTACAGGATAGCTATTTGAAAGTTTAAATCCTCCTATACCTGTAGAACTACTTCTGATTTGAAGCGGCTTATTATTATTAATAAACAAAACGGACATTGAAAGTAAAGAACCTATTATTAATGCTGCATAACTAAGCATTACGACGCTAACATGCATTACTAACCAACTAGACCTTAAAGCTGGAACTAAGTTGGATGATAATTTCAAATCCTCAGGCAAAACAAAGCAAGCAAAAGCTACAGTCAGTAATTCAATAGGTATGGCAATTGAGGGAATTATTGGAGCTTTGTATTCTCTTTCAACCAATAGTTGACCTAATGTGATACCCCAAGTAAGGAAATAAAGAGATTCATACAAATTGCTAATAGGGAAATGCCCAGAAATTGACCACCTAAAAAGTAATTGTAATGTTATTAACAAGTTCACTAAAATCGTAATAAGTCTTACAGCAGAGGAAGACTTCTTTTTAAAAACTGCACCCAAAGAAATTGGTAAGTTAATTAATAAAAAATAAAAAACTAAAAGACCTAAAACTGAAACCGGTTCATATATTAAATTTTTAAAAAAATTATCTAGTATCATTTCTAGAAATTTCTCAAGTTTTAATATTCAATTACAAACAAATAATAATTAAAATCATTCTTATATGAGTAAATCTTTAATATTAAAGTTTTAATTTATTTTTAAAAAAGCATTTCAAAGTTTGAAATTATCTCCTAGATAATACTTCTTGACTATTGGATTATAAGCCAATTCACTTGATGAACCGTTAGCTAAAATTTTTCCTTCACTTAATACATATGATTTGTTAGTAATAAGAAGGGTTTCCCTCACATTATGATCTGTAATGAGAATCCCCACCCCATCACTACTTAATTTAAGAATTAGTTTCTTTAGATCATTAACAGCTAGAGGATCGATCCCAGCAAAAGGTTCGTCTAATAACAAATATTTAGGTCCTTTTCTGCCTACAGTGAGAGATCTAGCTATCTCACACCTCCTCCTCTCTCCTCCTGAAAGTTGATAACCATAATTATCTACAAAGTTATTCAAATTAAATTCATTAATTAATTGTTCTCTTCTATTTCTTATAGCTGCTCTACTATAAGATGAATTTTGTAAAGCCAAATCTATATTGTCCTTAACAGTGAGGTCTCTAAATATACTCGCTTCCTGAGTTAAGTACCCTAACCCAAGTCTTGATCTAATTGGTAGAGGAAGATTTGTTATATTTTTCCCATTCATTAAAATTTCACCTTTATCTGGTTTTATATTCCCAACTGCAAGATTAAAAGTTGTAGTTTTCCCAGCACCATTAGGCCCCATCAAACCTACAACTTCCCCTGGATTAACAGTTATGGAAACATCATTTACGATTAATCTTCCTTTAATTGAAAGGGATACATTATGAATCTTTAGGTTCATTTTTCTGGAGATCGATTAGTTTTCTTGTTTTCTTGAAAAAAAAATGGGATAGAAAATAATAATTTTATTGAAGATAAAGATATATTCATAATATTCATATTTATCAAAGAGGTTTCAAAAAAGGCTTATCGTTTTCAGTTAATTGCTCTTTATATTGTAATTTCCTCAATAAATCTTCCAAACATCGGCAGAATGATTCAAGATCTATTCCTAAATTAATCTTAGTTCTAGTTTTAATTCTACCTAAACCCTCCCCAAGCAGAATAGTAGCTCCATTTAAATTACCCTTACTTAAGTGAAACTGAGAAACAGATACTTGTAAAATTCCCTGAATAACTTGTCTTTCGTCACCATCAACGGAATTCCATATTTCTTCAAAAGCATCATGAGCCTCATACCATTCATGATTGTTGAAAAGATTTAAAGCATTAAAAAGAGAATCTTTAAAACTTTTTGCACTTTCTTCGTTCATGAAACTAATTATTAATTTCTTTTCTTTTTATTTATTTTTCTCATTCTTATTGAATCCGGTGTTACCTCTAGCATTTCATCTGGGCCAATATATTCGAGTGCTCTTTCAAGGGTAATGTCAACAGGTGACTGCAAAGTATCAAGTTCTTCTGCCCCTGCAGACCTCATATTAGTCAACTGCTTAGTTTTACATATATTTAACTCAAGATCTTGAGGTCGATTATTCTCTCCAATTATCATTCCTTTATAAACTTTAACTCCAGGTTTAATGAAATAGACTCCCCTATCTTCAGCATTCTTTAATGCATAGAATGTGGCCACACCTTCCTCAAAAGCTATAAGGACTCCATTTCTTCTAGTTTCAAAATCTCCTGTTTTAGGTTTATATTCATAAAATGAATGACTCATTATACCTTCACCTCTTGTTATCCGAACAAATTCTCCACGAAATCCAATTAGTCCTCTTGATGGTACAAGAAACTCTAATTGAGTTCTCCCATCTGAACTTGTTTGCATATTTTTCATCTCTGCCTTTCTCGATCCAAGTTTTTCTATACAAGAACCAACCGATACTTCAGGCACATCAAGGACCAAAGTCTCTATAGGCTCACATTCAACATTATCAATTTCTCTAAAAATTACTTGAGGTTGTGAGATTTGAAACTCGAACCCTTCTCTTCTCATAGTTTCAATCAAAATACCTAAATGTAATTCTCCTCTTCCTGACACTGAGAACCTATCAGGAGAATCAGTTTCTTCGACCCTTAGCGCAACATTTGTTAAAAGTTCCCTTTCCAGTCTATTTTTTAATTGTCTACTAGTAACAAATTTCCCCTCTTTACCTGCAAATGGAGAATCATTAACAACAAAAGTCATATTTAAGGTGGGTTCATCTACTTTAATTAATGGAAGTGGATGGGGCGAATCGGGACATGCTATAGTCTCACCGATATTGACGTCATCGAAACCAGAAACGGCAACGATATCTCCTGCGAATGCTTCATTTATATCAATCCTTTGTAATCCTTCAAATCCAAGTAGTTTACTAACCTTTCCTTTAATAGTTTTACCATTTTCTTTGATTAAACTAGCTTGTTGACCATTTTTTATAGTTCCATTATGAATTTTCCCAATTACAATTCTGCCCAAGAAATCAGAATAGTCCAAAGTAGTTATTTGTAGCTGAAGAGGCTTATTTTCATCACCTACTGGAGGTGGAACATGTCTAATAATAGCCTCAAAAAGAGGCATCATATTGTCGCTATTAGATTCCATCTCTTCTTTTGCAAAACCAGATAGGCCGCTTCCAAAAAGATAAGGGAAATCACATTGATCATCATCAGCTCCTAATTCTAAGAACAAGTCCAGTACCTTATCAATTGCTATTTCTGGTACTACTCTTGGTCTATCAATTTTATTTACAAAAACTATAGGCCTAAGTCCTTTTTCTAATGCTTTTTTTAAAACAAACCTTGTTTGAGGCATCGGCCCCTCATTTGCATCAACAATAAGCAAACAACCATCAACCATTCCTAAAACCCTCTCGACTTCTCCTCCAAAATCTGCATGTCCGGGTGTATCAATAATGTTAATTCTGGTATCTTTGTAGTTCACTGCAGTATTTTTAGAGAGTATTGTTATTCCTCTTTCTCTTTCAAGATCATTCGAATCCATTACACATGTAGGAATGACTTCATTGTCTCTAAATATTCCTGATTGAGATAACAATGCATCCACAAGAGTTGTCTTGCCATGATCTACGTGGGCAATAATTGCAACATTCCTAATTTCTTTTACAGAAGATGACATTTATAAAATTTATATAAATAGTTAATTGACTTTATTAAGGCTAACTCAAAGGATGCTTATTATGAGAATTTTCTCTTTAAGACTTTGAAAAACATAATCATATTCAATAATTCAATAATTTAATTAATAAATTAGATTTATAATTTTCTATTTGAACTTTCAAAAACTTTTAAAGCCTCAATTGATCCTTCATATCTCCAATGCCAAGGTTCATAATCTAAATATTTATTATCTTTGGTGAACGATAACTTAAAGTGAAATTTAGCTGCATTTTTTATTAACCATTTAAATGCGTCAGTATTTTGAAATTCGGTCTCAAAATCTGTATCTCTTTGAGTGGCATCACCAATATCAATTGCAAAACCAGTACTGTGTTCAGAATAGCCTGGAGGAGCTGAAACTCTAGCTCTTTCGGCCGCATCTTGATTTCTAACAGATTTTAGAGAATAGAAGATTTCTTTTTGCAAATTTATTGATCTATAACCACTTAAGAAGACCAAATATATCCCATCCTTTATCGCTTCTTTTCTCATATTTAATAAAGAATCACGCATATCAATATGAACTTCAATATTAGGCTCTATTAGAACTAATTTCTCCTTAGGAATTTCCGCATAGGGTAAATGGCCCAAAATTCTATTATCTTGATTTTTCTCAGCCTGAAAATTGAGATTAATAAAAGGGATTAGTTCTATATTTTTAATCAACCGCAATGCAGCATAAGAAAAAAGAAGTAAAAGAAATGGAGAAAAAATTAATAATTTTTTTAATAATATTGAGTTGAAATTATTTATGTAGATTCTTTTGGCTAGAGGTATATCAATTTGATTTAAATCTTTGTTATGTTCCAATATTTATAGGTGAACCTGGAAAACATATTTCGATATTAACTATTATTTTACGAAATGCACTTTTATAAGCAAAAAAGATGTAGTTTTTATATACAGTATTATTTTTTTTCATATGTTGAGGGTAGCTGTTATTGGTGGAGGTCCAAGTGGTTCATGTGCTGCAGAAATACTTGCTAAAGCCGGAATAAAAACTTGGCTCTTCGAGAGAAAATTAGATAATGCAAAACCATGTGGAGGAGCAATTCCACTTTGCATGGTCGAAGAATTTGATTTGCCTGAGACAATTATTGATAGAAAAGTAAGGCATATGAGAATGATATCTCCATCAAATAGAGAGGTGGATATAAGTTTAGATAGAGTTTATGGGAAAAGTGATAATGAGTTTATTGGGATGTGTAGAAGGGAAGTTATGGATGCCTTTATGCGTAACAGAGCATCAGATCTTGGTGCCACATTAATAAATGGATTAGTTACTTCTATTGATACCGGCGACAATAATCAAGGGCCATATAAGCTTTCTTATTCAGATTTTACGAATGGAGATAAAAAAGGGGAACTCAAAGAGCTTACTGTTGACCTTTTGATTGGAGCTGATGGAGCCAATAGCAGAGTCGCAAAAGCAATGGATGCAGGAGATTACAAAGTTGCAATAGCATTTCAGGAAAGAATTAAATTGCCTAAAGAAGAAATGAGTTACTACGAAGATCTTGCGGAAATGTATGTAGGAACTGATGTTTCTCCTGATTTTTATGGGTGGGTATTTCCTAAATATGATCATGTTGCTGTAGGCACTGGAACCATGCAAAAGAATCAGTCATTAATTAAAGGACTTCAAGAGGGTGTAAGGAATAGGGCAAAGAAAAGACTTGTTAATGGTGAAGTAATAAAGGTAGAAGCTCACCCTATTCCTGAGCATCCAAGGCCAAGAAGAGTAGTTGGGAGAATGGCATTGGTTGGTGATGCAGCTGGTTATGTTACAAAAAGTTCTGGAGAGGGCATTTATTTTGCTGCAAAAAGCGGAAGAATGTGTGCTGAAGAAATTGTTGAAGCATCAAAAAACGGTCAAGTAATTCCATCAGAAAAAGATTTAAAAAACTATCTAAAAAAATGGGATAAAAAATATGGCACAACTTATAAAGTACTAGAAATCCTTCAAAATATTTTCTACAGAAATGATTCTGCAAGAGAAGCCTTTGTTGAGATGTGTGATGACATGGATGTACAAAGACTTACTTTTGATAGTTACTTATACAAAAGAGTTGTCGCCATGAAACCATTACAGCAACTTAAAATTACAATGCTTACACTTGGTTCGATTTTAAGAGGGAAAGCCCTAGCACCTCTAAAATATAAACCCGTTGATAGTGCTGTTAGGGAAAATAAAGAAGTAGAAAAAATGCTAGAAAATTATTCAATAAAGGGAGGCATTAAAGTTAAGAGTTCAAAAGTGTAAAGTCGGCTATTTTTAGAGAATAATTTCTAATTAAGCTCAACAAATTAAGTCTATTATTTCTTATTTTTAAATCCTCTGACATTATTAGGACTCCTTTTTCATTATCAAATAAATCTTCAATAGTGTTTATATTAATTTCAAACAAATTTAGTAGTTCCAAATAATTGCAATAACGTTCCGAAAAAAGTTTTTCTAATTCTCCAATAAATTCAAAAACTTTCAATTCACAATCTTTTTCAAAAAGTTTTGTGTTTACATAATCTCTTGTTGAGAGAACGTCTTTTGAAAGATCACTATTTTTAGCTAATTTGCTTACCCTTGTAATTACCTTCTGGATTTCAACAAAAATTTCCTTTTCGTTAAAATTCATAATAGATTTAATCCTATTTTTAAGATCAACAATATTCAATACTCTTTTTTGAGAAAATTCATCAGAAGAGCAAACGGCCTTTATTAATTCTTTATTTAGTGATATTTCTTCTAGATGACTAACAATTCTTTGAACTAAAAATTCATTTAAATCATTAAATACTGTTTCTCTTGAGAAGTTTAAATTCGGAAATGCGATTTCCCAAAAATCAATAAGTTCGTTAAATAATTTATCTAAAGGTAAATCAAGTTCATAATCCCAAATTATTTTAATCACTCCATTCAAATTTCTTCTTAAAGCATAAGGATCAGATGATCCACTGGGACGTTTACCAGAAATAAATATACTTATTAAAGTTTCGACCTTATCTGCTATAGAAACTATTGCACCATATTTTGTGGAGGGTAAAGCATCTTTATAAAAAGAAGGTAAATAATGCTCAGAGACAGCTAAGCAAACATCCTCACTGAATCCCTCATATTTAAGATATTTACCACCCATTATTCCTTGCAGCTCAGGGAATTCGAAAACAATTTCGCTACATAAGTCGTTTTTACAGTATTTAGCAGCTTCTATTATTATTTTTTCTTCTAAAGACTTATCGTTTAAAAATTTAAGAATTTTTTTAGTAATTTCCTCTATTCTTTCTACCCTCTGAAATATATTTCCAAGTCCTTTCAAATAGGAAACAGATTTAAGTTTTTCATTTCTTTCTATTGCAGCAACTTTTTTGTCACTTTCTACGAAAAACTTTGCATCTGAAAACCTTGCCCTCAATACTTTCTCATTACCTTTTGCAATATTATTATTTGATTCTTCAAGACCATTTGAAATCACGAAGAAAGTTGTACTGATATTTTTTTCAGAGCTTAAATCTAGTTTAGAAAAACTTTTGTTTTTCAATAAAAGAGGAACGTATCTCTGATGACTTTTCATTACTGTTGAGAGAACTTCAACCGGAAGATCAAGAAATTCATCACTAAATTTGCCAATAATTAAGTCTGGCCATTCAACTAAATCAGTTAGTTCATTTAGTAATCCCTCAGAAAGGTCAGGTTTCAGATTTAAAGATTTAGATGCCTGATTTATTAAACTTTCAATTTTTTCTTTTCTTTCTTTTCGAATAGCTATTACTCTATTTCGTTTCAATAATTCAAAAAATTCATCAGGATTCTGAACTTCTATAACTTCATTGATTAGCCTATGACTTTTTGTTTTATTATTTATTTTGATCTTTGGATCACATTCATCAAAATCAAAATCAAGAATTTCATCATTATAAATAGAGGCAATCCACCTAATAGGTCTTGAAAATTTTATGTTCCCAGCCCCCCATTTCATAAATCGAGGGCCTTGAAGACTCTTGACTAATTTTGGGATAATCGAAGATAAAGAAATTTTTGTTGAGAGTCCTTTCTCAATTTTCTTTCCAAATACAAAATCACCCTTTTCTGTATTTTTTATTTCTAGCTCACATACATCTATATCTAAGCTATTAGCAAATCCTAAAGCAGCATTAGTAGGACATCCATTTAAATAAGCTGAATTCGCTTTAGGCCCTTTTCTTTCTATTATCTTATCTTCTGAATAATCAACTAAACCCTCGAGAATTAGAATTATCCTCCTTGGTGTGGAGGTAACAACTATATGTTCGAATTTGATTAACTTTTTATCCAATTCAAATTCAATTAGAGATTTAAATTGCTCTAGAACAGAATGAGAAAATTTTGCGGGCAACTCTTCTGTTCCTATCTCAAGTAAATATTTAGACAAGAAAAAAAATATGACTTCACTTACTATAATTTACTGCCAGTTAAATAAGCTTTTCGCTAATGTATAAAAAGAGATATTTTTTGGTCCTTTGATTAAGGTTGAGAAAGTAAAAAAGAAAAAAGATTCTGCCAAGGAAGAAACTGTTTGTTTGGCAAATGGACTAGAAGTTTCTAAATTTGAAAATTTTAAAAAAAGTAGCCAATTTCTTAAAGAACCACTTGCTACGGAATTAGTCAATGAGAGCGATCATTTTACCAACGATGCAGTTCAGTTATTAAAATTTCATGGTAGTTATCAACAAGATAACAGGGAAAATAGAATGCCTGGCAAAAGTAAAGATTGGCAAATGATGCTTAGGTTAAGAAATCCGGGCGGTGAAGTTTCTGGGAAATTATTTTTAGCATTAGATGAATTATCTGAAAAACTAGGTAATGGAACACTTAGGGCCACTACAAGACAAGCCTTTCAAATGCATGGAATTAGAAAGGAGAACCTGAAGGAAGTAATTCAAACAATAGTAAATTCAATGGGCTCCACATTAGCTGCATGTGGAGACATAAATAGAAACGTTATGGCCCCTGCGGCTCCATTTGATTCGCCAGACTATAATATTGCAAGAGCATTGGCAAAAAAAGTTGCAGATCTTCTCACCCCAATGGCTGGCCAAGGCACTTTTTTAGAGCTTTGGGCTGATGGAGATTTAGAGTACACCATAAAGCCTGACAAAGATATTGAAGCAATTAGGAAGCTTCAATTCAACGATAATGTTTTTAGTGGGATAAAAGATGAACCTCTCTATGGTTCAACTTATTTACCGAGAAAATTCAAATGTGCTGTTACAGTTCCTGGAGACAATTCTGTTGATCTTCTTACCAATGACATAGGATTAGTTGCCTTTACCTCTAAAGATGGAAACTTAGAAGGGTGCAACTTCTACGTTGGAGGTGGTATGGGTCGCACACATAATAATGAAGAGACGTTTGCCAGAATTGCAGATCCACTTGGATATGTTGAAGAACCTTATGTTTATGAATTAATACAAAGCATTGTGGCTATTCAAAGAGATTATGGTGATAGAAAGTCAAGAAAAAATTCGAGAATGAAATATCTTCTTCATAGAAAAGGTATTAAATGGTTCAAAAAGATACTTTCTGATAAGTATTTCAAAAAAGAAATTAAAAAAATCAGAAAAGAACCTGATAAGATTCTTATTGATTACTTAGGTTGGCATAAACAAAATAAAACCTCCTATTTCGTAGGTTTACCACTATTATCAGGGAGATTATCTGGAGAGAAGAAGAATACCATCACAAGTATTGTTAAAAATTATAATTTAGATTTAAGACTCACACCTAATCAAGATATTTTACTTTGTAATATCGCCAATAAAAACAAAGGTGAAATTCAAAAATCTCTATCAAAAATTGGATACGAAAATTTAGAAAAAATTAATAAAATACAAAGACACGCTTTAGCTTGTCCTGCTTTACCACTTTGTGGTCTTGCAATGACTGAAGCTGAAAGAATATTACCTGATGTATTAAAAAGGATTGAAAATTTACTATTAGATCTAAAAATACAAAAGACAATATTATTCAGAATGACAGGATGTCCGAATGGATGTACCAGGCCTTATATGGCCGAATTAGCACTTGTTGGAAGTGGGCAAAACAAATACCAATTGTGGTTGGGGGGTAGTAAAAATCTACAAAGGCTTGCTAAACCATTTTTACAAAGAATGGAACTTAACGATTTAGAAAAAACTCTTCAACCATTATTTGATAATTGGAAAAGTAATTTAGATTTGGATTTCGGAGATTTTATAAATACTCAAGATGAAAATTATATATTGAATTTACTAAATAAAAATCAATAGAATTTAAATTTTTCCATAAAGGGCATTTGCTTTTTTATTTTTCCAAGCCCATAATTGATCGCCATAACTAAAATGCCACCATTCATTAGGATGTTGCGCAAATCCGAATTTAGTCATAATTTCCCTTAATAAATTTCTTCTACTATTCCAAATAATTGCTTCTTCATTCTTTATGCTTGCATAAAAATAAGGATTTGAGGTCTCATCCATTTGATCAACCATACTTCCCATTTCAAAAAGATTTCCGTCTTTATCTGATAAACAAACATCCAATGCACCCCCAGTTGAATGAGGGGGAGGACACCTAGTGTCATAAGAAGGATATGCCCAAAATTTTTCAACTTTTTTTAAAATGGATGGATAAGATTTTATATTTTCAAAAGAAATATCAATATCAGATTTTTCACACTCTAATAAAAATGCTCTTTTAAACATAAATTCCTGAACTTCTAAAGGTCGCCAACTGTCATAAATTAAAAGGTTAAAACTACTCTTTGATATCAAATAATCATTTACTTTTACTAATCTATTTATGACCTCCTCCCTTAATTTCCAAATAGAAGTTTTATCTTTGTAAGGTGCTCCTAAATGAAAGTAAGGGTGTGGATCTAAAAATTTTAGGCAGCTAGGTATAGCTATTAATTTATCTCCATTATCTTTAATTGGTATTTTATTCCAAATTTTCAATTGAAATTTGCAATTGATTTATAGTTGCATATATATCAAAAATTACAATGATAGTTTTCAATTCAAAAAATCATGAATGAATTTATTATCAGAATTATCAATAAGTATATTCCTTAAAACAATATTTTCTTTTAAATCAGGATCATCACTAACAATCTTAGTAGCCTCTTCACGAGCCTTATCAATAAGAAATTTATTGTTAGGTAAATTGTCCAGTACAAAATCAGGCAATCCGGATTGTCTATATCCTAAAATCTGGCCAGGCCCTCTAAGCTCCAAGTCTTTTTCAGCAATATAAAAGCCATCATTAGATTTTTGCAAAACACAAAGTCGTTTATTTTCTAATCCATTTTTATCGGGGGTTACCAGATAACAAAAAGATTTTGTTGATCCTCTACCAACTCTCCCCCTTAATTGATGTAGCTGGGACAATCCAAATCTGTCCGAATTATAAATGATCATAATTGTGGCGTTAGGCACATCAATGCCAACCTCAATTACTGTGGTTGAAACCAATATATTAATTTCATTCTTTAAAAAAGAATTAATTACTTCATTTTTTTCTTGTGAACTTAATTTGCCATGTAATAATCCAACTTTTTTATTAAAAAAGACCTCTTCTGATAAATATTTGAATATTTTCTTTGCGGAGCTTAAATTCATTTTTTCTGAATCTTCTATAAGTGGCAAAATCACATAAGCTTGCTTTCCCTTATTGATCTCATCTTCAACAATCTTGAACAAGTTAGTTAAATCATCTTCTGAAATTATTTTTGTTGTTATTGGAACTCTCCCAGGAGGGAGTTCTGTAATTTGACTCACATCTAAATCACCATAAATAGAAAGCGCAAGAGTTCTTGGAATTGGTGTTGCTGTCATTGATAACAAGTTAGTATTCTCTCCTTTGTTTAATAATCTATTTCTTTGAGTAACTCCAAATCTATGTTGTTCATCAATCACGACCATACCTAATGCATTAAAGATGACCTTATCCTCAAATAATGCATGAGTACCTACGAGGATGTCAACTAATCCATTGTTTAAATTAGAGAAAATTTCTTTTCTCTTTTTTTGAGGAGTATTTCCAGTAAGTAGTTCAACAGAAACTAAAAGAGGGTTCAAATATTTCAATAAATTTTTATAATGCTGTTCTGCTAACACCTCAGTTGGAACCATAAATGCACCTTGCAGGTTTTTTTCAATGACAAGTAAAAGAGAAGCTATTGCAATTATGGTTTTACCGCTTCCTACATCTCCCTGAAGCAATCTAGACATTGGTACGGGACTAGATAAATCTTTCTTAATTTCATTTAAAACATTTTCTTGAGATTTTGTTAATGCAAAAGGAAAAGTATTTAAAAATTCTTTTAATAAAGATTTCTTTTGAGGTATTTGTTGGGAAGTTATATTTTTATTCTTCTTTCTTTTTCTAAGTAGAAACTTGATTTGAAGTAGGAATAACTCATCAAAAACCAAACGTTTTTTTGACTCAATAAGTGCCTGTTGAGTTGGTGGAAAATGAATATTAATCAAGGACTCTCCTTTTGACAATAAAGATAATGAATCAAGTTGCTTTTTATTTAAAATTTCTGGATATTGCTTTGCATAAATTAGTACCTTTTTCATAAGTTTTATAAAACTCATATTTGATAATGCTTCACCTAATGAATACAAAGGTAATATTTTGCCTGAGAAATTAAAATTATCATTGTTATCCTTAAGAATTTCAATCTGCGGATCTACAAAAGTTTTGCCATACTCTGTCAATTTAACCTTACCGGAAATTGCTAATTTGGTACCAGGAGTGTACAAAGATTTTTGAGATGTGAAGAAGGAGTAAGATCTAAATCTTCTTCCTAAAAAAAATTTTGTAACCTTTATTGAAGACGTTTCATCAGAAACTACAATATTCATTATTGACAAATTACTATTTTTTTTACTCTTATGAATATAAAATCTTTTAACATTTGCGATGCACGTGTATAAATTATCTGGTTTTAAATTTATTATCTTGACTCTATTCGTATAGTCTAGATATGTTCGAGGGAAATAATTAATTAGATCTTTTATATGAAATATCCCTAATTCATTAAGCTTATTTTTATAAACTTTTCCTACATTTTTTATTAATGAAATATCTGAATCAAAAGACAAACTTGAATCATCTTTATTGAGAAAAACATTATTAGAAATATTATTAGAACTTTCTATTTCTAGAGTTTTACCTAGTTTATAAAGATTTTTTCTTGTATCTATAATTAACCTTTTTCTTTGATTTTCATCTAATTTATTATATTCATTATATTTATTAGAAAATTCATAAAATATCCTTAAATATTCGTCTGAGAGATTTAGATTATCTAGTTTTTTTAATGATTCATGCAAATAATCATTAAAATATTTTTCTCTTCCTAAAGTATTAATGAATTTGTTTTCAGTCTCAATAGTAAGGGATTTTTGAAGAGGTCTTATCCAATCTTTAATTAATTTATTATGATTCCCGCTAATAGTCACATTTGAAAAAAGAGTTATTTTTTCAACGTATCTTATTCAAAGTTATTTCTTTTTGCTTCCAATATGTCTCTTTTTTAATCAAACGCTGAAATTGATTTTTTAACTCATTTATTTTGTTCCTTTGAATAGATAGATTTAAATTTTTAAACTCCAATTCAACAGTAGATATATTGAAGAAAATAAGGTTTGGAAAATTATTGCCGTTTAATGATGCCCGATTTAAGTTTAATTCAAAATTAATAACAAAAGGATATGGATGTTTTATCATAAAATTTTTGCCTACTAAGTAATCAAAGGAATCTTTAGATATCATCTTTTTTATTAGATTTGCCTTGAATAATTCTTGGTTAATATCATATGAAAGATTCAATAGTAAATTTTCCAATGACTTGTCAATTAAATCAAAATTATTAAGAATCTGATTTTTTGGTAAATTATCCATTTGTTTGATATTTTCTTTTTCTGGATGTCTTAGTTTTTCCACCTTTTCTTCTCCTATTAATTCAAGTAGGGAAGAAATAAATTGTTTTTCAAATCCTAAATTTTCAAAAATATTGTTTTTAGATAAATAATTATTATGGTCGTTATGATCTAAATCAAGTGATACAAATTTCTCATAATTATAAGCTTGATAATATTCAGAAGTATTTGAAAAGTCTTTACTAATATCTAACTGAGTGGGTTCTTTTAATTGAAGACTATCTTCATATAGAAATTTTTCTTTTTGATCATCGTTTGTTTTTGTAGCACTATCAAAAGTAGTAAGATTAATTTCATTATTTATATTTTTTTCAATTTCATTTATCTTTAATTGTTCTAAAGTTAAAAAGGGCAAATTCGTAAATATTAATTTACTTATTTTTTTTTCAAAAAGACTAAAGTATTCATTTTCATTTAAAAAATTATCATTAATTGTTGGATAACTATATATTTGATTAAGTCCTTTTTCTACAGAGATGAAAAGTAGATCTCTTACGAGATTAAGATAAAGTTCATATTCCCTATAGATATTTCTAGTTAATATTCTTTTTTGCATGTCTGCTCTCTCTAATTGAGAGTCGATTTTATCTATGTAATTATTGAAATTATTCAAATCATTCAAGTGACTAGTTTGTTTGCATTGATGCAACCTCTTCAGCAAAGTCCATCTGATTTTTTTCGATACCTTCACCCAATGTATATCTTGTAAAGCGTCTTACTTTGATATTTTCCCCAATTTTTGCAGCTGCTTGTTTAACAAGATCCTCAACTGTTAGAGAACTATCTTTAATGTAGGGTTGTGAAAGCAAAACAAGCTCATTTAGTCTTTTTGCTATTCTCCCTTCAACTATTTTTTCTTTAATTTGTTCTGGTTTTCCAGATAAATCATCCCTACCCATTTCAATCTGCTTTTCTTTTTCCACAACATCTTGAGGTATTTCATCAATTGATACATACTCAACATTTGGGCATGCTGCAACTTGCATTGAAACATCCTTCAACAGAGATTGGAATATATCACCTCTAGCAACGAAATCAGTTTCACAATTTAACTCTAGTAAAACTCCGACTCTTGATCCAGTATGTATATAACTACCAATTGACCCTTCGGCCGCTACTCTTCCCGATTTCTTTTCAGCACTAGCTATGCCTTTCTTTCTTAACCATTCCAAAGCTTTATCTAGATTTCCTTCAGTTTCGTTAAGTGCTTTTTTGCAGTCCATCATTCCTGCGCCAGTTTTGTCTCTAAGATCTTTTACAAGTTTTGCTGTAATGTTTCCCATTTGAAATAATAAAAAATAGTGAATAGTAAGTTTTAAATTGGAATTTAATTTTTTCTTTCGGCATTAGAGCCCTTTCTACCCTCATTTATGGCATCTGCAAGTCTTCCTAAAATAAGTTGCACAGATCTAACGGCATCATCGTTACAAGGAATTGGAACTTCACACAAATCTGGATCGCAATTTGTATCCAACATTGATACTAATGAGATATCTAATTTTCTAGCTTCTAATACTGCATTAGATTCTCTTCTCTGATCAACCAATACAACTACATCTGGTAATCTTCTCATACCCTTAAGTCCACCTAAGTATTTTTGTAATCTTTCAAGTTCTCTCCTTAATACTGCAGCTTCTTTTTTAGGCCTCATTGCTATTGAACCACTACTTTCCATTCTTTCTAGATCCTTTAATCTTTCAATCCTAGCTTTCATTGTTGTCCAATTAGTCAACATCCCTCCCAGCCATCTTTGATTTACATATGCAGCTCCACAGCGTGTAGCTTCCTGAGCTACTACATCTGATGCTTGTTTTTTTGTACCGACAAATAGGAAACGTTTACCGCTTTTTGCTGCGTTTCTCGTCCATTTATATGCATTGTTCATACACAATGCTGTTTTTACAAGATCAATAATATGAACACCATTTCTCGCGCAATATATATATTTAGACATCTTGGGATTCCAACGTCTAGTTTGATGCCCAAAATGAGCACCAGCTTCCATCATTTCTGATAGTGATACAACAGCCATAATTTAAAAAGGGTTTCGGGTTAGCCTCCATCTGACGGGGAATTAATATTAATAATTCACCCGAAACTGTCAGATGTGTGAAATTTAATTCATCTATCTTAGCAAGTGATGTGTATTTCTAAAAGTTTTTTATCTTGATTTGGTTAACTGTTTAATGTAAATCATATTTAGAGGGATCCTAAGTATCTCAAGTGCAAGTCTATTTCTTCTTATATTCACTAGGTATCTTAATAAAGGAAGGATTCTATCAACACTGATTAGTCCTCCCAAGCAAAGAATTTGCCAAAGTAAATTATGGAGAGGAGTTAATTGAATCATAAATCTAACCCTTAAATTTGAGTGTTTCTTATAAAACACTAAAGCCATTTTTGCTCTCTCTTTTTCTTGTGCTATTAATGAATCTATTTGTTCGCAATTAAATGGCGGATGCCAATGAAAACCTACTGCATTTGGGCATTTAATTAATTTTGTCCCAATTTTTTTTAATCTTTCTCCAAGTTCTAAATCCTCCCAGCCGTAAAGACTAAAAGAAGTATCAAATAATCCTACACTTAAAATCAATTCTTTTGATATCGCTACATTCCCAGTAGCAAAATATGCAAAAGAAGTATCCATTATTTTATGTTTTTCACTCTGAGGATTTAGAAAATTAGATGTATTGACTACCGAACCATAGGTAAAACATTTTTTATCATTTTTCCTCCAAGAGGCAAGTAATTTTTCTACGTGGCAATTTATAAAATTATCTAAAACAATAAGATCACTATCAATGAATATAATAATTTCATATTTTGATTTAATTACTCCCAAATTTCTTCCAAGTGCAGGCCCTCCATGTTCTTGCTGAAATAGGATAACGTGTGGGAGATTAGCTTTGTTTTTATTTATCCAAGAGGTTGTCCCATCAGTTGATCCATCATCAACAACTATTACTTCATAATTACTGATATTTGTATTTAATTTTTGATTTTCAAGCGCAAATAGACATTTCTCTAGTATGGGTAATCTATTGTAAGTCGGTATAACAATACTTACATTCATGATTATGTCTTAAATATGCATAATATATTGAACTCCAAAAGATAAAAATAAAAGATATTCCCTAATCAGCTGCACCGCCATTATTTGCTGTACCTATAACGTTTCCACCATCAGGTCTTCCATCAGTTCTTAATTTCCTTTTTTTGAATTTTCTAGCATAGGCTCGATTACGTTCCTGCTTTTCTTTTTTTAGATTCCTTCTCTTAGACATGAAATTTTTTACTTTTAATTATATTAGCTCACTATGAGCACTATATATTTTACCATCTTCCATATTTAATATCCTATCAGCCATATCAGAAATTCTTGGATCATGCGTCACCATAAGTACAGAACAATTTTGCTCTTTTGCTAGTTTTCTCAAAAGGGTAACTATTTCTCTTCCTGTGACGCTATCTAAAGCAGAAGTGGGTTCATCCGCTAATAAAAGTTTTGGGTTAGCAGATAAAGCTCGAGCAATTGCTACTCTTTGTTTCTGACCACCAGATAAGTCATTTGGCAACTTTTTATGATGTTCTTCTAATCCTACTGCTGACAACCAATTTCTTGCTATTTCACGTCTTTGCAAATATGTTAAACCTTTTATTAAATCGGCGCCCATTTGGACATTTTGTTCTGCTGTTAAACATCTCAGAAGATTGTGACCTTGAAAAATCATTCCAATACTTCTTCTAAGAATCTGACGCGTTTTCCTTGATGCTCCATTTAACTGATTATTTAATACAGTTAAATCTCCACTTTGACAAGTTCTCAAGGCACCAATTAATGTTAAAAGAGTTGTTTTACCACATCCAGAAGGTCCTTTTAAAAGAACCAACTCTCCTTTATCAATATTTAAATTAACGTCATTAAGAACTTGTTTTTTATTCTCATTTTTTCCATAAAAATGACTCAAATTATTTATTGAGACTGTTTTAAGGTTTTTAAAATTATTTTTTGATTTATTAACTTTAACCATTTTTTTATCTTAAAATTGTTAAAAAATTTCAGCAGGATCAGCGTCAACTAATTTACGCATCGCAACAGCGGCTGACCCCATACACATAACTAAAACTAATACGAAAATTAAAATAGTTTTATCTGCGTCCATTATTATTGGGAGCTTAGTAGAACTTCTTATAACTGAGTAAAGTATTTGACCAGAGAAATAAGCAGGCAAATAACCAAACAATGCCAACAAAAACCCCTCTCTCGCTACGACAAAGAAAAGGGACTTAAGTCTATACCCCATTGCCAATAAGGTGGCGTACTCTGGGAGGTGATCTGTAACGTCACTATAAAGAATTTGATAAACGACCACACACCCTACAACAAAACCCATCAAGGCTCCCAAACTAAATATAAAACCTATTGCGGTACTATTTTTCCAATAATTCTTTTCAAATTCTATAAATTGTTTTTTTGTAAGAACTTTAACATCATTAGGGAGTGAGTTATTTAATATCATTGAAATAAATTCAGGATCAGATCCTTTTTTTAGCTTTACCAAACCAATTTCTATACTGCCAGGAGGATTAGCAGGAAAAAGTCTTAAGAAGGTTTCTCGACTAGTTATCAAATTACCATCTGCACCAAAAGATGGTCCCAACTCAACAAGGCCCTCAACAATTACTCTTTTCCCAGCAACCTCAGTCTCAACTTTTTTTTCAGATAAAAACCATTCTTCAATCGGTCCAAATTCAGGTCTAGACAGTTTGTCAAAAAGAACTCTTGATGGATTTCTCAATTTATAGGCTTTCTTTGAGAACCCCTTATCTAAAAGAAGTGAATCGGAAGGATTAAAACCTAATGCAAGTATTGATCTAGTTTTTAAATTTTCAGGATTTCTCCAAAGTAAATAATTTAGATTAACGGGAGCAGTTTTTTCAACATCTTCTACTGCGAGAGTCTGAATTAACCTTCTTTTTGGGAATCCACTCATGCTTATAGAACTTTTTGATCTAGGACTTATCAAAACAAGGTCGGCATCTAGAAGTTTATGAATAGTTACGCTCGTGTCAAATAAACCATCTCTAAAACCTAATTGCATAAACATCAAAATCCCTGCAAAACTTATTCCAGCTATGGCAACTGCTAGCCTTAATGGTTGCCTAGTTAATAACAACCAAGCTAATGGTATTTTTCTAAATTTTAAAAAAGAAAAAATCATTAGGGAATAAATTTTGCAATCACTTTCATTCCTGCATAGTTTTGAACAATATCTATAGAATCTTGATCTAGTTTTACTAGTACCTCGATAATTCGCGAATCAGCATCCCCTGTTGGATCAGTCGATAAAACTTTTCTTTGCTTTACCTGAGGACTAATCCTAATCACCTTTCCCTTAAGATTTTTTTGAAAACCGCCATTCTCACTGCTCAATTCAACATTCTGAGAGATAAAGACTCTATTGATATCAGATTCATAAACCTCTATCAAAGCTTCCATTTTTTGACTAGAACCAATATCCAAAATCCCTTCATTTTGAGGCCTCTCACCAACTCTCGCATTTATTCCAAGGATAAAACCATCAATTGGACTCCTTAGTTTTGAATTAAATAGATCTATCTTGATATTTTTTTGATCTCCAATAAGATTTATTTTCTGTTTTTGCAATTTTAATAATTCATCTTTTCTCTGTGAAAACTCTACGAAAGAGTATACATCTTTGCTCAAAGCTAACTCATACCTTTGAATTTGATCTTTCTTTAGGGTAATTTCTTCGTTAATAGTATTAATTAGATTTTCATTTCTTTCAAGATCAGTAATTAATTTTTCTCCATTTTCAAAGATTGCCAGGATATCACCTTTTTTTACGAAATCTCCTTCATTTACTAAAATTTCGAGAATTCGGGGGGAAGAACCAAACTGACTTATTGGAGCTGCCAATTGCCTAATCTCTCCCGAAGGAGAAAGTTGACCTAGTGCGGCAACAGCTGTAACAGGAGGTATAAAATCTGAAGTTATTTCCTCTTTTAATTTTGAACTAGATTTATTATTTCCAGAACAGGAAACAACCCCAAAAGATATTGGTGTAAATAATAAAAAATAAATAAATAAATTTTTTAATATTTTTAATTTCATTAAAAATCGAAGAGTACTTTTTTTATATAGTTATTTACCCATTTTTCATCAAAATATTTTAGAAGTACCATACTAGTCTTTTCATTTTTCATTTGTTGAAGACAATAATTTTTTTGAAAATCTATTCTCTCTTGGATAATTTCCTCATTAACTTCCGGTTTAGCTTTCTTACTTAATTTAATTAAAATAGAGAGGTATTGATCCACAACTCTGCAAAAATCATTTTTTTCAGATTTACTTTTTAAGGAAGCAAAAAATACATTATTAGAAAAAATCCCCCCCCATTTAGGAATCTCTCTCAAAGAGGTAAAAGAACTTTTATCAACTTCAGAAAGTAATTTTTCGTATTTCAATTCTTGGTTTTGTGATGCCGGGGATAAATCAACAATGGCAGCAGAAACAATATCATTTATTTTTACCAAATCCATCCCAAAAATTGGGATATCAAACTTTGGATCAGGGAAAAAAACGCAGTGTAATATTTTAAGATTCTTTGAAAATTCTGCTACTTCAATATGTAACTTTCTAAATCCTTTTGCTTTATGAAATTCATTTTCAATATAGAGTTCTTTGCCTATTTCTTTAGATGTTATATTAGTAATTTTTGGATCAATTTTTATACTCTTAAGGTCCTCAAGCCTGGATCTATGCTCTCTAATATTTTGTAATAGCTCCAAAATAAGAGAGTCAGTTAATTTTGTTTTAGTTAAAGATTCAGACAACAAGGCTAAAAAGTACCAAAATAGAATTTAAAGAGAGAACCGAAATGAAAGTAGGAGAAGTTAATTACTACACCCATTCAAGCAAAACTAGATGTGTGTTTGTGGATAATAAAGAATTGCCGCTTATAAGCATTGATATTTGGTGCAAAGCAGGTTCTTCATTTGAGGATGTTGATAAAAATGGCACTGCTCATTTTCTAGAACATATGATTTTTAAAGGATCTAACAAAATAATGCCAGGTGAGTTTGACCATAAAATTGAATCACTAGGCGGATTAAGTAACGCTTCAACAGGTTATGATGATGTACATTACCATGTCTTAGTTCCACCCAATAACTTTAAAGAATCACTTGCTCTTTTGACAAATATTGTCGTTGCTCCAGATTTTAATATTGATGAATTTATAAAAGAAAAAGGGGTAGTTATTGATGAAATAAAACAACAAAATGATCAGCCTGAAGAAAGATTATTTAATTATTTTTTAAAAAGGGTTTGGTTAAGTCCGAATTATGCTAATTCGATTCTGGGAACTGAACATAGTATTAAAAACTTAGAGATAAATGACCTTGTGCAGTTTCATAGTAAACATTACACTAACGAAAAAATTTGTATTGCAATTGCGGGTAATCTTTCTGAAGAAATTTATAAAATTTTTGAAAAAAGTGATCTATCTGGTATAAAAAAAAGTCCAAATTTAATAAATCTAAAAAATAAACCTTCTTTAAAAATTAGGAATGGAAGAGAGTCAGTTAAGTTTGATAATTTAGAGTTTTCAAGAATATTTATGGCTTGGTTTATCCCAAACCTAAATGATCAAAAAAATATTATTGGACTAGAAATTTTAGCATCAATACTCTCTGTTGGAAGAAACAGCAGATTAGTTAAAATTTTAAAAGAAGATAGTAATCTTGTTGAATCGGTATATGTAGATGTAAATGCTGGAGAATTAGGCGGATTATTTATAATGGAAGCAAGTTGTGAGTCCAAAGATATTGATTTAGTAGAGAACCAAATTAATAAAACAATAGATGAGATCTCAAATTGTAAAGCCTTGGCTTTGGATGATATAAAAAAAGCAATAAATATTGTAAAAAGTAATTATATCTTTAATTTAGAGACATCTACACAACTCTCTTCATTCTTTGGAAATGAACTTCTTTGGGGGAGAAAATCTTCAATTAATAATTTAGAGAGTCATTTAAAATATTGGAATGACTTGGACAACTTCAAAGAGATCACAGAATATATCCGAGGAGAGAAATTCACTTTAATTGCATCCCCTCGTAAATGTTAAAAAGATATTTTTTAATTAATAAAAAAAGAAATTTTTCAATTGCTTCAATTTGGATTAAAGGTGGGAGTGACATGGATAGTACTGGCAAAAAAGGGATAAACAAGATCCTTTGTTCATTACTTACCAGAGGATGTGAAGGTTTTAACAATTTCAATCTCTCTGAATATATTGAGTCCTTTGGAGCAGAATTAAATCAAGAAATATTTGAAGATGGTATCTCAATAAGTATTAAATCCCTAAATGAACATTTCAGCAAATTATTCCCTTTATTAGACTTAATAATTGATAAGCCAATCCTCTCGGAAACTGAATTTAAAAAAGTAAAAAAATCTTCTATTGATCACATTAAAAAAGATAAAGAGAATCCATTCAATATTTGTTTTGAAAAATGGAGAAAAATTGTTTATTCAAATCATCCTTATGCTTTCAACACAATTGGCAATGCTAATGATGTCTCAAAGATTACCTATGAAGATGTTTTGCTTGAGTTTAAAAATTTAAAGAATAGAGAAAAGTATTTAATTTCAAATAACCCCGAAATAAATGGAGAAAATTTTGGAACATTAGGAAAAAAAATCTTAAAAGAAAAATCAGATCCTTTAAATCATAATTTAAATACTACGAATAGATTTGATTACATTAATAATGATTCAAATCAAACAATAATAATGATGGGTGACCAAACTTGCTCTCGAAGAAGTAGTGAATATTTGCCACTTAAGGTTTTGGAGTCATATTTATCTTATGGAATGAGCGCTGCTTTATTTAAACTTTTCAGAGAAAAACATGGTATCACTTACGATTTAGGTGTTTATTATCCTATTAGGAGTGGGAATGCCCCATTTTTAATTTATTTATCCGTATCTAATAAGCAAGCACTTTTTGCTTTTGAACTTTTATCAACACTATGGAAAAATTTACTTATTAATCCGTTGACTGAAGCTGAAATTTTTTTAGCAAAAGAAAAACTAAAAGGTTCTTTTCTATTAGGAGATCAATCACTAGATGAAATTTTACATAGAAACATACAATTAATTAGTTATGGTATTTCACCAATTTCTGAGATCGATTTAAATTCAAAAATAGAGGAAATATCTTCGTTAGATATTATCAAATTAACTTATAAGTATTTTTCAAAACCTTTTCTGAGTATTTCGGGAAATGAAAAAATATGTTGGGAAATTTCTGATAGGTGGAAGAAAAACTTTTAAGTTAGTTTTTCTCAATCTTATCAATATCGATTAAAAACGAACCTCTTCTAAACTTTACTTCAACTGTATCTGGGGATTTAATTGATAGGATTTTCCCAATTTCATCAATTGCCACTAGATCAGGTGGTCTTAACATCGGCATATTATCTGAAGTCTTCAAGTAAGATACTGGCGCAATCAACTTAACCTTATCGTTGATCTCGAATTTCATTTTATAAATTGGATACATTCAAAAGTAGTATAAGCATAAAGTTAGAGAAAATATCAACGAAATGCATTGATTCATTCTACAATCTTATAATTAACTTTCTACAAATTAATGAATCAGAAATTTAAAACATTAATTTTATGGGCTTTACCTATACTTTTAGTAATAGCGCTTTCCTACCAATTTTTATCTTCAAGCAATGTTGATTCACTAAAATCTAATGGGACTACTGTTGCACCAAGAAATACTGCGGTAGCAAGAGTTAGTTACGGAAGATTTTTAGATTACATTAATTCAGGAAGAGTTACATCTGTTGATATTTTTGAGGGAGGCAGAAATGCAGTTATAGAGACAGTAGATTCGGATTTAGATAATAAAGTTCAAAGATTGCGCGTAGATCTTCCCGGCTTAACACCAGAACTTATAAATATTTTAAAAAATGAGGGAATCAGTTTTGATGTTCATCCAGTTAAGACAGCCCCTCCTGCATTAGGAATTTTGGGTAATTTACTCTTCCCAGCTATCTTAATTGGAGGTTTAATTTTGTTAGCGAGGAGGTCAAATGGTATGCCTGGAGGTCCTGGCCAAGCAATGCAGTTTGGGAAAACAAAAGCAAGATTTGCAATGGAAGCTGAAACAGGAGTTGTTTTTGATGATGTTGCAGGTGTTAATGAAGCCAAACAGGATTTGCAAGAAGTTGTCACTTTTCTGAAAAAACCAGAAAAATTTACTTCTGTAGGAGCTAGGATTCCGAAAGGTGTTCTACTGGTAGGACCTCCTGGTACTGGTAAAACCCTTTTAGCAAAAGCAATTGCAGGCGAAGCAGGTGTACCATTCTTCTCATTATCAGGTTCTGAATTTGTTGAAATGTTTGTTGGTGTTGGTGCTAGTAGAGTTAGAGACCTTTTCAAAAGAGCTAAAGACAATAGTCCTTGTTTAATTTTTATTGATGAAATTGATGCTGTCGGAAGGCAAAGAGGTGCAGGTATTGGTGGAGGTAATGATGAGAGAGAACAAACCCTAAATCAGTTACTTACTGAAATGGATGGCTTTGAGGGTAATAGTGGCATAATAATAATTGCAGCAACAAACAGGCCTGATGTTTTAGACTCAGCTTTAATGAGACCTGGCAGGTTTGATAGACAGGTAACTGTAGATGCACCAGATATCAAGGGCAGACTATCAATTTTGGAAGTTCATGCTAGAAATAAGAAACTTCAAGAGGATTTAACACTTGAAAGTATTGCGAGAAGAACACCAGGTTTTACTGGAGCAGATTTAGCAAATTTATTAAATGAGGCTGCTATATTAACCGCCAGAAGGAGAAAGGATTCAATAAGTATTTCAGAAATCGATGACTCTGTAGATAGGATTGTTGCAGGAATGGAAGGTTCTCCATTAACCGATGGTAGAAGCAAGAGATTAATTGCTTATCATGAAGTTGGCCATGCTCTCATAGGTTCACTTGTAAAAGCACATGATCCTGTTCAAAAAGTAACCGTCATTCCAAGAGGTCAGGCTAAAGGTTTAACTTGGTTTACCCCAGACGATGAACAAACCCTTGTTAGCAGGGCTCAATTAAAAGCTAGGATAATGGGTGCTTTAGGAGGTAGAGCTGCTGAAGATGTAGTTTTCGGGAAAGGTGAGATTACAACAGGAGCAGGAGGTGATTTCCAACAAGTTGCTTCAATGGCCCGCCAAATGGTTACCAGATTTGGAATGAGTAATTTAGGTCCGATTGCTTTAGAAAGTGGAAATCAAGAGGTATTTGTTGGTAGAGATTTAATGACTAGAAGTGAAGTTTCTGATTCAATCTCTAAACAAATAGACGAGAGTGTAAGATTAATGGTCAAGGATTGTTATAAAGAAACCTACGATATAGTTAGCAAAAATAGAGAAGCTATGGATAAGATAGTGGATCTATTAATAGAAAAAGAGACATTAGATGGTGATGAATTTGTAACTATTCTCTCCGAATTCACCAAAATTCCTGAAAAAGAGAGAACACCTCAATTATTAAGTTAAACTTTAAACTTTAATAGGTTTTTTATCTAATACCAGATCAATTAAACCATACTCAACTGCTTCATTTGGGGACATATAAAAATCTCTATCAGTATCTTCTTTGATAGTGTCATAATCCTTTCCAGTTCTTTCTGACAATTCAGTATTGAGTCTCTGTTTTAAGAACAAAATTTCATCAGCTTGAATCCTTATATCACTGGCTTGTCCTCTAGCCCCTCCAAGTGGTTGATGAATCATTATTCTTGAATGTCTAAGGCTGCTTCTTTTACCTTTAGTGCCTGCTGCAAGCAAAAATGCACCCATACTAGCTGCTAAGCCTACACAAACTGTATGAATGTCAGGCTTAACATGTTGCATTGTGTCAAAGATACCCAATCCATCATATACGGATCCCCCTGGTGAATTTATGTACATATAAATGTCCTTATCTGGATCCTCTGCTTCAAGGAATAGTAATTGAGCAACAATTCTATTAGCAGTTTCACTAGTAACTTGTTCTCCCAAAAAGATTATTCTCTCTCTTAATAGTCTCGAATAAATATCAAAGACTCTTTCACTACCGCCAGATTCTTCTAATACTAAAGGGATCATAATAATATTTATCTGTTTATTAGATATTAACGATATTGAGTCAACATACGCTAACCTTATTAAGGTTTACATATAAAAAATTGAAAGAAAAATTGACTGTTTCAGATAGCAAAAAGTTATTTCATGAAAATTTCCCTTACGTCATTCCAGGTTTATATAAAAGAATAGTTGATGAAATGCTTGTCGAACTTAATCTTCTAAACCATCAAAATGATTTTACGCAAGATTATCTCTTTTGCGTCGGTCTTACCGAAACATTCAAAGAATTAACGAAAGGATACAAACCTGAAAAACATTTAGATCTTCTTTTTGAATCTTTATGCAGTTCTACAAATTTCGAGGCGAAGGACATTAATGAAATATCTCAAAAATCTCAAAAGGAATTCAATAATAAAACAACTAACGATATTTTGAAATTATTAATAGAAAAAAGCAATTCTAAACTTTATCCCTCAAGGATTTTAAACTTAGCAATATATATATTAATTTCAAACGCCCAAGATCTTAAAGAGAAAGATGAATCAGAAACAAATAAGATGATTTCTGATATTTTTGAAAAATTAAATTTATCTGCTAATAAAGCAGAAAAAGATATTGGAATTTATAAAAGCAGTATATCAAAAATGCAACAAGCAAAAGAATTAATAGAAGAGCTCAGGACTAAGGATAAGAAAAAAGAACAAAAAAAATAAGACTTATTTTTTTAATCTTTTTTTATCTTTCCAAGAGACATAGGATATATAAATTACAGCGAATGTTATGAATATAAGTAAAAGGAACGATGTTAGGATAAGAAATTTACTAAAATAGGCTTCATAAGTTAAAAATGAAATCATATATCAATGGAACCATCACCATTTCTTCCCCAAACAACCATGGCAATTGAAAAAGTAAAAATTGCAGCTAATCCTGCCCATCCTATTTGAAAGATCATTAAATTTAAATCGCTAATATAAATATAACAGAACTTCAAATTTTTTAATCATTCTAAAGATAAAGTTAATTTCTCAGAAACAAAAATTTCTTAATATAATAAAAATAAATCAAAATTGGGAAGGTTAGTTTTAAATCACAGTTCAAATATAGAAGGTCTAATTCCAATACTCCAAAAGTTAGCACTGGATATTAACATCAAAACAATAACTCCAGCTGTTATTTCAAGAGCGAGGGGAAGATCTTCAAAATTGATAATTAGATTGTCAGTGAAAACTATAAACGGATATAAAGCAATCGCAAGAAAGGGTAAAACAGCCCAAGAAGTTTTTATTTCAACAGACTTAGGTAAAGATGAATTAAAAGAAATTATAGATATTTATAATAAAATGTAATTAAATTAAAGATAATTAGAAAATAGTCAGGACAGAACAAATGAAATTGGCATTAAATTTTTCTTTGTTTTTATTAGCTTTTTTTTCATTTAGTAATGAATCATCCTCACTTACTAACTACCAAATAAAAAAATTTTGCGCAAAGGATAAAAGGGTATCTTTATGTATCAAAAATTTACAAGAGAAAAGATCTGATCTCCAAAAAGGAAAGCTCATTGAAATTCCTATAAAACCTTACAAACGGTAATTAAAAATTGAATTTAAATTTCAAATTCTGATTCGAAAAGATTAAAAGCATTTTTATAGCTTGTGAGAAGTTCTTCAGAATTATCGGAAAATCCTTGTTGATCGTAATCTTCTTTTAATTCATCATATAAGTAAACCACTTTGTTAAAGGCGCTCATATATTCTTTTTGTATGTCTTCATCATCAATATCATAAATTTTTGCAAGTACTAATTCAACATTTTTTTTTGAAGTATATATTTTCCTCTCAAAGTCTTTATTTAACTTCCTTCTTTTTTTTGTCATTTAAAATTTCTAAATACAGTTTAACAATACTCAAATTCATAGATAAATTAAATTAAAACTTATAAAATGAAAATATAGTTTCCAAATCAAAATAAAACCTCTACATTCAAAATAATTCATTTGATGATATGAGTAAAAATGAAACAACTAATCCTAAAGAGGTTAGAAACCAAAACCATGAAGCCAAGAAAATGAATACTTCCAAAAACCTAAAGAAAAAGAAAGATAAGGATCTTCCATGGTGGGTAGAGTTATTATTTGTTCAAATAGGATTACCAGATAAATTACTAATAAAAATATTAAAAGCCCAAAAAACGTCTAAAGAATTTATTAAAAATGAAAAAAAATTAATAATAATATTTTTATTTGTAATTACTACATTGGCATATTTTTATCCAGTTATTAAGCATTCAAAAAACAAATTAGAATGTGAAGCAATTGCTAAAAATTATATTATTAAAAATAAAAATATAATCGGAATTAATAATAGGGAATTAAAAATGATATCTACAAATTTTTGTAATGGTGGTGAAGAAATCTATGAAATAGAAAATTTAAAAAATTAAATTTTGAATTATTCCACAATTAAGCATTTCAATATTATGATAGTAACTTTAAGTTTAATAAAAGTTTAAATTTTATTCCTATGACTGATATAAAACAAAAGAAAGAAAACGTAAAAATGCATTTAAAAGATTTGAGGCAAAACTTAAAGAAAATGCATTTAGAAGTTACGGAAGAATTAATATTACCGAAGCCAGGTGAGGTAAAAGACTTGATGAATAAAATGGATAAACTATTAAAATTAATAGAATCAAAATAAACTATAATTTAAATAACTTAGAATCATCAAAAGTTTAAAAAATGAAAATAATAAAGCAATTTCCATTAATATTTCTAATTGCAATTTTCTTAATTTCTTGTAAGACATCTAATAATAAAGAGTATCCCACAAATAATTTGGAAAAAAATATTGAGGAGAATCCTAATTCAGAAAAGAAAAGAATGGAAATAAAGTTTTCATGTGGAGAAGATGGTATTTCAGATTACTTAGATGATGGATGGAATATTATAAGAGAAGATTCCCAAGAAAAAATTTGCACATGGAAATCTGTTCCTGCCACAAAAGATTGTAATATGGAAAAAGATAAAGGATGTAAAATTACACAGCCAGATAAAATAGGTGAAGAGAAAATTTATTTATTGGAAAAATAAATTTAATATATGAATCCAAAATCAGAACAATTAGTTGATTTAATTTTTAAGAAATTAAAAACCTATAATAATAAAAAAATATTTTTAGAAAAAGAAAGTTTGAATAAATTTATTCTTTATCTTTTCAAAGAAAACTGAATGAAGGACTTATTTAACTTAACTGCTATATTTAAATAAATTTTATAATTAAAAAATATATGGATAATTTTTCTTCATTAACTGTTATCTTGGCAATTATATTCATTGCAAGTCTTTATTTTTTATTTAAGGTTACTTCTAGTACAAAGAACTAAAAAATATTTTTAAATTCATTCTTAGATGATCGGATCATCTCTAAGTAGTAAAATCGTATGCTTATTTAAACCATCATTAATCCATTCCTTATATTCTTCTAGGACACACTTTTTATCAGAATTATCTAGTAAGTTAATTCTTTGTTTTGCATTGTCCAAGGCCAACTTAATACAGAATTTATAATCATTGGAGTTTTCTTGCATAAGTTTTTATTAAATCTTAGTGAAAATAATTTCTTATTCTGTATAGAAAATTACAATAATAAGCGTTGATTTAATAAGAGTATCAAGCAATACGGAAGAATTTTTAATATATTTGGGATAATAAATTTTTTATAAAAATCCTATGTCATACGAAGCAGGCAGTAAAGAATGTAGACATTTAATTGAAGCCAAAGAAAGTCTTCTATCAACATTAGATGCTTTAAGTAATATACATTCGACCGATCTAATACAAATCCAAATAAAAGAAATTTACAATAAATTAGAACAGATGCACGACAATAGAAAAAAAATAGAATCAGCCACAAATTATCTTTAATATATTCAAATTAACCAAAAGTTTTCAAAATTGGCTTTTTATCTTCGTTACTTTTTTTTCTGATAATAAATCTAATAAAGCATCAAGCTGTGCGAGTACTTCCTTTGCTTCATTAAGATCTGGCAACAAATCTTCTTTGATGAGCATTTGATGCATCTCTCTAAGCTCTACCCTTATATATCTAAGGTGAGAACATACTTCCTCTCTCTTAGTTGCACTCATATTTCCTTTATATTCTTTACATTATACAATACGATCTTTTTTGAATCCCATTTCAATATTTTTAAATTGAAAAATTATTTCAAACCAAATAACGTATCAAAATCTTTTAAAGTCTCGTTGTAGTAATATATCATTCATGAAAAAGAAAAAATCAAAAAAAATTCAAACTAATTCAAATTTAAAAGATCAAAAGTTAGGTCAAACAAAAAATTCTGCGAAATTAGTACTGTTTGTTTTTGGAATAGGTCCAATTATTGGCATAATAATATTCTTATACAGTAAGGGATTTTTTAATTCACCAACTATTTAAATCTTAAGTAATAAGTATTAATTTGAAATAATTAATTTAATAAAATTTTAGAATAATTATTGAAATTTTTTTAAGGAAAATATCCTAAATTCTGCCATTTTTCTAGCATTGTCTGGATTAGATATTAAAAAAGGGTGATCTGATAAAAGTTCAAATACCTTATCTATCTTGTATTGAATATCATCACAATCAATATTTTCCCATTCCTCATCAAATGACATTGCAAAGCTATCAGCATTATCATATAGTTTATCACTCATAATATTTGGAATTTAAATAAAGAAAATTTCAGGAACCCGACCCAATCTGAAATAGTAATTAGAAGAAACATATAAAACTATCCTCATTACTATTTGAGAAATAACTTTATATGAGTGTTCTTTAAAATTATACTTTAATCTCATTTTTTAAATTATTAAATAAGTACTCTTAATCAAAATCTGATTACATTTGACAGAAGTGTTACAATATTGACATATATAAAGACTCATGGAAAATAAAGTTAAAAGAATAGGATATCTCCCTAGAAAAAGAGTACTTGAAATTATTGATGAAATATCCAAGAGCGAATCTATAAGTAGATCTAAGGTAGTTGGAATATTGGTTGAGGAAGCATTAGATGCTAGAGGAATTGCGAATTTTGGATATAGTAACATCAGTAAGTCAAATATATACAAGTCGGATAATTTTAAAGATCTCCAAAAGGAGAATGCCCAATTAAAAGATGCTGAAGACGAATTTGTTGATGATAGTGGTTACACAGTTTCATCTCACAAAACTTTAGACCGCTCAATATCTTCTGCAGATATTGAATTAGCAAATAAAATAAATATTCTTAAAGAATCAGGATTAATATGACTTTTATTAAGTAATTATTTTATTTTTTAATGCATAACATTGGATCATTGTTTATTCTTAGTCAAGAAAAATATTCTTTTTACATAATTTGAATATTAAATCCTTTCTAGTATTAATTCTGTAATTAAAAAATGAAAGATATTAAATGTCCTTCATGCGGGAAAACTTTCCGAATTGATCCCAGCAGCTTTGAAGAAATACTTCTTCAAATAAAAGACGAAGAATTTAACAAGCAAATAAAAGAAAGACTTATCTTGGCTGAAGAAGATAATAAAAAAGCTTTGGAAATTTTAAAACGTGAGTTAAAAATAAAGTTAATAGAGCAAAATCGCATTAAAGAGTCTGAAATCCAAACTCTTGAATCTAAATTAAAAATCTCTGAAGAAAAGAAAACAAATGCCCTCAATGATTTAAAAAATCAAGCAACAAATAAAATTAATTCATTGAATAATGAATTAATCAAGTTGAAGGATGAAATCAAAAACCAGTCTTTAATTTCAGAATTATCTTTAAAAAACAAAGTAAATGAAGCTGTTAATAATTTAGAAAAAGAGAACTCTTCATTAACAAATTCCATTGAAAAGATGAAACTTGAACATTCAATTAATGAAAAATTAATTGAAGAAAAGTTTAAAAGTAAAATTAGTGAAAGGGACCTGACTATACAGGAATTAAGAGAAATGAAGTCTAGATTATCTACAAAGATGGTAGGGGAAACCTTAGAAATCCATTGCGAAACCCAATTTAATCTTAATCGTGCATCTGCGTTTAAAAACTCATATTTCGAAAAGGATAATGATGTCTCTTCTGGAAGTAAAGGGGACTATATATTTAGAGAATTTGATGAAAATAAAACAGAAGTAGTATCAATAATGTTTGAAATGAAGAATGAAAGTTTAAATGGAACTAATAAAAGAAAAAACGAAGATTTCTTAAAAGAATTAGATAAAGATAGAAGGCAAAAATCTTGTGAATACGCAGTGCTCGTATCGCTTCTAGAACCAGATAGTGAACTTTATAATGCAGGAATTGTAGACGTTTCTCATAGATTTCCAAAGATGTATATCATAAGACCGCAATTTTTCTTGCCCATTATTTCTCTGTTAAGAAACGCATCTATGGAAACCTTAAAATACAAATCACAAATTGATTTAATGAGACGCGAGAATTACGACATAACTAATTTTGAAAGTACTCTTGAGCAATTCAAAAATGCAGTAGGTAAAAATGTTTCACTTGCCCAGGATAGATTTAATGATGCAATTTCAGAAATTGATAAATCAATAACCCATTTACAAAAAACCAAAGAAGCTTTAATTCTTTCGAAAAAACATCTTTTATCTGCTGATAGCAAATCTCAAGATTTGACAGTAAAGAAATTAACTAGAAATAACCCTACCATGAAGAAAAAGTTTAATGATTTAAATAATTTCGAAGATGAAGTTGCCTAATTAAAAAAGTTTTTGAAATTAATAATAGTTAAAAATAAATTTAATTTCTAACTTATAAATATAGTATAAATAATAAATTACATGAAAAAAAAATAATGTCTATCAACACTCCTATTTTTAGTATTGCCAAAGATCTTAATGTCGAAAGTAATAGAATATTATTAGCCTGCAAGAAACTTGGAATAAACGCAAAAGGTGCGACAAAAAGATTAAATGAAGAAGAATTAAAAAAAATTAAAATTTATTTTGAAACGGGCAAAAATGTTTCAGATGAAGTAATTAACTTAAATAAAGTTAAACCAGAAAGCAGTTCTAAAAAAATTGTAGAAAAGGTAAAGATAAAATATTTTGCAAACAGACTTATTCGAAATCTTAAATAAAAATAATTTTTTCTAATTACTTAAAGGAATAAGTCACAGAAGGAAAAAACAATAATTTATCATAAGTAAAAATACTTAAAATGAGCATAAGCAAAATTTTAAATTCTCTTGAAAAATCTTGGGAAAGAGATCATATTCTTTTAAATATAAAGAAGGGGCTAGGAACAGATGAGATAGTTAATGAATTTCTTGTGAAAAATGAAAGACAAATTAAAGAATTAAATTCTTTACTAAGACCTGAAGATATTGATTTATTAAATCAAGTAGAAAAACTATCAACTTGCGAATCCAAATTAATAAATGAGATTAAAAATTTAAATTATTTAGAAAATAATGAAAATCATCACATTCTGATTCATGGAAAAATTGTGCCATCTAATAGAGTTTCTCATAACAAAATTAGTTCATTCTTGATTAATTGGAGTAACAAATTTGTAGTTATTGCTTTATTAACAATTTCAGCCATAGCTCTATCAAAACAAGCATGGGCATAATTAGCTAAATTAACTTCATTGTAAAAGATGTAGTTTTGAGAACTAAACAAGAAGATTTAATCAGATATAAAGATGGAAATCTTTATTGTGAACTTGCTGATATTTGGATAGATCCAAGTAAGCCAGTAAAAAGAGCATTAATAACCCATGCTCATTTTGATCACTTTACATTTGGCTGTGAAGAATACCTTTCTACTAAAGAGACTGCGATGCTTCTTAAAGAAAGAGTTGGAGATAATCTCAATATTAAGACTTTTGATTATGGAGAAGAATTTAAGATAAATGGCATCAATATTTCTTTTCATCCATCTGGTCACATACTTGGATCTAGTCAAATAAGGTTTATTTTTGCTGAAGAAAAATGGCTAATTTCAGGTGACTTTAAGCTACAAAGAGATGAGACTTGCAAAGAATATGAAATAGTAAAAACTGATTATTTAATAAGCGAATGTACTTTTGGTTTGCCAATATTTAAGTGGGATGAATCAAATAAAATAGCAAATGATATTTCAAAATGGATAACTAATTCACCAGAAAAAACTTCTTTACTTTTCTGCTATTCACTTGGAAAAGCTCAGAGATTGTTAAACGAAATTAGTCAAACAAATTTTAAAGGCAATATTTATTCTCATGGCAGCATTCATAAAATGAACAATAGTTATAGAAAACTTGGAATTAATATTATAGATACTATAAAAATCGAAAATAAAAATAAGATTGATGAACTTAAAGGAAGTCTAATATTATTACCACCATCTTTAAGTAAGGGCTCTTATCTAAAAAATTTCAAAAATATTCAAACAGCTTTTGCGAGTGGATGGATGTCAATAAGAGCTCTAAGAAAAAGATCAGGATATGACATGGGATTCCCAATCTCTGATCATGCAGATTGGGATGGAATTCTGGAAGTAGTAAAAAAGTCTGAAGCAAAAAATGTATTTTTTCATCATGGAGATAGTGAAGCTTTAAGTAAATTTTTAGTTGAGAAGGAATCAATAAATGTTCTTTTCTTCGGTAAATAAATATGAGCTTAAAAAATTTTTCAGAATTATTTGTAAATTTAGATTCAAATAACAGTACAAATAATAAAATTGAAGTTTTAAAGAATTATTTTTTATCTAATGATCCAAAAGATAATTCATGGGCAATATATTTACTGACTGGAAAAAGTAATAAGAGATTTATTAGTGGAAGATATTTAAAAAATCTTTTTTCTCAAATATATGAATATCCTGAATGGTTAATTGATACATGCTATTTAAAAGTTGGTGATTCTGCTGAGGTAATAACGTTATTACTTAAAAATAAAAGTACTTCCAGAAAAAAGAAATTATCAAATATAAGTCTCAATGAATTACTAAGCAAAACAATACCTGATTTATCAAAACTTAATGAGGAGGAGAAAAATTTTAAAATTAAAAATATGTGGGAAACATTACCTGAAGATAACCATCTAATTTTCAATAAAATTCTTACAGGAACTTTTAGAATAGGAGTCTCTATCGGATTAATTACAAAATCAATATCAAAACTAATTAATATTGATGAAGAGATTATTTCCCATAGGTTGATGGGGAATTTCGAGCCATCAATTGATTCATATGAATTTTTAATTAACAAGAATATCAATCTTAAAGATTTAAATTCCAAACCATTTCCATTTCTTCTAGCGAATACTATTGAAAATAAAATCTTCAAACATTCAATAAATGATTTTCAATTTGAATGGAAATACGACGGTATAAGGATGCAATTAATTAAAAGATCAGGAAATGTTTCGTTATGGACAAGAGGGCAAGAATTAGTCAATGAATCATTCCCAGAATTAGTAGCGAAAATGTCGCATATAAAAGATGATTTTGTTCTTGATGGGGAATTATTAGTTTGGAATTTTAAAGAACAAATTGCCTTTGATTTTTCTTTACTTCAAAAAAGAATAAATAGAAAATCTCCAACTAAATCAATCCAATTAAAATATCCAATTATTTTTATTGCTTATGATCTTTTAGAGATTAATGGAAGAGATATAAGAGAAATTAAATTAGAAAATAGAAGAATTGAGTTAGAAAAATATTTTTCAAAATGGCAAAATAAAACTGAGAATAATATCTCTGATATTTTCAAAATATGTGATTTAATCTTTCCTAAAGATTGGCCTGATGCCTTAACTTATAAAGAAAAATCTCGAGAAAATAATACTGAAGGATTAATAATTAAGAAAAAGACTTCTATATACTCCTCTGGTAGAAAAAAAGGCACTTGGTGGAAATATAAAGTTGATCCTATGCAACTGGATGCTGTTCTAATTTACGCTAAGGGCGGTAGAGGTAGAAGAGCTGGTCTTTATACAGATTACAGTTTTGCATTATGGAAAGACCAAGAATTAATTAAATTTGCAAGTGCATATTCTGGTTTAACAAATATTGAAATTAAAGAGCTAGATAAATGGATAAGGAAAAATACAATAGAAAAATTTGGTCCTGTTCGATCGATAAAACCAGAAATGGTATTCGAAATATCTTTTGAGAAAATACAAATTTCAAAACGTCATAAGTCTGGTATAGCAGTAAGATTTCCAAGAATAACAAAATGGAGAAAAGATAAAAAAATTAATGATGCAGATAGCCTAGAGAATGCTTATGAACTGATGAAAAAAATATCATGACAAATATTACGAAAAATAGTAAGCAAAATAATTTAATTTCTAAAATTAAACAGTTTTTCTCTACAAATGGATGGGAGCCATTACCCTACCAAGTAGAATCTTGGGAGGCATTTTTAAATGGAGAGAGTGGAATAATACAAGTTCCTACTGGATGCGGCAAAACTTATGCTGCATTAATGGGACCTCTATCACAGATAGAAGATCCCAAAAATAACAAAAGTGTAAATATATTATTAATAACTCCTTTAAAAGCACTAAGTAGAGATCTAAAAAATTCCATCCAATTAGCAGCTTTACATTTTAATAAAGAAATCACTGTTGAGATTAGGAATGGGGATACAACCCCATATGAAAAGAAAAAGCAACTAGCTAAACCACCTAATATTCTTATAACTACTCCAGAGTCTTTATCTCTTTTACTTTCTAATAAAGAATCTAATAATCTGTTTAAGGAGTTGTCATCAATAATTATTGACGAATGGCATGAATTGATGGGTAGTAAAAGAGGAAACCAGTGCGAATTATCTTTAAGTTGGCTAAGAGGTAATATAAAAAATTTACAAATTTGGGCAATGTCTGCAACTATCGGAAATATTGAAGAAGCAGCAAGAGCAATAGTTGGTATGAGCCCTATTAAACCCAAAATTATAAGTACAAATATTCAAAAAGAGATAGAAATTATAAGCGTTTTGCCAGAGGAGGAAACGACCTTTCCATGGAGTGGCCATCTAGGAATAAGAAGTCACTCTTCACTTTTAAAAATCCTGGATAAAAATAAAAGCACCTTATTATTCACCAATACAAGAAATCAATCTGAAAGATGGTATCAATGTCTTAAATTTTTTCTGCCAGAGATGGAAGATAAAATCGCACTTCATCACGGCTCCCTCGATAAAAAAGATAGAAAAAGAGTTGAAGAAGGGGTTAAAGACGGATTAATAAAATGGGTAGTCTGCACCAGCTCTTTAGATTTGGGAGTTGACTTCCAACCTGTAGATCAAATAGTTCAAATTGGTAGTGCAAAGAATTTAGCTAGACTTATACAAAGAGCGGGAAGAAGTGCTCATAGACCAGGTGGAAAATCAAAAATAATTTTTATGCCTACTAATTCTTTAGAGTTATTAGAGATTAGTGCAATGAGAAGAATAATAAAAAGTGGTATATCTGAGGAAATTAGACTTCCTGAATTATCTTATGATGTGCTTCTACAACATCTAATAAGTTTGGCATGTGGAAATGGCTTTGATCCGAAAATTGAGAAAGAAAGAATTAAAAATTGCTGGAGTTATAGAAACTTAAAAGATCAAGATTGGAATTGGTGTCTTGACTTTTTAGAATATGGAGGAAAATGTCTTAAAGCATACCCAAAATATAAAAAAATAGTTAAAGAAGAATCACAAAATAATAATGAAAACTTTAAATATTTTGTAAAAGACAAATCTTTAATAAGAATGCATAAGTTCAATATTGGGACAATTACAAGTGACAAATTTGTGAATGTCAAATATATGAAAGGTAAATCATTAGGTAATTTAGAGGAGAATTTTGCTTCAAAATTAAATCCAGGAGATACATTTTACTTTGCTGGCAAAATGCTTCAATTTGTAAGAATAAGAGATATGATTTTATACGTTAAAAAATCAACAATAAAAAGTTCTCTAATTCCTTCATGGGTTGGAGGTCAAATGGCAATTTCTGACCTACTTTGTGAGAGTTTGAGAAAAGAAATAGATATATGCAACAAACTAGAAATTTATGATTGCTTAAATCCTGAACTCAATTCATTACGCCCAATATTGAAGAAACAAAAAGTTCTTTCAAATATTCCAAAGAAAGATGAATTCCTTATAGAAATATATAAAACCAAAAATTTATCAAATCTTTTTGTTTTTACACTTGATGGCAAATTTGTAAATGAAGGAATTGCATTTTTATGGGCTTTGAGATTGGCAAAATTAAAACAATCTACATTTAGTATTACTGCTAATGATTTTGGATTTAGCTTAACTACCGCAGAAGATTATGATTTTTCCATAATAAAAAAAGAAGCAGATTACTTTTTGAATAACAAAAAATTAGAAGAAGATCTAGAAAATGCAATTAATTTTTCAGAATTAACAAAACGTAGATTTAAAAATATTGCCCAAATAAGTGGACTTGTAAATCAAAATAATCCAACCAAAACAAAAACCTCCTCTCAACTTCAAATAAGTTCAAGTCTTTTCTACGATGTCTTTACTAAATATGAAGAAGACCATCTTTTGATAAAACAATCGCATCAAGAAGTTAAAGAATATCAATTAGAAAATAAAAGGATATCTAAATCATTAGAAAGATTAAAAAATTTAAAAATTCTATTAAACGACATAAAAACTCCAACTCCTTTTGCTTTCCCTTTATTAGTTGAAAGACTTAAAAATACTTTAAGCAATGAACCAATAGAAAAAAGAGTAGAAAAACTTATAAAAAAATATAGTGATTAAATGAAAAAAAGTTCTTTTAAATTTTGTTGGGAAGATACATTGTTAGAGATGCTTCCTTCAAGAGCGTTATTTCTACCGGAAACAAAAGAGTTGTTAATATGCGATATTCATCTTGGGAAAGCTGAGTATTTTCAGCAAAATGGTATACCTCTTACTAATAGTTCAGATAAGAACAATTTCGCAAGAATAAAAAAAATAGTAAAAAAATATAGTCCTGAAAAGTTAATAATATTGGGAGATTTATTCCACAGCAAATATTCAATAGATAAAACTCTTCAAAAAAAAGTTGAGGATCTTCCTGAACTACTAAAAACTAACGTTGAACTAGTACTCGGAAATCACGATGTAGATTGCGATATTAAAAATATAAAAATTTTTGATATTAGAAAAACTAAAAATATTACTTTTAGCCATGAGCCAGTTAATTCAGAAAACAAAAAAATCTTGAATATTTGTGGACATTATCATCCAAAAATCTATATAAAAAACAATGGAGATAAATTATCATTTAGGTGCTTTGCAATGGATATGAATAAAAATGTTTTATATATTCCTGCATTTGGAGACTTAACAGGAGGATATCCCTGCAAAAAGTCATTTAAAAAATGGGCAATTGTTTCTGAAGAAGAAATTATCGAGATAAAATCTTAATAAAAATCCTACTTAAGTGACTTAAATTTTTCATTTAGATATACCAATTTATACTTTAAAGTCTCGTTTAGTTTTTTTATCAATTAATTTAGATTCATTAATTTATTTTCTACTAGCAAAAATAGATAATAAAAAATTTATACAGCCAATGCCCCTTTCCTTAGCAGACAATCCACGTTATAAAAAAAATAAACACATTTTATAGAAATGAAAAAATTAAGAGCCTTGATTTTATTTCCATTTCTTGTAATTCCATTTGTGGCAAAAGCAAATGATAATTTTTCCGTTGAGATAGAGGCCCTTACACTCGTAATGGAGCAATATAAGGAAGATACTGAATCAAGTGTTGAATTAGACATAGAAGACAAAAAGCCAAGTTACATGGCCCTTAAACAAGACGAATGCAATGCAACTGTTGAAGTTACAGAAAAAACAGGATTAGAGGTAATAAATACTGAATCTTTCGATGTAAATGTCTGCTTGAAAGAAATCTATAAAGTAATCAACTAAATAAGTAGGTTATAAAAATATAATAAAAACAAACAAATTAAAGAGGTCTTTTACTTAAAGAAGGTAAGACCTCGAGACCTAACAGAAAACTTTGGAACGGGTTCTGTATACACATTTAATAACTACAATGGAATTGTAGAGGTGTAATTAAAAGTACAAAACCTAAAATAATTTTTAAATAATTATTTCTTCTTTGATAATGTTTGTGATTCTTCTCTAGACATTAATGCTTCGATTTGAGCAAGAACTTTTTGAAGTTCATCCGTTTTTGTAAGAGATGCTTCTGCTACTTCTCTTAATTTTTCTAACTGTTCTTTAGTTTTATCCATGATAAATAAATTAGAAATTAACCACTTTTAAAAATGGTTTTAATACAGATTTTTTACTCCCACACAGATTCATATTCTCTCTTTTTTTTGTAAAGTCAAATAAATTTCCTTTTGTTAAGGTTTTATGAGGACTTCCAATTAATTCTTTATTTATTATTGAAACCATAAGATTACCTGAATTAGAAATACTTTTAAATTATGAAGTAAATACTGGTAATCCTATTGTTGCAGTTGTTATTAGAGCCCCTGCAAAAATCAAGAAAGGTAAAATGGGATAGTTTTTCAAAGACAAACTTACTAATTCGAAACAACTATATAGGTATTTATACTGTTTGTCTACCCCTTGCCTGTCTTAATGGTAAAAATTTTTCTCTAAAAGGTAAAAATTTAACATCAACCAAATTTACCTGAAATGTATTCCTGAGTAGTTTTTTCTTTTGGAGAGTTAAAGATTTTCTTTGTCGTATTAAATTCCGCAAGATATCCCACTTTGCCATCAAAACCATCATCAAATGCAATCGCATTGAAAAATGCAGTCATATCACTAACTCTTAATGCCTGTTGCATATTATGAGTAACGATTATTATTGTGTAATTCTTCTTAAGTTCGTGCATCGTCTCTTCTATTTTCAAAGTGGAAATAGGATCCAAAGCTGAACATGGCTCATCCATCAGAATTATTTCAGGCTCAATTGCGATGGTTCTTGCTATACATAGTCTTTGTTGTTGTCCGCCAGATAAAGAGTATCCGCTTTCATCTAACTTATCCTTACATTCATCCCATAAAGCAGCTTTTTTAAGTGAACTTTCTACTAATTCATCCATATCTCCAGTAAATCCATTAATTCTTGCCCCAAATGCAATATTTTCATAGATAGATTTTGGGAAAGGATTAGGTTGCTGAAAAACCATCCCAATTTTTCTTCTTACTTCAACTGGATCAATTCTTTTGTCATAAATATTAGTTCCATCAAAGAGGACAGTTCCTTTTAATGAGCAATTAGGTATTAGATCATTCATTCGATTTAAAGATCTAAGGACGGTAGATTTACCACATCCAGAAGGACCAATTAGTGAAGTTATATCGCCTTGTTTGAAATTACAAAAAACATTTTTTACTGCCTCATTTTTTCCATAACTAATAGAGACATTCTCAAGAGATAAAATGTAGTTCTTTTGTGCCTTTTTAGTATTTTTAATCATTTATACCCTCTTAGTTTTCTCATTAAAAGCGGCCAATATCCTTGAAAATATATTTACTGATAGTATCGATAAAACAAGAATAAAGGAAGCTGCCCAAGCTAATTTGTTCTGTGCATCGTATGGTTCAAGAGCAAAATTGTATATCAATACAGCCAAAGAACCCATTTCATAAAATAAATCTCCAAAACCAGTTATGTAGTAGTAAGAGAATAGAGCAGTAAATATCAAAGGTGCTGTTTCGCCTGCAGCTCTTGCGATACCAAGAACAACGCCAGTAGCGATAGACCTAAAGGCAGAGGGCAAAGTAACTTTCAATATGGTTGTATACATACTTGCTCCAACACCAAGAGACGCATATCTTAATTCGTTAGGAACTAACTTTAAACCTTCATCGGTGGTCTTAATCACAGTAGGCAACATCAATATTGAAAGTGCCATGCCTCCGGCCAAGCCACTGTACATACTTCCAAATAAGATCTTTGTTGAAACAATTAATGCATAAATAAATACACCAGCAATAATTGATGGGACTCCCGCTAAAACATTTACCCCGAATCTGATAAATCTTGAAAAAGCACCGCCTTTAGAATATTCCGCTAGATATATTCCACCTCCAACACCTACTGGTATGGCAATAATTGAAGCAATGGTAGTTATTATTAATGTCCCTATTAATGCAGGATTGATGCCTCCTGCATCCAAATCATCTCCAGGAGGATTTGGTTCTAAAGTAAATAATTCTGGTGTGATTTGAGATCCACCTTTGTAAAGGATATAAGTCACTAGAAAAATCAAAGGAAGTATTGCTATCAATGCACAAATTACTGATAAAGAAGTAAAGAATTTATCTCCTATATTTCTTGATAATCTTTTCTGGTAATAGAGTGAATTCATAATTATCTAATATTTGAGACTAAATTTCTTAACTAGCCATTGAGCAAAGATATTGACCACTAAAGATAGGATCATCAGTACAAAAGCCGCATAAAAAAGTGATGAGACCTGACTTCCATCAGCTTCACCGAACTGGTTTGCGAGCATGGAAGAAATGGTATATCCAGGAGATAATAGCGACCAACTAAATGCATTGGAATTACCAATAATCATTGTCACAGCCATTGTTTCTCCCATTGCCCTACCTAAAGCCAATAGAACACCTGCCATAATTCCTGATAATGCTGCCGGCAAAATTACTGAAAATATTGTTTTCCATCTACTTGCTCCAATTCCATAGGCTGCATTTCTAAGCTTTTTAGGAACCTGATTAAGAGTATCTCTAGCTATAGAAGTCACTATTGGCAAAAGCATTACTACCAAAATCAATATTGCTAACAAAGAATTCCTGCCTGTAGGTTCAGTACTGAATAAAGGTATCCAACCAAAGAAATTATGTAAAAAGACAAAAAAGGCTCTAAAAAAAGGTTCCATAACAAATATTGCCCAAAGTCCCAATACAACTGATGGAATTGCTGCTAATAATTCAACAAAAGAACCTATTATTTCTCTAAAAACTTTCGGTACAAAGTCCTCGGTAATAAATATTGCAGTTCCAACGCCCAAAGGGATAGTAATTAATAACGAAAGAAATGAGGTTACCAATGTCCCATATATAGCAGTAAAAGCTCCGTATTCATCTTTTACAGGATTCCAATCAGAGGTTACTAAAAACTTCAATCCATACCTTGAAAAGGATTCAAATGACTGAAAAAAGACAACTAAAATAATTCCTAAAAGTATTATTGCTACTAAACTAGACAAGACTAGGGCAGTATTCTTGAAGATAATATCTATATTTTTTTCGATACCGAATCTTTTACGATTCTTGAAAAGAGTTAATTTCTCTTCCATTAAAAAAATAATATCTCTATAAATCTACTACTAAATGCTGTAAAAGACTTTAAGAGCACTTAAAGGTATATGAAAGTCATGATAATTTGACATCTATTAAAAATTTAACTACCTATTTTTTCAACGGAAGCTCTTGATTTCAAAAGGATATTCCCTTTTAGGGGGATAAATCCAAGGGATGAAGCCTTATCTTGATACTCATCACTTAACAATGTATTAAGGGCTTGTTTTATTGCTTTAGTGTTTCTACCATTACCTTTTTCGTAAGCAAGTATCCATGTCAATGAAGCGATAGGGTACGCTCCTTTTGCTGTTGGATTAGGATTTTTACCCGCAAGATTTTCATCCAAAGTAATACCATTAAGAGCCTTAGCTCCTGCTTCTGCAGATGGTTTTAGAAACTCCCCTGAAAGATTTTGAAGAGCAGCAGCCTTAACATTACCTTTAATATATGACTGATTTACATAACCAATTGCGCCTGGTGTGTTTTGAATTACACCTGCAACACCAGAATTACCTTTTGCTCCAACGCCTGCTGGCCACTTAACTGATTTACCAGTTCCTAAAGTCCATGTTGGTGAAAATGCTTCCATTGAGTTTGTGAAAGCCTTAGTAGTTCCTGAACCATCAGAACGATGTGTCCAAGTTAACTTACCTGATTTACAGCCTAATTCTTTCCAGTTTTTAACCATACCCATTGCAACTCGTACTGCTTGCTCTTGAGTAAGTTTCAAATCGCAATCATAGTTATAACCAAAAGCAATAGTTCCACCAACCATAGGTATTTGAACAAGTCCTCTAGTAACTTTCTGTATATCAGAATCTTTCATAGGATCATCTGAGGCACCAAAGTTTACGGTTTGGTCTATAAAAGCTTTTCTTCCAGAGCCCGAACCAACTGCTTGGTAATTAACCCTTGGTCCACCAGATTTGGCTAAGTCAAAAAACCACCTAGTATAAATTTTCGAGGGAAATGTAGCACCTGCTCCGCTCAATCTTTTTGAAGCAATCGCTTCTTGAGAGAAAACTAATGAGATAGCAGAAGAAAAAATAAGGACTTTTTTTAAAATACCCACTTTGTAATGAGAAATGAGTGTGTTTAATATAAATTACAGCCAAAAGGTAATTTAAAATTTTAAAGATATATAAATCAAATTATTTTGATATAAAAAATTATTATTTATATATTGGCATTAAGAGCTCAGCTAGAAATTAAAATTTTCAATTAAGTATCAACTCTTTATTTAGAATTTAATTTTTGTTTTTACTCTATTTTTATTTTGAGATTTGAATTCAAAAATTCCTGTATCAGTAAATATCGTCAACTCATCTCCAGATGTTTCTTCAATTGCAATTCCCTCAGACTCTAAATTTTTTACATATACATTACCAATAAGTTTTAGAGATTTATCATCCTTGTCAAAAGAAAGCTTTTCCGAATAAGCCTCAAAATTACCACTATTACTTTTAATGACTACATTTCCTTTAGCCTCTAAATCACCTTCTAAAGTTTTTATTTGAGAATCAGATGTAATTGTGTAATTAGTTAATTCCTCAGCAAACGAAAATTCAGCTAATAGAAATAAAAACGATGCAATAAATACGCTTTTCATTTACTCCCAACCCTTTTCTGCATTTTGAATGATCCATTGTGCAAGAACCTTATCCTCGCCATCTTTTAATTTATTTTTATAACCCTTCATAAAACCAATCCCCTCATTGGCGATTATTGTTATTGAATTTACATCTGCTATTCCTCTTTTTTCAAGGTCGGAAAGTTTTAATGATTTGGATCCTTTAAGAACGACTGATCCACCTCTTACATGGCATCCTGCACATACATTTCTAAAAATTATTTCTCCATCTCTAATATCAGAAGCCATTAGATATCTATTTTGCACAGAGATCTGAAAAATAATTATTAAAGTTATTACAGGAATTACGAATAGAAATTTAAATATTTTCATTTGATTTATTTCACCCACAAATAATTTAGCAATTAATTCCGTATCGAAATTTATCTACTTTAATAGCTCTACTGCCACAACAAGATTTCCTAATAAACCGTTCAAAATATTTAGCTGTTCTTTACTACCAAATGCTATTAATACCTGACCTGGCTGAAGTATGAAACTACCTCCAGGGTTAGTGAACAACTTTTCATTTTCTTTAATAGCTAGAATTTTTGCACCACTCTTTTTGCCTATTCCAAGTTCAGAAAGTGATCTTTTCTCTGCTGTTTCAAAAAGACTAATATCATTACTTAATTCAAATTCTTCAATTTCACATTCACTTCCTGCAAGCAGATCAAGAAAGTCAATAGCGATAGGTCTTAAAGCCATTGATGCCATAGCTCTCCCTGCTGCAATATAAGGACTTACTACTATACTTGCTCCAGCTAATCTCAACTTACTTGCAGCTTCTTCAGTTCCAGCTCTTGCAATTACTCTTATAGAACTTCTTATCCCTTTAGCGCTTAAAACGACATATAAATTTGCAGCATCGTTCGGTAAGGTGACGACCAAACTTTTGCATTTTTCTAAACCTGCTAATTTTAAAGTCTCATCAAGAGTGGCGTCGGCGCAAAGAACTTCTAAACCATTTTCTTCAGCAATCTTTTTTCTATCTTCATCGCTCTCAACTACAATAATTGGAATATTTTGTGTTTTTATTTGGTTAGATATTTCCTGACCTACCCTCCCATATCCGCACAAAATTACATGATTTTCCATTTTTCTAAGAAGTCTTTTAAAACGTAATTCGTTTACTCTTTGAAAATAGCCGGATTCAAACAATCTAACAGCTTTTTGAAAGGTAAATTGAATAAAGATCAATCCGCCTACGATTACTAAAACAGTTACAATCCTGCCTTCAGGACTTAAAGGTTGAACTTCTCCAAAACCAATAGTGGTTATTGTGATCAGAACCATCCATAAGCAATCACTCCATTCCCATCCCTCTGTTATTCGATAGCCAATTGCACCTAAAAAAAACAGAAAGAATAAAGAATAAATAAGACCAAACCAAGGCCTTAAATAGTCTTTAATAAAATAGAACTCAAATAATCTAAGCTTCATATCCCTTATTATCGTTAACTATTCAAAAATTTCAAAAAAATTTTCTATTATGTTCCTAAAACTATTTATTTGTTTAAGTGAAATACATATTAAGCAGGATAATAATATTTATTTTCGTAGCTTTATGCATTAAACAAATGATTACTGTCTCAGGTCTTATTTAGTGCTTCATTAAAATTAATTCAAGGTTTTACTTGTACTGATTCAATAAGAAAATCAGAAGCTGCTTTTAACCAATCAGCGACTGTAAGACGAAGGTCAGGTTGAGAATATACAAGTGCGATAATAATTCCAACTAAGATTATCTTTACCATGGCATTTCAAATATTATTATGAATTAAAGCACACCTATTTAGTAAAAAGAACCTTAAATTTATAAACAATAGAATAACTAAAATTTTTCTAATTGATTAAACAAGTATTCCACTCTTCTAAGATTTACACCTAAATCAGATTGTCCTAATCTTGCTGCAGATCTTATCTGAATAATTCCTTTAGATCTATCTACATAACTTCTTACATCAAGCTTTAAAATTTCAAGGTCATCTGGAAATCTAAAAATCAAGCTCCTACAAACACCTCTCCAATAATTTTTACCACTTTCAATAACTTCTGTACGAGGTAAACCTTCTGCTAGAGAAACAAGTTGAATAAACTTTTGATCAACATTTATTAGTTTCTTTTCTACTAAGACACTATTTAATGGATTAGTTATTGGAGCAAGACCTTGGATGGAAGAAACCATATTTTTTAAGAATGATGTAGATGTTCTAACCGATTTCATATACAAAGTGAGAGAAAAAAGTAAAGAATTCTCCCATAAATTTGATCTCTTTATAAAGATTCCTTATTTTGTGATCAAAATTCTAAAATTTGAGATTTTTTATTGTTTTTTTTTGATAGAGATGGTTGCCTACTTTGTCTACTATTTAGTTTCCTAACCCATAAAAAAACTCCCACAAACAAAAAAATTTCAACAATAATTCCAAACTGTATAAGGCTCATTTTTTATCCTCTTTTTTCTTGTTGTTGCCCTCTATGTATGGCACAAGAATATTTAATAACCACTTTTTAAATGAACTTAAAGCTTTCATAATCTATTTACTTGCCTTTTCTCCACAAACTCCTACCTTTAATGAGATCCTCTATATTTGGCCAAGCTGCTATTAATTCTTTAAGTGCTTTTCTATTAGGTGTATAAAAAACACAAGACAATGCACTTATTACATAAAGTATGAACCATAACTTACTTTCTGAATAAGCTAAAAACAAAGAGAAAAGAAAACTCCCAATAAAGAAAAAGAAAAATATCCTATTTACTATTTCTAATGGAGTTCTTTTAAGTCTGTAAAATTTAATCTTTTTACTATCTTCTTCAGTATCTTTCTGAAATTTACTTTCATACGAATTAATTATTTCTTCTTCTAGAACTTTTTCATACTCCAAATTATCAATTGGATCGCTTTGATACTTTTTATTTATCATTGGTATCTATACAGTACAAATATGGTAACTAATTTAAGGTATTTTAAAAAGTATCAAATTTTATCTATCAAAAGTATCTATACGAATAGATCATGGTTTTGAAAATACTTCAAGATTGTCGTATTTATAAAAGATAAATTAGTCAAAATATTCTTTTTGATTTTCCCAAATCTTTCGGTCATTTAAAACAATCACTTCTATCAACTTCATAGCATTAATTAATTTGGGAGGCAATATCTAAATCTATAGTTAAAATAGTTTAGAGATTTAATAATAATCTATATGCAAAGGTATTTGATTTCCTACGAATTCACAGATGGCGAGGATCAAGAAGAAGGGGCAGAAATGCTAATTAATTGGTACGAATCAGGTGGTCCCCAAAACAGACCTGAAAACTATGAGGTTCATTCTTGGATTTTTATGGTTCAAAATGGGATTGGACATTCTGTAGTGAGTGCAGATTCTCTTGAGACAATTTGGAAGCAATGGCATCCCTGGAGAAGGTTAATGGATATAAGTATTCAGCCTTGTATGGATCTTGATGAGACAGTCGGATTATTCAAAAAACAAAAAATGAATACAAGAATGGTCTAAGAATATTTCTCATTAAACTTATAAATTCCTTTTTAGTAGCAGACAATACTACAGACAGAATTCTTTGCGTTAAAAAGGATAAGATTAATTTTCCATGATGAATGATTCTTATCACATTTACTTCAAAGGAGAAATTCTTTTCAAGAATTTAAGTAAAGATGAATTTGAATTTGTTTGGGGAAAACTTTATACCTCTTATATAAATGCCCTAAATAAAGAGCTAACCTACGAATTAATTAGCGAAAATAATATTAAAGAGCCTACCTTTAATCTTGAGCCCTCTTATTAAATAAAAAAAGATCTAAACTTATGAATAAAACAAGAAAAGTTGTTTCTTTTTTATTTTGAGATAATCTTTTTCCTCTTTAGTTATATCCAAACCTATTTTATTAGCCTCAATTTCGACATTTGAACTATAAATTTCATAGTTTTGCTCTCTTTTAAATAGGGCAACAATACCAATATCTGTTATGAACCAAATAAAGTGATCAGTTTCTCCAATTGGTTCCTCTCTTAAAGAGTCGATAATCAAATCACTTGTCGAATCCATTTAATTTTTCTGTAAGAGACTTTAATTGCCTCCATTGCAATACCTTACCGCCTCTGAATTAGTACCTCCATCTTCAATAATTTCGGCAACACATTTATTAAAAAGTTTAGACTCTTTTTTTACTGAACAGAATCCAAAAGCAATCGCAGCTATAGCTATTGCAGATACGAAACTAGAACCAAGTTGTATAAAACCATACGCAAACATAATATTTTTTTTTCCAGAACATTTTTTTGAATCCTTTTTTTCTTCTGTCATTTTGAATTTTTAACTCATACAAACTTATTTGATTAATCTTATGTTTGGGAATTGTTGCCATAGAGAAAACCGAATCAAGACTTAATTTAAACAGATGAGACAAATTTTCAAAAATTCAAGTTTCCTTTTATTTTTCTTAACTTTATTTGTCAATTTGATACATCATTCAAAAATAAATTTTTTAATTTTTTCTCAACACTAGGTTCTAGATAAAATCCTTTTTATAAATATAAAAGTAATGATCCCATAGTGATAACAATTGATTATGGTGCATCTTAAACTATATTTAAACTTTTCTTGATGAAGTATTAATACTTAAAAATTATTCCAGAAAAGCTTGTTTTGATCATGCTCCCCGAGAGTTATCCACTTTTTTAGTGTTTTTCAACAGGGTTTTCCACAATATGTTGATTAAATTAAATCTTCTATGTGCAAAATAAAATATTTTCTCTTTTTAAAAAAATATAGCCACATTTTGTTTTAATGATCGGTAGGATTGATTTTGTTCATTTTTTTAAGATTTATTTTAAAGTTATGAATTCCAACAAAATTAAAAAAAATCCGACTACCGAAATCAAAGAAAAACTTAAGAAATCAAAGTTTGATTTACTTACTAACGAAAATGATTTTTTAGTTAAAAGTCTAAAAAAGGCTGGATAGTTTTCCTTGTTTACCAAAATTATATTTTTTTAAGAAAATGCATTTATTTAAAACTTATTCTTCTAAATACAACAATTAATCAATTTTTAAAGATTTAAAATTAGCTCATTAAATATAAATTTTCTATTAAAAATAAAAGATAGTGCTCCTACAATAAACATTAAAAAAAAATATCCGTTATATTAGTTTAATCTCAATATGAGATCAGATTAGAAATATAAACGGTAAATTCATAGGGCTTATTTTAATTATTTATTGCTTCTTTTTACCTATATTTGAAAACTAGTTTTAGTTAAAAAATGAATACTCAAGAACTTAAAGTCAACTACAAAAAGCTTTTAAACAAAGCTGCTGAAGCAAACGGTCGTAAGGAAACTGTTTCTTACCTAAACAGTGCTGCTAAAATCAAGTCAAAACTCTACTCAACTTCTAAAGTAAATTGCTTCAGATGTAATGGAGCAGGTTTTCTAAGAATTTCATTAGATGAGACTAAAACTTGTCTATCTTGCTATGGAAAGGGTTTTTTAGTTCAAAAAATTCAGCAGCTTTAAAACATTTTTATTTATTAATGAAAGATCTCATTCAAGCTCATAAAAAATTAATTAAAACAGTCAAAGAACAAATGGGGTTTTCAGATTATGGTATGTACTGGCTAGCTTTCCTAGAAGGGGGATTAACTATATGGTTGCTGGATAGAATATTTTTCCACTGGTTAAAATTTTAATTAATATCAAAAAAATTATTAAGGTATTAAATTAATTAACTTATCGAAACCATTTAAAAAGTTGTAGCATAGTAAAAAACCAATATGCAATTACTGGGATTAATTCTTCTACTAGCTAGTAGCTGGTACTTATGGAAATTAACTTCAAACTTTCTTGATGAACCAACAAAAAATGAGCTGACAAATAATTTTAATAATCTTAAAAATAAATTCTCTGAGGGGAAACAAAACTTCTCGAAAGCAAAAATAAGTGAAGCTTGGGAAAAATACAAAGAAGAAGGCGGAGCCTTATCTAATAAAGAAAAAAGCTAGTGGACTTTTTTATTATTACAAGTTTCACTAAAGATATTTCTAGAATTGATCTAATTGGTATTTTGATTGGTCATTTAATTTTTGGTATTGCATTGACACATCTTTTAGATTGGACGTGGTTAAAGAGCCTTATGAGTGAAGAAGATAAAGCAAGGATGCTTAAAAGTTATACATGGAAAGACTTATTAGTTGATGGAGCAATTGTTACGGTAGTTCTAGGAATAATCTTTTTGATAATTAGCATTTTTCTATAAATGAACGTAACTTACATACTTTTATTTTTTTTAATGATCTCAATTGTGATTTTTACTCAAATAATAAATTCCTCCGACAAAAATCAGAATAAATGACAGAAGTAACTAGCAACTCCTCAACTGGGTGGTACTTAATAGCTTTAGTAAGCACTTTATCTTTTTTAGCCTTAATTTACTTCGGCCAAAAAAGATAGAGTACATTTTGAAAGACTATTTAAATTCAAAAAAAAACTCTGCAACAACTTGAGATGCAGAGCTTTTGATAATTAAGTGGCTGAATTATATAAATTTATTTATTATAAAGCCTTTTTTCTTAATCAATGAAAAAGAGACCGATGAATGTGATGAAGATACTGAATTCACGGCCCCTTTGTTAACCGCATTTTTCGGTAGATACGACAATGAATCACCTCCTTTACTAATGTTTTTTTAAAGATAACTAAAAGAATTAAATAAGGAAAGAAATTCGTTAAAAATTTAAAAGTTTTTTAACAAATTAACGATACAAATCCTTTAAGACAAAGGTAAAGATATTACCAGGGCAAAACTTCTCCGTTGGCATGCCAAAATGTACCCGAGTTATTTTTATTTAAAGAATCAATACGTTTTAAAAGGCTATTTGCTGATTCTTTAGGACTAATTCCATTTCTTGTAAAGCCAGTCATTCTTGTACTAACTAACCCAGGATGCAAAATAGCTACATAAATATCTTCTCTTGATAAATCTATAGAAAGTGATTTTGCTGCCATTGATAAGGCTACCTTAGACATCCTGTAACCATAAGAACTTCCAGATGAATTATCTTCAATAGAACCCATTCTACTTGTGATAAAAGCAACTTTAGAAAATCTTTTTAAAAGGTGTTTAAGTGATTGAGTCATAAATATTGGGCTCAATGCATTAACTTCAAATTGACGCAAAATACTCTTCTTATCTAGGTTTTCGAAAGAATTAAATTCATAAATTCCTGCATTATGAATTAAGCAATCTAAATTAACTCCAGATAATTTTTTACACAAATTTGTTATCGACTCATTGGATGAAATTTCTATATTCTCTTCAACTCTCACTCCTAAATCTCTAAGTTCTTTTGAAGCTTTCCTACACGTTGCAATTACACTATCTCCCCTCTTATGAATTTGCCTACATAATTCTAATCCAATACCCCTATTTGATCCTGTAATTAGATAAGTCGGCATCTTTAACCTATAAAATAAAAAATTAATCTAAATCCAAATATAAAAAAAAACAAACTCGAAAAAGAAAAAATTTATTAAATTCCCTATAAGAATTATTAAGGTTATAATTGTCTGTGATATTTAAAAGAATTTATAAAGTAAGCAAAGATATTTTTATCATCAAAATTTAATGTATGGAAATTTTCAATCAAGAATTTATACAAGAGATTATTAGGTTAACTTGGAGAAATCCTGCTTTCATGGCTATAGCTATTGCATTAGTCTGGCTTATCCCACAATTATTTATCAGAAAAATAATGGCAAAAAAATATGAACAAAGAAAAATAGAAATTCAGAAAAATAAAATTCAGAAGCTTTACCCAACCAATACTCCTAAATAAGATTTTTATTTATAAGATGATCTAATGAATCTAAAAAAATACTTTTTGCATCTAAGTAAATATGACCTACAAAATAATTAGAATTGATGGGAAAAATGACGAATTAACCGCTCATAGTTTTGAAAAGTATTCAGATGCATACGATTTGTTAGAGGAACTGTATGGAGATTTATGTTGTTCAGATGCTGATTATGGAGACATAACCTATTACGATATTGTGGAAAGTAATTTAAAAAATATTAATGGAGAATAAAAAATGGGCTCCCTCCCAAGAGGATAATTTAGGGATAATAACGAGTGTATATGAATTCATTAAAGAAGAACTCTCAGAACTTCAAAAAGAAACTGGATGTCCCGATTCATTTGTTTATGATTTTGTTGGCAAGATTCAAAATGAATGGCATCCTGAATCTTGCCACTCCATAATTAGAAATAAAAAAAAGAAAAATTAGCAAATATTAAATCTTCAACTCAAATTTATAAAACTTCTTTAATATGATTTGAATTAAAAATATTAAATAATGATTATTAGAATACTAGGTATCTTACTTATCCTTGGTACGATCGCATATTATATTTTAGTTTTGAAAGGGCAAAGTAACCTTTAGTTTTTTTTACTTTTGAAAATTTCTCATGAAATGGCCTCCTACTCTTTGTTGGACATCACCAAAAACTATTAATGGTAATAGACATTATCAAGTTAAAGCTTATGGTGGTAAAAATGAAGAAAGATGGGTTGATATTTTTCCTACCAAAAATAAAAAAGATATTAAAAGGATTTTATGGACAAAACTAAAATCAGAATGGACTTCTGGATGGTTAAGGCTCCCAAAAGATAAAGATTAATTTGTTTATGTAAACAAATATTATTAACTAGAAAATTGTAAAAAATAATACCTAATACAAAAAAAATAACTAATAAGATTTTTAAAATGCTGTTTAATATGAAGCCAGAACCGAAGAAAAAACTCCCTAATAAAAAAGTTACAAGTTCAGCAAAATTTGAGGCTAAAGAACAATTCACTAAATCAGCATTAGAAAATTTAAAAACAGAAAATGAAAGACTTGTTAATTCACTAAAAAAATCTGGGGAAATTAAAGAATCAAAAAAAAAATAGATTTACAAAATTAAATTTTTTTTATTATTATATTATTTTATAGATTGAGAAATGATTGAAAAAATCTCTTTAGCAAATTCTCATTTACCTCAACTTATTGGGTTCGTACTTATGTCAATTGGTTATACATTAGGCAATAAATTCTATCTTCCAGAGATTAAACAAAAGTAATAATTTCTTGTTATTAAAATTAATTTAAATAAATAACATTGAAAATATATCCCTATTAAGAAAATTTTTCAATTGTATATTTGGCTTAGACAAATAAGATTTTAAAGCTAATTAGTAATTCAATTAAAACTAATACTTAAATAACTGATACATAAATGTAACATTATAGTCTTAAAAAATTTGAAATCCAAAGAAAAAGTAAGAATTCATACTATTTTTTTATAAATATGTTACGTTAATTAATAATTCAAGTTAAGGTTTCCTCTGTCAATAAAGCAGAAATAAGGAAATGTTTGATAAATACAATCGTCATTTACTCTTTGGCTACTAATTGATCACATATGAAATCTAAAAATGGATGCTCTTACTAGTTTTATAGTTGTTATAACAGCAATTACAATTCAATTCTCTTTATACGCCATCAAAAGGTTACAGGAACCTTTAGAACCAAATTATTTGATAGATAAAAATTCGAAAAAAATTAAAAACTATATGGGTAAATTTTGGAAAAATGCCGAAATAACAAATGGGAGGTTAGCTATGATTGGGTTTCTTGCTTTAATAATAAACTATGGTTTTTTTGGGTGGATAATTCCAGGGTTTATTTAAGCGATTAATACCTCTAATGATTCAAGAAGTAATAAGTCTATTGTTCAAAACAAACTCTCCTTTTAAAAAAAAAATTTTTATTATAAGAAAAAAAGCATTTGATTAATTCTGATTTTGATAAAAATGGAATAGACAGCTATGGAACACATTGGCTTCAATATGCTGCTTTTGCTGTTTCTAGTTTTGCAATATTTATGACCTGGGCATTTTTTTTTGATGAAAGATTCCATAATTTCATAATGAACATTTTTAGGATCATTAATTGCAGTGGTTTTAACTGTAATGGAGCTTTTTAAAATTCTATGGCTAATCCAGATCAAAAAACAATATTAATCGATAAGGCTTTTGAGGAAGTTAAAAATATTTGTATGAATCTTCAAAAAGATACTAATGCTTCAAATTTAGAAGTTAAAAGTTTACTAAAACTTATTATAAATGAATGGGAAGAAAAGGAAGAACAAAAAACTGGCTTTGGATTCAGGTAAAGTTAGCCACTATCTAAGAAGTGACTTTGGCATCAAATCACTTTAATATGAAAATATTTTTTACTTTAAAAATTTAATATTTATAATTTAAATTTTTTAAAAAGGAATGAATCTCAAAAAGAAGATTCATTCCAGATTTAGCATTAGTTTTATTTAGATTTAAATTTTATAATCTAACTTCTCTGGTGGACTGTCAATCATTAGATCCCTCCTATTCAACAAGTTAAACCTACGCCTTACTTATAAAAAAAGTAAATCAGTAAAAATGCTGATTTATTATTTTCTAAAATGTTTGAATTAAAGAGGCCAATTCTGGTGCATCTAACAAAAGTGCAAAAAATGTAAGAACAACTAATAAAAATATAGAAAAGTAAAATTGCATCATGCTTCAAAACTACTTAAAAAGAATTTTTTAAGTTGTATAAAATAATGCTTTGTTTACATAATTAAATATCTCTACCTAGAGAACTTTCATTAGAGAATAATTAAGATGCTTCAGGAGAAAATATCGTCCTGTTTTTTTGCCAATACTTACAACCTTTAAGTAAATGATCACCCTGCGGTATGCGTTTTTCGTATTTTGGACAGATCAAGATAGTAGCAAAAGTTTCTGTAGTGCTGTAGCGAAAGTGATTGCAAGTAATGCAAATCTTTGTTCGTTTTCGTTTTAGGGTAGATTCTTTTAGATATTCCCATTTTGACGGATTTAACTTGATCATGATTACTGGAATTTATTAGTAACAATTTTCCATTCTCCTGAAATTAATTCATTCCATGTTTCACAAGCACACTCAATAGAATGAAGTCTTGAATTTTTAAGTTGGGCTGGTTCACCTAATTTATTTGCATAGAAAAGATGAGTATATACTTTTAAGTTATTAGATAAAGATTTCTTATAAATCTCAAAAAAAATTAATAACCCACTTTTTTTGTTAAACAACCAGCCAGTTGGGGTGTCAATAAGGCTGCCATGATAAAAATAAGTCCGAACATTAGCGACTCCTGAAGTCATAAAGATAATACATCTGTACTATTAATATATATGTACTACTCCTAGTCGTCAAGTATTACTCGAAGTAATTATTTAAATACTAAAATTACTTTTCCAGAAATAATCAGCCGTAAACATCTTATTTGGTAATAGTGTATACAAGTAAAACCTTGAAAAGGAAAATAACATTAAAGAATATATCAAAAAGAATGCAGTGAATCGAAATCCCTTCTATTTAGGATGGAATAAAGGTTGGTCTTTTTTATTTTTTTTAGAGGGTGGAATTGCAAAAATTGAAGCAAAAGGTTTTGGTATATCTGTTACAACCAAAGTTGAGAAAGGAGAATCACCCCTAGAATCTGCAGATAGACTAGTCTCGAAAGAGCAAAGGATTAGAAAATCAAGATATTATTCTTGGGTTAAATCTATTAATGAATAAACGATAAATTAAGGAATCCTTCAATTACTAAAGTAATTTGTTGAAAATCAATTTAAAATAGAAATTAATTATTTATTTTTCGTGTCCAATAAATTTTATGAATGGTGGAAAAACCATAGAAAAGTTGTAACCTATGGAGCTTTTATCATCTTGTTTGGTTTTTATTTATCTCCTGTTGTCAAAGAAGCAAAATATAAAAACCAATGTATTAAGTACTCTACTAAGGGAGCTTTAACTAAATTTAATAAAGACGATATAGGAGAAACTTTATTAGAGGAAACAGGTTTGAACATTGATGAACTAGCAAAGATTGAAGGTTATAAGAATTGCATTAATTAAAAAGTTCGCAAAAATTAAGCTGAGTTTTTAAATGATTAAAGGCATGTTTAAACTTATTTTATTAATATCATTGTTTGGATTTATATCAATAAGTCCAAAAACAAGATATTTGGTTAGCATAACTCTAAAAGAAATTTCTTCATTTCTTTTATGGACAGTTAAATATGAAGATAGAGAAAAATGGATCATAGATAAACCAAGTTGGATACCTAGCCAAAAACTTAAGCCATCGTATTAAATGAAGACTTATTTAGAAGAACGAATTGAATGGTATGACGATAATTATAGAAATGGTAATGCTTTAATCTCTGATAAGCAGTTCGACAAACTTGAAAAAAATTTATTAAGAACAAACCCAAATTGTGATTACTTTAAAAAGAAAAACAAACTTGTTTTACCTTCATTAGAAAAGGATTCATTAGATGAATTTTTGAAAGGATTATTAGCAGATACTAGATTGTTAATTGAACCAAAAATTGATGGTTGTGCTGTTGCTTTGCAATATAGGGATGGAACCTTGCAGAAAGCAATTTCAAGAAAAGGGGCAGACATTACTAGTAAACTAATTAAAGTTCAAGACATTCCCAATAATCTCCCTTTACGAGGAGTTCTTCAAGTTAGAGGTGAATTATACGCACCCAACCAAAGTCCAAACATCTCCCAGAGAATCGCTTCTGGATTTCTAAGATCTAAAGAAGGATTTTCTGAAAGTCTTAGCTTCTGCGCATTTCAAATACTTAATTCAACACTTAACCAATATGAGTCCAAAAAGAGTCTTTCAAAGCTTGGCTTCACGATCCCTCAGGATATTTCATGCAACTTTACGAGCCAAATTGAAGTATTTAGAAAACGATGGCTAGAAGGGAAGCTTTTTAGTAAATATCCAACAGATGGAATAGTAGTAAAAATAAATTCTAGAAAATTACAATTGATTAGAGAAAAATCAAATTTAGATTATCCTTATTGGCAAGTTGCAATAAAAAGTTAATGGAATTAATACACCAGATTTTTCCTACTTGGCATATTTACTTGGACATGTTTTTGGTTGGTTTTGCAACTTACGGTTATCTAAGAATTAAGAAAAAAATAAAAACTAAATAAAGTTTTTAAATCATCCGTGGTCCTTAAGCATGGATTTAAGTTGTTCGGTATCTAATTGTTCAAGATAATTTCTCATTGCCAACCAAGATCTTCTGCTTTCTAACTTTCCACTTTGTTTAAATAAATTTGCGGAAACTTGATCTATCAATTCTTTATGAGTCATATTTATATTCTTCATCAAGTTCAATGACAACACCATTAAAAAATTCTGCTAATAATTTTGATGGGTCTTGTATAGATATCTTTCTATCTGCTTTTGATAGTTTCTTTTTGATTGGATTTAAGTTAGTCATACTGATTCAGGTAATTCAAGTTCTTCAAAAGTCCAACCTTCTAATTGAAGGTCATGCCATTTATCCCAAGCATTATCCAAATACATTTGAGTGGATGATTTAATTGCCATTGGCTCACCTAAATCATTTGCATAATATGTATGAGCAAAAATTCTCATACTATTTCTTGGAGATTTTTTATTCCTTACAAATAAAATTAATCTGCTGCGGTCTGGACTAAGCAACCAACCACTTGGGGACTCATTACGATAACCGTAAGAAAAATTAGTCCAAACATTAGCTCCTCCTAAAGTCATTACTTAGTAATACATGTGTACTACTAATATAAATACATTAGAAATGGATCGTCAAGTATTTTGGCAAATAAATTATTTACATTCATCACTATTAGCTAATCTAAACAGTTGTAATACTTTGCCAAGCCATCCCAAGGTTCAATAATTCCCCAGTTTCTTTGATATGCAAATTCTTGAAATTCATCACTAATGATTTTCCAGTTTTTAACACGTCTATAAAAGACAGCACCTTTTTGAATATCAACAGGAATTTTATGCCCCACTTGACCATAACCGTCATGTTCAATTAATTGACTCTCGAGTTCTATTAACCAAACTGTTTTTTCTGTTCTTTTTACAACTTTGTAAAAAGTTGGCAGTTGCATAGTACAACCACCATTACAAAAAGTGATTTGCCCCACCTCGAACTTATTTGGCTTTTGAACAATTTTTCTTTCCATATATTTATTCAATTTGGTTTAGAGATTATTTAAAAGTCCCAAAAATTAATTTTAAAAAGGGTCATCTGGATCTATTCCTGGGCCTTCAACAAGTGCCTGACCAAGTTGTGAAACGCTATTTTCAAGATAATCAATACGGGTATCTAAAAAATTAATTTTCTGCTCTAAATCACTCAAACGGATTAAGTTGGCTTCATTAATTTCAGCTTGGGCTTTTAATCTTTCAAGCACTGTGTCCTTAAAAATTAGAAGTTTCTGAATAACATTTAAATTCAATTAACTACCTCCTAACTCTTCAAAAGAACTTCCACACTCAGATTTGATTTTCTTTAAAAGCTCAATTATCTCTTTTGGTCCATCTACCTCTTTTTCAATATCTTGGATTAGCCAAGTAATAAGAGAATCTATATCAAAATCCTGTCTAGAAAGATGATCAATTTGTTTCTTTAAGAAATTTAATTCGTCTCGTTGATTTCTAATTTCAAAGTCATGCCTCATGAGTGTGGAACTTAAGTCTGCAATTTGTTTAGAGACCAATTCCCGAAACTCTAAAAATAGAATTGCTATAGTTTTATCCATTTTGCAAAACCTAAATTAAATCATTTGCCACTATCGCCACATCATTCTTTAGTGCAGATGGGCAGGAAATATTAAATTTGCAATACTTGCAATTTCCAATAGAAGGTTGTGGATCAGGAAGATCATCTTGAGCTGTTACTTGTAGGACTTCTCTTAATTTTTTTCTTGTACCATCAAGAAAAACTTCGTCTATAGCATTCTCACCTTGTAGTTCAAGAAGGTTCTCTTCAAAAGTCTTTTTACTAGGCGGAAATTTTCCATCATCATAAAAAATACCCAGACTAAACAACCGAGGTATTGGCAAACCATAACTACGGTTTATAGCTTTTTGCATCAAATAATATAATCCGATTTGTATCCAATCTTTAGATTTTCGGGCGCCTGTTTTAGCATCAAAAATTGCGACTGACCCATCAGGGAAAAGCAATAAGCAGTCAATCACTCCGAATAAACTAACCCCATGAAATTCAACGGTTGGGAGCTGTACTTCTGAATCTACTTTGGCATCAGGATATTTTTGACCAAGGAAATTAGTTAGATTATTTAAAGCACTGGTGTGCTGTAATTTCCACTTTTCAAGGAATACTGAGTCTTTAGTCTCAGGTTTAAATCTATTTAAAAGCCAAACTTGGCGGTTGCAACTATTTTCAGTTAAAGCTCCTGATAAAGCTGAAGGTCCTAAGACCTTATTTTGTTTTCTCTTAAGTTTTTCTAATTGCATGATAAAAACGTAAATTTAGTGAATTTAAAATTGAATAATTGTTAGATCAGGTTTTATCTCTTTCTTAATGAAATTTTTATCTCTATATATTCTGATTCAGAGTCAGACTTGATTTCATGAGCAACCGTATTAGTTAC